>NZ_SHLI01000001.1:1348333-2022500 GCF_004217415.1 Spiribacter vilamensis
ATGAACTGCGTCATCAGGCGATGGCCTGTCTCGATCGGGTGGGGCTGGCGGAGCACGCGGGGCAGGACTGCCGCCAGCTATCCGGCGGACAGCAGCAACGATTGGCGATTGCCCGCACGCTCTTGCAGGATCCGGATGTGCTCGTGGCCGACGAGCCCGTGGCCAGCCTGGATCCGCGCGCAGGACGCCG
The DNA here is from genome assembly GCF_004217415.1 of Spiribacter vilamensis. NCBI lineage: Bacteria > Pseudomonadati > Pseudomonadota > Gammaproteobacteria > Chromatiales > Ectothiorhodospiraceae > Spiribacter > Spiribacter vilamensis. Next base: position 1,348,524 of record NZ_SHLI01000001.1, read on the forward strand.
GGTGATGGAGTTGTTGATGGAGATCGTCCGCGAGCGCGGGATGACCGTGCTGTGCTCGCTGCACCAGCTGGAGCTCGCCAGCGAGTATGGCGACCGGGTGGTGGGCATGAAGGCGGGACGTATCGAGCTCGATGAAAGGCATGCCCGAATCGAGCCATCGGCGATGAATGCCCTCTATCAGGGGGTAGTCCGTGTGGATGACCCGTCCCCCGTCACCGCCGCTCCTGTCGCCGTCGATCAAACCGCCTGAACGGAGGCCCCATGGATCGCTCTCAGAGTAACTCCGATCTGACGCCGCCACGGCGATTCCGACGCCCGTCGCCGTTCGGGCTCATCATCATGGTGGTTTTCCTGGCCTTCCTGGTGCAGGGCGTACTGGTCATGGAGATCACGCCGGCGCGCCTCGCCAGCGGTGCCGTCAACCTGGTGCATTTCGTCGGCCGAGCACTGCCGCCCGCGATGAACGACCTCGACGTCATCTTCTGGGCGATGCTGGAGACACTCTATATCGCCCTGGTGGGCGTGACCGCCGGGGTCATACTGAGCGTGCCATTCGCCTTCCTCGCTGCCCGCAATACCACGCCGAACGTAATCGTCCGTGTGATCACCCGGTTCCTGGTCGCCGCCATGCGTACCATCCCCGACCTGATATGGGCGCTGATCTTCGTAGTCGCGGTGGGCCTGGGGCCGCTGGCCGGGGTGCTGGCCATCGTGATGGATACCGTCGGCTTCGCCGCCCGCTTTTTCTCCGAGCGCATCGAGGAAGTCCATCCCGGGCCGTCGGAGGCGCTCGCCTCGACAGGCGCGCGACGTCTATCCGTGATTGGCGGGGCGATCATGCCCGAGACACTGGCCTCGATGACGGCGACGAGTCTCTTCAGCGTCGAGAAGGCACTGCGCTCGGCGGTGACCCTGGGACTGGTCGGCGCCGGCGGCATCGGCGTCGAGCTGACCGCGGCCATGCAGCTGTACAACTACGACGAAGCACTGACCATCATCCTGATTATCCTGGTCTGCGTCCTCGGCTTCGAGCAGCTCTCCTCGGCCATTCGCAAGCGCGTGATCTGAGGTGGATTGCGGGCCCTCGTATTGCCGCAAAGCCGGTCGCGCCGTATCATTACAGATTGTCGGGTCGTTAGCTCAGCTGGTAGAGCATCGGACTTTTAATCCGCTGGTCGCAGGTTCGAACCCTGCACGACCCACCAATCATCAAGCCCTTCCCTATCGCGGCCCAATAGAGTCGGCGAGAGCTTACTCCCGCAATTGGATGTATTGCCGGCACCGGGACATCAGAAAATCTCCTCGATCTCCGCGGCACTGCCCCTGGAGCGCTTCGCAACCCGGAGCTCCAGATCCAGAGCGGCCAGAACCCTCAGAATCGTATCCAATCGGGTCGCCGGGTTACCCGTCTCGATAAGGGAGATTGTCTCCTGGCGCAGCCCGGCCTTTTCACCAAGCTGTGCCTGCGTCAGCCCCAGGCTTTTCCGAGTGCGGCGGATGAAGTTGCCGAGCTGCCGTGGCGTGCGTGCCAACTCATTCATAATCATGACCTCAATCTTAGTATGCGCTAATCCCGATACTTTGACGGTATCGTGATTGGCGCATAAAAAGACTTTATTCGCTGATTACGATGAAGGAGCCCGAAATACTTTAGCTACGGCCAAGGTATCGCAGCACGCAATTAACTGCGATCTTCGACAACCATCGTGGACAAAGGCTTCGACTTACCGGGGAGAGTCACGTCCAACCCCCGGGGTTTTCCACCGCTCCACTGCATTTCGCTCGTGTACGCGAGATCCGACATACCGCTAAAGCCCTGCCGCGGCCAGCGCCTGGTCGACATCGGCAAGGATATCGTCGATGTGCTCGATGCCCACCGAGATGCGGACCATGTCGCGGCTGACGCCGGCGCTCGCCAGTTCCTCGTCGTTGAGCTGACGATGGGTCGTGGTGGCCGGATGGCAGGCCAGTGACTTGGCGTCGCCGATATTCACCAGTCGAACGATCAGCTGCAGCGCGTCGATGAACTTCGCACCGGCCTCTTCGCCGCCCTTGATACCGAAGCTGAGGATGCCCCCGGCGTTGTTCCCGCCCATGTACTTCTGCACCAGCGGAAAGTACGGGCTGTCCGGCAGGCCGGCGTATTTCACCCAGCTCACGCCCGGATGGGCCTGGAGATGCTCGGCGAGCGCAATCGAGTTTTCACCCTGACGTTCCATGCGCAGCGGCACGGTCTCGATCCCCTGCATGAGCATGAAGGCGTTCATGGGTGAGAGTGCCGCGCCCATGTTGCGCAGCGGTGCCACCCGACAGCGGCCGATGTAGGCCGCCGCCCCCAGGGCCTCGGTGTAGGTGACGCCGTGGTAGGAGGGATCCGGCTCGGTGAGCATGGGGAACCGCTCGGCATGATCCGCCCAGGGGAAGTTGCCGGAATCGATGATCACGCCCCCCACGGTGGTGCCGTGGCCGCCCATGGCCTTGGTGAGCGAGTGGATGACGATGTCGGCGCCCTGCTCGATCGGTCGCCAGAGAACGGGGGTCGGCACGGTGTTATCGACAATCAGCGGGACGCCATGGCGATGGGCGACGGCGGCGAACGCCTCGATGTCGACGACGTTGCCGTTGGGATTGCCCACGGTCTCGGCATAAACGACCTTGGTGCGGTCGTCGATCAGCGCCTCGATGGCCGCCGGATCATCGCCGCTCGCGAATCGCACCTCGATGCCCATGTTGGGCATGGCGTGGGCGAACAGGTTGTAGGTCCCGCCATAGAGCTGGCTGGTGGTGACGATGTTGTCGCCGACGCGGGTGATGCACTGGATCGCGTAGGTGATCGCGGCCATGCCCGAGGCCACGGCCAGTCCACCGATGCCACCCTCCATATCCGCCACGCGCTGCTCGAGCGCCGCATTGGTCGGATTCATGATGCGGGTGTAGATATTGCCCTCGACCTTCAGATCGAAGAGGTCGGCACCGTGCTGGGTGTCGTCGAAGGCGTAGGACGTAGTCTGGTAGATCGGCACAGCGACGGCCTTGGTGGTGGGATCCGGTGAATAGCCGCTGTGGATGGCCTTGGTCTCGAGCTTCATGGTGGCGGGTGCTCCTTGCGTTGTTTTTGCGTCATGTGTGACGTTGATGTGCAGCGATCATAACGCTTTTGGGCGGTTATTGATCGAATAACTGGCGATATGGAAATTCGGCTTTGGAATATCGGAGAGCGGCAATGCGGTGTGTAGCGTAGCGTGGGGCGCTGAGGCGCAGGGTCACCGGGGCGCTGGGGCGCGTTGAGATCGGCGGAGCACTGTCAGGTCTTCCCGACCGCTTGCACACTGTGGATACACACTGATGGATGTGTATGGGGAGTGTGCAAAGAGTTTGAGAGAGATGATGACACCACCTGTGAAAAACTTCGAGCCACGCTGCCAATGTCAATATAAATTCGATATGCTGCGGCAATACCAGCCTTACGACAGGCGTATTGATTGTCATAATCAAAGGACGTCACATTCCGACCGAAGCAGTTTCACCGAAAACAACGCGACTACGACGTTTGGAGCGTTCCGGGTGTACATAATCTGCAAGCCCGTCCAGCCGTATATCCCGTAAAGCCCACACTTCGTCTGCCAGTGGTTGTGAAAGGAATCTTTAACCACTACCTCTCCCTATTAGCAGCCAAAAGATAGCGGTAAATAAACTTTTTCGGGCGGGGCTAGGATAACGACCCCCCATCTCGGTATTACCAGAATTTTGGGGGTGCGACGTATCAATAAGATCGATCGTCGTCTACTCAATCGAGCTACCCGTCTACCCACATAGATCGCGAGAGGACCCTAATGCGTCGTCTCTTCATTTACAGCATAGCTGTCGGCCGCTGCCATAACCGCACCCAGAAGATTGCTTTCTCGACCGACAAGTGCTGACCCGGCATGGGAAAGGTGTCCGGAATCACGAAAGATATTTGTTTTTCCGACAGCTGCTTTGCATCCACTTTGATTACACAAATAGTCTGATAGATCTACTACCGCCATGTCGAGCTCAGAGCTATGGAGAAACTGGGTGACACGCTGATGACCCGAGCTAACTTCCCCTTGAGAGAAGCTACAACTATTTTCTGATCCTTCTCCGCTGCCGAAAACAAGGTTTCCAATGACGCAGCGAGCAAGGTTGTCACCAGTTCTGGGAGGGGGAGCAACAAAAACAGGCGTTTTACCAACACTCCTGATGTAATCAGCGGTTTCGTTTAGTTTTTCCATTACGATAGATTTGGAATCGGATGTTGGGTGTAGATTTCCGCTATCATCATAGGTATTGCTGGATATTATCCCCATCGGGGACGACATGATTACATATTCAACACTGGAATTTTCTTGCAGCCATTTATTTACTTGACTGTTGAATTCTATGCATCCCTCCGACCATGCACGGCCACGTTTTTGGTCTGTAATCGCCAAGTCGAAGATGGGGGCGCATACAGATTTCGTAAACTGAATAAAATCGACAGTTTCCGAAGCCTGACTGGAGGTCAGTGCTTGCATTAAATGCATTGCATAGCTATCACCCCAAACCATGACCGAGGGATTTTCTCCTGTGCGGCATTCTGGCGACAGAGTAAACGATCCTTCGCAGGTGCTGCTGAGCCCATGATTAACCTCGGTCATTTCAGAGGCGTCGATCTGAGAAAAGCTCAATCCAGAAGGAGCATTTCGGTCTGGAAGACCGCCCTTTATCCAGCCCATCCCCCCGACAATGCCGACCGCCAAAAGACCGGCGACGGCACCTGAGAGAATTTTGGGTCGAGGCAGTTTGAGTCGCTTGCGAGCAGGCACTTCAACGGCAAGCCATGTCAGGTAGGCCAATACGAAGGTAGCAACGATCAGCGCCCAATAGACCCCATCTGGCACGCCCTCAAAGAGCCGGATACGTGCGAAGGCAAACAGCGGCTGATGCCATAGGTAGGCGCTGTAGCTGATCAGACCAACACCAACCAGCACACGAAGACCAAGTAAGCGTCCGATCAGGGTGTCGCGATCAGCGGCGAGAATGATCAGCGCAACGCCAATGACTGGGATCAGCGTCCAGAGGCTCGGGAAGGGAGTGGTCTCGTCGAAGGCGAATATGGCGTAGGCGATCAGGCCCAGACCGATAATACCGGCGATCTCCCGTATCGAGCGGGAGAAAGGCGCACCACTGTTGAAACCAACCTCTTCTTGTGACGCAGCTGCAGCTCGCCGGCGGTGGAGATGTATCGCTACCAAAGCACCAATGCCGAGCTCCCAACCACGCGAGGGCAGCAGGTAGAAATTGGCACTAGGGTGCGCCGAAGAAGCCCAGTGGGCGAGACCCAGGCTTATCAGAGCCCCTGAGCTGATAATCAAAAATAGCGCTTTCGGGAGGAAGCGGTAGAGCGCAAGCAACAGCGGCGGATAGAGAATGTAGAACTGCTCTTCAACCGCCAGTGACCATGTGTGCAGCAGGGGCTTTAATTCGGCGGCAGCGGCAAAATATCCGCTCTCCCGCCAAAAGAGGATATTGGAGGTGAAGGTCGCCACACCGACCAGGCTCTGACTGAAGTCCTTGAACTCGTTTGGCACCATCCAGAGCCAGGCGAAGGGAATACAGGCGAGTGAGACTACGAACAGGGCGGGAAGGATGCGCCGAGCGCGCCGTTCGTAGAAACGCCACATGGAGAACCGGCCCTGAACCATCTCCTGGTAGATGATGGTGGTAATCAGGTAGCCGCTGATGACAAAGAAGATATCGACGCCGACAAAGCCGCCGGAGAGCAGGGACAAGTCAGCGTGGAAGAGGATAACGGGGAGAACAGCAATCGCACGAAGGCCGTCAATCTCGGGACGGTACTGCACTGAATTTTCCTTTTCAGGTGTCGGTTGCCAAGTAGTCTGTAAGCTTTCGATGCAGAACCTAGGCAGTCTCAGTAGCACTCAATATTTTTCAGAATAATCGGATCAGCTACCACCGCGAGGTAGAGGCCCCACTGGAAGGTGCCCTAGCCACTGCCACTGCCACTGCCACTGCCACTGCCACTGCCCATTGTCGCGGATCATCAGGATAAATTTCCAATTCTCCGCATAGATTTCATCTCGCTGCCCCCGACACACAAGAACGGGGGTTCGTTTGGAGCATAGGTCAAGAAGCGACCGCTCTGATCACGGGGCTTTTACCCCAGCCGATCCGGACTAGATTGCAAGCCACGCCTTTTCATGTGCGTTTTCCACTTAAGTGGGACATGGTTTCCGCCGCGCCCTCCCCGATAGCGTGGAATCAATATCCCAGATCGGAAGCATTCCGCATTCACGCGACAACCTGGGTAAATCCAATCGGGCCGGGATGCGAACGGATCAGAAGCTCTTACCTATCTCTGGCGGCTTGCACACGGCCAATACACACCCATTGATGTGTATAGCGCGTGTGCAAAGGGTCGGGAAGAGCTGACAACGGACGGCCCCCAACAGCGGGAAGCTCACAGACCACCCGTCAGTCAATCACCACCGCTAACCCCGCGTCCCGCCGGGATACCGCCCGGCCCTGCTAGCGTTTCCTCGTCATCCGTTGAGGAGCAATCACGCATGTTCCCGCGCAGCGAAGCTTTCATGCCCAAGCCGGCCAAAAAACGCATCAACGTCACCGTCGACCCGGACCTGCTCGACGAAGCCAAAGCGCTTGACCTGAATCTCTCCGCCGAGCTCGAGGCGCGTCTGCGCGAGGTGATTGTCCCCACCCGCATCGAGGCGTGGCACCAGGCCAACGACGAGAATATCGCCGCCTACAACCGCCGGGTGAAAAGTCGCACGATCCCAACTTTCGGCACCCGCACCCGATAGATAGCCACCCGACAGGTACCCGATAGGCACCCATCCCATGCTGAGAACCCCACCGTCCGATTACGCCGTCCACCTCGTAAACCGCGGTTTCGAAGACCGCAACGCGCCCTACGTCGTCTGCCTGCAGAGCTTCGTTCTGCAACGACTCGACACCGTTGTCGTCGCACCGATCTACCACGCGCTGAATGGCGGACAGGTCATCGGCCAGCTCAACCTACGCGTCGATCTGGACTGCGACCCGGGGGCAAACCTGGTTCTCACGATTTCGGAGATGGCGGGAATCGCGCGGCGCGATCTCGGCGAGAGAGTCGATAGCCTGTGGGGTGATGGCGACCGAATCCTTGGAGCGATCGAGCTGGTTTTTACCGGAATGGGGTGACTAGACCGGCGCGCCTGAGCATGGTGGCGCGCTGCCAACCTGCCTTGGCCAGGGGAGAGGCTGGCCAGAACCGAGTCGCCCGACCTAGGGCCGGGCGCCCCGACCCAGAGCCCTTACTCGAGCATGCTCCGCAGCATCCACGCGGTCTTCTCATGGAGCTTCATACGCTCGGTGAGCAGATCGGCCGTCGGCTCGTCGTGGGCCTCGTCCGCGGTGACAAACACCTCGCGGGCGGTCCGGGCCACGATCTCGTGATCGGTCACCAGCTGACGGATCATATCCTGGGCGTTCGGCGTCGAGGTTTCCTCCGGAACGGAGGTCAGCCGCGAGTACTCGCTGAAGCTGCTCGGCGCCCGTGCGCCCAGCGCCCGGATGCGCTCGGCGATCTCATCCACCGCCGTCGCCAGCTCCGTGTACTGCTCCTCGAACATCATGTGCAAGGTGTTAAACATCGGACCGGTCACGTTCCAGTGGAAGTTGTGGGTCTTGAGATACAGCGCGTAGCTGTCCGCCAGCACACGGCTGACGCCGTCGGCGATCTCGACGCGGGCGTTTTCTTCGATACCAATATTGATTGCAGGCGTGGCCATGATGACCTCCTTTCCGCGCCGCCTTGGCGCTTTGTTTAGAACAGTTTCAATGTAACATCGTTCGGGTTTTCACCCAAGCGCGCAGTGCCACACACCGAATGACTTCGGGCCTCATCCCGCCAGGTTCAACCCCACGAGTCCCAGCACGATCAACATCAGGCTACTCGCCTTGATCCAGTCCATCGACTCACCAAAGAACAACACGCCGACCATCGCCACCATCGCCGTCCCCAGGCCGGCCCAGATCGCATAGGCCACGCCCACTTCCATGCGCTTCAACACGAACCCCAGCGCGATAAAAGCGAGCATATAGGCCGCGACCGTCGTGGCGCTCGGCCAGAACCGGGAAAAACCTTCGGACATTTTGAGCGCGGTCGTACCGATCACCTCCATGGTGACCGCGCCGATCAGCAACAGCCAGGCGGGCATGAGATCTCCTATTTGAATCCATCGGCGCAGCTTATCAGGCAACCGGGATCGGGTAATGGAAGGAGTTGAACCCTTTTCCCCGAGCGCTTGCACACGACCAATACGTATCGATCAGTGTGTATAGGCGATGTGCAAGGAGTTGGGAAACGATGACAAAACCCGACCACCACGATTAAGTCGAAGGCCGACGATGCCCCCGATGATGGGCGTTCGCCAGGACCGCGATGGCACACAGCACCACGAACGTCGCCGCATTCGCCGGGATCTGCAGGTTGAAATCCGTACTGCTGTGGATCATCAACGCCAGTATCCCCATCGCGGCGCCCATCCCGACACCACTGCGATACAGCGACCGCCGCTGCCAGACCGGCGCCAGCGCGCGGTAGAACGCGAACACCACGAACCCCGCCAGCGGCAGTACCCCGACCACCCCGTACTCGATGGCGAACTGCAGGAAATCGTTGTGGGCATGGTCGAACAGCGCCGTGACATCCCGGCCGGGGAAGCGTTGGAAGCTCGTCTCGAATGTCCCCGCGCCGAAGCCCGCCACCGGACGTTCGCGCCACTGTGGTAAGGCATAGGCAAACACATCATCGCGATCGACATTCTCGCGGCGCACCACGACCTCGCGGGTCGCCCCGGAATCGTCCTCCACCATCGCCACTTCGTCCTCGAAGCGCGTATCGGCCAAGCGCTGCTGGAGCTCCTCGAGGCCGAACCACTGGCTGATCACCAGCACATCGATGACAAGCACGCTCACCAGGATCAGCGCATTGCGGCCGCGGTGCTCGGGCGTCGCCAGCGTGAACAGCCCGCCCATGATGATCAGGCTCGAGAAAAACGCCGTGTTGCCCATCCGCGAATGACTCATCACCAGCGCGATCACCATGATGATCAGCGCCAGGCGGATCCGCGCCTTCGGCCCGATCAGAAGCTCCGCCAGGTGATGCCAGCGGAAATCCCGGTCTTCGCGCAGGGCGAGCATCCAGCCGATCCCGCAGGCAAGCGTCATCTCCAGGTAGCCGGCGAGGTGATTGCGATTGACAAATGTGCCGCTGACCACCCCGCCGCTGTCCGAACCGATCGCCAGCCAGCTGAAGTCGGTCAGCACCAGCAACGCGCCATAGAACGCCTGCAGCGTCCCGCTCACCACAAGCACGCCGAGCAGCCAGTTGAGCCGCTTGCGGGTCGTAAAGACCCCCAGCACCAGCGCAAACAGCCCGGTGTAGGCAAGCCCCAGCGCCAGGTACTCCATGGTCGCCCCCGGATCGCTGCTCAACCCGCCGACATACTGCACGGCCACCCACCCCTGCACGGCGAGCAACAGGCCCAGCGGGATGACGCCGGCGCGCACCGCCCGCCACGACTGACGCAGCGGATCACGCAGCAGATGCGCCCCCCACAACACCAGCAGCCCGCCCACGGCCAGCACGATGAACGCCGCCGAGGCCGGTCGGTTACTCGCAAGCGGCACGGGCATCCACACCAGCAGCGCCAGCACCCCGGCGATTACCGCCCGATCCAGCCTCATGGCAGCACCAGGGTCTCGATGAGGAGGCGCTTGCCGGTGGCCTCGGCGAGATTCAGTACCCAGCGCTCGTCCGACTTGCTGAAGCGCACCGTCCGGCGGGCGTTCTCCAGCACCACATCACGCGTCTCGGGTTCCAGCCAGCGCCAGCCCAGCAGCCCGACCTCCGTCAGCCGCCGATTGACCGATGGCCGCCAGGGCCCAAGCCGGAACGCCTCCCGGATCAGGCTATCGAGCTGTTCGCCAGTCCCGCCGGCACGCAGCCGCGCAAAGGCGAGCCGCGCCATGCCGTAGGGCCAGAGGGGACGCAGCTCCACCGCCCGTTGATGGGCATAGAGGGCCCGCAGCCGCGTCGTGCGCGGGTCATCGGCGCCGGCGGCACCGACGGGGGCAGCGAGGATGCGGGCGGGGCGGATGGGCGTGGACGGCAGGGCCTGATCGGCGATGGGTTGGCGCCAGTGCGCCCAGTCATAGACGCGGCCCAGCCGGTCCCAGCCCTCGCCGGTCGCGCCGGGATAGAGACGGATAGCCTGGATGGCGGCCGACTCGGCGGCGGCGAAGGCCTCGGGCGCCGGCTCCCGGCCGGTCTTCGCCCAGTCGCTCAGAAAGCGCTGGGCGTTATGGGCATTGGCGGCGGAGAGCAGTAGCAGACCGCCCAGCACGGCGACGATCAGGCCAACGGCGATCAGCCCGGCGCCCGCAAGGCGAATGGGGACGCGCCCGGCGGTCTGATCCATCGACGCGGCGTTCAGCTTGCAGCGGCGGCGGTGAAGCTGCCCGCCACGATGCGCCAGGGGTTGTCGCGTCCCAGCGTGGTAGCGGCTTCCTTGCCAATCAGGGCGGCCGCGGCGGCCACGCCCCGGGACAGGCACGGCGGCCGGTTGCCCGTGTTGTGCGCGTCCGAGGCCAGACAGGTCGCCGCGCCCTCGCTCACCAGCTGTTCGGCTCGGGACTGCGACCCCGGCCCGAACTGCCCGGTCAGGGCGCTGGCCGTCACCTGTGTGAGGCAACCCTGCTCGAGGAAGGGGCGGAGCTTGCCGGGGTCATTGACGATATCGCGGTTACGCTCCGGGTGGGCGATCATCGGGCGGATATCGCGGGCGATCAGCCACTCCGTCAGTCGCTCGGCGCCGAACGGGATCTCCGTGTGCGGGAATTCCAGCAGCAGGACCCGCTGCCCCTCCCATTCGCCGAGCAGGGGCAGCGTCCCCGCCTGGGCTCCGGTCATTACCTCCAGACCGAAGCGCACCTCCGCCGCCGCCGTCACGGTCAGGTCGACCCCTGCCGCGTCGAGGGCCTGCCGATAGTCCCGCAGGACCGCGTCGATGCCCTCGGCGGTGTTGTCGTAGAGCCCGGGGTGGATATGCGGGGTGCAGACCAGGTGCGTCACCCCATCCGCCACGGCCAGCCGCGCCATGGCCAGTGCCTCGGCCATGTCCTCGGCGCCGTCATCGATACCCGGCAGCAGGTGATTATGCAGATCGATCATGCCGTGCGCACTCAGCGCTGGGCGCTGCTGTAGCCGTAGTAGTCGTAGTAGCCCTCGGCGCCGTACTTGCTGCCATAGCCGTAACCGTAGCCGTACTTACGCGATTTCTTGACGTCGACGTGGTCGAGGACGATGCCGGCAAGCGGCGCGTTGACCTCCGCCAGGCGCTCGAGGCCCTTGCGGATCAGCGGCACCGGCGTGGCGTCGGACTTGACCATGTAGATCACGGTGCTGGCCTGCGTGGCGAGCACCAGCGGGTCGCTGACCGCCTGCACCGGCGGCGCATCGATGATGATGCGATCGTACTGCGTCGCCAGCTTCTCCAGCAGCTCGGTAAAGCGCCGGGTGGAGAGCAGCTCCAGCGGATTGGGCGGCAGCGTCCCGCAGGCCATGACATCCATGCCGTCGAAGGACTGGATGGCCTGCTCACTCGTGGCATTGCCCGCCGCCACATCGGCAAGCCCGAACCGGTCGTCGTCGAAATCGAAGATCCGGCGGAACGTGGGTTTGCGCATATCCGCCTCGAGCACCAGGACGCGCTCCATCTGCCCCAGCGCGGCACCGAGGTTCGAGACCAGCGAGGTCTTGCCCTCGCCCGGCGTCGATGACGTCACCACGATAATCTTGTGGGGATCATCCAGTCCCGAGAGCACGACACCGGTCCGGATGGTGCGCACGGCCTCGGAGAAGGCCCGATCCCGATCGGAGGAGTAGAGCCGCGCGATCTGCTTACGCTCCATACGCTTTTTCTGCAGCGGCAGCAGGCCGAGCATGGGCAGGCCGAGCTTGTCCTCGACATCGCCACTACCGCGGACGCGGTTATCGAACTGCTCGCGCAGCAACGCCAGGCCAATCGAGCCCAGAAGGGCGAGGACGGCCGAGATCAGCGTAATCCGTGCCTTGCGGGGTTTGACCGCGCCGCGCGGCACCACCGCGTCGTCCACCACACGGGCGTTGGCGTCCTGGACATCCGCGGTCGCCGTCGTCTCCTTCAGGCGATTGAGGAAGGTGTTGTAGAGCGTGCGGTTGGTCTCCACCTCGCGCTGGAGCTCCTGGAAGCGAAACTCCTTGCTCTGGACCTCGCGAATCGCCTCGCGGTTGTTCTCGAATGCCTGTTTCAGCGAATTCAGATCGGCCTGGGCCAGCTCGTATTTCTGCTCGATGCTCGCGACCACCTGCCGAACCTGGTTGCGCAGGCTCTCGGTGGCGGAGTTCAGCTCGTTCTGCGCCTCGATCATGGTCGGGTGCCGCGGGCCATAACGCTGGGAGAGCTCGTCCACCTTGGCGCGCGCCTGAGCCTCCTCGGCAAGGAAATCCGAGACCAGTTTGTTACTGCGGACCACCGGCACCGTCGCCTGCTCTCGCCAGCTGGCATCCGTCACATCGGCGATCTGCTGGTACTGGTTCTCCGCCCGGGCCAGTGCCTGGCGGGCCTCCACCAGGCGGCTGTTGAGCTGGCTGAGCTCCGAGCCCTCCACCGTGGTGACGCCGTCCATGTCGATCAGGTCCTCCTTCTCGACATAGGCCTGCAGCTTGCGCTCGGACTGCTTGAGCTGCTCCTTGAGCTCGGCCATGCGATCGCTCATCCAGCCGGTGGCCTGCTCGGTCATGTCGAGGCGGGCCTGGAGCTGGCGCTCGATGTAGCCATTGGCAAGCGCGGTGGCCGCCTCGGCAGCGGTCTGGGGATCGGCCATTTCCACCTGGATGTCGACGAGCTGCGTGTTACGCCGCGGCTCGACCGTGACGCGACCCCGGAAGGCGCTAACGACGCGCTCGAAGCGTTGCTCGTCGGTCAGCTCGTTCGGTGCCAGCTCCTCGGGCTGCGTCACCGAGATCATGTCGTCCAGGCCGATCGCGCGTATCCAGCCCCGCCAGTCGGTGAGCGCGGCGAGATCGATCAGCGGCGGTTCCTGCTGCTCGGGATCGAACTCGGGATGATCGGTCAGGTTCAGGTCGCGGACCACTTTCTCGGCGAGACCGCGGGATTTGAGCAGCTCGAACTGCGTCTGCAGATACTCGCGACCGGCCGCCATGGAATCGACGCCCTGGATACCCACCACGTTACCGCGATCGGACTCGATCAGCAGCGTACTGGTCCCCCGGTAAATAGGGGTCAGCGTCGAGACATACAGGTAGACCAGCATGGCCACGAGCAGCGGGAGCGTGATGATCCCCCACTTGTGGCGCATGAGTGTGACCCAGAGCTTGCGGAGATCGATGACGTCATCGTCATCGGGTTGGGCCGTTCCCGGGTTATTCGTCGCCATGCCTAGAAGAAACTCTCATCGATAGTGAGGATGTCGCCGGGCCGTAGCCGGGTCTCGAGCTCGACCGATCGTTCGCGTCCCTCGGGGTCGCCTTCGCGGGTCACGAACATTTTATTGGTCGAGGCGCGATCCGTGACGCCGCCCGCCAGCGCGATGGCCTTACGCACCGTCATGCCGGGCTGGAAGGCATAGCCGCCGGGATCCTCGACCTCGCCGTTGATGTAGAACTGGCGATACTCGATAACGTTGACCGTGACGCGGGGGTTGATGAGGTAGTCGCCCTTCAATCCCTCGGTGATCAGCTGCTCGAGCTCGACCGGTGTTCGGCCCTTGGCCCGGACCTCACCGAGGAAAGGATAGGGCACTGTCGCCGCATCGCTCAGACGGAGCCGATCGAAACTGAGCTGCTCCTCGCCGAATACCCGAATGCTGATGACATCTCCAGAACCCAGTCGGTAACGGTCATTCGCGTTCTGGCCCTGTGCGGCGGACATACTGACCAGGCCCAGCAGTAGGGCCATCAACATGCACAGGGCGCGCCTGGATTGCGCCAAGGTGAAGCGCTCCTCCGTCAGGTTGTTGCGGTTCACAGACTCAGGGTGGCGGTCAGGAAGTAGGTATTCCGGTCGTAGCCGTCACCGACATCAGCGCTATTGTCCTTGAACCGGGTCTCGAACCCGAAGTCCAGCCAGCGGCGGAAGCTGTACGAGACTCCGGCCGTCACGGTATCGGTCTCCTCGCTCTGTCCATCCAAATTGCCGCCCACGGAATCTTCCTCAAGGAGGCTGTAGCCGAGGTTGGTGTTCACCCGACCGCTCCAGGCGTAATCCCAGTTGATGGAATAGGTGGTCTGCTCAACGGCGTTCTCACGACTCTTGCCGGCAGATGCCTCACTGCCCTCTTCCAGCGTATTCGCCGTGGCGAGCGTCACCGAGGAATAGGTCTCGGGGCTCCAGGTCACCTGTGCCTGCCAGCTATTAACGTCCTCATCGGACTTGGTGGCATCGTCAAAGCTTTTTTCCTGGCGGCCTACCTGGAAACTGCCGGAGGTCTTGGCGGTTGCCTGCCAGCGTGCACCGACGGAGGCGCTGAGGTTTTCACTGTCGAGTCTGCTTTCGGACCAGGTGTAGTTGAAGTCGGCGTAACGGCCCTCGACGAACAGCTGGGTCTTGGGACTCGCTCGCCAAAGGAACCTCGCCCCGAACCGGGGACTGTCGTATTCCTCGGACTGGTTGTTGGCGGTGCCCGTCAAGTTATTGGCGTAGCGGTTCCAGACGTAGCCGCCGTCCAGCTCGATCTGGCCCTGTGCGCCGCGGGCGCCGAAGGTGTAGTCACCGTTGAACGCGAGGCGCTCGTTGATATCGCCCTCGTCCGGGTCGCCCTCGGAGTCCCCGGGAGTCGACTGGTTGCGATTGGCCGTCAGCCCCAGCCCCAGGCGGTTCCGGGAGTCCAGCGTCAATTGTGCCGTCGCGGCGGCGTTATGATTGACGCGATTCTCATCGCTGTCGTGGCTATAGCGCTGGAAGCTGGGCGTGTAGCGCAGCTGATAGCGATTCGCCTGCTCCTGGGCGCGAAGCAGGAAGCTCGGCGCGACCTTGGTGACGTTCGAGCTCTCCTCATCGCCATCTGCGGATTCGTTGACGTTGTCGTCGTAGCCTTGGCTGACCTTGATCGTGGGAATGAACTCGAACGGCCCATCCTGATTGAGGGGCATCGGGTCGACGGCATGAGCCGTGCCAGCGGTCGTCAGCAGGGCGGCCGCGGCAAGCAGCGCAGCACCGGATTGATAGCGTTGCATCGGTTTAATCCCTTGTCGCTTGGGGTTGGGCTGCCTGTCAGTTATCGCTGGCAACATTATCGCTGACGTCGTCGCCCGACAGATTAGCGTTGCCCTGATTCATTGTCTGCGAGGTCTGCTGGCTCTCCCTCTGCGCATCACCGCTGGCCGCCTGAATATTAGCCGCCTGGTCGGGTGCACTATTAATCGCGGCCTGCCTGATCGAGTCGGCGGCCTCGGGTGCGCTTCCAACCGCAGCCGCAGCGATATCGGCAGCGGCATCCGGGGCGGCGGTGACAGCGGCACTCGTTACAGCGGCGGCCTGGTTCGGCACCGCGGCAACGGCGACCGCTGTAATGGCGGCAGCCTGACCCGGCTCGGCCGTCACGGCGCTACTCACGATGTCGCCAGCACCGGCCGGATTGGCGCGAACTGCCTGGTCGACAAGGCGCGAGAGCACCGATCCGACCTGATCGGCGGGTGCGGCCAGTACTTCGGCCTCGGCCTCGGGGGTCAGCGGGAATCCTGCCTCACGAAGCCGGTCGACCGCCGCCTGATCGGCTTGCGCCAGGGGCGTGATAAGTGCGAGGGCCAGCCCCGCGGCGAGCAGTCCTTTTTTCATGGCAGCTGTCCTGCTGTTTCGATATGTGGGGGAAGTGTAAATCAGTATTTGGGCAGCGCAAATAAAGTTCCGTGCCGGGAGCCGTTAACCCTCTACCGAACCCCTCGCACATCATTTATACACATTGATGCATACACACTCGCCGTGTGCAGGGGGCGACTGACCCTTCAACGAAGATCGCCTACCAGCAACATCCTTGTGTCAGCGGAAAAGCGATCCTATAGTCCAATAAAGACTAATTCCTTGTTTTCTTACTGAGAGATCGAAATGCTCGCCAAACGCACCAGCAAGAATCAAATCACGCTGCCCAAGGCCATCGTCGAGTCAACCGGCGCCGCCGATTACTACGAGGTGAGTGTTGACGCAGGTCGCATCGTGCTAGCGCCCGTGCGTCTGCAACAGGCCGAAGCCGTGCGGGAAAAACTCAAGGCGCTGGGCATTGATGAGCAGGATGTTGGCGATGCCGTTAGCTGGGCAAGACAGCGCTCGTGACGACACCTCGCGTGGTGCTCGATACCAACTGCCTGGTTTCGGCACTGCTATTCTCAAACAGGCGTACGGACTGGCTGCGCACGGGTTGGCAGGCCCGGCGTTTCATTCCACTCGCAAGCCATGCCACCGCCGCCGAGCTGCTTCGGGTCCTCGCCTACCCCAAATTCCAGCTGTCGGCCGATGAACAGGAAGCGCTGCTGGCCGATTATCTGCCATGGGTAGAGACCATCACCGTGACGACGGCCGGCCGAGCACTACCCGCGATCGACGACCCTGATGACAGGATGTTTCTGCTGCTCGCAGATGTCGCCGATGCCAATGCTCTGGTCAGCGGCGACAAGCACCTTCAAGCGGTGAAAGGGGAATTCTCTATCCCGATCGTCAGCGCCTCGGAATTCGCCGACTGGCTCACCTGAAGAGTTCGAAACGGGCCATCAGAACCGGCGATGCCGAGCCAGAGGCAAGCCGTTCGCCTCAACGTATGCATTCGAACTTGCCAAGGCGCTGGCATTTTCCTGTTGCCAGTTGTCGCGCTTGCGCACGACTCTATGCCCTCATGGGCGGAGACAGCCAACACATGCGCCACTGGATGCACACCGACAACCACCACACCGGCGGCGTGCCCGCTGAGCAATTAGGTTCGATCGAAGGTCTCGTCCATGTCTGCGATTACCTCGACGCCATCCGCGGCAAGGTCTGAGGGTGGCCGAACCGGTCCAGTGGCAGGGCCTGACTGTCCGCGACTACGTCACTCCCATTTATGGGCGGCTCTATCGTGTCGTTGGGAGTCAGGAGCGAATCGCCACGAACAGCATTGTCGATACGCTGGAGGAACAAAGCCTCCTGGAAAATCTACTGGAGGCGAGCAAGCCACCGATCCGGCCCGGGAGTGTCGGTCTCCACTATCTACTGATGACGCCGTTCCGCCACCCCCCGCTCAGGCACGGTTCACGATTCGGGGGGCGCTATGAGCCATCCATTTTCTACGGCGCCCATCGCCCGCACACGGCGCGCGCCGAGATGGCGTATTACCGCCTGGTGTTCTGGTCGGGGATGTTGGCACCGCCCGAGCGACCGGTGCGCAGCGAGCACACGCTCTACGGCACTCGATGTCGGACCCAGTGCGGCCTGCAGCTGCAGCGCACCCCTTTTTCCGAGCGGCAGGTGACATTGACCGACTCCGAGCATTACGGGCCGACGCAGGCCCTGGGGGCCGTGATGCGCGCCGCCGGGATACTCGCCTTCGAGTTCACATCGGCCCGTGATCCGTCCGGCGGCACGAATGTCGGGCTATTCGAGCCCCAGGCCTTCGCGTCGACGGGCATCAGCGACCCGCAGCAATGGCTGTGCGAGGTGGACGGTCAGGGTGTTCGCCTTCTCTGTCTCGCGGACCACTCGCTGGAGCATTACTCCCTCGAGCTGTTTCTCGTGGATGGACGGTTGCCTGCGCCTGCTGTTTAGGCGGCCCAGTCGCTGCCCGTCTCAGGTCGACTTATCCGAGCCCTCCGGCACAAAGCTCGCGATCGGTAGCATCAGGGCAGGCCATGGGCCGCGGCCTGTCACGGCCAGCAGGTGCTCGCGGGCCGCGTCGTACAGGATCGGTGCCCCGGTGAGGCGCACTGCCTTCTCCTTGTCGGCCTGCGACTGATCACCGGATGCCCGGAAGATCCCGTAAACCTCGACTTCAACCTGGTAGGCGCCGGGCGGTAGATCCGCTGCATCGCGCTCGATGATCAGTCGCAGCTGGAAGCGATTCTCGTCACCTAGGAGGGGATAGAGCTCGATGGCGGTGGACACCTCGAGCGGGTACTCAAAGTCGAGGGCCTGTCCGCCGTCCGGCAAACGGGTGTCCACCAGGAGCCGCTTGAAGAAATAGTGCTCGAACTGCAGTTCAGGCGTCATGGGGGTTCCTATTCGCGTGATTGCCCATCATCCTCGCTCGTCTCGCACTGCCGGCCACTGATTGGATGGCGGCCTCGATGCGTTGCCGCTGCTGGATGGTGATCTGCCGCTTGCTTGTTACACGCACGACTTAGGCCTCAATAGCAGCCAGTAATAGCTCCATCAGTAACACCGGATTCTACTCGGCAGTCTGATCATTTATCTCCTGAAATTTCAGGTACGCCGATGGCTCAAAAAAACCAACCGTCATTATATTGTCAACCGGTATTACTTTGCGGAAATCCGACTCGTCGAAAGAGACCACGTGTTCGTCGTCTCGACGTAGCTGTTCGAGTGCTTCCGTGTAGAAAGTATTGAATGTCAAATTGTGTGTATCCGCCTCTCGACAACCACTCTGTCCCGAGAGATCAACCGGTTAATCGGCCATACCAGGACTCCGCTCAGCAGCAAGGCCAGCGATGCAGCCCCAAGGTAGGGAATATCGGCGAGATTCGCTTTCCAGTGAGACAACTCGGGCCAGATGTCACCCGCAATTACTACGACAAGGCGAGCCGCGAGCAGGAAGGCGAAACCAATCAGGGCGGATCCGAAAATCAGCCAGCTCTATTGCGCTGCATATGCCGGCGAAGCGTCTCCGTTCGCTCCAGATCCGCTCGGCCTGTCTCCGATTGAACAAGCTCCTTGAGGGACACCTGCAAGCCACCGCCAGGGCCAAGCTTGACCCATTTGGCCACTGCGTCCCGAGACTTCTTTCGACTTTTCACGTTAATACCTCCTGTTACAGGAGTTACAGTAGCGAGCAATAGCCAACAGGTGCGAACCTCTAATCACTCCCTAAACCCCACTCGCCATCCTCCGAAACCGCTCACTCCCCGCCTTTAACTCCTCAAACGTCCCGCAGGCCTCGACATGGCCGTGATCCAGCAGCACCACCTGGTCACAGCGCTCCACCGTCGAGAGCCGATGCGCGATGAGGATGATGGTCTTCTGGTGATGCAGGGCGTCGATGGCCTGCATCACGGCCCGCTCGGTCACGTTATCGAGGGCACTGGTGGCCTCGTCGAACACGAGGATGTCGGGGTTGTGGTAAAGCGCCCGAGCGATGCCGATGCGCTGGCGCTGGCCGCCGGACAGGCGCACACCGCGCTCACCGACAATGGTGTCGTAGCCTTCGGGCATTTCATTGACGACGAAGTCGTGCACCTGGGCCATACGGGCGCAGCGCTCGACCTGCTCGGTGTCGATCTGCCCGGGCTCGATGCCAAAGGCGATGTTCTCGGTGACCGTGGCGTCGGTCAGAAAGATATCCTGCGGGACATAGCCGAGCGCCCGTTGCCAGGCGCGCAGGTTGTCATCGGTGACGGGCTCGCCGTCCACGGTGATGGCACCATTGGTGGGCCGCAGCAGGCCCAGCAGCACGTCCACCAGCGTGGTCTTCCCGGCCCCGGTGGTCCCGACCACCCCCAGCGCACTGCCGACGGGCAGGGCCAGGTTAATGCCCTGCAGCGCATCGGCCGGGGCGTTGGGATAGCGGTAGGTGACCGCCTCGAAGCCGATCTCCTGCTCGGGGTGCAGGGGCGTCGGCGCCCGGGCCGCCATGGGGGCGAGGTGCTCGCGCTCGCAGAGATCGGCATGGATGGCATCGAGGGTGGCGGTGCCGGCACGGGTCTGGGCGATGCCCTGATAGATCGCCTGAGCGGCGGGCAGCAGGCGTAGCGCGCCAAAGGCATACAGGCCCAGTACCGGCAGCAGCTCACCGAAGGCCTCGCTGCGCACTCCGCCGCCAATGGCGATCATCACCAGCGACAGCAGCATGATCCCGCCCACGGCCACCGACTCCACCAGAAACTTCGGCACCTGCGAGAGCGTTTGCGTGGTAGCCATGTTGCCGGCGAAGACGGTACTCGGCCCCCGATAGCGTGCGACATAGGCATGCTCGCGGCCCAGCAGCTTGACGTCCTTGATGCCGCCCAGGCACTCGCCGGCAGTGGTGAAGCGGGCCTGGTTGGCGCGCACCCGTTCACGGCCCAGGCGCACCAATCGCCGCCGCACCGTGAGATAGATCACCGAGTAGATCCCGGCGAAGAGCAGTGAGACCAGCAGCGCCAGCAACGGATTCACCGCCACCAGCAACCCGACAATGCCGATGGCCAGCGCGGCGTTGGCCACCAGCATCACCCCCGGGCGCAGGAAGTTGCCGATGAACTGATCCACCTCCGAGAGGACGTTCTTCGCCATATCACCGCTATGGCGATTGAGGAAGAACGCATAGGGCTGGCGCAGGTAGGTCTCGAGCAGGCGCTCGCCGATGGAGTGACGGCGCATCTCGATAAAGCGATTCATCCAGTAGTGGACAAACGTGCGGTAGACCGCCGAGGCCAGGATCAGCCCGAACGCCCCCGCCCCCAGGAACATCACAAAGGCATCGATACTGGCAAAGCCAAAGGTGGTATAGGCCCAGTTGAGGACGGCGTTGGACTCGATCACGCCGGGCTGGCCCAGCACGCCGAGGAACGGCATCACCGAGGCCACGCCCACCATCTCGGCGGCGGCCATGGTGGTGACCATCAGGAGCAGCAGCACGCCACGGCGACGTTCAGAGGCGGTGAGAACGGCTAGGGCTTTCTGCAGCGTGGTCATGAATCCTCAATCAATTCGTCGTAGACGGCCATCGTGCGCTCGATAACGATGCGTTCATCAAATTCCGCCAGGGCTTTCCGGCGGGCGGCGTGCCCGAGGCGCACGCAAAGCGCCGGATCACTGGCCAGGCGCTCAATGGCATCGGCCAGCGCATTGGCATCCCGGGGCGGGACCAACAGGCCGTCGATCTCGTGGGTCACGACCTCTCGACAACCGGGCTGATCGGTGGTCACGAGAGGCAATGAACATGCCGCTGCCTCGATGAGGCTCTTGGGCAGCCCTTCACCGTAGTAGGTAGGCAGCGCAATGGCATTCACCGATCGGAACAGTGCCGGCATGTCGTCGACATTCCCCAGCCACTCGATCAGCCCCGCCTGTTGCCAGGCCTGGAGTTGTTCAACCGGGACGGCCGCCGGGTTGCCGGCGTCCGGCTCGCCGGCCAGCAGCAGGGACACTGGTACGTTGCGATCCTTAAGCAGTCGCGCCGCTTCAACGAGTTCGCCAACGCCCTTGTCCCAGAGCAGTCGCGCCGGGAGCACGACACGGAAGGTATCCCCCGCCGGCGGTTTTTCGGCGGGCAGGAACCGCTCGGTATCCACCCCGGATCCGGGGATCAGGCGTACCTGGCGGCTATCGATGAGCTGTGCCTCGCGGAACATCGCCGCATCATCGGGGTTTTGCAGGATCAGCCGGCTGCGTCGTCCGCCCAGCGCGATCCGCAATACACGGCGGACCACCGGCCGCAGCAGGCGCGCTTTCAGCGATCGGCTGGTGAAGACATAACCCAGACCCGCCACGGCGCTGACCCGATTGCGGCCACCGGCAAGCCGCGCCGCCAGCGATCCGTAGACCGCGCACTTGATCGTGAATCCATGGACCAGCGCCACGTCCTCCCGCCTTACCAGCCGGATCAGCCAAACAAGTAGCCGGAACTCGCGCCACGGATTGAGGCTGAGACGCTCCATGGGCGCGGGGCGCCACTCGAGACCCAGCGCCTGCAGTCGGGCCCCGTACAGCCCCGGCGGCGAGACAAGCAAGACCTGATGGCCCGCGGCTTTCAGCGCGAGAGCGAGGGATCGGCGGAAGTTATAGAGGTACCAGTCGGTGTTGGCGAAGAGGAGGATTTTCACGCGTACGCTTTACATGCCGACAAACGGATAGAACTGGTACGGCAACCAGGCAAAGGCATGGGCGGCGTAGTTCAGCCAGACGAACTGCACCAGGGCGTAATAGGCCAACACCAGCAACACCCAGAACTGATTGCTGCGCCCGGATTGCCCGAACACATCCGGCAGGTGGGAGAACACGACGAGCTGGAGGGGGATCACAAACAACCCGAGCCGATCCAGTGCGGTAGTCGAGGGCACGATGGGGAAGGCCAGCAGCAGCGCGATGGCGAGTAGCGCCACCCAGCGCCAGATGCGTTGCTCGTTATCGATCAGTGTGAAGCGGCGGTGCCAGATCAGCAGGATTGCCGCCGGGACGGCATTCATGGCGAGTCGGACCAGGGCGCCGGCGGACTGGTATTCGGCCTCGATATAGTTCGTGTAGAGCTGGTCGAACTGGTCCTGCACGAACACCCAGTAGGCGACGACTGCCACACCGGCCACACCGGCACCGGTCACCAGCCGATTGCGTGACCGGCCGAGTACCGCTAGCGGTAGCAGCACGACGGCGGATTTATGGAATGTCGCCGCCAGCAATGCCCAGATGATGAACTGGCGAGGTCGATCCCGGAGCAGCGCGGCGATACCGATCATGCCGATGCCGAGTGCCGCGCCCTGGCGGGTGTAGCCCATCATCACGACGTTGACGAGGTAGGGAATGGCGACAGCCATCGCCAGCCAGGGGCGGGGTTGCGTGCGGCTGAATACCGCGACGCCCACGGCGCCGATGAGGCCACAGACCAGGTTAATGGCATAGATATCGCCGCCATTGCGCACGAACCACCAGTTGATCAGGTAGTAGCCCGGATCGCTTCCTGACAGCACATCCCAGAGATCCAGCCAGGATTGCGACTGGAAGTGAGCTATATAGCTGCCCCAGTCACCACCGACCTGATAGCGGTAGCCGATAAAGAGGGTCAGCGCCGCAATCACCACCAGCCAGGCATAGGTCGGCCGATAGATCCGTCGGGACAACCGGCTTTGCGGTGACAGCCAGCCACCGCCCAGGGCAACCGCCGAGGGCAATAGGAACATCAGCCAGTAAGGCCACATATCAGCGGATCGCCTCCAGCAAAGTTTGAAACATCAAAACCTCTCGTGATTCTGCATGACCGGCAAAGCGGCTGGCGAACTCAATTCGCTGATCGCGACACATCAGGACCGATGCAGTGGGATTTTTTAACGCCAGGGATCAACTCGTCTCAGTAATAGCTTGAATGAGCATGTTGGCCAAGTGTGGCGCCTGAACCTGCATTGAGTAATGCTTCTCTATCGCATCGCGTCCTCGCCGACCCAGTCGCTGGCGCTGATCGGTATCGCTGATCAAATGATCCAACGCCTCGAACCACTGCTCGTGACTCCCCGCCAACAGTCCGCAAGCCCAGTCGTGGACAATCTTTTCATTCACGCCGACCGGAGAGGCGACCACCGGCTTACCGCAGGCCATGTACTGAATCAGCTTGTAGCCGCACTTCCCACGTTCCCAGGGGCCGTCGAGCAGCGGCATGATGCCAACATCAAATGATGCCACCTGCTCTGCCTCGGTATCCTCGGACCAAGGCACGATCTCGACCGGCAGATCCCCGAAGCGCTCCGCCACGTCCGGGCGGGCTCCCACCAGCACCAGGCGCGCGTCGTATTTCTTGCCGATACGCTCCAGCACCGGCGCAAGTTCTGTCACGTATTGTTGGGTCGACGGTGAACCGATCCAGCCGATCACTGGCTGGGCATTCCCCGGCCGCGGCACGAATGGATAGCGCTCGGCGTCGACCACCGTGGGCAGGTACTCGACCCGCCGGGCGCCCGCGCCACAGGCGCGCTCCGCCAAGTAGTCGTTTCCGCAGATCACCGTGGTCGCCTCGGCCATCACCCGGTCGATTTTGCGGCCCAACAGTCGCCGCACCCAGGCGCGGCCAGACAGGTCGTAGTTGTGAAACACCGCGTCATCGTAGTCCACCACGTAGGGCACCCCGCGTGGCATCAGGACGTGTTCAAGCCAGTGCGGCAGGTATGGCAGGGCTTCCTTCTCCACCCACAACAGATCCGCGTCGACAGCGCGCCGCAGATCGCGGGCGCGAACCGCATAGCGTCGGGCCACCAAACTAATCGCGCGTCCCTTGCCCGCGTAAAGCGTTTTCAGATAATCATCGTCGAACAGCGGACGCACCGTTACCTCGATGCCCGCCGTCTCCAAGGCCGGCAGGTACTGCAAAGAGCGAAGGCGGCTGCTGGCCCCGAGACGGCTGTACTTGGAGAGCAGCGTCACCTTCACTGACCAGTCTCCGCACCAGCGGATTCAGCAGTTAACGTCTGGTAGAGATGCCGATACTTCTTCGCCCCCTCCCCCACGGAGAAGTAATCCTCCGCCGCATGGCGGCAGGCACTGGAAGCAAGGATTTCGTCATACCGCGCCAGCAGATCGTGGGCGGCTTGGTCAAGTGCGGACGGGTCCTGCGTGTCGTTGACCACGGTGCCCACCCCGTACGATTCGATCAGCCGGCCAAGGTCACCGATGCCCGTGTTGCCTACCACGGGCACGCCCGCCGCCAGGAATTCGCCCAGCCGGGTCGGCGCGCTTCCCGGTTTCGGCGCAAAGAACATAACGCCGACGTCCATCTCGGCCAGCAAGTCGGGCATTTCCCGGGAAGAGGCGGCACAAACGTCCACCTCGTCGGGCTCCACCCCGGCCTCCCAAGCTGCCTCCAGCACCTTTTCATGATCGTCACGGGTCACGATACTGATGCGGGCGTCGGGGCGGAGCCGTTTCACTGCGCGGAAAAACGCGAAGAAGGCATTCAGGTAGAACCAGCCGCTCAACAACGTGCCCATAGTGCCCACCACGAAGGGACTGCGATCTTCCAGCGTCATCCCGCTGCACTGCTTTGCCGGCACATGGAAGCGATCCACGTCCACGCAGGTGGTAATCACCTCGAATTTCTCTCGCGGCAGTTCCGGGTAGATCTCGAGCAGGTAATCCACCCCCGCCTGCGTCAGGCTCACCACCCGGGCCGCCCGTCGCAGCAACCGTCGCTCCACCCATTTCAGGCCACGATATGTCAGTGAGCCGCGAGCCAGGCGCCCCGCCGTCACCATCTCGTCCGGCCACAGCGCGCGCATGTCAAAGATGAACGGCTTTCGCGTCACCCTGCCGCACAGCCAGGCCGCGATGGCCGGGATGTAGCTGCGGCAATGAACCAGCCGCACATCCCGGTTAAAAGAATGCCGACAGGTCTGCCAGAGCAGCACCAGCAGGTCCCAGGCCGTTGCCAGCAACCGCGGACAGCGGTGGTAGACCTGCGGGTGCCAATCGATGCCGTACTTCGCGCATTCCGCACGCAAGCTCGCCACCGCGTCCTCATCCGCCAGGTCCGCCGGCTTCTCGAAGCTCACCAGCGTGAACGCGTACTCGCCGGATAGCCGGGACAGGTAGCTCAGCACCTGGGAACGGCCCAGAGGCTCGAGCATGCCCGTGTAGGAGAGGTAAAGAGCCCTTGGTTTGTCGGAGGCGCTCACTTCGGGCTATTTCTTGTCACGGACAAGCTGGCGGTAGTACGCAGGTGATACGGCTCGCAGAACGCGGCAAAAGACTTTTCTATAAAGCTTCTTAGGCCGATTGTTTGCATGGGGAAACGGCCGGTCTGGGATGGACTCTCCGAGGAAACGGCAAATATCATCCCACTCAGAATAACGAGTAAAATCCACCTCTAAAAAGGAATTGGGTTTATCTTTGAAGAACTCCCGAACCGCTTCAATATGCCTGCAGTACACATCTTTGGCGGATTTTTCATTATCCTGAAACACTTCGAAGCCGTAAATAACTGGAAACATGCGATAGTATCGATTTTTATAGTTCCCCACACAGGAACTGGCCCAGCTGTCGGGATCGCGATAGGTAAGAACAAACTTAGCATTCGGAAACGTGTGATATGCCCACTGGTAAACTAGCGGCCAAGGCATATCGCGGAATCCGTCAAAGCTTTCAACCGTTTCTCGCAAGCCATGGAAATCCCCGCGAGCGTAAGCGTCCCAATCGCCATCTCTCATTCCGATAACGGAATATCCGAGTTCCTCGAGCGCAGTTTGCAAAGAAGTCGTTCCTGAGCGGTGAAACCCGATATTGAAGACTTTCTGGCCTTTCATTCATTTTTTCCCTGTTCTATACCCCCTTGGGGCAAACCAATAGAACGGTGGGGATAAACTAGCTCATGAGCGAATATTTCCACCGAATAAAAGCGGACCGGGACATGACGGCTTTTCTGGCCAAATAGCGTATCAACAATCGAGGTGCCCGCCGACTTAGGCACATGGGTGAAGATTACCCCCATCTCCCGTTCCCCGGGCAACCATGGATCACCCGAAAACCCGGGCACGTCTCGGACTGCCATTTTCTCTAGTGACAACGGCAAGCGGAACTCGACTGCCCTGATCCTCAATCGAAGTTGCTGCTTGAAAGACAGACTCATACAGACACCCGATCAGCCACAGCATGTTTTACCGGCCGCAACCTCATGAACTCAGCACCTTGAGGTATTCTTCGCCAATCTTTTCCACACTGAAATCCGCCGCCCGCACCCGTAAGGCATTTGGATCATGATTCGCGAATAATGATTCACCAATCGCCAGTGCCAGCGCTTCATCGTCTTCCACCGGCACCAACCGCCCGTAGCGGCCATTCTCCAGGATTTCCGCCGGGCCGGAGCGGCAGTCCGTCGAGACCACCGGCGTACCCGCCGCCAGCGCTTCCACAATGACATTCCCGAATCCCTCCCAGGCGGAGGAGAGGACGAAAAGCCCCGCTGCGCGGTAGAAAGGCCCCGGGTCCGGCACGAACCCACCGAAGTGCACGTGGCCCTCTAGCCCGAGTGCTTGGCGGCGTTCTTCCAGTTCGGCCTGCAACGGGCCGGTACCCAATATCAACAGGGACACGTCTGTGCCGGACCGGACCACGTTTTTCACGGCGGATAGTAGCGTCGGGTAATCCTTGGCCGGTTTGACCGAGCCCACCGCAAGCAAACGTTGGGAAGGTGGGCTCTTCATCCACGGGTGATCATTCCAGCCGTCCGCAACCGTTTTCTCGTCACTGATAGCAACCGGGTTATGGATTACCCGACCGACGTCCGCAGGCAAACCCAAACCGTGAAGATCGTCAACCACACCCGCAGAAACGCCCACCACATCATCTGCAAGCGCATGGATCCAACGGACGCTCGCGCGTAGCGCGAACCCGGAGCGACCATCGTTCTGTGGGGAGCGAGAGAGCGCCGAATGCTCCGACACCACCACCCGCCCACGAAACCGCGCTATCTTCGCGGCCAGCGCCGCCAGCGTTGTCAGCGGCCACATCGACACAAGAAGGGCATCTGGCCGATGCCCGCGCAGATAACGCACCAAGGGCATGAACCCCTGCCTGACCCGGTCCGCCTGTAGGTCAATGACCCGCACCTCCGCCGGCACCTGGCCCAGGAGCACTCCTTCTTTGCGCACCAGCACCAGGTCGACGTCGTGGCCTTTGGCGATGAATTCACGGGCCAGAAGAATGCGCACGCGCTCTACGCCACCTCCGCGGAGATCGGGAACGACTAAAGTGACTTTCATATAATTAAAGCTTTAAACATATATAAATTAGCTAACCTAGATATTTTGATTAAACATCAATAACTAATTGGTGGGAGCATCAAACCAGAAAGTCACATCTCGACCAATGCAGCTACTCAAAAGACGCACATCTTCAGCTAGTTTTTCTTGGATATCGGTAACGATATCTTCAGTTAACGGAGGAATAGGTTGGGACTTTCGGTTTATACTCCTTAGCCAAGACAGAACGCCTAACCTCCACGTGATACCTTGCTTGTTCTTCCAATCGCCTATGGATTTCGATGCTCTATCAAGCAATGGGAAACGCCTCACCTTCGCCGCATTTATTTTCTTGAACGACGTCGGCAATTGTGGCTCAAGATCAAGAAAGTGGAATACACCCGTTAAAACAGCCGCAGGCGCTCGGGCTAAGTCATCGTAAGTAATAAAGTGCAGATGCTCAGACTTTACCAACGACTTGAGTCGATCAACTTGCCAGCCAAGCGCACAAGAAGTGTAATAGGCTAAGTGATCTGGAGGATAACCGGCTAAAACAGAAGCCTCTTCGCCTATGGCGCGACATGCATTCAAAGCGAGAGCAGAACGAAGATCTGGCTCCAGTTCATTTCCATTGAAGATTTGCTGCCGATGCATCGAGGGAATCATTTGCAGAGGATTACGTAGCATCACGATGAAGTGCGCGTCTGGTTGCTCTTGAATAATGTTCGGTACTGCCGTGGGCGAAAAAAGCGACCACACAGAAGCGTCAAAAGCCCACCGCTCATCAACAGACCAGTCTCGATACAACCTAGCGTATTCAGAGCGAGCCGGCGTCAAACAATACTCAGTAGAAAAATAGTGCGGTTCCTTGGCAGGAGGGGCGTAGACTTCAGGGTGCAAGGCTAGCCAGTGAGTCAAGGCAGTGGTCCCGCATTTAGGTGCGCCGAGGATGAAAAGGTTAGGTATTGCGTGACTCATCGTAAACCTATGTACTCTCTTAAAATTCCAAATTTACGCCGCGCGGACAAATGAGAAGACTTTATTATGGAAATAAAATCAGAAAAATCAGGTCTGCTCCCATTTGTTTTCGCTCGATAAAAACTCCGAAACGCTACCTTGTTGTCGATCCAATTTGCAGCTTTCTTGGCTTCAATTGATGACAACAAGCCTTTATCAATTGCCACTTTAAGATCAGTCCGAAGTTGGGCAGCGACACCATCAAATGGCCGGGCGTAAAAGGCCTCAGGTGCGCTAACGTTTGCATCATGCTTCCTATACAGAACTGTACTTTTACTTGAAAAAACAACTCTCCCGGCCAAAACGCTTCGAAAGTAATAAACAATGTCTTCTGTAAAGCAATCCTCTCTAACCCCCCCGAACACCATGTGAAGATCTTTTGGAATGACCCTTGATGGGCCAGATGTGTGCAAGGAACCGCTCAAAAGATCTTTTAACCCAAACAACCTCATATTGCTTGGTAAGCTTGATTTTTTAGACAAAGAACTCGTGGGAGGGGCGCTCCTATGTGCAAAAACATCACCCGAATGGTCAATCAAAGTTAGCGAAGATAAAAATGAATATTTTCTGCTCTCTCCATCCTTTTCAGAAAAGGGGATGAGAATTGACATCGCATACTGTACGCGATCTGGCTTAGAGATATCGTCTCCCGCCGCGAAGGCGACGTATTCTCCGTTAGCCTGTGCCACGATGCTGCTTACATGTGGACCAATCCCAAGATTGGGGTCATTTTTGAGAGCGATAACTCGATGCGGGCCTTTGTAGCCCTCTGCCATCTCCTGCATAATCTCAAATGTCCGATCTGTCGAACAGTCATCCGAGAGTATGATCTCCAACGGTTCGTAGGTCTGGGAAAATGCTCCCTCCACCGCCTCGCGGATGTATTGCTCCTGGTTGAAGGCGAACAGGGCGAAGGTGACGAGCGGGCGGTCGTTGTTTTCTTTCAGTTCAGTCATGAAGAAGTCCTTACTGGCCAGCCGAGGGCGGCGTAGATGCGGGCGACGGGGGCGACTCGGCCGTGGGGCCCGATCCTAGTGAGCACGATGTGACCGCCGACGAAGCCGGTGACGATACCCAGCACCAATGCGGCCACGCCGCCCGTCAGTGGATTGATGAAGGCAAGGCCGAGCGTTGCCATGGTCAGTGCCACATGCAGGCCGCGCAGCTTCAATGACAAGCCTTGCCAACGAAAACATGCAGCCGTCCCGCGAGCCGGTTCAGGACGAGAAATTGCAGAACATAACCCACGAGGAAGGCGAAACCAGCGATTTGGAGGCCGAAGGCGGACAAGCCTAAACAGGTCAGCGCCATTAACGCCAAATTGCAATAAATCTTTGTGAGCAGAAAGATTCGCGGCCTCGCCGCAGCGACGAATGCGAAACCCAGCGGCCAGCAGGCGAGCTTGAACACATTACCAACGCTCTGCCATTGCAATAGGGTCACGGACCCCGTGAACTCATCCGAATAGAGCAGTTAGATGACCAGCGGCGCCAGCCTCATCAGCAGAAGCAGCCCCCCGATCGCCAGACCCAGTTGCAACTGGTCGTTCATCAGGCGGGTAGCCGCCTCGCTGTCATTGATTACTTCCGTCAGGCAGGGATGATAGTTGGCCCTCGTGGCACCCAAAAAACACTCTATGAGGGTCATAAAGATACCTCAGGCGACAGAGAACTGGCCGGCGGCCTCGAGGCCAAGATCCTGTATCAACCACCCGCAGAAGGGCAGAAGCATGGCGCTTGTGAACAGCCTACCTGTGAGAGCCAGCATGTTTAACGACTCTCCGGTCAAACGGCACTTGCCCGCTCGGATGCGGGTTGCTGACTTTTGAGCTTGGAGAGAGCCTGTTCATAGCCGGCATGGAACCGGGCAGCCGACTGCTCGGGCATCACAAGCGCCCGGTAACCGGAAGGTCTCAGCGCGACCCTGTCCATCCCTGCAACAAGCCGACGATAGGCGGAAACTTGCCGAAAGCCGAGACGATCTACCAGCCATCGGGCGGGGGTTAACTGACCAAGACTTTTCAACGTGACCCCACCCAGCTTGCGCTGGCTATTGTCACCTTGTCTTCTTTCTCCAGCATTGGCGTGCCCGATCGGTATTTCGGCAATCTGGAGAATGTCGCAGTCGCCAAACAGGTCGCCGCTGGAGATCCTGCCCTTGCGAATGGCATCAAACGTGATGTACCTGATCTCGTGGAAACCAAATTGTTCGAGTTCCTCTCTAACTCGGCCGAAATCGTAGCAAGCAGCCTTCTCGCTTTTGCAAAAGCTGCCAAAGCTAAACTTGTGACGCAATGGCAGCCCGTTGAACACTTCCTGGTAGAGAGATGGAACACCCTCGGCCGGGTCTCTCAGGGAAATGATCACCGTCGTGGGGATATCCTTGAGCCAGTTTTTGCATTAGCGCGAGCTTTTCCGGCCACGTCCTTCCACCTTGCGTAAGGAGAAACCTTTCCTCGGAGATCAACACATGCTTTCCAGCCCTGATGAGACCGGTTATTTCCTCGCGAAGCTCGACTGCTGCACCTTGGTCATCGTCCTTCAAAGCACGGTGAAGTCGGTTTGCCAAGTCATTCGGGTTCCGTTCCCGCGGCTGATACACCCCGCCATAGATGAAACGAGGGTGCTAGATGCGCTCAAAGACATACTGAAGCGAGGTGGTGCCGCTCTTGGGCGGGCCGATATGGAGGTAGAGATGCTCGGTTATGGACGATCTTCCTTGAGGACGTTTGCAACGACAACCGGTGCATCGTTATTCAAATGTGGTCCGATGGGAAGGCTGAGCACCTCCTCGGCAAGCCGAGTGGCGATAGGAAACGCCTTGTCCTCGAGCTTTAGGGACTCGTATGCCTGCTGCGCATGCGGTGGGATTGGGTAGTGGATTATGGTGCCAATACCCGCTTGATTAAGCCGCGTCTGCAATGTGTCGCGCGCTTTGGTGCGGATGACGAATAGATGCCAGACGGGCTCGGCCCAGTCGGGCACGGAGGGCAAGACTATGTCAAAACCAGTTAAAGTATCCGCATAGCGAGCAGCAAGATCGCGACGTCGCTGGTTCCACTGGTCGAGCACGCTCAGCTTGACGCGCAGAACGGCCGCCTGGATCGGGTCGAGACGGCTATTCACGCCCTGCGCCTCGTGCACGTATTTTTCGCGCGAACCATAATTGCGCAACAGGCGGATTCGCTCGGCGATGGAAGCATCGTCAGTGGTCACCGCGCCGCCGTCACCCAATGCACCTAGATTCTTTCCGGGGTAGAAGCTCCAGGCTACCGCGTCTCCATGGGCGCCAATCCGTCGTCCCTTGTAGCGTGCTCCATGAGCCTGGGCGGCATCTTCCACAACGCGCAGGTTGTGCCGCCGTGCGATAGACAGGATGGGGCCGAGATCTGCGGGTTGGCCGTACAAGTGGACCGGCACGATCGCCCTTGTGCGCGAGGTGATCGCGGCTTCAATACGCTCTGGATCGATATTGTAGGTGGACTCGCGTGGCTCGACGGGGACGGGGGTAGCGCTACACTGAGACACGGCCAGCCAAGTAGCGATGTAGGTATGCGAAGGCACGATGACTTCATCGCCCGGATGCAAACCAACGGCCCGCAGGGCGAGGACAAGTGCATCAAGGCCGTTGCCAACCCCCACGGCATAACCGGCTTCGCAGTAGGACGCGTATTCATCCTCGAACGCCTCTACCTCGGGCCCGAGGATGTAATAGCCACTCTCCAGGACACGCTGGACGGCGTTATCGATGTCTGACTTGAGCTCACGATAGGCGGCCTGTAGGTCGAGGAAAGGGATGTCATCCATCTTGGTCATGCATCAAGAGCTTTCTGTTTGATCGCGCGGTTCCATTAAGCACTACTCAGTGCACCTACTGGTCCGTTGCTCGGCATAGTCGGTCGTTTTCCATATCGTATTCCGCGCCGCATGTGGGGCAGTGCATTTCCTCGAGCTTCTGGCCGCAGTGGCACACGTGGCCCTTTATGGTCGCCGGATTACCGTAGACCACGCCATGTGCCGGTACGTCCCGAGTCACCACGGCACCGGCACCTACCATGGCGTATTCACCGATGACTATTCCGGGGAGGACCGTTGCATTAGCGCCAATGCTGGCGTTTCGGTCGATCGTGACCCCGGCGAACTCCGCGGGGTATTGCCTGGATCGCGGCGTGCGGTCGTTCGTGAAGGTCGCATTAGGTCCGATGAACACGTCATCCGCCACGCGGATGCCGTCCCAAAGATACACGCCCGACTTAACGGTAACCCTGTCTCCGAGCGTGACATCCCCCTCCACCAAGGTGTGCGCGTTGAGGTTGCAGTCCCGCCCGATCCTGGCACCGTCCAGAACCACGCTGAACTGCCAGATCCGTGTGCCCTCTTCGATCTTGCATTCACCGACGTCTGCCAGGTGATGGATGAAAGGCATTATTTCACTCCCGCAAGGAAGCGTTGGTAATCGCGGATATAGTCTTCCTCGTCGTAATGCTCTGATGCCAGCACCAGCAGAACGCAGTCGGCGCTGAAATCGTGCATCTCCCGCCACATCATGCTGTCGATCAGAAGGCCTCGGGTCGGGTTGTCTAGCCAGACATCTTCCCGACTGTATCCATCGTCCAGCACCATGCGGCACCGCCCGGCGACGGGAATGGCGACTTGCCGTAACGCCTTGTGTGCATGGAAGCCGCGGCTAACGCCGGCCTCGGTTCGATAGATGTAATAGATACGGCGGATCGCGAACGGTACCGCCTTCTCTTTGCCGATCTCCACGGCCACCAGGCTACCGCGTTCGTCGCCAAGACTCTGGAAGTCGATCCACTTGACCAGGCTCACACTTCGATCACTCATCGTAGAGTTCGACGTCGGCAAATTTAGGCGCGTTTCGGTCCTTCTCCGAGACCAGCGGTTCGCCGTTACCCGCGAGCGGCCAGTCGATCCCGAGGTCCAGGTCGTCCCAGCGGATGCAGCGCTCGTGCTCAGGGGCGTAGTAGTCAGTGCACTTGTACTGGAAATCCGCCGTTTCAGATGTGACGTAGAAACCATGGGCAAAGCCCGGCGGCACCCAGAGCATGTGCTTGTTCTCTGCGGAGAGGTGTTCGCTTGCCCAATGGCCGAACGTCGATGAGCCGCGACGCAGATCCACCGCCACATCGAAGACCGCGCCGGCGGTCACACGCACGAGCTTTCCCTGAGGTTGATGGATCTGGTAGTGCAGCCCGCGCAGCGTACCCTGGACAGAGCGGCTGTGGTTGTCCTGGACAAAGTCGCAGTCGATCCCACCCTCGGCGAATTTGCGCCGCTCCCAGGTTTCCATGAAAAAACCACGCTCGTCTCCGAAGACAACGGGGTTCACAAGGATGACGTCCGGAATGGCGGTGGGGATGAATTGCATAATGACCTTTCGAGGGAACGAATTAGAATACGGTGTCTTGGAGCACGCGCTGTAGATATTGGCCGTAGCCATTCTTCAGCAGTGGCTGGGCCAGCCCCTCGAGGGCCTCGGCGGTGATCCAGCCACAGCGGTAGGCAACCTCCTCCGGGCACGCGACTTTGAGGCCCTGACGTTGCTCGAGCGTGGCGATGAACTGGCTGGCATCCAACAGGGAGTCGTGGGTGCCTGTGTCCAGCCAGGCGTAGCCGCGGCCCATGATCTCCACGTTGAGCTTGCCGGCGTTCATGTAAGCGATGTTGAGATCGGTGATTTCCAGCTCGCCGCGGGCGGAAGGCTTGAGGTCCTTGGCCAGTCCGACCACATCGTTATCGTAGAAATACAGGCCGGTGACTGCGTAGCTGGACTTCGGCTGCTCGGGCTTTTCCTCCAGGGAGAGGGCTTTGCCGCTTCGGTCGAACTCCGCCACGCCATAGCGCTCCGGATCATGGACGTGGTAGGCGAAAACCGTCGCACCATCGTCGCGCTCCATGGCACTGCCGAGTAGCGCTTCGAATTCATGGCCGTAAAAGATATTGTCACCCAGCACCAGGGCGCACGGGTCGTCGCCGATAAAGTCCTCGCCAATGACAAAGGCCTGCGCTAGACCGTCCGGGGACGGCTGCACGGCGTATTGCAGGTTCAGCCCCCACTGGCTGCCATCCCCCAGCAACTGCTCGAAGCGCGGCGTGTCCTGCGGCGTGGAAATGATCAGGATGTCGCGAATACCCGCAAGCATCAGCGTGCTCAACGGGTAATAGATCATCGGCTTGTCGTAGACCGGCAGTAATTGTTTGCTGATCGACAGTGTTGCCGGGTGCAGTCGTGTGCCAGCGCCACCAGCAAGGATAATGCCCTTTCGGTTCATCGGTCAGATTTCCCTTTCTGCTGCGGAAGATCCATTTCTTCGAGTGCCCGGGCGACACCGATGCGCCAGTCAGGGCGCGTCAGTCCAAAGGTGGTTTCGAGCTTGTGGCAGTCCAGTCGCGAGTTCTTCGGACGGCAGGCGGCCGTGGGGAATGTGTCGGTAGTAACGGCTTCAATAGCATCTGGCTCGACACGAACGGGGACACCCGCGGCCCGAGCCTGCTCAATGACGAAGCGCGCATACCCGTACCAGGTCGTCTCACCGGCGGCAGTCAGATTGTAGATGCCGCGTAGCTCCGGCCGCATCACGGCAGTGCGGACAGCATGCGCTGTCACATCCGCAATAAGCTCAGCGCCCGTGGGTGCGCCGTGCTGATCGTCAATAACTTTCAGTTCATCGCGCTCACAGGCAAGGCGAATCATCGTGCGGATGAAATTGTACCCACGAGCGGCATACACCCAGGCTGTGCGGAAAATGAGGTGGTTTCCGTCCACGACGCGAATCGCCTCCTCCCCTTCCCGCTTGGTCTGGCCATAGACGTTAAGGGGCGATGTCGGATCGTCTTCTCGCCATGGCTGTTGGCCACTACCATCGAAGACGTAGTCCGTGGAGTAGTGAACCAACAGGGCGTTATGTTCCCGAGCCACCTCGGCCATCACGCCCGGCGCGGTCGCATTGATCAGGCGCGCCTGTTCGGGTTCCGACTCAGCCGCATCCACCGCGGTATACGCTGCGGCATTGATGATCACGCCTGGTTTCACAGTGCGAATCGCGGCAGCGACCGCATCAAGATCTGTGAGGTCACCGCGCAGTCCACCCCGTTCGTGACGGTCTAAACTTATCAGCTTTCCCAGAGGATTGAGCGCCCGGCGGAGTTCCCAACCTACTTGGCCGGTCGGCCCGAAAAGAAGCGTCGTCAACGCTACACCCAATACTGCCTGTGGTTAACGTAAAGCCGCTGCCATTGCTCGTTTGACAAAGCCACATCAAGCGGGAAAGTCCAGGCGCGGATCCGAAGCTGGCTGGAATCTCGATGGGATGCTTTTTTAGAACAAAAAGTCATAATGCTGAGCTGTCACTGTACTGATGATGTTGTTTTTCATGCGCGACTAAAACCTTCCTAATCCCGCGCAATCATTTATCGAATGCGGGACTGTCTTACGCGGATTTTACGGATATCCAACGTTTACTGGGCGAAGATTTGTCGCACAAGAACATACCTGAAACTAATTGACCTTAATTTAACTTTACTTCTTTTGGAATTCCAAATTTGGAGCGTTCGAGAGCCGAATACAGTTGGCAACCACCAAATACCCGCACCAAACAGATATCGCCCGAGCGATTTCGTACTCACCTGCACTATCCACAAGCCGATAAACGCATATGGTCGAAGATTTTCTTTGAGGCGCTATCCCCCCTGTACAGGAGGTTTTCCTGAATCACTTTCTCTCTTCGCTCTTTCTCGGGGTCAGATCCATCAATCACAACCGAGTCTATGAAGTCTACGATCTGTTGTTTTTTATATGCCTTATAGTGGGCATCGAGAAGACCCCGCCCGAACCGATTTATTCTATCCCCCACTGCATTATCAGCCATAAGAAAAAGACAAGGCTTGCCAGTCGCAAGGTACTCTGCCAGAAAAGAATTACAGTCATGCATCATCGCGTCAGATGTATTAAATAAATCTTCATAGTCGCCATATATTGCCAGGCCGTTGCCCAAAGACTCCCAAGATTGCCAATATTTATCAGCGGCAGATTTACCCCACTGCGGATTTTTTACCACTTTTTCATACAACAAAGGATGCGGTTTGAAAGCAAAAATACAACGATCACTATATTTCTCAGCTAGTTCGAGGATTAACCAGCAATGCTCTTCAAATGTAGAATATGCTAGGCCAGCATCACCATTTGAAATGGTGTGATGTGGTGCGTAGATTATCCTTTTTCTTTTATCTGTAGCGGATACGGCAACTGAACGCCATGGATCAGTAAATGACTCGGGTAAGAGAAACCTATCTAACCCAGGATAACCGCTCACATAAGTATTTTTCTCGTACCAACTTTTATATTTTTTTGCAATCGACTCATGCCACGGAGACTCCAAAAAATGTCGCCACAGATCTTTGTGAAAAGGTTTAGAGTAGTTCGCTCGGTCATGTATATTCATTGTGAAAAAGTAGGAAACATAACATGGAAGCGCATCACCCCAAGCAGAAAGCTTGTACTGTGGTAATGTACGTTGATAGCTATTCTGAATAAACAAAAAGTCTGGTCGAGGCATCCCTGTTTTGTCTAACGAAACTGCCTCGCCCTTCTGAATCGTTTCAAAGAAACGATAGCCGCGTCGATCACAGAGCGCCACACATTCTTCAAACTCCCGCTTCTGCTCTTCCTCCGAGCTTGGCGAATGAGGGCAGATAACGATATAAGGGTAGAAACGAGGGTTTTGTTCAAGTAGCGAATAAAGATAGCCAAGCTTCCAAACACTAGCATGCACGATCTGAAAAGCAACATTGATACTTTTCTTTTTCTTTATAGTTTTCAATTTTAACCAATACTTGCATCGTAGAAATACGTATCTCGGCATCGCGATAGGAATACCTATAACGCGCTTTATCTTTTGCTTTATCGCCGAAAGACGGCTTCTAGCAATGAGAATTGACTCTGATCCCCTTTGTCCGAATCGCCACTGGCGAGTAGAAGCGATCAGGTTTTCCACGAGCAAACGCATTGTTCAGAGACACCGCCAAAAATCCGGTGCAACCAAAAGGTCGGTTTCGCAGTCAATTTCGGCCCATCCGTTATCAACAAAGGCCGCTCTCGCTTCCCAGCCCTTATCTATCAGGTGCTGTACAAAGCTTGTCATGTACATATTGTCGTAATCCTTGCCGTCGTAGCTGGCGGCTCGGTCCATTGCACGCCACACCTGCGGAAGCCACGCTACATGATCTGCGCGGATTTTTATGAGGCCGGTGTACTGACCTTGAATATCAGCGTAGCTCTCCGGCTTTTTACCCAGTTCGATTATTCGGTCACCGTCTGCAAGTCTGAGCGTCTCGGCGTCGGCCAAAGGGTCGTCCATCCGTGCCGCCCAATAGCGTTGCCACTCGCGGTCCACCGCCAGGCCGATAGGGGCGTCCACCGCTTGCAACGCCGCCAGAACACGCGGCTCAAACACGATGTCGCCGTAGCTAATGATGAGGTCATCCTCCCCAGTCATTACCGAATTCGCCGCAAAGAGAGTGCTGACCATATTGGTCTCAGCAAAACGCTCGTTGATGTGGCGGGTGAAGTCGGGGCGATCCAGCTGGTCGGCGCGGTAGCCCGCGACTACGTGGATGTCATCAACCCCGGCGGCACGAAGCACCTCGAGCTGATGATCCAGCAGCGGCTTACCAGCCAGCTCCACCAGGCACTTGGGCTTGTCGTCGGTCAGCGGGCGCAGGCGAGTACCCTGCCCGGCGGCGAGGATGATGGCTTTCATGAATGCGCTCCTTTGGAAATGCTCAGGGCTGTGCCTCCCAGGTGTCTGCGAATGAGTCGTTGGTCGGCTTCGGTCACCGGCGAATCCCGCTCCGGGTGCCACATGATCCCGAGCCAGGGCCAGTTCCGATGGCGCAGCGCCTCGACCGCGCCGTCGTCAGACCAGGCCTTGGCCTCAAGATCGTTACCTAGGTCAGCGTCGAGCACGCCCTGGTCGTGATAGCTGTTTACTTCGCGGCCTGTGGTGCCGACCAGCGACCCGCTCACCCGATGGCGCACCGCCACATGGCCAGACACCGGTCGCAGATCGCCGCCCTGGTGATGGTTAATCATCTGCATGCCTCGGCAGATCCCGAGCACCGGCAGTCGGCAGGCGGCGGCGTGGATTAGCAGCGCCGTCTCCAAGCAGTCGCGCTCAGGAGTCTGGCCGATGTCGTTGCCGCCGCTCAGGACTACCGCATCAGGCATCAGGGCCTCGAGGTATTCCCCGTGATCGTTGATGGCGCTCGCCATGGGCATCGGCAGGAAGCCGAGCTCCCAGAGCAGCAAGCTTAAGTGCACGTCGAGCGCATCGCGCACCTCATCGCGACCGGCCACGGAGTCACAGCGCTGACTCACCGCTACCCTTAACCTCACTGCAACACTCGCAGGATCCCGTTGGCCGGCGAGAGCTCCAGCACCCGCGCCCGGGCCAGTTTGCGGTAGCGCTGTTCGCCGATGCCGATGGCCGCCGGCAGACCGAACTCCGCCGCACGGATGGCCATGTGGGAGTTGGCGCCGCCGTAGAGCGTCACCAGACCGGCGATCCCCTGCCCGAAAAGCCAGTCGTAGCCAGGATCAGCCTGGGGGATGAGGACAATCCGTCCGGTCACATTCAGGTCTTGGTCGGCTGGCTGGTCGGCGAGATCGAGACAGTCGGAGGTTATGCAACCGGAGCCAATAAAATTAGGCCGATCGGCGCCGATGACAAAGGCGTCGAGGTCGGCCTGCTCGGTGAGCAGTGGCGGCAGCTCACAGGCTGCAGCCACCCGCCGCGCCTCGGCCTCCTCCTCAGCGCGCCGCCGCAGATGGCTGGCGATGGCCTCGTTTGTGCGCGCGGTGGTGCGCAAAGCGAGCAACTCGTCCAGCGGCAGTTGGGCCATCAAGTCACGCTCCAGCCCGTAAGCCGCCCCCACCTCGGCTAGCAGCTCAAGCGCCGCCGACAGATTCCGGCTGAAGATAAACTTGGCGTATTCACGCCCTTCGATGGCTTGGCGAAGGAAGGGCTCCACCACATCTGGCTCTGCCGGCAGACCGAGCTTGGCCAGCGCCGCGAAGAACTCCTCGCGCTCCGCCTGCCACGGCCCAGGGTTCTGCTCTTCTACGGCGGCCTCCCCGGCGTGCTCCACAAGCGGCCGCAGGAAACGCTCCGGGTCAGCATCGTAGCGCGGGGAGGAGATGTCGTACGTACCTGGACGCAGGTGGCCGTAACGGGCGATAAAGGCGTCCTCGCCCATCTCCCCGGCCGCAGTGGCCCGAGCATCTACGGTGAGCCGGTGGCTCACCGTTCGCACTGTGGAGAGAAAGCTTTCCCGAGCGGCGGCGGAGATGATCCCGCACGCCTCTGCCTCGCGCAGCAGAGTCACAGCGATAAACCCGCTGCGGGCGAGATGGGCAAAGGGCAGCGTGCCCAGCCGCCGGCAGTCATCCAGCAGGATCCGGGCGCGTTCCAGCGGGACGAGCCGGGTGTCGGCATGGATCACGTCGAAGCGCTCGCTCAGGCTTTCAATACAGACCAAATCGTTCGCGCAGCGGTGGAAAGCGCCGGCCGTGATCTGGCGCAGCCCCTCGCGTAGGGCGTCGATTTCCTCGTTGCTAAAACCGCCTTCGTCCTTGAGCCGCCGCTCCCAGCCCTCGAAGCCGGGGGCGAGACAGGTAGGCACCACCTCGAACTCTACCTTGTCGTGGAGTTCCGGACGCTGGCGCAGCCATTCCAGATAGAATTCGAGCAGTCGTCCGGCCAGCTCTTCCGGCAGCGCCGCCGGCAAAAAAGAGGCGAAGCTGGCGCGCACATCGACATACGGGTGACCGGCGAAATCCACCAGCAGCGGCGCCGGGCGCACGTCGAGGTAACCGTACTCAGCGCGCTGGGTGGCCCAGGTCTCGTCCATGATGAGATGGCGATAGAGGCTGGCGGCCAGGGCGCCGGGGGCGGTACCGATGATTTCCGCCGGGTTCCAGTCCGGCATCACGCCATAGAGCGGCGCGGCGTTCCCCGGCAGATGGGGCGGCGCTGGGGTCAGAGTTTGCCAGCGTACGTGGGCGGCGGCCATGGCGGTATGGAAGGCGGCATCACTGAGGTCGCTGCCTTCGCGGTCCACGGCTATTGGACGGACTTGGAGGATATGCACCGAACCGGCGCCATCCAGCGCGAACTCCACGTCCAGCGCGTCGTAGCCCACGAGCGCCTCGATCTCGCGCAGCGCGGCCACCACGGGAGCTAGCTGAGGCTCCGGGAGGGCTTCGTGGTCCACATCCCGACGCAGCAGCAGGGTACGGTGGTCACCGCTAGCGCCGCTGGTGATCGCCTCAGTGTCGCCACTAGTCTCGTAGTTAACCACGTACCAAGGCGCTTTGTGCTCCAGAGTCCGGGTGAAGGCGACGCCGCTGGCAACGACGTCGGTGACCATAGGCTGGATCAGCACTTGGTCGCCGCCCTCTGCCATACGGTAAGAGGCGATGACCTGCTCGATGGCTTCCTCTAACCCACTGTTTACATCAACATTGAGAACGCTTTCGTAGCCACCAGCGTTTGAATATTGAAAGGAATCTTCAGTGCGAGCGCTAGACCGCACCACCAGTAAACCGGTTGAGAAACGGTGACGCACCCTTCTTAATACGGCCGCGCGACTTGCTTGCCACTCCGCCACGGTGCAGGAGACCTGATCCTGAATCACGGAATGACAAACCATGCCACGCAACCGACTCAGAGTCTCCGCCTTAGTGCCTAGGATGAAACGGGCAATGTCACGTGGCTCGTTAAACTCTGCCCAATCGCCTGCAACGTCCACGCCCGCTACCGAAAGGCCCGCCGATCGCAAGTACTCGATATACTCGGAGAGGTGGCTTTGGCGCAAACTCTCAGGACTATCCACGCGGAGGCGCTCCAGCCACGTAAGCGCCCGCACAGAAAAACGCACTAAACCAATGAACTCACCAGTCGCCCAATCTGCTGGTAGGTCAGCGCCCAAGCGCTGAATATTTTCGCCGCAAGCGACTACCTTCTCAAACCGGGACAGATCCTCAACTTGGCGACCGACATAGCGGCGTTCCCAAGCGCTGTCCCACGCAACCGCAATATCAGCATCGCAACGGGCCAGCAACAGCGGTACCGCCTCACGGAAGAGAATATCGCTATAGCAGACCAGAATTGGCACATCACAGGAAAACGGAGCAGCGAGAAGTGAGGCGCCGCTGCCGGTTTGCTCCCAATCGTCGTTCTCTACCACTGAAAGTTTTGGAAAGCGCCTACGGACCACATCGGACTGGTAGCCCGCGACAAATGTCGCATCTGCTACTGTCCTGCCAGAAGCATCTAACAACCACTGCAGCATGGAGGTGCCCGAACTCGGCTCGTGTAATGCCGCTGGCAAATCGCCACGGTGAGGTTGCCCGGCACCTAGAATCACCAAATCCTTCTGCATTGTATCGCTGGACCGACTCATTGTTCTTGCCGCCGACCTCTACTAATCATCAGCTTAACAACATGATCTCTCAGTTTAGGATGCATGAAATGAAAGCTGTGGCCTTCATGGCTGTTTTGCAGAATAGCTGGCAAACAGCTAGGTCTGGTACCGAGTGATTCAGCTTTTTGAATAACTTTTGTTAGCGATTTAGCACGCAGCCATGGATCAAAAGTTTGAAGCAGCGATCTATAGACCTCACCATATGAAAAGTGATCGATATCTGCCGGGAAGCTTGGTGCCGGGTAGTAAGACCGATGGACTATGTCTCCCGTGTCAATCCCCGCATTCATATAAAAACTTGTCACAGCTGGACTACCTGCATCAAGCGTCGACCAAAACAATCCATCAGCACCACGGACTGACGGAAGCCACCCGGGGTGCATATGCAAAAGCTTTTTGTTTGCAGAGCTAATAAAACTATTTTTCAATATGCCACCACCGGAAAATATGGCAATATCTTCTGTTGATGCTGCTACTAACTCTGCTAACTTCGGATCGTTTATACCTTGTTTCACCTTCAAATAATCTACT
Organism: Spiribacter vilamensis; assembly: GCF_004217415.1. Classification (NCBI taxonomy): domain Bacteria; kingdom Pseudomonadati; phylum Pseudomonadota; class Gammaproteobacteria; order Chromatiales; family Ectothiorhodospiraceae; genus Spiribacter; species Spiribacter vilamensis. Next base: position 1,391,271 of record NZ_SHLI01000001.1, read on the forward strand.
TCTGAATCGAAGCAATCACGAATACTTGATGCAGCCAACACCGTGTCCGCATGAAAACAATCCTGCGGCCTAAGATCTAACTCGTTTTTTATAAACTTATTTTGCTTTGAAGCGGATAATTTTCGTAAAACTTTTTTCAGTTGTTGCTTAGGAGATGTAGAATTACTAAGCACAATTATTCTGCGAGGTTGGCACTTGAATGCTTTCATGAGAGCAAGATACTTCAACGCAGCTACTCCGGGATGAAAAATCAATACGGCGTTCGTATCTTTTTCTTTTATCTCCTCTCTTACCTCTTCTACTAAGGAAACCTTAGCCGAATCGTCAAAACTACTGGGCGGCATTCGCACGCTCTCTATCAGTTCTTCTAGACTATTCTCTGCCTGAAAACCAAACTCACCCATTCTTCCATCTTGCAGTTTTAGGAGCGTATTGATGAGCTTAGCTTTTAGACTGAATTGCTCAATAGTGTGAACCCTCACGAGTATGATGCGAGCAAGCGCCGCTAAATCGCTCTGCTTTAATAGTCCCGTTTCTGCGTTGCCAACCGTTAGCTTATCGTCTGTATACTCATTATACAGCACCCCATGAACATCGATCCGAGAACAAACTCTTGACAGAGTCGCATTATCTATTTGCTCGTTACGGACTTCTTTTCTTAAATCAAACAATTCAATTATGTCTTTTTTGCAGGTCACTAAGATACGACATCGCCAGGATCGCCCAGGACCACCCGAGAAACGTCGCCGGCCGAGTCTGACGACGGGGTGCACGATCCTTCAATGGCACGACCTTCCGCTGTGGCATCCCTACTCCGCGCCGTCGCTCGGCATCGTCCCCACCCGCGCCCGCAGCTCCGCAATCTCCGCCTGCAGCGCCTGGTACTCCGCCTCCTTGCGGCGCAGGAAGGTGAACGTCATCCGTGTCTTCTCCTCGATGCCCTGCGGCGTGAGGAGATAGGCGTATCGGAGCTTTCGTGAGCTGTGCTGGAAGTTCGACAGCTTCACCAGCCCCTTGTCGATCAGCGCCCGCAGGCAGTAATGCGTCTTCCCCAGACTCACCCCCAGCTCCCGCGACAACGCCCGCTGACTCAACGTCGGGTCCCGCTCCAGCGCCTCCAACGCCCTCAACGCCAACCCCTCATCCAGCGACGACGTGTTCGAAATACCAGGCATGAATAAGTACTACGCAGAGATGCGGTGTCGCGCGGGATCAGTGGATTCTCGCCATCGACTTCACGAACACGGAGAAGATCTGTAGCGCGGGATTGGTGGGTTCCTGCCGCCGACTTCAGGAACGCGAGGACGCGATGCAGGGTGGAATTGTCTGGCTTCAACCGCCGACTTCAGGAACGCGGAGGCGGTTGAAGCCAGACAATTCCCAACCCCAACCAGCCATTTAGGCACGCTACCGCCAATGCCGATCTCGCCAAATTTCAGCGAATCAGCGACTTATAGATTTTGTGAAGTGTGACCGAGCGCACAGCGGCAAGTCAATTCACCGCCTCCGCGGCCGACGGATCATCGCCGTCCCTCATTGATCCAGTCGTCCACTTCCGCGTCCGGAACGCCCTTGATCAGGGATAGTGCCCGCATCGCATCAACGGCCTCGCGCCGTTCCGCGGGAAGGTTGATGAAGGGGATGGCGGGCTGTGTCATAGGCTTCGGGTTAACGCATGTGATCGCACTGGCTGACAACGTGCTCACGCCAGAAGGGCTACACGTGATGATCATCGTTCACCACGGCTGGAGCCGGCATACGCTTACCCCGTTCGGCGAGCGCAGCAGCGGTCGTTTCAACAGTATCGATGGCGAGTTCATAGGCCTCCTGGAACGTCTCGCCATACTCGGCGACGTCCGGCAGTTCACGCACGCGTGCCTCGAAGCAGGCGCCATCCTCATCGTGCATACGGCGCACAGTGATGTTGTAGTCGTGGGGATACATTGCCGTTCGCCTCCCAGATAGTCACTCAGTGACTGATAATGCGTCCTCAGCATCGTACGAATCTTGCGCACATAAGCCGGTTTGATTTCGGGATTCTTCCCGTGTCCGCATGTTTGACATCCTCCTCGCCCTGACGGGCGAGGATTCCTACCGCGCCTGTGCCGACGCAATGTCGGCACAGGTCGCCTCAGTGGGTTCCTACTTCGCCGGAGCAGCCATACCGACACCGAGGTGCCGGTATGGGCTTACATCCCCTCCACAGGCCGTTGCGGCATGTCCTGCCGCCAGAATGTTGCGAGCGGCATTCACGTCGGCATGAGCCGTGTGGCCGCAGACAACACACTCGAACCGGGATTGGCTCGGACGATTCTCCTTTGCCACGTGACCACAGGCCGAACAGGTTCGGCTGGTGTTGCGTGGCTCGACCGTCTCGACAATCCCGCCGCGCCATGCCTGCTTGTACGCAAGCTGGCGACGCAACTCGCCCCATCCCTGGTCAAGGATAGAGCGGTTGAGTCCCGATTTGGCGCGGACATTTTGTCCCGGTTGATCAACCGTTCCCGACGCAGACCGGGTCATGTTCCGCACCTGCAGGTCCTCGATCACCACCGCGGCGTGATTTTTGCTGAGGGTGGTGGTGAGCTTGTGCAGGTAGTCGCACCGGGTGTTGCCGACTCGGGTGTGAATTTTCCGGATGCGGGCCCTGGCCTTGATCCAGTTGCGGGAGAACTTACGCTTGCGGCTCAGATCACGTTGCGCCCTCGCGAGTTGCCGCTGGCGCTTGGCCAGTGCGTTGACGGGCGCGATGATCTCGCCGGTGGACAGCGTGGCAAGGTTCGCGACGCCCAGATCCACCCCGACCATGGAAGTGGCCGGATGACGCGGCGTCTCGACCTCGCACTCGGTCTGAATGCTGACAAACCACTTGCCGCCCGATGCCAATACCGTGACATTCTTCACGGTCCCGAGCACCTCCCGACTCTTGCGGTACCGAATCCAGCCGAGCTTAGGGAGACAGATGCGGGCGTTTGCCTGATCCAGTTTCACGCCCTGCGGAAAGCGGAAGGCGTCATGCCAGCCGCGTTTTTTGAAGGCGGGAGGAGCAGCCCGGCCCTCGAAGAAGTTGGCATAAGCCCGCTCCAGATCTTTCAGGGCCTGCTGGAGCGATTGGGACGGGGCGTGGGTGAGCCACTGCGTCTGCGAGTCTTGCTTCCAGGCCGACAACTCTTTGCACAGACCGGCGTAGCCCAGTTTCTTCTCTCCGCTTTCGTGCCGAGCTTTTTGCAACGCCAGAGCCCGGTTATAAACGAACCGGCTCGAGCCGGCGAAGCGGCGGGCCATCTTTTCCTGATGACCGTTCGGCCGGAGCTGGAATTTGAAGGCTTGCAGGCGCTGCATGCCTTAAAATGTATTGGGTCTACGAGCTCGACTCAAGATAGCCGCACTGCCCGGCACCGCGTTCTGCGGCGGAGCACCGATTTCCAACGTGCGCCAGTCCATCGAACAGTAGCGCCCCAAGGTAGGCGCCGGGGATATAAGCGGCCGGATCGTGACTCAGCACCAGGAGGGCGCCGTTATTCAGCTGACCGTCCGTGAGGAAGCGCAGTGATTGAAGCTGGTCCTGCGTAGTGCGCCACGGGGCGGTGATCAAAAGGTCGATCGCCACTGCGGCGCCGCTCTGCCAACCGGCGCTCCTGCTCCGGCTTAGAGAGCATTGATCGCGATCTCCTCGGTATTACCAATGTCAGTCATGCCGTCTCGGGGAGAGGCTCTAAGTGCCCTCGATTTCACGACGTGCCGCATTATCAAGGGTTCGGCGCGCCCAGGCATTCAGGCTCTTCCCGTGGCGCTCGGCCGCCTCCGCCAGTAGCCGATGCTCCTCGCTGGACATCCTGATGTTGAACCGGCCCGAGAAGGGCTTGGCAGGCTCTAGACCGCGTTCCTCGCAGAGCTCGACGTAACAGTCGAGCGAGTTCCTGAACTCCTGTTTCAGCTCCGCAGGTGTATGGCCATAGAAATTCACGACATCGCGGATGTTAATGATGCGCCCATGGAAAATCTCGCGCTCTTCGTCATAGGTAATTCGAGCAATGTAGTCGCCCAGCTTCATCGTGCTCATCACAGCCTCCTAAGGCCTTACGCCGCAGCTTTTGAGGAAATCTCTCAGGTCAGCTACCGCACCTTTATCGAGAGAAGGAGCAGGGTGTGGCCGATGCTGCACATTCACTCTCTCGTTGAGAATAAACGCCACCCTGGACCCTCGTCGCTCTGTTACTTCCGATCCGAGCGCCTGCATCAGGGAAACAACTTCATGCCATTGGATATTAGCGCCAGGCGGATGGGCGAAAATGGCATCAAGCGTTTTTTGATGCTTTCGTTTCATGTAACTATGGTGCCTTTATATGGCACCTAATGCAACGATCTCAAGATCTGGACGAGAGAATCAACCTGGATCGCCCCCAGGACCAAGGTCGAGAGGTCGGCCTCTGAGCGATCAAACCGTAGCGTAAAGGCGGCTAACTCATACCGCCGACTTCAGGAACGCGGAGGCGGTCTGAGTTAGCCGCCTTTACGCCCCTCCTCACCGAATCCGTCGATACTGAATCGCCCCCATACACAACACCGCCAGCCCCAGCGTGAGCACCAGGCCGCCCTCGACGCCCTCCAGCGGCTGCGACACCGTAACGGCCGCCAGCACCAGCACCGCCAGCAGCCCCAGCGCCAGCACCGCATAGCGCGGCCAAACCCCGGATCGGTAGAGCGGCACCAGCGGCCGCAGCAACAGCACAAACACCAGCGCCAGCAGGATCAGCCCCGGCCACCCCGTGCGCTGCAACATCGCCATGGCATCGGATCGCAACCCATCCGGGATCAACGGCGTCGAGGCCCCCAGTAGCGCAGCCACCAGCCCCGCCGCCGCAATCAGCGCCAGTGCCGCCAGCGGCCCCGCGCGCAGCCAGCCCCGCCCGGCACGCTGGAGCTGACGGGCCAGCAGCGCGACACACAGCGGTAGCGGCATCGCCAGCAGGAGCAACCGATCCGGCCCGGCCAGGACGACATCTTCGACACCGGCCGTGCCGTCCGGCGACACACTCGCAATCGCCGCAGTGACCACCAGCGAGACCGTCAGCACCAGCGCCCCGCCCGGCACATGCCGCGGACTGCTCGCCAGCCACCAACCGAGCGGCAGCGCCGCCAGCCCACTCAGGGCCAGGCAGTGCCAGAGCGCCAGCGGCGCCGCGCCCTCCCCGACCATCCGGATCGCGATCCAGGCCGCCGCCGCCATCACTGCCCAGGCCAGCGGCTCGCGGATCAGGGTATGGATAAACCGTGTACCCGGCACGACCACCGCCCCAATCACCATCGCCAGTCCCAGCATGGCGGTATTCAGGCCGAACGGCAGGGTCGCCACCAGCAGGTAGAACCCGATCACGGCCATCGATTGCCGCAGCGGCGATAGCGGAATGCCGGTCACCCGGGCCCGGTCAGGATCCGCGATCCGCCAGTTCCGCAACCGCTGCAGCGCCAGCACGCTGCGCCAGCCCCGCTCGGTGAAAATGAAATGCACCCCACCGAAACCGAACAGGCCCAGCCACAGCCAGCCATCCGCCACACCCACCGCGGAGGCGGTGAGCCCCGTCGCCCCCAGCGCGGTGATCAGCGCGATGATGATCGATGTCGTCTGCCCGATGGTGAACCCGGCCCGGCTCAGAATATGGTGGAGATGCTCGCGGTCCGGATGGAACGGGCTCTGACCGCGCAGCAGGCGACGGATGATAAGGTTGAGCGTCTCCACCACCGGCACCGCCAGCAGCCAGGCGATACCCAGCGGCGAGATCACCCGCCCGGGCAGCATCGCCGTCTCGATGGCGAGCCAGATCACCGCGAACCCCAGCGCCAGGCTGCCGCCATCGCCCAGGAACACCGTGGCCCGGCGCCGCCAGGGCGTACGCAGGTTGAACACCAGGAACCCAAGCACCGCCGCCGCCAGGGTCAGCGCCAGCGCCGGCACCCGCGTATCGCCGGCCAGCGCGGCGGCAACGCTCAGCCCCGACAGGATCACCACCGCCGCCCCGCCGGCGAGGCCATCGGCGCCGTCCATCATGTTGAGGCTGTTCACGAAGCCGACGATCGCGATGACCGTCACCGGCATGGCCAGGAACCCCAGCCCGATCATCCCCAGCCCGGGGAAGCTGCCGAGATCCGTCAGGACCGGGCCGCCGGCCACCACCACCAGCGTCGCCATCACCAGCTGCGCGAGCAGCCGCAGGCTCGCCGGCAGCCCGATCGCATCGTCGACCAGACCGCTTACCGCGATCACCGCGAGCCCGGCGTAGAGGGCGCCATAGGGGCGCAGGGGAATGGGTAGCAGCAGCGTGGCAAGGCCGAAGGCGAGCAGGACCGCGACGCCGCCAATCAGCGGGACCGGCCGGGCATGGACCTTGCGCCCCCCGGGTTGATCGACGAGGCCGAGCGCGATGGCGGGCGCGCGCAGCACCATCACCCCGAGGATCGACAGCCCCAGCGCCAGCAATCCCGCCATGCCGATTGATTCCATCATGCCCATCCTCGGCGTCCCCAATCAGTGGTATTTCCGTCCCTGGAAGTCATCAAAGTATGCCCGATGTGCAGTGCACAAGCGAAACCCCGACCGAGACAACCCGTTTCGGCTGCGGTAGGGTTCTGGCCATGAAACGCTGGATCACCCGACTCCTCGCCGGCCTGGCGCTTGCCGGCTTCATCCTGCTGGGCGACGCCTGGCTGTTTGGCGGTGAGGCCGATTCCGCCGCGAGCGACCGCCCTGCCGCCTGGCAATCCATGGCCGAGGGCACAGTCCTGATCGAGCGGGAGCCCGGCCGTGGCGAAGACACCGAACCGACGCGACTGCCGGTCCGCATCGCCGACGACGCCCGCGAGCGTGGGCAAGGCATGCAGAACCTGCCCCCGGCGGTAATCCGCGAACACCCGATCTGGTTCGAGTTCCCCTCGCCACGGCGCACCGGCTGGCATATGCGTAATGTCCGGCTGGCGCTGGATATCGCCTATGTCGATGCGAACGGTGAGGTGTTGGCCGTCGAGCGGATGAGCCCCGGCGGCAGCGGCTATGGCATCAGCGAACCGATTGCCGCCGCCCTGGAGCTCGCCGCCGGCGAGGCCGAGCGGCTCGACATCGAACCCGGCACCCGGCTGACGCGCTCGCGCTAGCCCTTCTGCGGCCGGCGAACCCGGATGTGCAGATCGTCCAGCGCCTGGTTATCGACCCCCGCCGGGGCATCAGTGAGCAGGCAGGTCCCGGTCTGGGTCTTGGGGAAGGCCATGACGTCGCGGATCGAGCCGGCGCCGGCGATCAGCATCACCAGCCGGTCGAGGCCAAAGGCGATCCCGCCATGCGGCGGTGCGCCGTATTCCAGCGCCTCGAGCAGGAAGCCGAACTTCTCCTGCGCCGCCTCGGCATCGATCCCCAGGCGCTCGAACACCGCCCACTGCATCTCGGGCCGGTGGATACGAATCGACCCGCCGCCCAGCTCGGTGCCGTTCAGCACCAGGTCGTAGGCCCGCGAGACCAGTGACTCCGGATCCGCCGCCTTGAGCGCCTCCACCGAGTCGGTCTTGGGCGCGGTGAAGGGGTGATGCAGCGCGTAGTAGCGGCCGTCGTCCTCGTCGTACTCGAACATCGGGAAGTCGACCACCCACAGCGGCCGCCACTCGCCCTCGATCAGCTCCAGGTCATGGCCTAGGCGCACGCGCAGGGCCGCCAGCGACTCGTTGACCACTTTCGCCCGGTCGGCGCCGAAGAAGATCAGATCCCCCGCCGCGGCACCGGTCCGGGCGAGGATGTCCGTCACGACGGACTCCGGGAGGAACTTGAGGATCGGGCTCTGCAGGCCCTCGACGCCGGCGGTCGGGTCGTTGACCTTGATATAGGCGAGGCCCTTCGCGCCGTAGCGCCCCACAAAGTCGGTGTACTCGTCGATCTGCTTGCGGGTGAGCGACGCCCCGCCCGGCACGCGCAGCGCCGCCACCCGGCCGCGCGGATCCCGCGCCGGACCGGCGAACACCTTGAAATCGACGTCGGTCAGCAGATCACTGACCGTCACCAGCTCCATGGGGATACGCAGATCCGGCCGGTCGATGCCGAAGCGCTCGATGGCCTCGTCATAGGTCATCCGCGGGAAGCTGTCCGGCAGGTTAACGCCGGCGACGTCATGCATCAGCTCGCGGACCATCTGCTCCATCAGCTCCGTGATCTCGCCCTCGTCCATGAACGAGGTCTCGACATCGAGCTGGGTGAACTCGGGCTGACGGTCGGCGCGCAGGTCCTCGTCGCGGAAGCAGCGCACGATCTGGTAGTAGCGATCGAGCCCCGACATCATCAGCAGCTGCTTGAAGAGCTGCGGCGACTGCGGCAGCGCATAGAAGCTGCCCGCATGCAGGCGACTGGGCACCAGGAAGTCACGGGCCCCTTCCGGCGTGGCGCGGGTGAGCATGGGCGTCTCGATATCGAGAAAGCCGTAGCCATCGAGGAAGCGGTGCATGAAGCTCGTCACCCGGGCGCGGGTCACCAGGTGCTGCTGCATCGCCGGGCGGCGCAGGTCCATGTAGCGATGGCGCAGGCGTACGTCCTCGCCGACGTCGGTGTCATCGAGCTGGAAGGGCGGCGTCTTCGCCTCGTTGAGCACCTCGATCTCGTGGGCGAGCACCTCGACCTGTCCCGAGCCGAGGTTGTTGTTGGCGGTGCCCGCCGGGCGGCGACGGACGCGGCCTGTGATGCGCAGCACCCACTCGGGCCGGGCCCGGTCGGCGCTGGCAAACGCCTCTTCCCGATCCGGGTCGAACACCACCTGCAGCCGGCCCTCGCGATCGCGCAGGTCGATGAAGATGACCCCGCCGTGATCCCGCCGCCGGTGCACCCAGCCGCAGATTTCCACATCCTGATCGAGCAGGGCCTCGGTGACGTCGCCGCAGTAATGGGTGCGCATAGGGGATGGACCGCCTGTTAGTCGATAAGCCAAAGCGTTGAAATGTTAAGTGGTGGGGCGGGGGCAGGCAAGCCGCGCGGAGACGGCGAGGCCGGTGTGAATCAGCTGTCTTTGGTGTTGCTGGCCTGCTTGCCCGAGGCCTGCCCCGACGCCTTACCGCCGCCTTCGCCCTTCCCGGAGGCGTTCGCGTTGCCGGCTGCCTTGCCCGTGCCCTTGCTGTTGTCCTTGCTGGCGTCGTTACTGCCGGACGACTGGTCGCCCGCGATGTTGCGGCGGTTTTCCTTCTTGAAGTCCGTCTCGTACCAGCCGCTGCCCTTGAGACGGAACGCCGCGGCGGAGATCTTGCGCCGCAGGGCGGCGTGACCACAGTCGGGGCAATCGGTGAGCATGGCATCGCTCATGCCCTGCAGCGCTTCGAGCTCGTGGCCGCAATCATCGCAAACGTATTCGTAAATCGGCATGCTACTGCCTCCTGTCATCTGTCCAATGCGCACATGATAGCCGGTTTTGGGCCCTAAGGAGTCTGTCCGTGCCCCTTCAGATACTCGCCGCCATCTTCCTCGCCACCCTGCTGTTCGTGTTCGTCCAGATCGGCGTGGTGACGATCGCCTTCGACAAGCTGGGGCTGTCGCAGGGCTCGGCGATGCTGCTGCTGATCACATCGCTGGTCGGCAGCGGCATCAATCTGCCGCTGTTCACCGTCGACGCCACTCGCGAGCCCGACCCGCGCTGGGCGGAGCGCATGCGCTGGATGGCGGCCATGGCTCGTAAGCTCGACCCAAAGAAGGTCCTGATCGCGGTGAACGTCGGCGGCGGCATCATCCCGGTGGCGTTCTCGGTGTATCTGCTCAACCACAACCCGCTGGCGCCGCTGACGGTCCTCGCCGCCATCGCCATCCAGACCGGGGTCTGTTACGGATTCAGCCGGCCCATCAGCGGAGTCGGGATCGGGATGCCGATCTTCATCGCGCCGATAAGCGCGGCAATCACGGCGGTAACGCTGGCCCCGGAGAACAGCGCTCCCCTGGCCTACATCGGCGGGACGCTGGGTGTGCTGCTGGGAGCCGATGCCCTGCGCCTGCGCGATGTCCGCGGCCTGGGCTCGCCGCTGGCGTCGATCGGCGGCGCGGGGACGTTCGACGGGGTGTTTATTACCGGGCTGGTGGCGGTGTTGTTGGCATAGGCAGCGTCGCAAACCATTGCAGTTCATGCGCTCAATAGTGGCAACTCTCTGTTCTTAGGCGATAAGATCATTGCATTAACTATTGCATAACGGCGGTTTGAATGACGCGTCCATCACGCATTCAGTGGTCTCGAGTCGCGCAGATCTTGCAGGCGCAGGGACCGGTGAGTGGCCCTCGCCTAGCCCGCGATCTGGGCGTCAGCCTCGCCACCCTGCACCGCCACCTCAAGGCCCATCCCGATGGCTGGCTACAGAGCGGACAGGCATCGCGCCGCCGCTACGCCCTGCGACGGTCGGTCGCTGGCATCGAGGAGACGTCGCTCCCGGTCATGCGCATCGATGCCGAGGGCCGGGCCCATGACGCCGGGACGCTCACACCGATCGCACCCGAGGGCTGTCATTTCGACCTGCAGGCCCTGGGCTGGCCGGTGGATGAGGCGCAGCGCGATGGCTGGTGGGAAAGCCTGCCCTATCCGATCCTCGATATGCGGCCGCAGGGCTACATCGGGCGTCGTTATGCCCGGGCACTTTCGGATACGTTGCCGATTCCCGCCAATCCGACCTTGTGGAGTGATGACGATATCCTGCGGGTCATCGGCCGGCACGGCGCCGATCTGCCCGGCGACCTGGTGGTGGGACAGGCATCCATCGAGCGCTGGTACCGGGAGCGCGTCGGGGGTGAGCCGCCTGTAGCCGTGTGGGACCGGCAGGCGGATTACCCGGCGCTCGCCAGGCAGGCCATGGCCGAAACCCTGCCCGCATCCGGTGTCGGTGGCGAATTCCCCAAGTTCACGACCTGGTGCACGGATCCCGAGACCGGTGCGCCAACGCCGGTTATCGTCAAGTTCTCCGCGCCCGACGATGGGTCGGCCGTGGTGCAGCGCTGGCGGGATCTGCTCTACTGCGAGCATCTGGCATCACGAGCGCTGGCCGGGATAGCGGGAGTCAGTGCGTCGCAAACGAGGGTCATTGATACCGACTCGCGGCGTTTCTTCGAGATCGAGCGATTCGATCGGCAGGGCGCCTTCGGACGCCGTCCGGTCTCGACCCTCGCAGCGATCGATCCGGCGCTGGTGGGCCTGTTCAGTCACGACTGGCGTGTGGAGATTGCGGCATTGCATCGCCATGGCTGGCTGGATGCGGCGGGATGCGCGGCGGTGAGCCGGCAGTGGTGGTTCGGACAGATGATCGCCAATTCCGATATGCACCCGGGGAACTTGGCCTTTCGGGCCGTCGCGGCTGACGAGCAACGGCAAGGCCAGCCCCGCTTTGAGCCAACGCCGGCCTACGACATGCTGCCGATGGCCTATGCGCCACTGACGAGCGGCGAGATCCGTGAGCCGGACTTCGATCCACCGATGCCACAACCCGGCGAGTTCGCCGACTGGCAAGCGGCGGCCGAGGCAGCGATTGTTTTCTGGACGACCGTCGCGGAGACGTCGCACATCGGGACGGCGTTGAGACGGGCCGGCGAGGCAAACGCCCGGACCCTGGAGCGCATGGGCGGACAAATTGGGGGATCCGGCAGGCAATTCAAGGGATGTGATACCTCTTCCCGACTGCTCGCACACCCCCAATACGTATTGATCAGTGTGTATAGGGGATGCGTAAAAACGATGTGGGTGACGAGTGTGTGAGGAGTCGGGAAAGGATGACCGACTCGTCGGGCGCGGCTGCGATTGCGAGCCGCGACGTTTAGGGCTCGGCAAAGGTAAATTTCAGGTGCCGACTGGTTTCGATAACCGGAATCGGTCAACCATCGAAGCAATGTTCTACGGCGACAAATAAGGCGAGACGACCCATGGATTTCAATCGCTATCGCGAGGTACTTGCCGAACGCGTCGGTTCGCTAACTCGGCCGTTTGATGACGCCGAATACGATCGGCGCCGCCAGGCCGTTGTGCAGCGCATGACGGTGGCCGGCCTGGACGGGTTACTGGTCACCGACGCGGCGGATATCGGCTACCTCACCGGCTACAACACCTTCGAGGTGTCCGTGCATACCGCGCTGTTGCTGACGGTCGGGGGCAACCCACCGGGCCAGGCGGTCCTGCAGGTCCCGTCGATCGAGACCGGCCCGGCGGTGACCACGGCCCGGGTGGATGCGGTCTTCGGCTATCGCTGGGAGGGCGCGGACGGCGCCGTGGGACAGATGGCCGGGATCATCGCCGATCTGGGGCTGACGGGCCGTATCGGGACGGACAACTGGGGACCGGCGCTGCGCTGCGGGTTTCGCGACGGACTGGCGACGGCGCTGCCCGATCAATCCCTCGTCGACGCCTCGGGGCTGGTGGATGCGGTCCGGATCGTGAAAAGCGATGCCGAGATCGCGGTGTTGCGCGAGAGCGCGCGGATCACCGAGGCCGGTATCGCCGCGGCCGAGGCGCTGATCGCCCCCGGCGTCACCGACCAGCAGCTGGCCGCGGCCGGTGCAGCGGCCCTGATCGCCGAGGGGAGCGAGTTCATGAGCCTGCAGCCGATCGTCACGGCGGGCTGGCGCTCCAGCGTGATCCACTGCAACCATCAGCGATATACGGTGGCGTCGGGTGATCCGGTATTCCTCGAGTTCGGCTCGGCGTATCAGCGCTACACGGCGCCGATGATGCGCACTCGGGTGGCGGGGCCGGTGACCGATGAGATGCAGCGGACGGTGGAGACGATCCGCGCCATCCACGCGGCCCTGCTGGAGCACATGCGCCCCGGCGTCACCATGGATCAGGCCGCGGCCGCCGCCGATGCCGCCCTCGCACCCATGGCCGATCGAGCGTTCTTTTCAGGGGTCTATGGCTATACCGTCGGATTGCAGTTCCCGCCCTCGTGGGTGGAGGGATCCGGCTTCATCGCCCGGGGCGTGGAGCGCGAGTTCGAGGAGAACATGGTCTTCCACCTGCCCCTGATGCTCCGCATCCCCGGGGAATGGGGGATCGGCCTGAGCAACACCGTGCGGGTGACGGCTGGCGGCGGCGAGATGATTACGGGGAATGATCTGCGGTTGGAGGGTATAGAGAGGGCCTGACGACAAGTAAGGATTTGATACCTCTCTCCGAGCGCTTGCACACGCCCAATACGTATCGATCAGTGTGTATAGCGAATGTGTAAAAACGATGTGGGTTGCGAGTGTGCGAGGGATTGGAAAACGATGACAAAACCAGAGCGCGACGGTCAGCGCGAGGGCGCCAACTCTCCGACCACCAACGACTTGGCCACCGATTCCAACCTCACCAATCCCCCGGTCATCCTGATCACCGGCTGCTCCACCGGTATCGGCAGGCACTGCGCATTCGCCATGCAACAACACGGCTGGCGGGTATTCGCCACCGCCCGTCAGCCGGAGGACGTCGAGGCGCTTAAAAACGCCGGTCTCCACGACGCACTGCCCCTGGACGTAGATAACGACACCAGCATTCAACGCGCTGTCGATACCCTGCTCGGTCGCACCAGCGGCCGAATCGATGCGGTTTTCAACAATGCCGGTTTCGGCCAGCCCGGGGCCGTCGAGGACCTGCCGCGGGAGGCCCTTCGCGAGCAGTTCGAGACCAATGTCTTCGGCGCCCAGGCGGTCATTCGTGCCGTGCTACCCGCAATGCGCGCCCGGGGTCACGGCCGTATCGTCCAGCACAGCTCGGTTCTCGGCTTTATCGGCCTGCCCTGGCGCGGCGCCTATAACGCCTCCAAATACGCCCTGGAGGGCCTGACCGACACCCTGCGCCAGGAACTGCGCGGCAGTGGCGTCGAGGCGATCCTCATCCAGACCGGCCCGGTTACCAGCGAATTCCGCACCACTGGCCGCAAAAAATTCGACCGATGGATCGATCCCGCGACCAGTCCCCACGAGGTTACCTACCAGGGCGTGATCGATCGCCTCGAGAGCGAGGGCGACCCGCCGTTCACGCTCGGCGCCGACGCCGTCGCCCGCAAGCTGCGCAAGGCCGTCGAATCCACGAGGCCGAAGCCCCGCTACCACGTCACCGTCCCCACCCACGTATTCAAGGCACTGCGGCGAATCCTGCCGACCCGGGCCCTGGATACAGTCATTCGCTGGGTGAACGGCTAGGTCGGGTGGCTCTGAAAACCCGCAGCTGCACTCCGCTAATTCCGTTGGCCGTCGATCCAGGGAGTTGATATCTCTCCCCAAGCGCTTGCACACCCCCAATACGTACCGATCAGTGTGTATAGGGGATGTGCAAGGAGTCAGGAATACATGACAAAACCTGACCCGCACTCCGTATTCGCCAGGTTTAAGCCGCCACTGGCTCCGTGACGCGCTCGAGCGTCAGCCCGCCACGGCTCTCGCCATCGGCGCCGCCAGCCGCAACGTCATCACCCGCCGAAGCCGCATCCACCCGGATCCGATCGCCGGGCTGGAAATCACCGGCAAGGATGCGCTGGGCGAGCAGGTTCTCGACCCGCTGCTGGAGCACCCGCTTCAGCGGCCGGGCACCATACATCGGGTCGAACCCGGCCTCGCCGATCACATCCAGCGCCGCATCCGTCAGCTCCAGGGTCATATCCCGATCCTGCAGCCGCTCGGACAGATACCGTGCCTGCACCTCGGTGATCCGGCGAATCTGCTCGCGCTCCAGCGGATGGAACACCACCACGTCATCGACACGGTTGATGAACTCGGGCCGGAAGTGCTGGCCGACCACGCCCATCACCTCGCGCTTCATCTCCTCGTACTGCGCCTCACCGGCATGCGACTGGATGAGATGCGAGCCGAGGTTCGAGGTCATCACGATCACGGTGTTACGGAAATCCACCGTCCGGCCATGACTGTCGGTCAACCGCCCATCATCGAGCACCTGCAGCAGGATGTTGAACACATCCGCATGGGCCTTCTCGACCTCGTCGAGCAGCAGCACCGAATACGGCTTACGGCGCACGGCCTCGGTCAGATAGCCGCCCTCTTCATAGCCGACGTAGCCCGGGGGCGCCCCGATCAGCCGCGCCACGGAATGCTTTTCCATGAACTCCGACATATCGATGCGCACCATCGCGTCCTCGGTATCGAAGAGGAAGCTCGCCAGCGCCTTGCAGAGCTCGGTCTTGCCCACACCCGTCGGGCCGAGGAACAGGAACGAGCCGTTGGGACGGTTGGGGTCGGACAGCCCGGCCCGCGAGCGACGGATGGCATCGGATACCGCCTTGACCGCCTCGGACTGGCCAATCACACGATCGCCGAGGCCCTCTTCCATGCGCAGCAGCTTGTCACGCTCGCCCTCGAGCATCTTCGTGACCGGGATCCCGGTCCACTTCGAGACCACCTCGGCCACCTCCTCGTCGGTCACCGAATTGCGCAGCAGCTGCATCTCCTGATGCCCTTCGGCCTGCGAGGCCGTCTCGAGCTGCTTTTCGAGCTCGGGGATCCGGCCGTACTGCAGCTCGGACATGCGGGTCAGGTCACTGGCGCGGCGCGCCGTCTCGAGCTCCTGGCGGGCCTGCTCCAGGGCCTCCTTGAGCCCGGTGGTGCCCTCGACGGCGGCCTTCTCGCTGTTCCAGACCGACTCGAGCTCCTGGTACTCGTGCTCGATGTCGCTGATCTCCTGCTCAAGCGTGGCAAGGCGCTTCTTCGAGGCCTCGTCCGCCTCCTTGTTCAGCGCCTCGCGCTCGATCTTGAGCTGGATGAGCCGACGCTCGAGCCGATCCATGGACTCGGGCTTGGAGTCGATCTCGATACGGATGCGACTGGCGGCCTCGTCGATCAGATCGATGGCCTTGTCCGGCAGCTTGCGGTCGGTGATATAGCGCTGCGAGAGCGTCGCCGCCGAGACGATCGCCGGGTCGGTGATCTCGACGCCGTGATGCACCTCGTAGCGCTCCTTCAGTCCGCGCAGGATCGCCACCGTGTCCTCGACACTCGGCTCGTCCACCAGCACCTTCTGGAAGCGGCGCTCCAGGGCGGCATCCTTTTCGATGTTGGTCCGGTACTCATCCAGCGTGGTGGCACCGATGCAGTGCAGCTCGCCGCGGGCCAGCGCGGGTTTGAGCATATTGCCCGCATCCATTGAGCCCTCGGCCTTGCCGGCACCGACGATGGTGTGGATCTCGTCGATAAAGAGGATGATCTCGCCTTCCTGCTTGGCGAGGTCCTTGAGCACGCCCTTCATGCGTTCCTCGAACTCGCCGCGGTACTTGGCCCCGGCGACCATGGCGGCCATGTCCAGCGAGAGCACCCGCTTTTCCTTCAGCGCCTCGGGCACCTCGTGATTGACGATGCGCAGCGCCAGTCCCTCGACGATGGCGGTCTTGCCTACACCCGGCTCGCCGATCAGCACCGGGTTGTTCTTGGTGCGGCGCTGCAGGACCTGGATGGTCCGGCGGATCTCCTCGTCGCGGCCGATCACCGGATCGAGCTTGCCCTGCTCGGCGCGCTCGGTCACATCGATGGTGTACTTCTCGAGCGCCTGGCGCTGGTCCTCGGCATTGGGGTCGTCGACGTTCTCGCCGCCACGGGTGGTGTCGATCGCCTGTTCGAGGGCGGCCTTGTTGCCACCGGCCTGCTTGAGCGCCTCGCCCAGCCGGGTCTTGCCATCCTCGAGCGCCGCGAGCAGGAACAGCTCGCTGGAGACGTAGCTGTCGCCGCGCTTTTGCGCGCGCTTGTCAGTCAGGTTGAGCAGGCGGTTCAGGTCGTTGCTGACATGCACCTCGCCGCCGTCACCGGTGACCGTCGGCAGCCGGTCCACGGCATTGCCGAGCTGCGAGCGCAGCAGGTTGACGTTGACGCCGGCCTGCTGGAGCAGATGGCGGACACCGCCGCCCTCCTGGTCGAGCATGGCGAGTGTGAGGTGCTCGGGCTCGATCATCTGATTGTCACGGCCCACCGCGAGGGATTGCGCATCCGCGAGGGCCATCTGGAATTTCGTCGTCAGTTTGTCCGTACGCATGGTGCAGACTCCTTCAATAACCGGTATTTACTCTTGATTATTGATATGGGGTATGTGCCTGAGATTTGCAAGGACTAATGAATCTCATCCGTTCTTAACCACAAACCCCGCCAACCGCCCCGTCGCGCCATCACGCCGATAGGAATAGCTGTTCTCCGTATCCGCATACGTGCAAAGCCCCGTCGCCGTGGCGGCGCCCACGCCGCAGTCCTTCAGGATCGCGAGCGTTGTGGCGGTCAGATCGAGGTGATAGCGGTCCGGCTTCGAACCCAACGCCTCCCCGGCGTCCGCGCCGCTCGCCTCGGCGCTGCTCGCCTCCACCGCCGCGCGGTACTCGGGCACCACGCCCCCCGCCCTCAACTGCTCAATGACCTCGCCACCCACTTCGTAGGCGTCTTCACCGATGCAGGGCCCGACACTGGCGCAGAGCCGGTCCGGCTCGACGGGTAGCGCGGCAATCGCCGCCGGGATCACGCCGGCGGCCAGCCCCCGCCAACCGGCATGCACGGCGGCCACACACGAGCCGTCCGCGGCCGCTAACAGGATGGGGACGCAGTCGGCCACCAGGACCGCGCAGACCTGTCCGGGCTGATCGGTCCACACGGCATCGGCCTCGGTGACATCACGCTCCACATCACGGGCGTGGACCACGCGGTTGCCGTGGATCTGTCGGAGCCAGCGGGGTTCTTCAGGCAGCCCGGCCCGCTCGACCAGGCGACGACGATTTTCGGCAACCACCTGCGGGTCGTCACCGACGTGCGTCGCGAGGTTAAGGCTGTCCCAGGGCGGTCGGCTGACGCCGCCGTGGCGGGTCGTAAAGCCGGCGGTTACCGGTGCCGACCAGTCCGGCCGCCGGATGGAAAGGCCGGCCCCTGCTCTCACGGCCGCCAACGCCCGTCGCCCTCTGCCTCCGCCGCCACCTGATCGCGGTGGACCCGCAGTGCCGCCAGCAGCGCGGCGAAGTCGTCCGGGGGTGAGACGGTCCAGCGCAGGGTCTCGCCGCTCGCCGGATGGACCAGCGCCAGTGTCTCGGCATGCAGGGCCTGGCGGTGGAAGCGCCGCAGGCAGTCACCCACCGTGGGCGGCGGGCCGTCCGGCCGACGCGGCGGCCACTCGCCGTCGGGTGCCGGCATTTCGTCCATCCCGCCGGGCAGGCCCAGCCGCCCGCCATACAGCGGATCCCCCACGATGCGGTGATGGATATGGGCCATGTGGACGCGGATCTGGTGAGTCCGCCCCGTCTCGAGCTTGCAGCGCAGCAGCGTGTGCGCGGGGAAGCGCTCCTCAATCCGATAATGGGTTACGGCAGGTTTGACATTGGTGCCGATCAGATCGCCGTTGTTGTCCCTCGCCTCGCGCACGGCCATGCGCAGCCGATCGCGCGGGTGGCGGCCAACGGGCGCATCGACACGGCCGCCGGCGGTGAACGTCCCGCCGACCAGGGCCAGGTACTCACGGCCCACGCTGCGGGCCTGGAGCTGCTCGACCAGGTGGGTATGCGCGGCGAGGGTCTTCGCCACCACCATCAGCCCGGTGGTGTCGCGATCCAGGCGATGCACGATCCCGCCGCGGGGCAGTCCGCCCAGATCCGCGTCGTGATGGAGCAGCGCGTTCTGCAACGTCCCGTCGGCGTTTCCCGCGCCGGGATGCACCACCAGGCCGGCGGGCTTGTTGATCACCAGGATCGACTCGTCCTCGTGGACGATGTCGAGCGGGATGGGCTCGGCGGTGACGACGCCCTCCTCGGACTGGGTGGCGGCGAGGGAGATCCGCTCGCCGCCCTTGACTGCCGTGCGCCCGCGGGGCGAGTCGCCGTTGACGGTCAGCTCGCCGTCGCGCAGCCAGCGCTGCAGCCGCGAGCGGGAGAATTCCGGGAAAAGCTCGGCGAGCACGGCGTCGAGCCGGCGGCCCGCGGCGGCCTCGGGCACCGTCGCCTCACGCTCGATCCGGCTGGCTGACTGCTCATTCATACTGGGCGACACTCGTGGTTTTCTCTAGACTGGAAGGGTAAACATGGCTTGGATAAGGATGCGATGAAACGCCTTTTCGCGATTCTACTGCTTGGCGGCCTGCTTGGGGGCTGCGCCAGCAACGGCGATAACGATAGCCGGCTCGGCAGTGCCGAGGCCGCGGCGCTATACGAGGCGGCGGAGAACGCAGCCGACCGCAGCGACTGGGAGACCGCCATCTCCGAGCTGGAGACCCTGCAGGCGCAATTCCCCTTCGGGCTCTACGCCACCCAAGCACAGCTCAACATCATCCACGCCTACTACAAGGTCGGCGAAGTGGCCTCCACCGTCGCCGCCGCCGAGCGCTTCCGGCGCATCAACCCCCGTCACAAGGCCGTGCCCTATACCTGGTACATGCAGGGCCTTGCACTCGAGGAGAAGAACAACAGCGCGGTCAAGGACTGGGTGGGTGTCGACTCGACGCTGCGCGACCCGGTCCCGCGTCGGCAGGCATTCCAGGCCTATTCGACGCTGGTGGAGGATTACCCCGACAGCGACTATGCCGACGACGCTCAGGCCCGCATTGACGCCCTCTACGAGGACGGCGCGCGGTATCAGCTGAGCGTGGCGCGGTTCTACGCCGACCGCGACGCCTGGGTCGCCGCTGCCCAGCGCGCCATTACGGTCATCGAGGCGTTCGACGGGACCGCCGCCGTCGAGCCGGCCATGGATCTGCTGATCGACGCCTACCGGGCGCTCGAACTCGATGATCTGGCCGAGGGTGTGGTCGCCGTCCGCGATCAACGACCGGCGACCGACGATGGCGACGTACCGGAGACGCCTACCCTCTATGAGGAGGAAACGACGGAAGTCCCGCCGGCGCCCGAGTCGGGAGGCGCCCCCAGCGGTGGAGGCATGGGGAGCGGCGGTATGGGCTCCCCGACCGGCGGATTCTAGGCGGTCGGGCGCTAGAGCGCCTGGTCGCCGCTATCGCTGGTGCGAATCCGGATCGCCTGCTCCACGGGCGAGACGAACACCTTGCCGTCGCCGATCTTGCCGGTGTTCGCGGCGCCGACGATGGACTCCACCACCCGCTCGACCTGGTCGTCGGGGACCACCACCTCCACGCGCATCTTGGGCAGGAAATCCACCACGTATTCCGCGCCCCGGTAGAGCTCGGTGTGGCCCTTCTGGCGGCCGAATCCCTTGACCTCGGTGACCGTCATGCCGGTGATACCGACCTCGGCAATGGCCTCGCGCACGTCATCAAGCTTGAACGGCTTGATGATGGCCTCGATTTTCTTCATCCAGTCTTCTCCGCTAATTCGTGGAGGCGTGAGTGTATCAGGCGATCGGTCAGTGCGACTGACGACCGAATCCGGACGTGATGGGATAGCGCCGGTCACGGCCGAAGGCCTTGGTCGTCACTTTGACGCCCGGCGCCGACTGACGGCGCTTGTATTCATTGCGATGGAGCAGTTTAACGACCTTCAGGACCGTCTCGCGGTCGTGGCCCTGCGCGACGAGATCGTCGATCCCGGCGTCATCCTCGACATAACCCGCCAGAATGCTGTCGAGCTCGGCGTAATCCGGCAGGCTGTCGCTATCTTTCTGATCCGGCGCGAGCTCGGCACTCGGCGCGCGGGTAAGAATCCGCTCCGGGATGACCGGTTCCTGGGCATTGCGATAGGCGGCCAGGCGGTAGGCCTCGGTCTTGAAGATATCCTTGAGCGGCGAGAACCCGCCCACCATGTCGCCGTAGAGCGTGGAATAGCCCACCGCCATCTCGCTCTTGTTGCCCGGTGCGAGCACCAGGCCGCCGAGCTTGTTGGACACGGCCATCAGCAGCGTCCCGCGGATCCGTGACTGGAGGTTCTCCTCGGTGACATCCGCCGGCCGGTCACCGAAGATCGGCTCGAGGGTCTCGCGGAAACCGTCGAACACCGATTCGATGGGCACCGTGTCGTAGCGCACGCCCAGCGCCTCGGCGAGGGCAGCGGCGTCGGTCCGGCTCATGTCGGCGGTGTAGCGCGTGGGCATCATCAGGCAGTGCACCCGCTCCGGGCCCAGGGCATCGGCGGCGACACAGGTCACCAGTGCCGAGTCGATCCCTCCGGAGAGGCCGATGACGACGCTCGGGAAGCCATTCTTCTCGACGTAGTCACGCACGCCCCAGACCAGCGCCTCGTAGACCACCGCCTCGGCGGAGAGCGATGGCTCGATCGCCCCCTCCAGCGGGGTCCAGCGGCCGTGGATGCGCTCCATGTCCACCGGGTACAGCCCCGTGTCGAAATGCGGCGCGCGCGCCATCAGGTCGCCCTCGCCGTCGAAGGCGCAGGAGCCGCCGTCGTAGACGACCTCGTCCTGACCGCCGGCCATGTTGCAGTAGAGGATCGGCAGGCCGGTCTCGGCGACGCGGTCGCGCAGCACCGATTCCCGGGCGGCGCTCTTGTAGTGATCGAACGGCGAGGCGTTGAGGTTGACGACCACATCCGCGCCGGCATCCGCCGCCTGGTTCACCGGGCCGCGATGCCAGGCGTCTTCGCAGATGGTGACGCCGACCCGGCAGCCGTCCACGTCCACCACGCAGGGCGAGGTGCCCGGCGTGAAATAGCGCAGGTCGTCGAACACGCCGTAGGTCGGCAGCTCCTGCTTGGCGTAATGATCGACCACCGCGCCGTCACGGATGACGCAGGCGGCGTTGTAGAGATGGCCGTCCGCGAGCTGCGGGGCGCCGACGATCACCGTGATGCCGCGGGTGGCGGTGGCGATTCGCTCGAGACCCTCCTCCACGGCGGTGATGAAATCCGAGCGCAGCAGCAGGTCGTCCGGCGGATACCCGGTGAGCGTGAGCTCCGGGAAACACACCAGCCGCGCGCCCAGCCGGTCGCGGGCCTCGGTCGCGGCCTCGATCACGGCATCGGTGTTCCCCGCCACATCTCCGACGAGGAGATTGAGCTGGGCCATCGCGAATCGCAGGCGATCGTTCATGCGTCAGCCGGTGAAGGCATCGCTCACCCGCTGACCGATCTCGGCCGGCGAGCGCACGGTGGCCACACCGGCCCGCTCGAGCGCACCGAACTTGTCGTCGGCGGTGCCCTTGCCACCGCTGATGATCGCGCCGGCATGCCCCATGCGCTTGCCCGGGGGCGCCGTGACACCGGCGATGTAGGCCACCACCGGCTTGCGGACATGGGCCTGGATGTACTCCGCGGCCTCTTCCTCGGCGGTGCCACCGATCTCGCCCACCATGACGATGCCCTTGGTGTGGCGATCGGCCTCGAAGCGCGAGATGACGTCGACGAAGCTCATGCCCTGGATCGGGTCGCCGCCGATGCCCACGCAGGTGCTCTGGCCCATGCCGATATCGGTGGTCTGCTTGACCGCCTCGTAGGTCAGCGTCCCCGAGCGCGAGACGATCCCGATCGATCCGGCCATGTGGATATGGCCCGGCATGATGCCGATCTTGCACTGATCCGGCGTGATGATGCCGGGGCAGTTGGGGCCGATCAGCGTCGCGTCGTAGAAGTCCAGCGCCGCCTTGACCTTGAGCATGTCGAGCACCGGGATGCCCTCGGTGATGCAGGCGATGACCTTGATGCCCGCCTCGGCGGCCTCGAGGATCGCGTCGGCGGCGAAGGCGGCCGGTACGTAGATCATCGAGGCATCGGCGCCGGTGCCGTCCACGGCGTCACGCACCGTATTGAACACCGGGCGATCGAGATGCGTCTCCCCGCCACGGCCCGGCGTGGTGCCGCCGACGATGTTGGTGCCGTAGGCAATGCACTGCTCGGCGTGGAAGGTGCCCTGCTTCCCGGTGAAGCCCTGGACAATGACCTTGGTGCGTTTGTCCACCAGAATACTCATGTGAATTCCTCGTCTGCTGTCCGGGTAACGGGATCAGGCGCTGACCGCGCCGACCACCTTGTCTGCGCCGTCGGTAAGATCGTCGGCGGGGATGATGTCGAGGCCGCTCTCGGCCAGTAGCCGCTTGCCCTGCTCGACGTTGGTGCCCTCGAGCCGCACCACCACCGGCACGTTCACGCCCACCTCCTTGACGGCGGCGATCACGCCCTCGGCGATCATGTCGCAGCGGACGATGCCGCCGAAGATGTTCACCAGGATGCCCTGCACGTCGGGACTGGCGGAGATGATCTTGAACGCCTCGGTGACGCGCTCCTTGTTGGTGCCGCCACCGACGTCGAGGAAGTTGGCGGGCTCGCCACCGTGGAGCTTGATCACGTCCATCGTCGCCATGGCGAGGCCGGCGCCGTTGACCATGCAGCCGATATTGCCGTCGAGGGTGATGTAGTTGAGCCCGTGTTCGGCGGCCTGGACCTCGGTCTCGTCTTCCTGGCTGAGATCGCGCATATCGGCGATCTCGGGCTGGCGGTTGATCTCGATGGCGTTGTCATCGACGTTGATCTTGGCATCGAGCGCGAGCAGCGTGTCATCGGCAGTGACGATCAGCGGGTTGATCTCGATGAGGCTCAGGTCGCGCGCCTCGAAGCAGCGGTAGAGCCCCTGCATGATCTGCGTGAGCTGCTTGATCTGAACCGGACTGAGGCCCAGCGCAAACCCCATCTGCCGGCACTGGTAGGGCTGCAGACCGGCCACCGGATTGACCCGCACGGTGGAGATCTTCTCGGGCTCGGTGGCGGCCACTTCCTCGATGTCCATGCCGCCGGCGGCGGAGCCCATGAATACGACCCGCTTGCTGGCCCGATCGACCACCGCGCCCAGGTAGAGCTCGCGGGCAATGTCGAGGCCTTCCTCGATCATTACCGCGTTGATGGGCAGGCCGTGCTCGTCGGTCTGATGGGTGACAAGGCGGGTCCCGAGCATGGCCTCGGTGTACTCGCCCACCTCGTCGATGCTCTTGGCGAGCTTGACGCCACCGGCCTTGCCGCGGCCGCCGGCATGGACCTGCGCCTTGACCACCTGGACCGATCCGCCGAGCTCTTCGCCCGCGGTGCGGGCCTCGGCGGCGGAGCGGGCCACGAAACCCCTCGGAATCGGGATGCCGAACTGGCTGAAGATATGCTTCGCCTGAAATTCGTGAAGGTTCATGGGCGCTCCGCCTCCTCCTGTAAAAGTGGCCTTATTCTCCACGATTCATCGAGGCGATTCAAAAGCCGCGTCGAGGTCTCGATTCTGTGACGCATGCCCCGGACGCGGTCCGTGAATCTCCGGCTGAATGGACCCGCAGGCCGCACCCCGGCCAGCGCAATCCAACGGAGGTTATCCCATGCGCAGACAACAGAAGGGCTTCACGCTCATCGAGCTCATGATCGTGGTGGCGATCGTCGGCATCCTCGCCGCCGTCGCCGTCCCGGCCTATTCCGACTACACCACCCGGGCGAAGGTCACCGAGGGCATCGCCGCCGCCGGCGCGGCCAAGACCAGCGTGGCGGATTATTACTATGCCAAAGGGGAGTTTCCCGGAAGCAGCTCTGACGCGGGGTTAGGCGCCGCGACGGACTATTCGACCGATGTCATCAAATCAATGGCAATTGCGGGTACCGGAGGGGGAGTCATTAACGTGGTCTTCCTGGATGCTGTCACGGGTGGTAAAGACAGTACGGAGACCGACCGCAATACTCTGGCGTTCGTCCCCACCGCCTCAGACGCTGGCGCCATAAAATGGAATTGCATCATACCCGGCACCAACGGCCTCTACTCGAAATACGCCCCCGCGAACTGCCGGGATACGTCCGCAAACTGATCATTCTGCGGTTCATAGGCTGGACTAATGCGTCCCCACCGAACGGCCGGGCGGCGATTCACCGGCAGCATCATGCTGGAGACGGTGATCGCCCTGCCGGTGGTGCTGGTACTGGGGCTGTCGGTTACCCAGTGGGCGCTCGTCCACCAGGCGCGGGCGGTGATCGATCACGCCACGCTGATGGCGGCCCGGGCCGGGGCCGTCAACGAGGCCCGCATGGCACCGATGCGCAACGCCTTTGCCCGGGCGATCGTGCCGTTGCATCTCTCCCGCCGCGATGCCGCCGATTTCGAGACGGCGTTTCTGATCCGGGCCACGCCGGATGCACGACTCAACCTCAGGCTGCGCATCCTCAACCCCACCCGCGAGGCATTCGACGATCACGCCGTGCGCGACCGCAAAGGCGGGCGCTATCTGCCGTTCCGTCATCTCGACCGACGCTCCCGCCGGCCCGGCCGCCAAAGCGGGCTCAACATTCAGGATGCGACGCTCCTGCGTGTGCAGGCGACCTATGGCTACCCGCTCAAAGTGCCCTATGCCGGTGCATTCATCCGCCAGGCACTGCGGTTGGCGACGCGCTGGACGACGGCGTACGGCCCCCGCGAGCGCACCATGCTGCTCACTGGCCGACTTCCGATCGTCACCACGGCGACGGTGCGGATGCAGTCGCGAGCCCGCGCCGGGCCACACTTTCCGCAGCGCACCGATCTTGATCGGGTGGCGCGTGAATAAGGCATTTCACGCTAAATGCACCATTTCCGATGCATCTTTCGCGCCATTCTGGCGCAAACTGCCCCGGCTTGACCCCCGTCAACAGCGCAGGCTAGTTTCGGCTCGTCTGTCACATCAGTGACGGCTGGTAATCGGCAAGTGAGCGACATTCTGTCGTCACCCGAAACAGCAACAGGGAGACTCATTTATGAGGTCATCCGCGCTTTTTACGCGTACCGCCATCGGTGCGCTCGCCTTCGGCCTGTCCACGGCCGCCTTCGCCGACACCTGGCGCTATGCGCATGAGGAGTACGAGGGCGACGTCCAGGACGTCTACGCCGTGGCGTTCAAGGACTACATCGAGGCCAACTCCGATCACTCGCTCGAGATCTACCGCTTCGGCGAGCTCGGCGAGTCCGACGACATCATGGAGCAGGCGCAGTCCGGCATCCTCGAGTTCGTCAATCAGTCACCGGGCTTCAGCGGCGCCTGGCTGCCGCCGGCACAGATTTTCTTCGTGCCCTATCTGCTGCCCACCGACGAGCAGACGGTCCTCGAGTTCTTCGAGGAGAGCAAGGCCATCAACGAGATGTTCCCCGAGCTTTATGCCGAGCATGATCTCGAGCTGCTGAACATGTACCCCGAGGGCGAAATGGTGGTCACCGCCGACGAGCCGATCACCAGTCCGGCCGATTTCGACAACAAGAAGATCCGGACGATGACCAATCCGCTGCTCTCCGAGACCTACGAGGCCTTCGGTGCCAGTCCGACGCCGCTGCCCTGGGGCGAGGTCTACGGTGGTCTGCAGACCGGCGTGATCGATGGCCAGGAAAACCCGATCTTCTGGATCGAGGGTGGCAAACTCTACGAGGTGTCTCCCCACCTGACCTTCACCGGTCACGGCTGGTTCGTCACCGCCTCCATGGCCAACCAGGACTTCTTCGAGGACCTGTCGGACAGCGAGCAGCAGCTGATCCGCGAGGCGTCCGACGCGGCCTACGACCACACCATGGAGCATATCCAGGGGCTGGCCGAGGAGTCGCTCGCAAAGATCCGCGAGGCCTCCGACAAAGTGACGGTCACGCGGCTGACCGACGAGCAGATCGCGGCCTTCAAGGCCCAGGCGCCGCAGGTCGAAAAGGCCTACCTCGAGATGACCGGCAAGGCTGGCGAGCGGCTGCTCGAGCAGTTCAAGGCCGACCTCCAGGCGGTTAAGGCCGACTGATCCGCAACCTGACATCGCGTCAGCATTAGGGGTGGCCGGCATCGCGGGCCGCCCCTCTCTACATACAAAAGCTTACGGAGGCGGGCCGAGCATGAACGCAGAAGACGAAGCCGCGGAACGGTCCTATCGGTCCGACCTACCGGGGCTACTCGGTACCCTCGATACCTTTCTATCCCGCCTCGAGGCCTTCATTCTCGCCTCGGGCGTCCTGCTGATGGCCGCGAACACCGTCGCCAACGTGGTGGGCCGGTTCGTGTTCGGCGAGAGCATTTCCGCTTCCGGCGAGATCAACCGGGTGCTCATCATCCTGATCACGTTTGCCGGGATCGGCTACGCGGCCCGCCACGGGCGCCATATCCGCATGTCGGCGATTTACGACGCCTTTCCGGTGGGAGGCCGCAAGATCGCGATGATCCTTATCTCGCTGATCACCTCGGCGACCATGTTCTTCCTGCTGTACTTCTCGGTCGGCTACATCATCGACGTGTACGGCAGCGGTCGGGTTCTGCCCTCTCTCGGGTTCCCGGTCTGGACCGCCTACGTCTGGGTCCCGCTCGGATTCGGGATTACCGGTATCCAGTATCTGCTCACCGCCGTTAAGAACATTCGCGAGAAAGACGTCTACCTGTCCACGGTCGTCGTCGACGGCTACCGCGACACCGAAACCGAGGTCTAGACCATGGCCGCCATCATGTTCAGCGCCATGGTGCTCCTGCTGCTGCTCGGATTCCCGATGATGGTGCCGCTGATCGCCGGGGCGGTCATCGGCTTTACCATGATGTTCGGTGGCTTCGGGCAGATGGAGACGCTGATCCAGCAGATGCTTGCCGGGATCCGGCCGGCGTCGCTGATCGCGGTACCGATGTTCATCCTCGCCGCCGATATCATGACCCGGGGCAACTCCGCCGAGCGGCTGATCAACATGGTCATGAGCTTTATCGGCCATATCAAGGGCGGGCTGGCGGTCAGCACTGCGGCCTCGTGCACGCTGTTCGGCGCGGTCTCGGGCTCCACTCAGGCGACGGTAGTCGCCATCGGTTCTCCCCTGCGCCCACGCATGCTCAAGGCCGGTTACAAGGATCCGTTCACGCTGGCGCTGATCATCAACTCGAGCGACATCGCCTTTCTGATCCCGCCGAGCATCGGCATGATCGTCTACGGCGTCATCTCCGAGACGTCCATCAGCGAGCTGTTCGTGGCCGGCATCGTCCCGGGGTTGATGATCCTGCTGATGTTCTCGGTGTATTGCATCATCTACTCCTACATCAAGGATGTACCCACGGAGGAGAAGTCGAGCTGGGGCGAGCGCCTGACCGCGGTCCGCATGGCGCTCTGGCCACTGGGCTTTCCGGTGATCATCGTGGGCGGTATCTACGGCGGCGTGTTCAGCCCTACCGAGGCCGCTGCGGCCTGTGTGCTCTACGCGCTCATCCTCGAGTTCGGTATCTTCCGCTCGCTGCGGGCCCGCGAGATCTGGGCCATTGCCAAGTCGACGGGGCTGATCACGGCGGTGGTGTTCATCCTGGTCGGCGCGGGCAACGGCTTTTCCTGGATCATTTCCTTTGCCCAGATCCCCGATGCCGTGCTGAGCGCGGCGGGCATCAACGACGCGGGGCCCGTGGGCGTGCTGATCGCGATCTGCGTGGCGTTCTTTGTCGCCTGCATGTTCGTCGACCCCATCGTGGTGATCCTGGTGCTCACGCCGATCTTCATGCCGGCGGTGGAGGCCACCGGCCTCGACCCGGTCCTGGTGGGTATCCTGATCACCCTGCAGGTGGCCATCGGATCGGCCACGCCGCCGTTCGGCTGTGACATATTCACCGCGATCGCGATATTCAAGCGCCCCTACATGGAGGTCATACGCGGAACACCCCCGTTTGTCCTCATGCTGGTGGTCGCGGCGGCACTCCTGATCACGTTTCCACAGATCGCGCTGGGTCTGCGCGACCTGATGTTCAACTAGGGGCGGCGTATGGCGTTGTTCAATCGAATCCTGGTCCCCGTCGACGGCTCGAGCGGCGCGATGTCCGCCCTGCACAAGGTGATCGGTCTGCAGCGACTGACCGGGGCCGAGGTGTTCGTGCTCTGCGTTTTCAAGCACCACAGCCTGCGCGAGGCATCGCTGTCGATGGTCCGGCCGAGCCGCATGAATATGCCCGACGATGCACTCAAGGAGTACGCCACCGATATCGCGATGGCCGCCAAGCAGTCGGTGATCGACCACCATGTCCCGCATGATCGGGTCCGGGCGTTCGTGAAGGGCGGACGGCCGGCCAGTACCATCGTGCAGTTCGCGCGCCAGCGGGAGTGCGACCTGATCGTCATCGGTGCCCAGGGCACCACCGACGAGGCCAGCATGATCCTTGGCAGTGTCGCCCACCGCGTCGCCGGCGGGGCCCACTGCCCGGTCCTGGTGGTGTAGCCGGCGGTCAGCCGAACGCGAACAGCACGCCGGCGGCGACCAGCGCCATCCAGACGTAGATCGCACGCCGCAGCAGCGCATGCGCGTCGTCGACGGCCTCGGCGGTCAGATCCCGCGGCACGGTGGCCGGTGGCACGCCGAGTGCGGCCATCCCGGTCTCCGCCAGTCGGCGCGATGACGGCATCCCCGATTCGTCCTCCCAGACGTTCCAGGCGGCACTGAAATGCCCGGCCAGCGCCAGCGCCAGCGCCATCAACCGATCCGGCAGCCAGTCCAGCAGCGCGAGGAGTTTCTCGGCGCGGCCGCAGTAGCCCGGACCGGCGTTGTCATGGCAGTTGCCGAACGCCCGCGCCATCACGACCAGCCGATAGCCGAACGCCCCCAGCGGGCCGATCAGGACGAACCAGAGCACCGGGGCGAAAAGCCGGGTGCGGGCGCGCAGCACGAGATGCCCGACCGCCGCTTCGGGCATGGCCTCGAACGCCTCGCTCCGGTCGCGCCCACCGGAGAGCTGATGGAGGGCCGCCGCGGCGCCCGCCTCGTCACCCCGTCGCCAGGCCGCGGTAAAGGCGGCCACTTCGCTCTCCAGCGTCTCGCCACCGCCAAACGCGAAGCACAGTGCCGCGACGCTGAGTGCGAGCCCGATCAGCCCCGATAGCGCATCGCCGAGCGTCCACTGCACCAGCGCCACGGGCAGCAGCAGCGGCACCAGCACAAGCGTCAGGCCGAGGCCGTTATCCCAGGCCCGCAATGGCATCAGTCGCGCCTGCAGCCGGGCGGCATAGCGGAAGAAGCCGCGGGCGCTGCGCCAGCCGCCGGGCGGCAGATAGCCGTTAATGACTAGCGCTGCGATCAGTGCCAGGAGCTTCATAGCGAGACCACCCGACGCTGGGTAACCGGACAGTGGATACCGAGGTTGCGCTGCAGTCGCTGCCACTCGAACCCGGGGCCCGGATCGCTCTTGCGCCCCGGCGCGATATGGCAATGACCGACGACCCGATCCGCGCCGATGGCGGGATAGGCAGCGCGCAGCGCCGTGATCAGGCGCTCAAGGGTCTCGTACTGGATGGTGCAGTAAGGCTGCGTATCGGTGCCTTCGAGTTCGATACCAATCGAGAAATCGTTGCAGTCGGACCGTCCCTGGAACATCGATCCGCCGGCATGCCAGGCGCGCTGGTCGAAGGGCACGTACTGCGTCAGATGCCCGTCGCGGGCAATCAGCACATGGGCGGAGACCCGCACCCCCGCAAGGTAGGCGAACCGCGGATCGTCCCGGGTATCGAGCTGGTTGGTGAAAAGCTCGGTGATATGGCCTCCGCCGAACTGACCGGCGGGCAGGCTGATCCCGTGGACAACGATCAATTCCGGCCCATGGCCACTCGGCCGGGCACCCCGATTTGGCGAGTCGACGAAAGATGCCCCCGCGATGAGACCCGACGCCTTATCTACCTGCATGAATGACCGTCCCCTTTGACTAACACCCCCAGCCGGCGGGAATGATAGCATTCCGCCTGCCTTATGGTTCCGGGGGATCATCCCATGTCCGAATCGCCGCTCTCCACGAACCGCCTCGCGACGGCGACCAGCCCCTACCTGCGCCAGCACGCCGGCAACCCGGTTCACTGGCAGCCATGGGACGAGGCCGCCCTGGCGGAGGCCCGGCGTCTGGACCGTCCGATCCTGCTCTCGATCGGTTACTCGGCCTGCCACTGGTGCCACGTCATGGCGCATGAGTGCTTCGAGAACCCGGCGATCGCCGAGCAGATGAACGCCTCGTTCATTAATATCAAGGTCGACCGCGAAGAGCGTCCGGATCTCGATCGCATCTATCAGACCGCCCATCAACTCCTGGTGGGCCGCGGCGGTGGCTGGCCACTGACGCTGTTCCTCACGCCCGATCAGATGCCGTTTTTCGCGGGGACCTACTTCCCGGCGGAACCGCGCCAGGGCATGCCCGGTTTCGGTGATGTCATGGACCGCATCACCCGGGTCTGGCGCGATCATCGTGACGAGATCGACGAGCAGAATGCCGATCTCCAGCGCGTACTCGACCGGCTGAGCCGTGCGCAAGGCGGTAACGCAATCCCCGATCGGGCTCCCATCGATGCCGCCCGCCACCAGCTAGGCGAGCGCTTCGACCCCGCCCATGGCGGTTTCGGGAGTGCGCCGAAATTCCCGCAGCCGATGGCCCTCGAGCGCCTGCTGCGGCAGTACGCACGCAGCCAGCAACACGGCGAGACCGACCGCGGCGCCCTGCACATGGCCTGCCACACCCTGCGGCGGATGGCGCTGGGCGGCATCTACGACCAGGTCGGGGGCGGTTTTGCCCGCTACAGCGTCGATAACGAGTGGATGATCCCGCATTTCGAGAAAATGCTCTCCGACAACGCGCTTTTGATCGGCGTGGCGACGGATGCCTTCCAGGCCACCGGCGATCGGTTCTTCCGCCGCATCGCCCGCGAGACCGCCGAGTGGGCCCTGCGCGAGATGGAATTGCCCGACGGCGGCTTTGCCACGTCGCTGGACGCGGATAGCGCCGACGGCGAAGGCGCATTTTATCTGTGGACGCCCGAGGCGGTCCGCGCCGTCGTGGATGCCGATGAGGCCGAGCTGGTGATCCGTCGCCTGGGTCTGGACGAGAAGCCCAACTTCGACGGGCGCTGGCACCTGCAGGTGCACATGGCCTTCTCCGAGCTGGCGAAGGTGTTGCATACACCGCGCCAGACGCTGGTGGAGCGCTGGAAATCGGCCCAGCAAAAACTCCGCGCCGCCCGCGATCAGCGCCCGCACCCGGCTCGCGATGACAAGGCACTGACCGCCTGGAACGCGCTGATGATCCGCTCACTGGCCCGCGCCGGGCGCTTCCTCGATCTGCCCGATCTCATCGACGCCGCCGAGCGCACCGAGGCATTCATCAAGGCCCGCCTCGAGGATGGCTATCTGGATGATTACGCCTTTCTGCTGGCCGCGCTGATCGAGCTGCAGCAGGCGCGCTGGTCGGATGCGCGGACGCAGTGGGCGCAAACCCTTGCTGATACGTTGCTGACGCGATTCGAGGACGGCGACGCCGGCGGGTTCTATTTCACCGCCCACGACCACGAGGCCCTCATCCAGCGGCCGCGTACCTGGGCCGACGATGCCCTGCCGGCCGGCAATGGCGTAGCGGCGCTGTCGCTCAACCGCCTCGGGCACTGGCTGGGCGAGCCGCGCTACCTGGCGGCGGCGGAACGCACCCTCGCCGCCGCGGCGGACAGCATCGACCAAGCCCCTGCTGCCCATTGCAGCCTGCTCGATGCCCTTGATGAGCAGCTCGACCCGCCGCAGCTGGTGGTCATTCGCGGCGACGAGGCCACCCGCGCCGATCTCCGCGAGGTCGCCGAGGGCGGGCTCCAGCCCCAGCGCCTGATCTTCACCCCCAGCCCGGCGCAGGCCACCGCCGCCGCGCCCGTCGAAGGCACCGGGGCCTGGGTCTGCCCCGGGCGGACCTGCCTGCCCCGCGCCACCAGCGCCGCCGAGCTCAGGGATCGTCTGAATACCCTGACCTGATCCGCCAGGGCATCTCGCCCGCCTGAAACCGGACTGTCACTGAATCGACAACCCACCGTCATCTCATCGCCATCTTCGCGTCATCTCTTCGCGGCATTGTCATTACGAGTCGACGGCAGGGCTGGATCACGATTGTTGTTTTCCCGCAACGCTCCTGCCGATCAGTTGAGAGTGATTCCTGTTTGACATTGATAATCATTCTCATCTAAGTTTCGACGCCCGTTTTTTACTCCAATGAGGAAGCAAGTGATGAAGCACGCACAGAAGATCGCCCTTTTCATGGCTGCCGGCATGGTCTCCGCCGGTGCCCACGCCGCCGATTTCGAGGTTGCCGACGGGACAACCCTGACTCTGGGCGGCGAGGTGGTGTTGAACTACCTGAGCAAAGACACGAAGGGCGGCGATTCCGAGACAGAATTCACCGACGACGGCTCCCTGGTTCTAATCGGTGCCGAGCGGGATCTCGGCAACGGTTATGGCGCCTACGTTGAGGCCGAGTTTGAATACAACACACTGGGCGAGGGTGACGGCGACATCAGCCGCGGCGCCAGCGTCTTCGGCTTCACCGGCGATTTCGGCGAAATCCAGATCGGTGACAGCGACAACGTCTTCGAGGACCTGATCACCGACGCCATCGATCCGTTCGAGAATGCCAGTCTCGCGGATACCGACCGGACGCCGGAAGACAGTATGATCACCTACTACAGCCCGGACATGGGCGGTTTCTCCTATCGGCTGCAGACCCGGGTCAAGGACGAGAACGATGTATTGGTGGAGAAGGGCGACGGCGGTAATCCGCCTGAAGTGAAGCCGTCTGGCAACGAGGTGAGCCTGATTGCCGCGGCCGCATACGACTTTGGCGGCATTACCCTGTCAGCCGGATATGACAATCGCGGGTCTGTAGATACCGAAGACGGCGACGCCGTTTTCGAGTCCGAGGATGCCGTCATGGGCCTGGCTGCTGTCGCCGATATCACCAGTAACGCCGAAGCGAGCTTCAGGTACGCACGCCAGGACAACAAGTCCGGCGATGATCTCGATCTGACCGGTGCTGCGCTGGTCTACAACTACGGTCCCGGTGATGTCTACGGCGCCGTGCAGGGCGTCTCGCAGGACGGAGAGGACAGCCGCACGCAGGTCGCCGGTGGTGTGAACTACGGCGTGGCCGACGGGCTGTTAATCTTCGCCGAGTACGGCAATTTCGACGGCGTCAGTGCGGGTGACAAGGACAAGCTGGCCGTCGCCGGCCTGATCCTCGAATACTAATCCCGCTCACGGTTTCCATGTCCTAGAGATCGAGCGTGCCCTGGCCCGGCACCGTGCGCTGGCGACGCTGTCGCGGGCGCTCGGGGCTGGGGCTTCGGCTCGCGTGCTGGCGGCGGACCCGGGCCGACTCCCGGGTCAGGTCCCGGCTGGCCCGGTGCGCCTTGATCTTCTCCCGCGCCTCGCGGGCGGCCTGTTCGTGATCCACCACCGGCCAGGGGTAATCCCGGCCCAACCTCACGCCATAGCGCTGCTGAAGGCCTGCCGGCATTCGCCAGGGCTCGTGGATCCAGTCCGCCGACACAGCGACGAGTTCCGGCACCCAGTGGCGGATGTACGCCCCGTCCGCGTCCTGATCCCGGGACTGCTTGACCGGGTTGTAGATGCGCAGGGTGTTGATCCCGGTCGTGCCCGACTGCATCTGGAACTGGCAGTAGTGGATACCCGGCTCGTAGTCGGTAAAAAGCCGCGCCAGCTGCTGCGCGGGCTCACGCCAGTGCATCCAAAGGTGATAGCTCGATACGGCCACGAGCATCGCCCGCATCCGAAAGTTGATCCACCCCTCGGCGCGCAGCTGGCGCATGCAGGCATCCACGAAGGGCAACCCGGTACGGCCCTCGATCCAGGCGGCCAGGCGCTCGGGATCGGCACCGGATTCATCGCGCAGGCCGTCATAGCCACGATGCATATTGCGGTACTCGAGGGCCGGTTCGTCCTCGAACTTCTGGATGAAGTGGCAGTGCCAGTGCAGGCGCGATTCGAACGACTTGAGCGACTGCGCCCAGTTCGAGCGCGGGGCCTCGGCCTTGAGCGCCATCCAGCGGCGGCGGTGGGTCTGGACGATCTCGCGCAGCGACAGCGTGCCGTAGGCGATATGCGGCGAGAGCCGTGAACAGACCCGCCAGGCCGACGCCGGGCTGGACATGCCCTGGCGATAGGTCTCGCCACGCGCATCCAGGAAGCTCTCCAGCAGCGCCTCGCCGGCCGCCCGACCGCCGGGCTGGCGGCCGGGACAGGGGATGTCGCCCACGCCGAGCTGCGTGGGAAGGGCTTCAACGGGATGGGTGGCCGCCCGCACGGCGGGGCCCGGATCGAGCGCCTCGCCCCGGCTCGGCAATGTTACCGGGCTCACCTTCATGCGCCGCTCCCAGTGCCCGGCCCACTCGTCGCGGCTCGCCAGTGGCCGGACCACGCCGAACTGCGGGACCTCGTGGAAGGCCATGCCGGTCTGGCGACAGATACGGCGCACGGCGCGATCACGCCGATAGGTCCAGTCGCTGCCGGTCTCCTCGTGGGCATGGATCGCCGCCACGCCGAGCGTCTCGTGCAGCCGGCGGAAGATGGCGGCGGCCTCGCCCTCGAACACCCACAGCCGCAGGCCGTAACCCGCCAGCGCGGTGTCCAGCTCGATCAGGCTCTCGCGGATGAACGCCCAGTGGCGCTGCGCGGTATCCGGCTGGCGCCAGTAATCGGGCTCGATGACATAGACCGGCAGCACCGGCCCCGCGGCCATGGCCCGCGCCAGCGGGGCGTGATCGGCAATGCGCAGGTCGCGCTTGAACCAGACGATCTGCGCGCTCACGATCGCCGCCGCTTTTTGCCGCCGGGCACGGCGCGCGGGGCGTCCGCCTCACCGCCCTCGTCCACAAGCTGTCGGTTACGCCGGCAGCGCTCCGAGCAGTAGCGCACGTTCTCCCAGTCGCGCGCCCACTTGCGCCGCCACTTGAAGTCACGGCCGCAGACCGGGCAGGTCTTGCTGGGCAGGGGCTTTTGCGCCATCAGTTCGCCACCGCCCGGGCGGGCAGCGCCCGGATGATCCGCGCCAGCCCGTCGGCACAGTCGGCAGTGAGCCGCCCGCTGGCCTCGGCATCGCCACGGGTAATGCCCAGCCCCAGCACATAGACGGGCTTCCCGGCGGCCGCCGCGGCCCGCACGAACCGATAACCCGACCACACCATGAGCGACGAGCCCACCACCCACAGCGCGGAGGCGCTCTCCAGCGCCGCGAATGCCGCCGCCACCCGCGGCTTGGGAACGGTCTCGCCAAAGAAGGTCACCGCCGGCTTGAGCATCCCGCCGCAGGCCTCGCAGGTCGGCACCACGAAGCGGTCGTAGTCCACATCACCGAGCTCGACGTCACCATCCGGCGCGGTGTAGCGGGCCTGCGCCGCGGCGGCCCAGTCGGGGTTGGCGGCCTCGAGCTGCGCCTGGTGTAGCGATCGCGGAATGACCCGCGCGCAGTCCCGGCACTCCACCCGGTCGAGGCGGCCGTGCAGGTCGAGGACATCCCGGCTGCCGGCGGCCTGGTGCAGGCCGTCGACGTTCTGGGTGATGACCGGCCCCACCACGCCTAGCTCACCCAGGGTCGCCAGCGCCCGGTGAGCGGGGTTGGGGCGCGCCTGCTCCACCGTTCGCCAGCCCACCAGGCTGCGGGCCCAGTAGCGCTTGCGGCCATACTCGCTGCCGGTGAACTCGGTGATCTGCATGGGCGAGCCGCGTTTCCAGCTGCCGCGGTGATCGCGGTAGTCGGGGATACCCGAGCCGGTGGAGACCCCGGCCCCGGTGATCACCATCACCGGGGCATGCGCCTCGAGGGCCGGCGCGAGGTCCGCCACCGACCATTCATCGGCGGCCTCGGGGAGTGGCCGGGATCTCGCCACGATGGGGGAACTCCTCTGTCCGATCGGCCTCAACAAAACCTACGTTATACTGACAGGTCGAGGCGACCGGAATTCGGTTGCCGCAGGCCCTGGAGACTCAACCCTTGTTCGGACCCGTCAAACCCGCCCGCGCCAATGGCGTGGCGATGATCGTCATCCTCGGTGTCATCACCGCGTTCGCGCCCCTGTCCATCGACCTGTATCTGCCCAGTCTGCCACTGATCGAGCAGGATCTGTCGGTCAGCCCCGGGCTCACCCAGCTGAGCCTGGCGCTGTTTTTCATCGGCCTCGCGGTCGGCCAGTTCTTCTACGGGCCACTGGCGGACCGTTACGGGCGCCGTCGGCCATTGCTCGTGGGCATCCTGCTCTACCTCGCAGCGACGCTGCTCTGCGCGTTCTCGATGAATATCGAGATGCTCCTCGCCGGGCGACTGACCCAGGGCTTCGGCGCCGCGGCCGGCCCCGTCATCGCCCGCGCCGTGGTCCGCGATCTCTATTCCGGCCGGCGGGCGGCCCGGGTGATGTCGTTCGTCATCCTGGTGATGACCGTTGCCCCGCTGATTGCACCGGTGCTGGGCGGCTGGATCAGCAGCCTGCTGGGCTGGCGGGCGGTATTCGGGGCACTGACGCTGTTCGCACTCGCCTGCGGGGCAACGCTGCTGCTGGCGCTGCCGGAGACGCATCCCGTCGAACGGCGCCAGAGTGATCGTCTGGGACGGCTTTTCATGGGCTATGTACCCATCGTCCGCGACCCGCTCAGCCTCGCCTACCTGGGCGCGGGCGGGATGGCGTTCGCCGCGCTGTTCGCCTATGTCGCCGGCAGCCCGTTCGTCTACACCGAGGTGTTCGGCGTCTCGCAGGCGAATTTCGGGTATTTCTTTGCCCTCAACGTGGTCGGCCTGCTGCTCGGCAACCTCACCAACGGCCAGCTGGTCATGCGTTTCGGGCACCGGCGCATGCTCACCGCCGGCGTACTGACCATGGCGATGGGGACGACGGTGCTTGTCGCCATGGTCGCGGCCGGGATCCGCGGCCAGTGGCTGCTGACCCCGGTGCTTTTCGTCACGCTGAGCACGGTCGGGATCATCGCCGCCAACACCGTGGCCGGGCTGCTCAACCGCCATCCCGACCATGCCGGATCGGCCTCGGCGCTGTTCGGCGTGGTGCAGTTCGGTTTCGGCGCAATGAGTGCCGCGCTCGTCAGCACCATCGGGGGCGATCAGCTCGTCACCATGGTCATGGTCATGGCGCTGACCGCGGCGCTGGCGCTGGCCTCGCTCTCGGCGCTCTGGCACCAGCAGCGGCAAGTCGCCGCGGCGGGCTGATCGATGGCACGCGAAGACGACCGCATCGACAATCGCATCGCCTGCCTGCGCACGGACCGGCTGCCGGCCACGCTGATCTCCGATGCCGGTTATCACTGCGAGGTCTGGCGCAGCAGCGGTAGCGTTTTCCGCGATGGCGAGCGCCAGACACTGGATCGGGTCATCAAGGTCTCGCGCAGCCGCACGCCGGCCCGCGAGGTCGAGATCCTCAACCGTGATCACCGGCGCCTGCGCGAGGCCCTCGGCGGCATCGTCCCGCCGACGGTGTTCGTGCGCACCCGCATCGATGGCGAGGAGAGCGTGATTGCGATGGCGCCCAACATCCGGCGCTGGTTCGACGTCGCCAACCCGGGCAACGAATCCGACCTCGCGCCCATGATCGCCCGGGACAAACGCCTGCGCGACGCCCTGGCGCATTTCATCGCCACCGCCGAGCGCTGGTACCGACAGGAGGATCGGGTGCTCGACCTCTACGGCATCGACAACCTCGTCCTCGACCGCAATCATCATCTGCACTACATCGACAGTTTCGGTGTTTTCTTCCATGCTGATCTGCTGGAAATCCTGCCCGATCCCGACCCGGGGCTCGCGGAGCGCATCCGCATGTCGCGGCTGCGACTGGAGTATCTCAATCACCTGCTGGAGATCGCCCATGACCCGAACTGATAACCTGCTGCCGACGCTGCAAGCGCTCGTTGCGGCCGCCCTCCTCATGCTGGGGACGACCGTCGGCGCCACGACGTCGGCCGAGGACAACACCCCCGAGACGCCCGAAGCCGTCGTCGAGTACGTGGTAACCGATGCGCTCAACAGCATCGCCGAGCGTCAGGAGACCCTGGCCGCCGACCGGGACGCCGCCGTCGCAATCTTCAATGACCAGGTCCGGCCCTATGTGGACACGCTGCTGATGGCGCGCTTTGCGATGGGGCCCGCCGCACGTACCGCCGACCCGGCGGACATCGAGCGACTCGCCGAGGCGCTCGCCGATCGTGTCGCCAATCTCTACGCCGGCGCGCTGCAGCGCTATGCCGAGGATGCCGCCGACTTCGCCGAGAGCGGCAGCGTCGACCTGCGCCTGGTAAGCGAGAAGGACAATCGCGCGATTGTGAGTGCACTGGCCGAGGGGCCGGGGATCGACAGCCTCAAGCTGCGCATCCAGCTCTACAAGCGCGATGATCGCTGGCGGGTGTTCGATATCGAGACCAGCGGCATCAGCATCCTGCTGGTCTTCCGCGACGCACTACAGTCGGCAGCGGGACGTGACGGCGGTGTGGACGCGATGATCGAGGCCCTCGAGGAAGGCGCCATCGATGTCGAGGATGAGTGGGAGGAGCAGACCGGCGGCGACGAGGCTCAGTAGCCGGTCATCTCCAGGTAACCGACGCCGCTGGCGGTGCCCTCCACCGCCACGGCACCCTCCCAGTAGCGCACGGTGGTGGGCATTTCCTGATCGTCCAGCCGCGCTTCCACCACCAGCGTCATGCCCTCTTCGGGCAGACGCAATTCCCAGGCCACCGGATAGCGTGAACCGGTCCGCGGGCTCGTCCAGTAACGCTGGGCGGTCAGGCGGAAATCCTCGGCGGTGAGTGTGCGGCTGCTGCCGTCCGGCTCGACGAGGATCCCCGCCGAGTGGCGATCGGTCTCGCCATCGTTACGTCGCAACCGGTAGACCATCAGATCGCGGCCGTCCTCGAGTTGCAGGGCGAACCAGTCCCAGCCGGCCTGATCGGCATCCAGGGCGCTCGTACTCCACTCCCGATCCAGCCAGGCGCTGCCGGTGACCGACGCGGTGGAGTCGGCGAATGCCACCTCGCCCTCGGCCGCGAGCCGGGTGTAGGAGTAGTAGCGCGAGGCATTGGCAGGGTCCTCGCCCTTCTGGCTGTAGCCGGCGTCGCCCTGCAGGACATGGGGCCTGGCGGCGTCGATGGCCAGATCGACGGCGATACCCGTCTGCGGATCGTCGGCCTTGATCGTGAGCGGGAAGAGCGTGTCCGGATCGTCGCTGCGGATCTCCCAGTCATCCATCCACACCCGCACCGGGCGGGTCGTGGCACCGGCCAGCCCCAGGGCCCCGCGCTGGTAGCGCTCGGCGGCGCGATGCTCGCCGCGGGCGAGGTCGGTCACGGCGAAATGCCCCATCCAGACCTGGCGGGTCGCCCAGTCGGAGGGGCGGTCTTTCGCCTCGGGCGCCAGCGCGGTCCGGAACAGCGTGAGCTGGAAGCCGTAATCGTCACCGGATTCGCTCGTGAGATTACCCGTGAAATACCACCACTCGGTGCGATGGTCGGGATGTGCGCCGTGGTCCGCGGGAAAGGACAGCGCTCGCGGTCCCGTCACCCGGGCATAGGCATCGGCATCATCGCTCGGCCCCATTGCCGCGGCCAGGCTTTGCGCCGCCGGGCGTGGCTCGCTACCCGGCAGTCCGAAGCGGAACACCCCGATCACTACCGCCCCGATCAGCAGCCCCACCAATCCCATCAGACCGGCATCAATCCGTCGCATCACTCCCCCTTGAGTCCGGCGGCGATTTGCAGCCGTGTTGCCCGCCAGGCGGGGTACAGCGTTGCCAGCAGCGCCGCGACCACCGCCAGCAAAACGCCCTCGACCACCGGCCCCACCTGCAGCTCGAAGCCCATGGTCCAGCCGTAGGCCCGGCGGTTGATGACAAATACCAGCAGCCCGGCCAGCAGCACGCCCAGTGGCACCGCCCAGAGCCCGGCGATGAGCCCCAGCAGGCCGCTCTGCCCGCCGATCAGTCCGGCGAGCCCGCCACGACTCAGCCCAACGGCACGGAGCATCGCGAACTCGCGCAGGCGATCGAGCTGCAGCGCCATGAGCGCCGAGATGACGCCGACGAACGCCACCAGCCCCGCCAGCCAGCGCAGCACCTCGGTAATGGCGAAAGTGCGGTCGAAGATGCGCAGCGACTGCTCGAGCACTGCCGCATTGTCGGTGACCCGGGCCCCCGGGACCCCGGCGAGCGACTGCTCCAGCTGCGGGATGAGGGCATCGCGATCGGCGGCATCGGTAACATGCACGCCGATCCCGGCCAGCCCGTCGTCTTCGTAGAGATCGCGGTAGAGCGCGCGGCGCATCAATACCGCGCCGGTGGGCGAGGCGTAGTCGCGGTAGACCCCGGCGACCTCCAGATCGACGGACTCGCTACCCACCGGCAGGGTTAGGGTGTCACCGGGCGCCAGCGACCGCCGGGCGGCGAAGGGCTCGCTGATCAGCACCGCCTGATCGGTGGCGTAGGCGTCGAGCGCGGTAGCGGGTTCGGGACGGCGGATGTCCACCTGCGGCGCGCGCTCCGCGGGGAGCTCCAGCGCCCAGATCGTGACCGGGCCATCGGCGGTGGGGAGGTCATACCACTGCGAGCGACTGACGAAGTCCACGCCGTTCAGGGCACCGAGGCGGTCGGCCTCGGCGTCCGCCAGCGTCGCCGGCGCCGAGATGTAGAAATCCGCCGCCAGCGAGCCCTCCAGCCAGTCGACGACGCTGGCGCGGAAGCTCGCGATCATCACCGCCACGCCGATCACCGCCGCCACCGCCACGGACAGGGCCGCGACGGCCACCCCGGTACGACTCAGCGAGGCCACGGCCCCCTCGACGATCAGGCTGCCCACCGGCCGGCCGCGCATCAGCGGCCGCAGGGCCGCGCCGACGCCGAGGATAATGACCGGCGCGAGGAACGCCGCGCCGAGGATCAGGGCGAAAAGCCCGACGAATGCCGGCACCAGCCCCTCGCTCAGGGCAATGACCAGCGCGCCGGCGACCAGCGTGATGCCACCCGCGATTCCGCCGCGACGGGCGAGCTGCCGGGCGCGCTGCTCCAGGTCGGCCCGCGAGAGTGCCGCGCGCGGGGGCGTGGCGGCGGCCTCCCGCGCCGGCGCCAGGGCGGCCACCACCGAGCCGACCAGCCCCACCAGCAGGCCCGCCACCAGGCTCCAGGGCGAGAGCATGAGCTCGCCGGCGGCGCGCTCGAAATAGACATCGTTAACCGTCTGCAGGACCAGGCCCACCAGTCCGTGGGCCAGCGCGAACCCGAGGCCCAGGCCGGCCAGCGTGCCGATGATGCCGATAAAAAGCGCATCGCCGAGCATCTGGCCCATGATCTCGCGGCGCTGTACGCCCATGGCCCGCAGGATGCCGATGGTCGCCCGACGCCGGACCCCGAGGAAACTCAGGGTGTTGAACACCAGGAACGCCCCGACCACCACCGCCAGCAGCGACAGCGCGGTCAGGTTGATATGGAAGGCCTGGCTCATCTGCAACACGGACTGGGCGCTGGCGGCCGCGGGCACGATCCGCACGCCGTCGCCCAGATCATTGGCCAGGGCCTGGGCCCGCGCGTCATCCATGATCAGATCGATGCGGTCTAGCCGCCCCAGCTGGCCCAGCAGCTGCTGCGCCGCGGCGATGTCGGTGAGTAACAGCCCGCGGGCCTGGTCGTCGGGATCGTCCACCACCGAGACCACGGTCACCTGCCGGCGCTCGCCGTTGATGAGCAGATCCATCGAATCCCCGGATTCCACCGCCAAGCGCTCGGCCTCGCCCCGGCCGACCACGACGGCATCGTCGCGCAGCATCAGGGCGTTAAAGGCGTCGCCGAGGTCGTTGGCGCCACCGAGCGGGCGCTGGAAGCCACCCTCGGCAAAGGCGTCCACGCCCAGCAGGGTCAGCGATCGCCGGGTATCGTCGGCACGGACCACGCCGCCCTGCACGATGGGCGCCGCCTGGCGCAGTCCCTGTTCGGTACGCAGCCGGGGGTAGAGGCGCTCGTCGACCCCCTCGGGCCCGGCGACGATCTGGTGCGTGGCGCTGCCGGTGACCGACTCGAGGGAGACGCGCATCGCCTCCCGCGCCGAGTGATTGGCGAGGTCCACGGCCACCACCACCGCCACGGCAATGGCGACCCCGAGCATGGCGAGCCCGGTCTGCAGGGGGTGGCGTCGCAGGTCGGCCCGGCCGATGCGCCCGATCAGTCGGTTCATTCGGCGTCGACCAGGCGGCCGTCACGGATGGTGAGCAGCTGATCGGCGAGGCCCACCACCTCCTGGGCATGGGTCACCATGATCAGGGTGCGCCGCTCGGCCCGGCAGAGCCCGTCGAGGAGCGAGACGATGCGCTCGGCATTCTCCAGATCGAGGTTGCCGGTGGGCTCGTCGGCGAGGATGAAATCCGGCGCGTGGATCAGCGCCCGGGCGATGGCGACGCGCTGCTGCTCGCCGCCCGAGAGCCGGTCCGGCCAGTCGCCGCTCCGCCCGCCAAGGCCGACGCGCTCGAGCCATTCCTCGACCCGGCCGTCATCCGCCAGGCCGTTGAGGCTCAGCGGCAGACGCAGGTTGTCGCCCACCGACAGGGTGGGAATGAGGTTGTAGGCCTGGAACACGAAGCCCATGCGCCGGCGCCGCAGCGCCGTGAGGGCGCGATCACCGAGGGCGGCGATATCGGTCCCGCCGATGCGCACCACGCCGTCACTGGGCGTCTCGAGCCCGCCGAGGAGGTTCAGCAGCGTGGATTTGCCCGAGCCGCTGCGGCCGACCACCACCACGAACTCGCCGGCGTGGATGGTGCCGGAGACGCGATCGAGGACCGTCCGCCGCGGCGCCTCACCATACCAGCGGCTCAGCGACTCGAAGGCAATATCGGCCATGGGGGTGGGCTCCGTTACAAGGTTGTCCGCCTAGAGTGACAGAGGCGCAGGCGTCGATTCCAGCGATGCCTCTGGTATTCTCAGGGACCTACATTCGTGCAAGAGATTCCGTTATGAGCGACTCCGAGGACCCGAGCGTCGGGCCACGCGTCTACCGTGTTCCCGACGGCGATGACCGCGAGCGGGCGACCTGCCCGGAATGCGGCTTCATCGCCTACGAAAACCCGCGCATTGTCGTCGGCGTGGTCGCGCGGGCCGATGATGAACGCATCCTTCTATGCCGCCGCGCCATCCCGCCGCGGATCGGCTACTGGACGCTGCCGGCGGGCTATATGGAGCTCAACGAGACCGCCGAGGCCGGCGCCTGCCGCGAGGCCTACGAGGAGGCCCGGGCCAATCTCAAACTCACCGGGCTGCTCGCGGTCTACAGCCTGGCACGCATTCACCAGGTCCAGTTGATCTATCGCGCCGTGCTCACCGACCCGCACGTCGAGGCGGGCCCGGAATCGCAGGAAGTGGGGCTGTTCCACTACTCGGAGCTGCCCTGGGACGAACTGGCGTTTCCGACGGTGAAATGGGCGCTGCAGCACGATCATCAGGCGCATATGGAAGGCCATGGCCAGGCCTTCGCCAACCCGACAACGGAGGAAGATTAAATGGCGACAGCGACATTGGGCGGCGGCTGCTTCTGGTGCATCGAGGCGGTGTTCCAGCGCCTCGACGGCGTCAACTCGGTGACGTCGGGCTATGCCGGCGGCG
The DNA here is from genome assembly GCF_004217415.1 of Spiribacter vilamensis. Classification (NCBI taxonomy): domain Bacteria; kingdom Pseudomonadati; phylum Pseudomonadota; class Gammaproteobacteria; order Chromatiales; family Ectothiorhodospiraceae; genus Spiribacter; species Spiribacter vilamensis. The sequence continues at coordinate 1,435,503 of NZ_SHLI01000001.1, forward strand.
AGACCCCGAACCCGGACTACCGCAGTGTCTGCACCGGCCGCACGGGTCATGCCGAGGTGGTCCAGGTGGACTACGACCCGGCGGTGATCGATTTCGACACCCTGTTAGCGGTGTTCTTCGCCATCCACGACCCGACCACGCCCAACCGGCAGGGCGCGGATGTGGGCCCGCAGTATCGGTCCATCGTGCTGTACGAGGACGACGACCAGCGCCAGACCGCCGACGCGCATATCCAGCGGCTGACCACGGAGGGGGCCTTCCACGCCCCGATCGTGACCGAAATCACGCGACTGGAGCGCTTCTACCCGGCCGAGGGTTATCACCAGGATTACTACCTGCAGAACGCCCCGATGCCCTACTGCCAGATGGTCATCGACCCCAAGCTGGAGAAGGCGCAGACGCTGTTCGGCAACCGGATGCGCGATCAGGCCGCCACCGGCTCCTGAACCAGCACCCAGGGGGCGGCGACCACCGCCCAGAGATCGGGATCGCGGGACACCCAGTCCCGTGCATCCTCGGCCTCGGCCCGCCGGACCTGCCCGGCGGTCATCCACTCCATCACCGTCGCCTCGTCATCGCGCACGAAGGCCGCCGCGACGGCCACCAGGTCGATTCCAGCGTCCACGCGCACTACGACGCCCCGCGCGAAGTGGCGTTCCAGCTCGCTCCAGCGCACACGGCCGGTCTCGGTATTGAGTTGTGTCTCCAGCGGGATCTCCGCATCGGTCATGGCAAGGCTCCACTACGCTATTTGAATGCTCGGACCGGATTGTACTGGACGTTGTGACCTCTTCATCCTAGGCTCCGCATCCATGAACGCCCGCGACTGGTTACTCCTCATCGTCCTGTCCACCGTCTGGGGTGGATCGTTTTTCTTCTTCGAACTGGCGCTGCAGACCCTGCCGCCGTTCACGGTGGTGCTGGGGCGGGTGAGCTTTGCGGCCGTCACGCTGCTGGTGATTGCGCGGTTGCGCGGCGTAACGCTTCCCTTCAACGCCACCCTGGTACGGCGTTACCTGTTGCTGGGCCTGATCAGCAATGCCATGCCGTTTTCCTTCATCGTCTGGGGGCAGACGCAGATCCCCAGTGGTCTTGCCTCGATCATCAATGCCATGACACCGATCTGGGCGATGCTCGTGGGGCTGATAATCGGCAGCGACGAGCGGCTGACGCCGGGGCGGGCGATCGGGATCCTGCTCGGGTTTACCGGGGTGGCGGTGCTGCTGGGCCCCGACCTGCTGCGCAAACTCGATCCCTACAGTCTCGGCCAGCTCTCGGTACTGGGAGCGACGATCTGCTACGGCTTCGCGGTGCATTACGGCCGCCGCTTCAAGGACACCTCCTCGCTGGTCAACGCCGCCTACATGCTGAGCGCGGCGACGGTCTGGCTGATCCCGGTGGCGTTTATCGTGGATCAGCCCTGGACGCTCTCGCCGGGACTATCGGGCTGGAGTGCGCTGCTGGGCCTTTCGCTGGTCTCCACGTCGTTCGCGTATCTGCTTTATTTCCGGCTGCTCGCCTCGGCCGGCGCCAACAACATGTCGCTGGTGACCTTCCTGGTGCCGGTCTCGGCCATCACGCTGGGGGCGGTGTTCCTCGACGAGCGCCTCGGCTCCACGGCATTCCTCGGCCTGGGCATCCTGTTCGTGGGCCTCGCAGTGATCGACGGCCGGCTCTGGCGGCTGTTACGGCGCGCCTGACGCTTACTCCCGGGCGGGGTCCTCGCCGCCGAGGGGCGCGAACAGCGTCTCGATGGTTTCGGCATCCAGCGCCTCGCCCGAGCCGCTCGTGCTCCCCGTCTCCAGCAGCCGCTCGCCCAGCTCGGCCTTGTCGCGCTGCATGGCCATGATGCGGTCTTCCACCGTATCCCGGGTCAACAGGTGGTAGACGAACACCGGCTGATCCTGGCCAATGCGGTGGGCCCGGTCGGTGGCCTGGCGCGTCACCGCCGGATTCCACCAGGGGTCGTAGTGGATCACGCTGTCCGCCGCGGTCAGGTTCAGTCCCGTCCCGCCGGCCTTGAGGCTGATGAGAAAGATCGGTACCTCGCCATCCTGAAAGCGCTGCACCTCCCGCTCGCGATCGCGGGTTTCACCGGTCAGCTTCGCGTAGGTCATGCCCCGGGCCTCCAGCGCCGATCCGATCAGGGCGAGCATGCGGGTGAACTGCGAGAACACCAGGATGCGCCGATCGGACTGACGCAGGTCGTCGATAAGCGCCAGCAGTCGGTCGAGTTTCGCGGAGCCATGGGCGGTTTGTGGCGCATCACGCACCAGGCGCGGGTCGCAGCAGGCCTCGCGCAGTTTCAAAAGGGCGTCGAGGATCTGCACGCGGCTCTGCGGCTGGTCGGGTCGCGCCAGCGCCTCGCGTACGCGGGGCTCCTGGCCGAGGCGCAGTTGCTCGTAGAGCGCGCGCTGATCACCGCCGAGCTCGGCGTAGACCGGGATCTCGGTCTTGGCCGGCAACTCCTCCGCGATCGCCCCCTTGGTCCGTCGCAGCAGGAACGGCGCCACCCGGTCGCGCAGCGCCGCCAGGCGGCTGTCGTCGCCGTCGTCCTCGATGGGGCGTCGGTAGACCCGCTTGAACGACGCGGCCGTGCCCAGCAGTCCCGGCGCGACAAAATCGAACTGCGACCAGAGCTCGCCGAGATGATTCTCCAGCGGCGTCCCGGTCAGGCTCAGCCGCTGGGTGGCCGAGAGCGTTCGGACCGCCCGGGCGGCCTGGGCCCGCGGGTTTTTCACCGCCTGCGCCTCATCGAGCACCAGCAGGTGCCAGGGCTGTGCCTGCAGGCGCTCGATATCGCGCACCACCAGGCTGTAGGTGGTGAGCACCAGGTCCTGATCGCCCAGGCGGGCGTAGTCGGCGTGCCGCTGCGGGCCATGCAACCGCAGCACGCGCAGTCCGGGGGCAAAGCGCGCCGCCTCGCGCTGCCAGTTGAACAGCAGACTGGTCGGTACCACTACCAGGCTCGGGGCCCGGGTCCGCCCGGCAGCCTTTTCGATCAGCAGGTGACTGATGATCTGCAGCGTCTTGCCAAGCCCCATGTCGTCCGCCAGCACCCCGCCGAGTCCCAGCCGCGCGAGCCGCTGCAGCCAGCCGACACCCTCGCGCTGGTAGGGACGCAGCGCCCCCTCGAGCCCCGGCGGCGTGGCCGGCGGCTCCGATTGGGGATCATCCCGGTTGAGCGCGTGGCCGAGCCGGCGCAGATCGGCCTCGTCCCGCCATTGCAGGGCATTGCCATCCGCCTGCTCCAGGTCATCAAGGACACCGGCGCGGCTGGTCGGCAGGATCAGCTGGCCGTCGCGTAGCCGCGTGGTCGGGTCATAGAGCTCGGTCAGCCCCTTGAGCATGGGGATCAGCCGGCTCGCCGGGATCGGCACGAGGCGGCCATCCCCCAGGTCCACGAGCAGGCTGCTGTCGGGATCGATGGCGTCGAGGTGACGGGTCGCCATCGCCTCGGGGTTGTCACGGATGAGCGTGAGCAGCAGCGGCATGACCGGGTGCCGTTCGCCCTCCACCTCGATGGTGAGCCCGAACCCGAACCAGCCCGGCTGGCTCGGCTGTGAGCGGGTCTGCGCCTGCCACTGATCGGGGGTAACCAGCCGCCAAGGGAAGCCGCGCTCCACCGTCACCCGCCAGCCCTCGGCCTCGAGCTCGGGGACGGTCTCGACCACGAACTTCCGCCAGTCGCGGGTGTGATCCGGTACCAGGCGACCCTCGGCCATGGTGCCCGTGGCATGCAGCCCGGCCTTCGCCAGTCGCTCACGGGCCCGGGATTCCGCCGGGATGTCGCGGCGGTAGTCCCGGATCTCGCCGGCCTCGAACACCGACAGCCATGAGCCACCGGTCCCGGCATCCACCCGATGACCGGCATAGTCGAAGTGCAGCTCGGCCATCGCCTCGCCGCGCTCGTCACGCGTGGCGCGGTTCGGGTCGCCGAGGCGGGTCAGACGCAGGACCGGCGTGGGCCGGACGTCATCAATACGTCGACGCCGGGGCGCCTCGGGGGCGGGAATGGGCAGGCTGTCAGCGCTGAGTGCCTCGGCCACCGCCGGCACCTCTTCGGGCGGGACCACCGGGCCGGCCTGCAACTGGGCGACGAGCGCCGCCGAAACCCCGGTATCGATGACACCGAAGGTGCCTTCCTCCGGCGCCAGCCAGATGGGCGGATGGCCGGTCAGGGCGAGGCGCTGCGCCCCGGCGTCGACGGCCAGGTGCTGGCTGCCATCCGCGAGGGACTGCCACCGGAAGCCGCCGTTGATTGCCGCGGATTCGTGAATGGCCGGGGCCTCGGGACGCTGCCAGTGGGCGCGATCGGTGGCGGCCAGCGCCTGGAGCAGGAAGTGGACGTCGTCGGGCGCCACCGGACAGCCGTTCTCCGGGAGCAGCCGCAACAGGCGACGGTCCGCCGCCGTGAGCATCCCCTCCGGCGCCCGTCGGACACCGGCGAATGGCAGCAGCCGGCCATAGCCACCCCGGCGGCGCAGCCGGGCGCGCTGCGGCGTGACCGTCAGCTGACCATTGGCATCGCGATCGAGCAGGTAGATCAGCGCCTCGCCCCGCGGCGCCGAGGCGTTTTTCGCATTGTTGTCGGCCGCCAGGCGTCGGGCCCGGTCGAGCCACTGCGAGATCGCCGGGTTGGCGCGGATCATGCCGGCCGGCGCCGTGCGCCCCAGGTAGTAGAGGATCGCCGCGACGGCGTGCCCGCAACCGCCCCCCGCCGGGCAGCTGCAGAGCGTTGTCACCGGCCGGTGCGAGGGCAGCGGGTGGACCCGGATATCCACGGAGTGGATGTGACGGCGATCGGCCTGGACGCGGGCGAAGAACCCCTGCCCGCCGGGGCTGCAGTCGAGCACCGCACGCGCCTGGATCAGCTGCTCGCCGGCCTCCAGCGACTCGCGCGGGAAGTCCGCCCAGATAGCGGCCTCACCATTTGTCGAGATCCATTCCGTGAGGGAGTCGGTCAACGCGTTCGCTCCGGGCGGCTTTCATGCACAACCCGACAGCATACCGCTTATCGACCGCGAAGGGGCGAGCGTAGAACGTAATCAGCCGCCACTGACCGGCGGCAACAGGACCAGGGTTTCACCGTCGTGAACGGTGTCCTGCCGGGTACGCAGTTCGTCATCCACGGCACAGGCGACCCGGGGCAGGTGATCCTCAATAGCCGGGTGCTCGCCGACCAGCACATCCAGCGCATCGGCGATACGGCAGGGCGTCTCGATTGGAAGATTAACGGTCTCGGTACCCGCTGCCTCGCGGAGCACGCCATAGAGTTCGATTTTCATCGTTCAGTCCGCTCCGCTCCCTGTAAAACCAATGTGTTTTCGCTGTTCCGATCAGACGAAAGGATGGAGATCCAGGAACAACACTGGACTGTCCTCATCCTCGTAGTTTTCCTGGATAGGCGTGAATCCGTATTTCAAGTAAAAGCCAACAGACGGTTTCTTGGCATCCACCACGAGGAAACGGCACCCGACCGCTGGCATGATGTCGCCGAGCGCGATTGCCAATGCCAGATCCAGGAGACTTCGTCCAAGACCGCTCCCCTGGTATCGCTTGTCCGTTGCAAGCCGGGCAACCTTGATCGAAGGAAGGGATTTGTAGGCAATCGGGCCTTTATTGCCCTCAGGGCGATGGTGCGCTTGAGCAATCTGGACCTGGCTGCATATAAGGGTAATGTATCCGCGCACGCGATGACTTTCATCGACTGCAACGTAGCTCTTGGCCACATTTCGGCGATGAAAATCCGCAGCTTCGTTCTTGAGGAAAGCTTTCAGGGGCGTGAACTCGGGATCGCCGAGCGACAAGGACTTCGTATTGTCGTCGGAATTGATCTGACGGATTTCCAGCTCTTGTTGGCTGCCGTCTTCATCCTGACTCATATGATCGAATGGCTTTTACTGCCCGGTAACCTTAACTCTAACCTTTAAGTTTCTTGTGCCGCTCGCACTTCGATCTGCGATCAGCTTACGCGCACGCTGAACCGCACCGCGAGAGCTGGCGTTAGGCTGATTTTCCTCACGAACGTATCTATTCAGCCGGTCGGCGTCATCACCGCTGACTTGCACGCTACCGAATGTGTCGGTTTTTACACTCATATCACCCTCCGACTCAGGACAGAAGAACGTAACAAGGATAGCTCAAGTTAGCTACATGCTGTCGCTTCAGCAGCAGTCCGCTCCGCTCGCTGTCGAACCTTCCAGCTTCGAACCCTGGCACTCACTTATCCATAAAAAACCCCGCCTTTGGCGGGGTCCTTTATGGATGGCTGGGGGACCAGGATTCGAACCTGGGTTGACGGATTCAGAGTCCGTAGTCCTACCGCTAGACGATCCCCCAAAAACCTTTTAGCGCTTGGAGAACTGCGTCGCGCGCCGCGCCTTGTGGAGGCCGATCTTCTTGCGCTCGACCATGCGGGCGTCGCGCGTCACGTAACCGGCCTTGCGCAGGCTCGGCTTGAACTCCTCATCGTAGTTGATGAGTGCCCGGGTAATGCCATGACGGATGGCGCCCGCCTGTCCGCTGGAGCCGCCACCGAAAACGCTGATCTTGATATCAACCTTTTCCTTGGTGTCGGTGAGCTCGAGCGGCTGGCGGACGACCATGCGTGCGGTCTCGCGGCCGAAGTACTCGTCAAGCGGCCTGCCGTTGACGGTAATCGTGCCTTTGCCGGGGCGCATATTGACGCGTGCCGACGATTTCTTGCGCCGGCCGGTCCCGTAATACTGTTGAACTGCCATCGGTTATCGTCGCTCCGAATCAGATTTCCAGCGCCTGGGGCTGCTGGGCGTGGTGCTGGTGTTCGCCACCGCTGTAAACCTTGAGCTTTTTCAGCATCTGGCGGCCAAGACGGTTCTTCGGGAGCATACCCTTGACGGCGAACTCGACGGCGCGCTCGGGATGATCCCTGATCAGGGTCTCGAAGTTCATCGCCTTCATGTGACCGACGTATCCCGTGAACCGGTGATACATCTTCTGCTCGGCCTTCCGGCCGGTCACTTCCACCTGCTCGGCGTTCACGACGACGATGTAATCGCCCGTGTCGACGTGCGGCGTGAACTCCGCCTTGTGTTTGCCCCGTAGCCGGAATGCGATTTCCGAGGCGAGTCTTCCGAGTGTTTTGCCGGCGGCGTCGACAACGTACCAGTCGCGCTGGACGTTTTCGGCTTTGGCGCTAAACGTTTTCATGGGTGCTGTATCTCCGAAGCCAATGCCCCCGAATTAAGATGCCAAAGTGTACAGAAAGGCCGTTAACGCGACAAGCCATCACTGGCCTCGCCTGCATCGACCACCTCATGGCCGTGCGTCACCTCGCAGGCCTCGGCGAGCATGATCGTGGCGGAACAGTATTTCTCGGCCGATAATTGTACCGCACGGGCGACCGCGGCATCCTTGAGACCGTCGCCACTGACGCGGAAATGCAGGTGAATGCCGGTAAAGACCTTGGGCGGGGTGTCGGCCCGGCTCGCGTCGATATCCACCTCGCAGCCCGTCACCGGATGGCGGCCGCGCTGGAGGATGTACACCACGTCTACGGCCGAGCATGTGCCCAGCCCCTCGAGCAGCAACTCCATCGGTCTCGGCCCCCGATCGCGACCGCCCAGGTCCGGCGGCCCATCCACCGTTAGTCGGTGACCGCTGCCCGATTCCGCCTCGAATGCCATCCCGTCAAGCCAGCGTACATGCGCCTTCACGGCCTATCCTCCATGCCAGACCCCTCCATATGGGGCATTTCCCCGGTATTGAGCCGCAGTATAACGTCCGTCGTCGGGTAACCGACGAAGAAACAAGAAAACAGGGAGGGTTCCATGTCACCCGCGAGCTATCGTTTTTTCCAGCGTCCGTCCATTGTCGAACTGTTGCGACACTGCGGTCGCAGCCGCTACCGCCCCCACTCGACGCTCATCCACCAGGGCGCAGAGAGCGACCGGTTGTACCTGCTGCTGCGGGGCTCGGTGAGCGTGCTCGAGGAAGACAGCGACGGGCGGGAGCTCATCCTTGCCTACCTCAATCCCGGCGACTTTATCGGCGAAATGGGGCTTTTCCTCGAGGCGCCGGAGCGCAGTGCGTGGATCCGGACGCGGACCACCTGCGAGTTCGCGGAGATCAGCTACACCCGCTTCGCGCGACTGCAGGACGATCACCCGGTGGTTCTGCAGCCTCTGCTCGAGCAGATCACGCGCCGCCTGCGCGACACCAACCGACGCTTCCGGGCGCTGGCGTTCGAGGACGTCCGCGGCCGGGTCATCGCCACCCTGCACGACCTGGCACGCCAGCCCGACGCCATGACCCACCCCGACGGCATGCAGCTCAAGGTCACGCGCATCGAGCTCGGACGCCTGGTGGGCTGCTCACGGGAAATGGTCGGCCGGGTACTGCGGGACATGGAGAACGAACAACTCATCTCGGCGAAGGGACGGACCATCGTCGTCCACGCCGCCCGCTAGTCAGTCGAAGAGCTCGGCGAGCCGATCGCCGGGCGACTCGGCGCGCATGAAGGCCTCGCCCACCAGGAATGCGTCGATCCCCCGGGCCCGCATCGTGGCCACATCGTCGCGGGTATGGATGCCGCTTTCGGTGACCAGCCGGACGCCCTCGGGTACCGAGGGCGCGAGACGAGCCGTGGTCTCGAGCGTGGTCTCGAAGCTGCGCAGGTCGCGGTTGTTAATGCCGATCAGGTCCCCGCCGAGGCGCAGCGCGCGATCGAGCTCGGCGCCGTCATGGACCTCCACCAGCACATCCATCCCCAGCGACCGCGCCCGTTGGTAGAGTGCGGACAGCTGCGCATCGTCCAGTGCCGCGACGATCAGCAACACGCAGTCGGCGCCCAGCACCCGGGCCTCGAGCACCTGGTAGTCATCGAAAATGAAATCCTTGCGGATCACCGGGCAGTGACAGGCCGTGCGCGCCTGCTCGAGATGGGCATCGGCACCGGCAAAGAAATCCGCCTCGGTGAGCACCGACAGACAGGCGGCCCCGCCCCGTGCATAGCTACGGGCGATGGCCGCCGGATCGAAATCCTCGCGCAGCACGCCCTTGCTCGGCGAGGCCTTCTTGATCTCGGCGATGACGCCCGCCTGCCCCACCGCGATGCGCGCCTCGAGCGCCGCGCGAAAGCCACGCACGGGCGGCGCGTCGGCGAGTTGCGATTCGAGCTGCGAGGCACTTATCTGCCGGCGGCGTTCCTGCACCCGCTCCACCTTGCTCGCGATGATGCGGCGCAGGATGTCCGGCGTGTCGGGCAGGCCGCTCATGCCGGTGCGCCAAGGCGCTGGCTGGTGGCCACGAAACGGTCAAAGCGCGTCCGCACCGCGCCGCTCGCCAGCAAACGGCGGGCGTGGGCGACACCGTCGCCGAGGTGATCCGCCAGGCCAGCGACATGGATGGCCGCCCCGGCATTCAGCGCCAGCAGGTCGGCGGCGGGGCCGGGCAGGCCGTCGAAGATCGCCTTGATCACCTCGAGGCTGCGCTCGGCGGAGTCGACCCGCAGATCCTCGAGTGACGCCGACTCGAGGCCGAAGTCCTCCGGCCGAATCGTATACTCGCGCACCTCGCCGTCACGTAGCTCCGCCACATGGGTGGGCGCGGCGATACTGATCTCGTCGAGACCATCCTCGGAATGAACCACCATGACGCGCTCGCTGCCAAGGCTGCGCAGCACCTCTGCCAGCGGCCGCACCCACTTCGCGTCATAGACACCCAGCAACTGGTTGGGGGCGCCGGCGGGGTTGGTGAGGGGGCCCAACAGATTGAACAGTGTCCGCACGCCCATCTCCTTGCGCGGGCCGATGGCGTGACGCATCGCCTGGTGGTGCTGGGGCGCGAAGATGAACCCGACCCCGACCGTGTCGATGCACTCCGCCACCGCCGCCGGCTCCAGATCCAGGCGCGCGCCGGCGATCTGCAACAGATCGGCACTGCCCGAGGCGCTCGAGACCGAGCGATTGCCGTGCTTGGCAACACGGCCGCCGGCCTCCGCCACCACGAACGCCGTCGCGGTGGAGATGTTGAAGGTGCCGCGGGCGTCACCTCCCGTGCCGCAGGTATCGACCAGGTGCGTTCGGTCGACCTCCACGCGCATGGCCAGCTCGCGCATCACCCCGGCCGCCGCGGCGATCTCGGTCACCGTCTCGCCCTTCATGCCGAGGCCGATCAGAAACCCGCCGATCTGCGCCGGTGTCGCCTCGCCGGTCATGATCCGCTGCATCACCGCTGTCATGTCGGCATCGTCGAGATCACCGTGCGCCATCACCCGGCGAATCGCCGCCTGCATCTCCATCGTCACTCCCCCTGGGTCAGGCCGCGGCCGCCGGCCGGGTCAGAAAATTGCGTAACAGATCATGGCCGGTCCGGGTCAGGATCGACTCGGGGTGGAACTGCACACCCTCCACGTCCAGCTCTCGATGCCGAACGCCCATGATCTCCTCGCGGTCGCCGTTATCCAGCTCGCTCCAGGCGGTGACGTCGAGGCAGTCCGGCAGCGTCGCCGATTCGAGCACCAGCGAGTGGTAGCGCGTCGCCTCGAGCGGGTTGGGCAGGCCCGCGAACACCCCCTGATCGTGGTGGTGCACCTGCGAGGTCTTGCCGTGCATCACGGTCTTGGCCCGGATTACCGCCCCGCCGAAGGCCTGGCCGATCGCCTGGTGGCCCAGGCACACGCCCAGGATCGGCAGCCGCCCCGCGAAGCGCTCCACCACCGCCAGCGAGATGCCCGCCTCATCGGGGGTACAGGGACCCGGCGAGAGCACGATACGCTCGGGCCGCAGCCGCTCGATCGTCGCCAGGTCGATTGCGTCGTTGCGGTGCACCTCGACATCGGCCCCCAGCTCGCCCAGGTACTGGACGAGGTTATAGGTAAACGAGTCGTAGTTATCGATCATTAAAAGCATGGGCGCCTCCTGCTCAGCGCTGATCGAGGCCGGCTTCCGCCATGGCGACCGCCCGGAACAGTGCCCGGCCCTTGTTAACCGTCTCTTCCCACTCCGCCGCCGGATCCGAGTCGTGGACCACGCCGCCGCCGGCCTGCACATGGACCCGGCCGTCCTTGATCACGGCGGTCCGAATGGCGATGGCGGTATCCATGTTGCCCGACCAGGAAAGATACCCCACTGCCCCGCCGTAGACGCCGCGCTTGACCGGTTCGACCTCGTCGATGATCTCCATCGCCCGGATCTTGGGGGCACCGCTCAGGGTACCCGCCGGATGCGTGGCGCGCAGCAGATCCATCGGCCCCAGGCCCTCGCGCAGGCGCCCGGTGACGTTGGAGACGATATGCATGACGTGGCTGTAGCGCTCGATGGTCATGCGATCGGTGAGTCGCACGCTGCCCACCTCGCTCACCCGGCCGATGTCATTGCGCCCCAGGTCGATGAGCATCAGATGCTCGGCGCGCTCCTTGGGATCGTCCAGCAGCTCCGCCTCCAGCGCCCGGTCTTCCTCCGCCGTGGCGCCGCGACGGCGGGTCCCGGCGATGGGTCGCAGGGTCGCCTCGCCGTCCTCGAGCCGGGCGAGGATCTCCGGCGACGAGCCCACCACCTGGAAATCGCCGAAGTCGAGAAAAAACAGGTACGGCGACGGGTTGGTGCAGCGCAGGGCCCGGTACAGATCCAGCGGCCGGCCGTGGTAATCGGCGCTCATGCGCCGCGACGGCACGACCTGCATGCAGTCGCCGTCGATAATGTAATCGCGGATCCGCTCGACCATCGCCTCGTAGTCTTCGCGCTCGATGGAGGAGTCGAAATCCTCCTCGGCCACCACCCGCGGCGGCGTGCGCTGCCCGTCACTCAGGGCCTGCACGCGCAGCTGCTCGGCGAGCGTATCGAGCCGTGCCTCACCGCGGTGGAGCCCGTCGGCTTCCGCCGGGTCGATATTGACCACCAGGTAGAGCCGGCCGGCGAGGTTGTCGAAGACCAGCACCTCCTCGGACTCCATGAGCAGGATATCCGGCACGCCCAGCGTATCCGGGTTGGGGCACTCAGCCAGCCGCGGCTCGATGTAGCGAATGGTGTCGTAGCCGAAGTAGCCCACCAGCCCGCCGATAAAGCGCGGCAGTCCGGGGAGGTTTTCCGGGGGCGCGGCACGCACCGCCCGATGACGGCGCTCGACCCAGTCGAGGGGATCGTCCACGGACTCCTCGTGGCGGCAGATCCCGTCTTCCCAGGTCTCGATACGATGACCGTGAATGCGGTACTGACGCTGGCAGGGCAGCCCGATGATCGAGTAGCGCCCCCACTTCTCGCCGCCCTGGACCGACTCGAAGAGATAACTGCCGGCCCCGGCCGCCACCTTGAGGTAGGTGGACAGCGGAGTCTCCAGGTCCGCGAGCAGCTCGCGGACCAGCGGCACACGGTTATAGCCCTCGCGGGCATGCTCGGCGATGGTTTCCTCGTTCATGGCATCTTCCTGGACTCTGTCGCCAGGCCCGCGGCGAGCTGGTCGACGGTGAGGGTCATCGCGGCCGAATGGTCGGCAAAGATAGCATCGTCACCGGGATAGCCGTAAGGCACCCGCACCAGTGGCGAGCCCGCGGCCTCGGCCGCCGTGCGATCCGCCGCCGAGTCACCGACATAAACGCAGTCCCCGATCGCGACACCGAGCCGCTCCGCGGCGTGGATGAGGGGAGCCGGGTCGGGCTTTTTCACGCCCAGGGTGTCGCCGCTCACCGCCACGCCGAAGTAGCCGGCGATCCCCAGCGCCTCCATGAGCGGCGTGGTAAAGGCCGCCGGTTTGTTGGTCACGACCCCCATCGGCAGCCCCATCGCCCGAAGCTGGTCGAGCCCCTCGAGGACTCCCGGATAGAGGCGGCTGTGCTCGCACAGGCAGTCGTGGTAGTGGACGAAAAACCGCGCCACGGCGGCGTCGGTCGCCGGCGGCTCGACCGTGATGTCGCGCTCGCCCGCCAGCGCCCGGGCCACCAGCAGCCGCGCACCATTACCGATCCAGGCGCAGACCTGGTCCTCGGTTAGGGGCGGGCGATCGATATCGGCGAGACTGCGGTTGACGGCGGTGGTCAGATCCGGCGCGCTATCCACCAGCGTGCCGTCCAGATCAAAGAGGACGGCGGCGGGACGGGACAACCTCATGAACCGGCCCTTGCGGCGCGATCGCGCATATCGTTGATCACGGTGGCGTAATCGGGCTGGCCGAAGATCGCCGAACCGGCCACCACGGTATCGGCCCCGGCAGCCACTACCTCCTCGATATTATCAGGTCCGACGCCACCATCCACCTCGAGGCGAATCGGCCGCGCCGAGGCGTCGATCATCGCCCTCGCCTCGCGCAGCTTGTCGAGGGTGCCGGGCAGGAATTTCTGGCCCCCGAACCCCGGATTGACGGACATGAGCAGGATCAGATCGACCTTGTCGAGCACATGGCGCAGGCAGTCCAGCGGCGTCGCCGGGTTGAAGACCAGCCCGGTCTGGCAGCCCTGGTCGCGGATCAGCTGCAGGCTGCGGTCGACATGCTCGCTGGCCTCCGGGTGGAAGCTGATCAGGTTGGCCCCCGCCGCGGCAAAGTCGGGAATGATGCGATCCACCGGCTTGACCATCAGGTGGACGTCGATCGGTGCGGCGATGCCATAGCGGCGCAGGGCCTGGCACACCGGCGGGCCGAAGCTGAGGTTGGGGACGTAATGATTGTCCATGACGTCGAAGTGCACCCAGTCGGCACCGGCACGCAGGACATGATCGACGTCCTCGCCCAGGCGGGCGAGATCGGCGGCGAGAATCGAGGGGGCGACAATCAGATCTTTCATGGGCGCGAATCGTAGCAGAACCGGGCGTCAGACGCCCCGTGACATCACCCCCGCGAGGATCGCCCGACGCACCGCGGCGAAGTCACTGCGGCCATGAATCCGGGCCAGCTGCAGAGCGCCCTGGGCCGCCGCCATGATGGCGCAGGCCTGATCGCCGGCGTCACCGGGGAAATCGAGCCGACCTGCTGCCCGACCGGCGACCAGGGTGGCCGTCAGCCAGTCGATCAGATCATCGCACAGGGCCTCGGCCTCGGCGCAGGCCGCGGACGGCAGACTGGCGTATTCCACCGCCGCGATCCCCAGCGGGCCAACGTGTTCGCCCTCGAGATCGCGGGCCTCCAGATCGAGGAACCGCTCGATCCGCTCATCGGGCTCGAGTCGGGCGTCCGCCATCTGTGCCCGCCACCCGGCGAGCTCGTCGCGGTACTGGCGAAACAGCGCCGTTGCCAGGTCGGCCTTGGTCGGGAAGTGATAGTGGATGGCGCTGCTCTGCACCTCCAGCGCCTCGGCCAGCTGACCGAAACTGAAGCCGTGATAACCGCGCTGCTGGAGCCAGTCGGCGGCAAGCCGGAGGATGCGCCGCCGCATCTGACCCCGGGGGCGCTGCCGGTGCACCGCCGCCATCAAACGCCCAGGGCGAGCTCGGCGAGGTTGCAGGGCCGGTGAGAGGCGTCGAGCTGCTCGCGGAGGATGCCCTGCCAGCCATCCCGACAGGCACCGGGCGAGCCCGGCAGCGCGGCGATCAGGGTCTGGTTGGCGATGCCGGCCACCACCCGCGACTGCAGCGTCGATGTGCCGATACTGGCGTAGGAGATCTGCCGGAACAGTTCGCCGAAGCCGGGGATCGGGCGATCGAAGAGCACCTCGACGGCCTCGGGCGTGACATCGCGTTCGCTGAACCCGGTCCCGCCGGTACAGATCACGGCGTTCACCGCCGCATCGGCGATCCAGGCCGAGACGGCCGCGCGAATGGCATAGCGGTCGTCGATGACGATGGAGCGCGCGGCGATGCGGTGGCCATCGGCCTCGGCCCGTTCCACCAGCACCTGCCCGGAGCGGTCGTCCTCGGGCCGCCGGGTGTCGGAGATCGTCAGTATCGCCAGGTTGAGCGGGGTGAATTCATGCATGGGGGTCACGGTCTACTCCGGTGTCATGATCGCGCCATCGATGGCCTGTAAAGGTTGTAGAATGCGGCGTCCTTAACCAATGGTGAGTATTGCATGGAATCTCGGAAAATCGCGGTGGTGGGTGGCGGTGTCGCCGGTCTCGGTGCCGCCTGGCTGCTCTCGCAACGTGATGAAGTCACCCTGTTCGAGGCGGCCGACCGGCTCGGCGGACACAGCAACACGATCGCCTGTGACCTGCCCGAGGGATCAATCCCCGTCGATACCGGTTTTATCGTCTACAACGACCCCAACTACCCGCAACTCAAGGCGCTGTTCGAGCATCTCGACGTGCCCACGCAGGACTCGAACATGTCGTTCGCCTTTGCCGCGACCGATATCGATCTGGAGTATGCCGGTAGCGGCCTGGGGACATTGTTCGCGCAGCGCCGCAACCTGGTCCGCCCGCGTTTCCTCGGCATGGTGCGCGATATCCTGCGCTTTAACAAAGCGGCCAACGAGCGGCTCGAGAGCGGTGAGCAGGGTGACGACATCAGCCTGGGCGAGCTGCTCGATCAGCTGGGCATGGGCGAGGCGTTCCGACGCTATTACCTGCTGCCCATGAGCGCGGCGATCTGGTCCTGCCCGCAGGACGTCATGCTGGCGTTCCCGGCGCGATCCTTTCTGCAGTTTTTCCGCAACCACGGACTGATCCAGCTCAAGGACCGCCCCCAGTGGCGGACCGTCAATGGCGGCAGCCGGGAATACATCCAGCGCATGCGTCCCGCCATCGCCCATATCCACACCTCGACACCGGTGCGCTCGGTGCGCCGCACCGAAACGGGGGTGCGACTCGCCGGCAAGGACGGGGAGCTGGGCGAGTTCGACGAGGTGGTCATTGCCGCCCATGGCGATCAGACCCTCGCGATGCTTGACGCCCCCCACACCGAGGAGGCCA
Organism: Spiribacter vilamensis; assembly: GCF_004217415.1. Classification (NCBI taxonomy): domain Bacteria; kingdom Pseudomonadati; phylum Pseudomonadota; class Gammaproteobacteria; order Chromatiales; family Ectothiorhodospiraceae; genus Spiribacter; species Spiribacter vilamensis. The sequence continues at coordinate 1,451,320 of NZ_SHLI01000001.1, forward strand.
ACCTGCTGGGCGCATTCGGCTACCAGACCAACGACGCCTGGCTGCATACCGACCCGCGCCTGATGCCGAAGCGGCGCGCCGTGTGGTCCTCGTGGAACCATCTGACCACCGAGAGCGTCGATGGAAAGCGACCGGTGTCGGTGACCTACTGGATGAACCGGCTGCAGACCCTTGCGACTGAGACGGATGTATTCGTGACGCTCAACCCGCTGGAAACGCCCGAGCCGGAGACGGTGATGCGCCGCATGCGCTACGACCACCCCGTGTTCGACCAGGCGGCCATTGATGCCCAGGCGGGTCTGCCGGGCATTCAGGGCAATGATCGGATCTGGTATTGCGGCAGCTATCACGGCTACGGCTTTCACGAGGATGCACTGGCAAGCGCCATCCGCGTGGCCGGGCAGCTCGGTGCCCCGGCCCCGTGGCGGGGAGCGACGATGGCATGACGGCGGACGACGCACTCACGCTCTACGGCGGGGAGCTGATCCACGAGCGCCGGATCGAGCCGAAGTATCGCTTCAGCTACCGGGTATTCAGCCTGCTGCTGGATATCGACCGACTGGACGAGGCCGCACGTCGTCACCGGCTGTTCTCGCATAACCGCTTCAACCTGATCGGATTCCGCGACCGCGATCACGGCCCCAAGGACGGCTCGCCGCTGCGCCCGTGGATCGATGCGCGGCTGGCCGAAGCGGGCATCGACCTTGATGGCGGGCGGGTGCAGATCCTCTGCTATCCGCGGGTGATGGGGTATGTATTCAATCCGCTCACGCTGTGGTTCTGCCGACACGCGGACGGATCGCTGCGTGCCGTGCTCGCCGAGGTCCGCAACACCTTCGGCGAATGGCATGGCTACCTGCTGCACGAACAGGGCGCGGCGCTTCCCGAGCGCCTGCGCGATTCGGCGAGCAAGGTCTTCCACGTCTCGCCGTTCCTGCCCCGCAACGGGCACTACCAGTTCCGCATCCAGGTTCCGGGCGAGCGCTACGGGGCCACCGTGAACTGGCACAACGTCGACAACCCCGAGACACCGGCGCTGATCGCGGTGCAGTCCGGTGAACGTCGGCGCGGCGGTGATCGGGGCTTGCTCCGCGCTGCGGTGACGGTACCATTCATGACGCTGAAAGTGATTGCTGCCATCCACTGGCAGGCCCTCAAAATCTGGCTCCGGGGTGGACGCTACCACCGCAAATCGGCGCCGCCGGATTCGGAGATTAGCCAATGACGAGTCATCAGGAGTCGGTCATCGACCTGCCCTCGCCCCTGCCCCTGGCCGGACGCATTCTGCTGGGATGGTTCAGCCGCCTGCGCCGGGGCCGGATGGAAGGACAGATGCCCGACGGCGAGGACTTCCTCATTCAGGGCGGCGAGGCCGGCCCCACCGGCATCTTGCGGCTGCATCGGCCAATGCGAATGATGATGCGGATCGCGACGCGCGGGTCGGTGGGCTTCGCCGAGAGCTACATGGCCGGCGAGTGGTCGAGCCCCGATATTGCGCATCTGCTCGAGCTGATGCAGCGCAACGAGGATGCCTTCCAGCAGCGCATGGAGCCGTCGTGGCTGCATCGCCTGCGCCTGTCGCTGCATCACCGCGGGCGCCGCAACACCCAGCAGGGCAGCCGCCGCAACATCGCGGCGCATTACGATCTGGGCAACGAGTTCTATCGCCACTGGCTCGACGAGACGATGACCTATTCGGCGGCGATCTTCGAGCGCCCCGATCAGCCCCTCGCCGAGGCCCAGCGCAACAAGTACGACCAGCTGCTCGATACCCTCGGTGCCCAACCCGGCGAGCATATCCTAGAGATCGGCTGCGGCTGGGGTGGCTTTGCAATGGCCGCGGCGCGTCGCGGCATCAAGGTCACCGGTCTGACCCTGTCCACCGAACAGCTCGCGTGGGCGCGTCGCCAGATCGCCGAGGCGGGATTCGCCGACCAGGTGGATCTGCGGCTCGAGGACTACCGCGATACCCGTGGCCGGTACGATCACGCCGTTTCCATCGAGATGCTCGAGGCGGTGGGCGAAGACTACTGGCCCGCCTACTTCCGGATGCTCCATGACCGGGTACGCCCCGGCGGGCGGATCGGGCTGCATGGCATCACCATCGAAGAGGACCGGTTCGAGGATTACCGCCGCCGACCCGATTTCATTCAGCGCTACATCTTCCCCGGTGGCATGCTGCCAACCCCGGAGCGGCTGGAGCAGGAGAGCACCGGCGGCGGCCTCGAAGTGCTCGAGTCCACCGGCCTCGGTCAGCACTATGCGACCACGCTGCTGCAATGGGATGCCCGCTTCGTCCAGGCACTGTCACGGATTCGGGAGCTCGGCTTTGATGATTACTTCATCAACATGTGGCGCTATTACCTCGCCTACTGCTACGCCGGGTTCCGCACCGAGAGCATCGACGTGAAACGCGTGTTGCTGCGCCGGCCGTGAGCCTTACCCGCGGTCAGATCCTGTTCTACGGCCTGCCGGCGGTGCCGCTGGCCGTCATGGGCGTACCCATGTACGTCTTCCTGCCGGGTTTCTATGGCGAGACACTCGGTCTCGCCGCGGTGGGCACGGCATTGCTCGTCGCGCGGCTCTGGGATGTGGTCACCGATCCGCTCATCGGCAGCCTCGGTGATCGCCTGCAGACACGCTGGGGGCGCCGCCGCCCGCTCATCGCCGCGGGCATGCCGATACTGCTGGTCAGTGCCTGGGCGCTGTTCCGCCCCCCCGAGGCGGTCGGGCTGGGGTACCTGCTGGGCTGGGGCCTCGCCGCCTACCTGGGCTGGACGCTGATGTCGCTGCCCTATACCGCCTGGGGTGCCGAGCTCTCCGAGGACTATGACCAGCGCGCCAGCCTGACCGCGAGCCGCGAGGGGCTCATGCTCGCCGGCACCCTCCTCGCCATCGCCTGGCCCACCCTCGCCGGCGCGGGTCGGGCCGATGCCGAGACGCTGTCGGGTCTCGCCTGGCTGCTGGTGCTGGTGCTGCCGCCGGTGGTGGCACTGACGCTATGGCGGGTCCCGGAGTACCGGCTCACCTCGCATAGCGTCGGCTGGCGCGAGGGCTGGCAACTGCTTCGACACAACCACCCCTTTCTGCGCCTGCTCGCGGCCTATGTCATGAACGGCCTCGCGAACGGCCTGCCGGCGTCGCTGTTCACGCTGTTCGTTATCCATGTCCTGCGCGCCGAGAGCTGGACCGGCCCCCTGCTGCTGATCTATTTCGTGGTGGGAATCGCCGCGCTGCCGGGCTGGCTGTGGCTGTCACGGAAAATCGGCAAGCACCGGGCCTGGGCGCTGTCGATGCTGTGGACTTCGCTGATCTTCGCGGCGGTACCGTTCCTCGGCCCCGGGGACACCACCGCGTTTCTGATCATCTGCCTGCTCTCCGGGGTGGGCGTGGCGGTGGATATGGCCCTGCCGGCGGCGATCCAGGCCGACCTGGTGGACCTCGACACCGCCGCCGGCGGCGGCCGGCGCACTGGACTCTACTTCGGCATCTGGAACATGGCGACCAAGCTCGCCCTCGCCCTGGCCGTCGGCATCGCCTTTCCGCTGCTGGAGTGGTTCGGATTCGATGCCACGCAGGTCGAGGACCGCGACGGCACCTTTGCCCTGGCACTGTTCTACGGCGCCGTCCCGATCGGCTTCAAGCTGGCCGCCACCGCGCTGATGTGGAATTTCCCGCACGACCGGCGGGCGCAGGTTGCGACCCGGGCCCGGGTCCGTGATGCGGAGGCCGGGCACCCCGCCACGCCGAACCCGGCGGACTAGTCGGTCGCCACCGCGAGCCTCGAGCGCAGCCAGCGCATCAGCCCGCCGATAACCGGGAACTGCTCGTAGAGCTCGCCGGCGGCATCCCAGTAGTCGACATGCTCGCGGACACGCCCATCATCGGCGAGCACGATCCGGGAGACGCCGTCGACCGGGCGCCGCGCGGCCTTGTCCCGCTTGAGCCGGAAGTGGAAGCGCCAGCGCAGATAGCCGATATCGTCCTCGCCCACCGACTCAAGCACCTCGAAGCGCGCCTCGGCGCAGTTGGCGTACATATGCTCGAACACCGCCCGGATCGCGGCGATGCCCTCGACATCATTGAACGGGTCGCGGAAACGGGCGTTGTCCACGAACACATCGTCCAGCCGATCCAGGTCCGCCGGCTGCATACCGGCAAAGAATTCGCCATAGCGCTCGAGCGCCGTCACGACTGGACCATGCGCCGGGTCAGCGCGAAATAGAGCTTGTAGGGCAACAGTCGCAGGAACTTGAGCGTGTAGGCGAAGCGCTTGGGAAACACGATCTCGAAGCCCTCGTCGTCGATTTCGTCGTGGATGTAGTCCGCCGCGCGCTCCGGCGAGATGAGCTGCGGCATGTGGAAGCGGTTCTTTTCGGTGAGCCGGGTCTTCACGAAACCGGGGTTGATCACGCGCAGTGATACGCCCGTTCCCTGCAGCGCCGGTCGCAGGGACTCGGCCATGTTCAGCACCGCCGCCTTGCTGGCGCCATAGGGCGCCGCCTGCGGCAGGCCGCGATAGGCCGAGAGACTGGCGGTCACCAGGATCTGGCCCCGTGCGCGCGGGCGCATCAGTGACAGGGCCGCGCCGACGCCGTTGACCGTGCCCAGGTAGTTGACCTCCGCCAGGCGCCGGAACACCGCGGGGTCGAAGTCGTCGAGGGGCATGGGGTCGTAGTCACCGGCATTGAGAATTACCGTGTCGAGCTCGCCGATCTCGGCTTCCACCGCAGTGAACACCCGTTCACAGGCCTCAGGGTCGGTGACGTCCAGCGGGTAGGGGTGGATCCGGTCGGCGATGTCCGGGTGGGCCTCGCCGATGGCGCGCAGCGCCTCCTCGCGACGAGCGCTGACGACCACCTGCCAGTGGTCGCGTGCCAGCTTGATGGCGAGCGCCTCGCCAATCCCGGCGCTGGCCCCGGTGATGAGGACGACGCGTCCGCCCTGTGTCGTTGTTGCCGTCATGATTCCCTGTGCCCCTGAACTGTGGATCGGTATGATTATGAAGTCAGACAGCCCTGGCTGGCCAATGGCTCCGCGCAACACAAGGACCTCTCACCATGCACCCTGCCCTCTACTGGATCCGTCGCGACCTGCGTCTTGCCGACAACCCGGCACTGCATGCCGCGGCACGGTCCGGACGGGCCGTGATCCCGGTGTATATCCACGCCCCGGCGGAGGCCGGTGACTGGGCGCCGGGCAATGCCAGCAACTGGTGGCTGCACCACAGCCTGCGGGCGATGGCCGACGCCCTCGCCGCGCACGGCCTGCCGCTGATCATCCGCGAGGGCGACAGCCTGGGCGCGCTCATGGACCTGGTGGCCGAGACCGGCGCGGAGGCGGTGCACTGGAACCGCCTCTACGAGCCGGCGCGGATCGCGAGCGACACCCGGGTCAAACAGGGCCTGAAGGCCGAGGGCATTGACGCGCACAGCCACAATGCCGCGCTGCTCCACGAGCCCTGGACCATCCAGACCGGCACCGGCGGCGACTACAAGGCCTTTACGCCGTTCTGGCGGGCCTGCCGGCGACAGCCCGAACCGGCCCCGCCGCTCGGCGTCCCGGCGGATCTGGCCACCACCGATGGCGCGCACGGCCTGACCGGCAGCGTCGTCCCCTCGGCGGGCATCACCGCCCCGCTGGATGCGCTCGACCTGCTACCGCCGAGCGACTCGGCGGAGGGACTCCAAAGCACCTGGCGGCCCGGCGAGCAGGGCGCCCATGACCGGCTCGAGGGCTTCCTGGAGATGGCCCTGGCGGAGTATCGCGAGGGTCGAGAGCGGCCGGCTGTCGCCGGCACCTCGCGACTCTCGCCGCATCTCCACCATGGCGAGATCAGTCCCCGGCAGATCTGGCAGGCGGTACAGGCGCAGCTCGCGCGCCATGGCGCCGAGGGCGATCGGCTCGACAGTGCCGAGATGTTCCTCTCGGAGATCGGCTGGCGCGAGTTCGCCCAGCATGTGCTGTATCACCATCCCGAATTCCCCGATGAGCCCCTGAACCCGCGGTTCGCCGATTTCCCCTGGCAGGAGGATCCGGGCGATCAACTCCTCGGGGCCTGGCAGCGCGGCGAGACCGGCATCCCGCTGGTGGATGCGGGCATGCGCGAGCTCTACACCACGGGCTGGATGCACAACCGCATCCGCATGGTGGTGGGCTCGTTCCTGGTCAAAAACCTGCGCCTGCCCTGGCAGGCCGGCGAGGCCTGGTTCTGGGATAAGCTGGTGGATGCCGACCTGGCCAGCAACAGCCTCGGCTGGCAGTGGGTGGCGGGCAGTGGCGCCGATGCCGCGCCCTACTTCCGCGTGTTCAACCCGATCCGCCAGGGCGAGCGCTTTGATGCGGAGGGCGCCTACATCGCGCACTGGCTGCCGGCGCTCGCCGGGTTACCCGCCAAACACCGCCAGGCCCCCTGGCAGGCCCCGGCCGGTGTCCTTCGTGACGCGGGTGTCACCCTGGGGGTCAACTATTCGCATCCGCTGGTCGACCTGAAGGAAAGCCGTCAGGCGGCGCTGGCGGCCTTCGAGCAGATCAAGAAAGGAGCCTGAATTGCCGCCCGAGCGCCTCTACCAAAGCGAGATCCAGAGCCTGCCGTTACTGCAGCGGGGCAAGGTCCGCGACATCTACACGGTAGATGACCGCACGCTGCTGGTCGTGACCACCGATCGGCTCTCCGCCTTCGACGTGGTACTGCCGGATCCGATCCCCGGCAAGGGGGCGGTACTCAACCGGCTGTCGGGCTTCTGGTTCGAGCAGCTCGCCGGCCGCCTCCCGGATCAGCGCCTCGGCCTGCCGCTCGAGGCCGTCCTCAGTGATCCTGCCGAGCGTGAGCAGATTGCCGGTCGGGCCACGCTGGTCAAGCGGGTCGATCCGCTGCCCTTCGAGGCCATTGCCCGCGGCTATCTCATCGGCTCGGGCTGGAAGGACTACCAGGCGACGGGGCATCTCTGCGGCATCCGCCTCGAGCGTGGCCTGCGCCAGGCCGATCCGCTCCCGCAGCCGCTGTTTACGCCGTCGACGAAGGCCGAGGCGGGCGATCACGACGAGAATGTCGGCTTCGAGGCGGTTGTGGAGGGCCTCGGCCGCGACATGGCCGAGCGGCTGCGCCGCATCACCCTGGGGCTCTACAGCGAGGCGGCGGCGTATGCCCGCAGGCGCGGCATTATTATCGCCGATACCAAGTTCGAGTTCGGCCTCGACAGCGCTGGCGACCTGGTCTGGATCGACGAGGCGCTGACGCCCGACTCCAGCCGGTTCTGGCCGGCCAGTGAGTACCGGCCGGACAGCTCCCCGCCCAGCTTCGACAAGCAATACATCCGCGATTACCTGGAGACGCTGGACTGGGACAAGACGCCGCCGGCCCCCGATCTGCCGGCGGCCGTGATCGATCAGACGGCGGCGAAATACCGCGAGGCGGAGAGGCGGCTTACCGGCGCGAGCTAGACGATCTCGCTGACCTTCACCACCTTCATGGCGTTGGTCCCGCCCTGCTCACCGGCGAGGTCGCCCTTGGTGATCACCACCAGGTCATCATCACCGACGGCACCCATCCCCTTGAGCTCGGCCACCGCCTCGCGGTTGACCGCATCGTGCTCGCGCTGGGTCGGATCAAACCGGATCGGGTTGACGCCCCGGTAGAGGGTGACCTTGCGACGCGTCCGCGGCTGCTCGGAGAGGGCATAGATGGGGATATCCGTCCCGATCCGCGACATCCACATCGCGGTGGCACCGGACTCGGTCAGGGCGGCGATCGCCCTGGCACCGAGGCTGTTCGCCGTGGTGATCGCGGTCTTGGCGATGGCCTCGTCGATACGGTCGAAATGCACGCCGGATGGCAGCCCGACGGTAGGACGCGTCTCGTCGGCATAGGTCTCGGCCCCCACGCAGACCCGCGACATGGCGCCCACCGTTTCCGCCGGATAGTGCCCCATCGCGGTCTCTTCGGAGAGCATGACCGCATCGGTGCCGTCGAGGACGGCGTTGGCCACGTCGAGCACCTCGGCCCGGGTCGGCATGGGGCTCTCGACCATTGACTGCATCATCTGTGTCGCGGTGATCACCACGCAGTCCCGCTCGCGGGCCATGCGCATGATGCGCTTCTGCACACCGGGGAGCTGAGCATCGCCGATCTCCACCGCCAGGTCGCCGCGGGCGATCATCACCGCATCGGCGGCCTCCATGATCTCGTCGAGGGCCTCCACCGCCTCGTGGCGTTCGATCTTGGCGACAATGCCGCCATGACCGCCGGCCTCGCGCAGCAGTGAGCGTGCCTCGTCGATATCCGCACCGTCGCGGGGGAAGGACACGGCCATGTAGTCGGCCTCGAGCTCGGCGGCGAGCTTGATATCCACCCGGTCCTTGTCGGTGAGGGCGCGCACCGACAGGCCGCCCCCGAGCCGGTTGATGCCCTTGCGGTCACCGAGCGTACCGCCGACCAGCACGGTGGTGTGGATGCGGGTGCCCTCGATGCGCTCGACCTGCAGGCGGATCAGCCCGTCGGCCAGCAACAGGATATCGCCGGCCACCACGTCCTCGGGCAGGCCGGCGTAGGCCACGCCCACCCCCTCGGTATTGCCGGCATCGCCGTCGAGTTCCGGATCGAGGAAAAAGGCGGCGCCATCCTCCAGCTCCACCGACCCGCCGACGAAGTGCTCGACGCGGATCTTCGGGCCCTGCAGGTCGCAGAGCATGCCGACCACCCGGCCGGCGGCCCGCGCGGTACGACGCAGGGTCTGCTCGCGGGCACGATGCTCGTCATGATCACCATGCGATAGGTTCATTCGCACCATGTCGACACCGGCGTCGACGATCCCCCGCAGCGACTCCTCGTCCGTCGTTGCCGGGCCGAGGGTTGCCACTATTTTTGTCTGACGGCTCATTGGCCCTGTCCCCTTTTTTATCGATCCAGTATCGCCACTGCGGGCAGCTCGCGGCCCTCGAGGAATTCGAGGAACGCCCCACCGCCGGTGGAGATGTATGAAATGCGATCCTCGACGCCGTACTTCGCCACCGCGGCCAGCGTATCGCCACCCCCCGCGATGGAAAACGCCGCGGAATCCGCAATGGCGTTGGCCAGTGCCTGCGTGCCTGCAGCAAAGGCCTCGATCTCGAACACGCCCACCGGGCCGTTCCAGACCACCGTTCCGGCCTGGCGCAGGCGCTCGGCATAGGCGGCCGCGGTCTTCGGGCCGACATCGAGAATCATCTCGTTGTCACCCACGGCATCGACGTCGCGCACCCGCGCCTCGGCGGACTCGCTCGGCTCGTCGGCAACGATCACGTCCTCGGGGACGGGGATCTCGCCCCCCGCGGCCCGGGCCTTGTCCATCAGCGACCGGGCGGTATCGATGAAATCCGCCTCGACCAGCGACTTGCCCACTCCGTAGCCGGCCGCGGCGATGAAGGTATTGGCGATGCCACCACCGACGATCAGCTGATCCACGCGATCGGTCAGCTGCTCGAGGACGGTCACCTTGCTCGAGACCTTGGAGCCACCGATGATCGCGACCAGCGGCCGGGCGGGGGATTCCAGGGCCTTGCCGAGCGCCTCGAGCTCGGCGGCGAGCAGCGGCCCGGCCACGGCATCGGGCGCAAAGCGTGCCACCCCGTGGGTCGAGGCCTGGGCGCGATGGGCGGTGCCGAAGGCGTCCATGACGAACAGATCGCAGAGTTTCGCCATGCGCCGCGAGAGATCCTCGTCGTTATCCGTTTCGCCGTCGTTGAAGCGCACGTTCTCGCAGAGGACCAGTTCACCGGCCGCCGGGACGGTCTCGCCGTCCAGCCAGTCGCGCACCACCGGCACCTCGCGGCCCAGCAGCTCGCCGAGCCGCCGGCCCACCGGCGCCATCGACGCCTCGGGGTCGAAACCACCCGCCTTCGGCCGGCCCAGATGGCTCATCACCATCACCCGGGCGCCGGCGTCGAGCAGGCGCTGAAGCGTTGGCACCGCGGCCCGCAGCCGCGATTCGTCCACGATCTCGCCCGCCTTCAGCGGCACGTTCAGATCCTCGCGCACCAGCACCCGCTGATCGGCGAGGCTGACGTCGTCCAGTGTCCGAACCGTCATTACTTGGCCTTCATCATGGCGATAGCGGTATCGAGCATCCGGTTGGAGAAGCCCCACTCGTTGTCATACCAGGCGCAGACCTTCACCAGTCGGCCGCCGACCTTGGTCATGGTCGCGTCGAAGCTCGAGGAATGGGCATCGTGATTGAAGTCCACCGACACGTAGGGACCGTCGCTGTAGGCGAGCACACCCTTGAGCTCGCCCTCGCTGGCCTCCTTGACCACGCGGTTGATCTCTTCCACCGAGGTATCCCGCGATGCGATGAACGACAGATCCACGATGGAGACGTTGATGGTCGGCACGCGCATGGCATAGCCATCGAGGCGGCCATCCAGCTCCGGCAGGATCAGCCCGACCATGGCGGCCGCACCGGTCTTGGTCGGGATCTGCGACATGGTCGCGCTCCGGGCGCGGCGCAGATCCTTGTGGTAGACGTCGGTCAGCACTTGGTCGTTGGTGTAGGAGTGAATGGTCGTCATCAGCCCCTGCTCGATGCCGATGGCATCGTTGAGCGGCTTGGCGAGCGGCGCCAGGCAGTTGGTGGTGCAGGAGGCGTTCGAGACCACCTGGTGCTCGGCACGCAGGATGCCGTGGTTGACGCCGTAGACCACCGAGGCGTCGACATCGTTACCACCGGGCGCGGAGATCAGCACCTTGCGGGCCCCGCCCTGCAGGTGGGCCGAGGCCTTTTCCTTGCTGGCAAACAGCCCGGTGCACTCCATGACCACGTCAACGTCCAGATCGCCCCAGGGCAGCTTGGCCGGGTCACGCTCCGCCATGACCTTGATCTCGTCACCGTTGACGACCAGGTTGCCGTCACGGACCTCGACGGTGCCGGGAAAGCGGCCGTGGGCCGTGTCGACACGGGTCAGGTGGGCGTTGGTTTCGGCATCGCCCAGATCGTTGATGGCAACGACCCGGATCTCGTCACTGCGGCCATTCTCGTAGAGCCCGCGCAGAACGTTACGGCCGATTCGGCCATAACCGTTGATTCCTACCTTGATCGCCATATTATAAACTCCTGTTTTTACTGGCTTAGTTGTTGCTCGAGGGCATCAACCACCGTCTCGGCGGTTAGCCCCATGTGTTCATAGACGGTATTACCGGGTGCCGAGGCACCGAATTGCCGCAGCCCGACCAGACCCGCCTCGTTGCCCACCAGCGCCCGCCAGCTGTCGGGGACTGCCGCCTCGACCGCGGCGCGCGCACCGATTGCCGCCGGCAGCACCGCCTCCCGATAGTCGGCGGGCTCGGCGAGGAAGCGCTCGAGACACGGGACCGAGACGACCCGTATCGCATAACCCCTGGCTTCGAGGGCATCGGCGGCCTCCACCGCCATCCCCACTTCGGAGCCACTCGCCATGACGATCCCCTGCGGCGTCACCGCCGGCTCACGCAGTATATAACCACCGCGGCGGATACCTTCGATCGCGTCGTTCTGGCGCGGCTGGTGCGGCAGCTTCTGGCGCGACAGGGCCATCGCACTCGGGCCGCTGGTGCGCGTCAGCGCCATCTGCCAGGCGACGGCGGTCTCGGTGAGATCACAGGGCCGCCAGACATCGAGATTGGGGATAAGGCGCAGGCTCGGGAGCTGCTCGATCGGCTGGTGGGTAGGGCCATCCTCGCCCAGCCCGATGGAATCGTGGGTGTAGACGAGGATGCTGCGCACCCCCATCAGGGCCGCCATGCGGATCGCGTTGCGGGCGTAGTCCGAGAACACCAGGAACGTCCCGGCGTAGGGGATGATGCCGCCGTGCAGGCTCATCCCGTTCATGATGGCGGTCATGCCGAACTCGCGAACGCCGTAGGACAGGTAGTTGCCGCCGTCGGCCGCGGCGCTTATCGGCGAGCAGCCCTTCCACCAGGTGTTGTTGGAGCCGGTCAGGTCCGCCGATCCCCCGACCAGTTCGGGCAGGTGCGGACCGAAGCCGTTGAGTACGGCCTGGGAATGCTTGCGGCTTGCGTCGTTGCCGCCCTCTGCCTGGGCTTTTTCGATAAACGCCTGGGCATGTTCCTCGAAATGGGTTGGCAGCTCGCCCGCCATGCGGCGCTCGAAGTCGGCGGCCAGTTCGGGATGGGCCTCGCGGTAGGCGGCAAGGGTCTCCCGCCACCGGGCCTCGGCGGCGTTGCCGCGGGCGCGGGCGTCCCAGCGATCGTAGATGGCGTCGGGGATCTCGAACGGCGCGTGGGTCCAGCCGAGGAATTCACGGCTGGCCTGGATCTCCTCGTCGCCCAGCGGCGCGCCGTGAACACCGTGGGTCCCGCAGGCATTGGGGGCTCCGAAACCGATGGTCGTCTTCGCGCAGATCAGCGATGGCCGGTCGGTGACCGCCCGGGCTGTCTCGATGGCGGCGCGAACCGCCTCGGCGTCATGGCCGTCGACATCCTCGACGACGTGCCAGCCGTAGGCGCGGAAACGTGCGGGCGTGTCGTCGGTAAACCAGTCCCGGACCTTGCCATCAATGGAGATGCCATTGTCGTCGTAGACCGCGACCAGCTTGCCAAGGCCCAGTGTGCCGGCGAGGGAACAGGCCTCGTGGGAGATTCCCTCCATCAGGCAGCCGTCACCGAGAAAGCAGTACGTGTAATGGTCGACCAGCGGATGGCCGGGGCGATTGAACTGGCCGGCGAGGATATGTTCCGCCAGTGCCATGCCCACCGCGTTGGCCAGCCCCTGCCCCAGCGGGCCGGTGGTCGTCTCGACGCCGGGCGTGTCACCGACTTCCGGATGCCCGGGCGTGCCCGACTCGAGCTGGCGGAAGTTGCGCAGCGCGTCCATGGGCACGTCGTAACCGGTCAGGTGCAGCAGCGAGTAGATCAGCATCGACCCGTGACCGTTGGAGAGCACGAACCGGTCGCGGTCGGGCCAGTACGGGTTGGCCGGATTGTGCCGGACGAAATCATTCCAGAGGACTTCGGCGATGTCCGCCATTCCCATGGGAGCGCCCGGGTGACCGGACTGGGCGGACTGGACGGCGTCCATGGAAAGGGCGCGGATGGCATTCGCGAGGTCGCGACGAGTGGGCATGGGGCGGATTCTCCGGCGCAGAGGCTTTGGATTAAAGGCTTCAATTCTCCAGAACTTCCCGCATGCAGGCAACCAACGGTACACTTCGCGCTCGTATATAGCGTCCTCATCACAGGGAGCCAGCAACCAGGCATGGGCAGTCAGTACCTATTCACATCGGAATCGGTCTCGGAAGGCCATCCGGACAAGGTCGCCGACCAGATTTCCGACGCCATCCTCGATGCAATCCTCCGCGACGACCCCGCGGCGCGTGTCGCCTGCGAGACCATGGTCAAGACGGGCATGGTCATCGTCGCCGGCGAGATCACCACCTCGGCCTGGATCGACCTGGAAGACTTGGTGCGTCGCCGCATCGTGGACATCGGTTATGACAGTGCCGAGGTGGGCTTCGATGGCGCGACCTGCGCGGTATTGAACGCGATCGGCAAGCAGAGCCCGGATATCAACCAGGGCGTGGATCGCGAGTCGCCCGAGGAGCAGGGGGCCGGCGACCAGGGCATGATGTTCGGTTATGCCTGCCGCGAGACCGACGTTCTGATGCCCGCACCGATTACCTACGCCCACCGGCTCGTCAAGCGGCATAGCACGGTGCGGCGCAGCGGTGTACTGCCCTGGCTGCGGCCCGATGCCAAGTCACAGGTCAGCTTTGTCTACGAGGACGGCAAGCCGGTGGCGGTGGATACGGTCGTGCTGTCGAGCCAGCATGACGATAGCGTCTCGCAGGCGGACCTGCAGGAGGCGATCCTCGAGGAGGTCATCCGCCCGGTCATCCCGGCCGACTGGATCAGCGACCGGACCCGGTTTTTCATCAACCCCACCGGTCAGTTCGTGATCGGCGGGCCGGTTGGCGACTGCGGGCTCACCGGGCGCAAGATCATCGTCGATACCTACGGCGGTATGGCCCGGCACGGCGGCGGGGCCTTCTCCGGCAAGGATCCGTCCAAGGTTGACCGTTCGGCGGCATACGCCTGCCGCTACGTCGCCAAGAACATCGTCGCGGCGGGGCTGGCCGACAAGTGCGAGATCCAGGTGGCGTACGCCATCGGTGTCGCCGAGCCGATGTCGATTTCCATCGATACCTTCGGCACGGGACGCGTCTCGGAGGCACGGCTGGTGGAACTCGTGCGCGAGCATTTCGATCTACGACCGTACGGGATACTGCGGATGCTGGATCTGGTTCGACCCATCTACCTGCCGACCGCGAGTTTCGGCCATTTCGGCCGCGAGGAAGAAACATTCACCTGGGAGCGCACCGATCGGGCCGAGAGCCTGAAAGAGGCTGCCGGGCTGTAGCAACCAACCCGATCGCCCGGGTATCGAGGAGCGCTGCACTGCGCCGGACGCCGGCACAGGAGGCTCGATGCCGGGGTTTTTAATGAACAACGGCGCTCAACCACAACACATGGAGTTAACCCATGAACGCTGTCGTTGAGACGAAGCTTTCCGGATCGATGATCGCCGACGCGAGCCTGGCCCCTTTCGGCCGTCGCGAAATGGACATCGCTGAAACCGAAATGCCCGGCCTGATCGCCCTGCGCGAGAAGTATGCCGGCGAGAAGCCGCTGAAGGGTGCCCGCGTGGCGGGATCCATCCACATGACCATTCAGACGGCGGTACTGATCGAGACCCTCGAGGCGCTCGGTGCCGAGTGCCGCTGGGCGAGCTGCAACATCTACTCGACCCAGGATCATGCCGCGGCGGCCATCGCCGAGAATGGCACTCCGGTGTTCGCTTACAAGGGCGAGTCGCTGGAGGATTACTGGGAGTTCACGCATCGGATCCTGGAGTGGCCCAACGCCGAGCCGAACATGATCCTCGATGATGGTGGCGATGCCACGCTCGCCGTCACCCTGGGTGCCAAGGCCGAGCAGGACCCGTCGGTCCTCGACAACCCGGACAGTAACGAGGAGCGGGCCCTGTTCGCGGCGATCCGCCGGCGTCTGCAGGATAACCCCGGTTTCTACGCCCGCACCCAGGCGGCGATCAGGGGCGTCACCGAGGAGACGACTACCGGTGCCAAGCGCCTCTACGAGATGCAGCAGACCGGCGAGCTCCCCTTCCCCGCGATGAACGTCAACGACTCGGTCACCAAGACGAAGTTCGACAACCTCTATGGCTGCCGCGAGTCGCTGGTGGACGGCCTCAAGCGGGCCACCGACGTCATGATCGCCGGGAAAATCGCGGTGGTGGCCGGATACGGTGACGTCGGCAAGGGCTGTGCGCAGAGCCTCAAGGCCCTGGGTGCCAACGTCTGGGTCACCGAGATCGATCCCATCTGCGCCCTTCAGGCGGCCATGGAGGGCTACCGCGTGGTCACCATGGACGAGGCCGCCGACAAGGGCGACATCTTCTGCAGTGCCACCGGCAACTACAACGTCATCAACCACGACCACATGGTGGCGATGAAGAACGAAGCCATCGTCTGCAACATCGGGCATTTCGACAACGAGATCGACGTGGCCGGCCTGCGCCAGTACGAGTGGGAGAACATCAAGCCGCAGGTGGATCACATCATCTTCCCCGACGGCAAGAAGATCATCCTGCTGGCCGAGGGTCGCCTGATGAACCTGGGCTGCGCCACCGGTCATCCGAGCTTCGTGATGTCGGCGAGCTTCACCAACCAGGTGCTCGCGCAGATGGCGCTGTTCAACAATGACGGTAGCTACGAGAACAAGGTGTACGTCCTGCCGAAGGATCTGGACGAGGAAGTGGCGCGCCTGCACCTCGACAAGATCGGTGCGCAGCTGACGACGCTGCGCGAGGATCAGGCCGACTACATCGGTGTGACCGTCGATGGACCGTTCAAGCCCGAGCACTATCGCTACTGAGCCGTCGACCCGCCTGCATGTGACAGGCATCCCGCCGGTCGGGGAGGCGATGGACCTCCCCGAGACGGCGGTCCGACATATCCAGGCCCGTCGACTGCGAAGCGGTGACGGGCTTGTTCTTTTTGACGGCACGGGGGGTGAGTACATCGCCACCCTTGTCACCCTCGAGCGCCGCCGGGCCCACGCCCGTATCGACCGATTCCTCGACCGCGACGCCGAATCACCGGTTGCCGTCACCCTCCTGCAGGCCATCAGCAAGGGCGAGCGCATGGACTACGCCGTGCAGAAGGCCACCGAGCTGGGCGTTGCACGGATCATCCCGGTGATCACGGCCCGCTGCGTGGTACGGATTGACCGCGAGCGCTGGGAGAAAAAACAGCGCCACTGGCAGGCCGTGGCGGTGGCGGCCAGCGAGCAGTGCGGACGCAACCGGATACCGCCCGTCGCGACGCCCTGCTCACTCGAGCCGGCCCTGGCGCAGGTTGAGGATTCATCCGGCGTTATTTTCGATACCGATGGCGATCATGCGGCCAGCGACCTCCGGCCCGGCGACCGACTCGCGACCCTTATCGGCCCGGAGGGCGGCCTCACCCCCGACGAGATCCGGCGCGTGGCCGACCTCGGCTGGCAGCGTTTGCGCCTTGGCCCGCGGATTTTGCGCAGCGACACCGCCCCCGTGGCGGCACTGGCGGTCATCCAGACCGTGATCGGGGATATGGGATAGCCGCAGGCGGCGGTATAGACTCGGGCGATCAATCACCGACATCCAACCCGGAGCGACTCGAACAATGAACAGATTCACACGGATTACGGCCTCTGTGGCCGCGGCAGCCATGCTTGCGGGCTGCGCCACCACCGATTCGCAGAACGGCCAGAGCGAGCGCAGCAAGACCGGGACCGGCGCGGCCATTGGTGCCGCTGTCGGTGCCGCCGTTGGCGCACTGAGCGGCGATGGCAGCACCAGCCGGCGCGATCGCGCACTGCTGGGCGCCGCTGCCGGAGCAGCCGCGGGTGGCGGTATCGGCGCCTACATGGACCGCCAGGAAGAGGAGTTGCGGAAGAGCACCCAGGGCACCGGTATCGGCGTCGACCGACGCGGTGACGATATCGTGCTCGACATGCCGAGCGAGGTGACCTTCGGCTTCGATTCGAGCTCCCTGACGGCAAATGCGCGCAACGCCCTCAACGACGTGGCCTCGGTACTGCAGGAGTACGCGGCCACACGGGTCAACATCGCCGGCCATACCGACAGCACGGGCGATGCGGACTACAACCAGCGGCTCTCCGAGCGGCGTGCCTCCTCGGTGGGCAACTACCTGGCACAGACCGGTGTTTCCCGTAATCGCCTGAGCATGCGCGGCTATGGCGAGAACCAGCCGATAGCCAGCAACAACACCGAACAGGGACAGGCACGGAACCGTCGGGTGGAAATCACCCTGTCGGCGATCGAGGACCGTTTCGAGCAGCAGTAACACGGAGATGGCAGTAGACGATGAGCTCCAGGATCTCAGCGCATGGGTTCAGCCCGATCCCACGCCCCATTCACCCATCGCCGAACCGACCGGTAAGCGATTTGTTTCGTCTCGTGCCAGCAACACCGGACTGGGTGGAAGAAGATTTTGCAGCGGTCGTGGAAAGCCGCCCTGCAATACGCGGACTCTTTGGCCCGGAGGTGGACTGGCCACCGTTTGACTTGACCATTCAGGAAGATCGCGACGATCTTCGATGGCATGCGGACGAATTTGAGGAAGGCACATCTTTCGCCTTCCTGGTTATCGCCCCTCGTCAACGTCTCTGCAATGGCTGTCTCTACCTGTTCCCGACCCAAAGCCCCGACCACGACATCGAGGCCTATCTATGGATCCGATCCGACTTGGATGGCGTAATCGCCAAGCCGATGGAAGAACAGATCATTGCCTGGGTGACAGATGCATGGCCGTTCCAGCATGTGGCCTGGCCAGGTCGGGACTGTGCGATCGAGGACTGGTATCAACGCGGTTATGCTAACTACTATTCCCGACTGCGAGATTAGCGTCCGTTGCCGATGGTGCACGCAGAATTTCCAGAGAGCGGTCAAGGAACGACTCGATCCGCTCGAGTAGCTCCGGTGACAGAGATACCCGCTTCGATCGCCGATCGGCTGGATCGGTCTCCTGCACTAGAAGCCCCTCCCGAATAGCTCGATCGACGTACTTGACTGCGGTCCGACGACTAACCCTTGGCATGAAATCGTAGAGCTCGGTCTTGCGCGGTGACCGATCTCGAGACAACCACAGGCGGGTAAAGAGATCTGAATAGTGGAGGTCATAATAGGCCTCGCCGCCCACGATCTCACCCCAGGATGCGTCGATGTTCTGCAGTGTCAGCACAAACCAGCAGCGGTCCGAGTCGGAGTACGTCCTTGTCATGGAATCTCGATCGTCCTCTTCTATGTGAGTTGACCTCTCATCCCTTTACAGTGCCGCAGATGGGTGAAACTATAAATGCACTTTTGCATGTATCGGTGTCAATTTGAAACTTGAAATCTTCAGGGCACTCTGGGGAACCGACGGAAACCTGATGAAAGCGGCACAAGAGGCTCTAGATGCCGGTTTTGATGGTATTGAGTCCCCCGCGCCTGAGGATGACCATGGCTATCGTCAGATCATGGATATGCGGGAAAAAACAGGGCTTTTATGGAACGCTGAAATTTGTAGCGGTGGGGGCTATGTACCCCAACGCAACTTGAGCGTTCATGAGCACTTGATGAACCTCCGATCCGCTTTTACTTATCTGAAAGCACTGGAACCCCAACGAATCAATTGTATTGCAGGTCTGGATGCCTGGCCTTCCGACGTTGTCGTTGATTTCTACCAACGCGCACTTGACCTTGCCGATAGCAATGCGTTGAACGTCTTGTTTGAAACGCATCGAAGCCGCCCGATGTTCACACCCTGGGGTACACAGCGGTTGCTGGAAATCCTACCCGAGTTGGAGATTACCGCTGATATCAGCCATTGGTGCGTTGTCAGTGAACGACTAATGGATACAGAGCTGGACATCATCCATGACATTGCCCCACACGTGCGCCATATCCACGCCCGCGTGGGCTACGACCAAGGGCCTCAGGTGCCCCACCCGGCAGCGCCAGAGTACGCAGATGCACTGGCGAGCCATGAATGCTGCTGGACATTATTCTGGGAAGCTCAAAGAGCGAGTAGCCACGATACGATCACAATGACACCCGAGTTCGGTATTGATGGCTACCTCCACCACTTGCCATTCACAGACGTTCCGGTCGCCGATCTTTGGTCGGTAAACCAATGGATGGCAAATCGATTGCGCGCACAGTTTGGCAAGTGGCAACGAGCGAGTGACTGACCAAGCACCATCCTGTTGCACAACGCCGCCCGGTTGCCACCTGATGGTGCAGAGACGGCCTTCATAAGGATTCCCTGCTTCTCCCGTTCCCGCGCAACCCCCTGAAACCAAAGCGCAGGCTGCATTGGCATCCAAATTGCAACGCCTTATGTGTTAGCAATATTACATGCAATAAAACCACCACTATCAGGTTCTCATCAGGGAGTTCATCATGATTTTCAGCACCCGCTTGAAAACATTCGTTGCGGCGTCAACGCTAGGCATCGCCGCAATCGGGCCGTCTTCGACGATGGCCCAGGAGACACCGACCTTCGACATCGGCTGGACGGTTTATGTTGGCTGGATGCCTTTTGCGTACATGGAACGAGAGGGGATTATCGATAAATGGGCCGACCGTTACGACATCGATATCAACCTGATTCAGGTCAACGACTATATCGGTGGAATTAACCTGTATACGTCGGGCCGCTATGACGGCGTGACCATGACCAATATGGACGCCCTCACCATCCCCGCGGCCAACGGCAAAGACTCAACATCCCTTTTCATTACCGATTACTCAAACGGCAATGACGCGGTTGTACTCAAAAACGGGGACTCGATGAGTGATATCGCAGGGCGTGACGTTTACCTCGTACAGTATTCGGTATCTCACTACACCCTCGCGCGCGCCCTACAGAAGGCCGACATGAGCGAGCGCGATATCAACACGATCAACACCTCGGATGCCGATATTGTCGGGGTTTTCGAACAGTCAGGCGTCAATGCAGTAACAGCCTGGAACCCACAACTCGGTGAGATCGCCGAGCACCCCGATGCCAACGTGGTTTTCGACTCAAGCGAGATCCCGGGCGAGATTCTCGACATGATGGTCGTCGATACCGAAACCCTGGAGGAATACCCGGAGTTGGGTAAAGCGTTGACGGGTGCCTGGTATGAAACCATGGCCATCATGTATGGCGATGATCAGGGTGCGCGCGAATCGGCGCGGTCCCTAATGGCTGAGGCCGCCGGAACCGATCTTGCAGGCTACAACACGCAGCTTGAAGCGACATTCATGTTCGATACACCCGAGAAGAAACTCGCGTTCGCGACGGACGAGGAGCTGGTCGAGTCGATGGACTTCGTCCGCCAGTTCTCTGCCCGTCACGCCCTGCTCGGTGAGAGTGTCACCGATCCAGGTTTTATCGGCATTGCTTTCCCTGAAGGCTCAACGCTCGGCAATGAGGACAACATTCAGCTGCGCTTTAGCAACGAGTACATCCGCATGGCGGCTGAGGATGAGCTCTGATGCTCCAGACCACCGGATACTTTGGCGTCGGTGGAGGGCTGGCTGGCCGCCAGCCCGTCCTCTGGGAGCGCATGACGTGGAAAAGCATTCAGGCGATGCACGCCAGAGGGGAGAGGCTGGTCGCCCTCCCGGTCGGTGCGACAGAACAGCATGGTCCGCATCTTCCCCTATCCACGGATACAGCGATTGCATCCGCAGTCTGCGGTTATGCCTCGGCTTTAACAGGTGTACCGGTCTTACCCGCCATTTCTTATGCGGTCTCAGTTGGTCACACCCAGCACTGGCCCGGAACGGTGTCACTAACGCATGAAACACTCGCCCTTTCCATACGCGAAGCCTACGAATGGATCCATTCAGCGGGTTTTGACCGGATCCTGATCGTCAATTCCCACTTCGGCAACGCCGCCACACTCCAGGTCGCAATAGACCGACTGCGATACGAGTACGGGGAAAAGCTACAGATCGGTCTTGTCGAAACCTACTTCGTGACGGATCAGGTTAAGGAATATTTTCTGAGCGATGGGGACGACATTCATGCCAACCGGGCTGAAACCGACCTGATGCTCCATATCGATCCGGACGCCTGTGTCATGGAAGCGGTGGAGGATGACGAGGACCGAACAGCCGGAACCGTTTTCAGTTACGTCGTACCGCGAACCAGCCGTAACGGCGTGACTGGACGCCCAAGTCTCGGCAACGCGGATCGCGGTGCCGAACTACTCGAAGAAATGGGCCAAGGCCTTGCTTCGATACTTGAAACGGCACGTACCGAGGAGGCACCGCTCCAGTGGTCCTCACAGCAAGGCAACCAACAAGGAACGACGCAAAGATGAGCGCCACCATTAGTGATCAACGCATCAACCGACTGATCGAGTCGGGTAATCCGTCTCCCGGTGCGCCCGCAGACATTGTCGAAGATCCGGAGCGAGTCGCTGCGGTTAAAGCCGAATTGCAGGCAGCCGGCGTGGAATACTGCTACGCGAGTTACGTGGATATCCATGGGCGCCCCAAAGCGAAGTGCACTCCCATCGAGAAGTTCGAGAAGATGTGCGCGGGCTCCGAACTCTTCACTGTCGGTGCCATGGAGGGGATGGGCCTTTCCGGACCACAGGAAGACGAGTGTGCCGCGGTGCCGGACCTCGACACCGGCGTCATATTGCCCTGGGACCGTTCTCGCGCCTGGTTTACCGGCCAGCTCTACTACCATGGCGAGCCATATCCCAACGATAGCCGGGTCATTCTCAAGAGGATGGTTGAACGGGCCGAAGCCCGGGGCATAAGAGTCAACCTGGGGTTTGAGCCGGAGTACTACGTCCTGCGCGGCGAGTCGGGCAACGGGCTCGACACCATCACGCAGGATTATTTCGGTGTTTGTCCTGCTTACGACATCGACCTCACCGAAGACGCCTTCCCTTACCTCTCTCGCATGCGCAAATACATGGATGAGCTGGGCTGGAACGTTTACTCATTCGATCAGGAGGGCGGTAACGGCCAGTACGAGTTCGACTTTGGTTATACCGATATCATGAGCAGTGCCGACCAGTTTGTTTTCATGCGGCTCATGGCCAAACGGGTCGCTCATGACTTTAATGCTCGTGCGAGTTTCATGCCGAAACCGTTCGCGACCGAGTTCCGCAGCGGTGCACACTTCAATATTTCCCTTGAGGATATGGAGACCGGCGAAAACCTGTTCGCACCGGGGGACAATCCCGACCCGATGGCACAGATGCATGGAATCAACTTCTCGCGCCTGGCCTTCAACTTCACTGCCGGAGTCCTCCGACATGCCGGCGCCATCACGGCCCTGACCTGCCCCACCTACAACTCCTACCAGGGCCTGCTCGCGCAGGGCGAGATGGTGGATCAATCATGGGCGCCGGTTGTTATCGCCTACGGCCGCAATAATCGCTCTGCCATGCTACGCATGCCAGCCAATCGTTATTGCATTGAAAACCGCGCACCGGATATGAGCTGTAACCCGTATCTGGCAGCCGCTATGCACATCGCAGCGGGACTGGAAGGCATCGATGAAGACCTCGATCCAGGCAAGCCACTCAACGACAATGCTTACGATCTCGGAGATATGCCTCTGTCGGAGCAAAAGGAGGCACTACTGCCTCGCACGCTACTTCACGCGCTTGAGGCGTTTGATGCCGATCCGCTGGTCGAGGACGTGCTCGGCGAATTCAAATCTATTTACGTGCGCCAGAAGCTGGGTGAATGGGAAAGCGAATTCTATCGGATCGGTGACGAGCATCGGCGCCGGACACTCTGGACCGTTTAAAATACTCGAGGGTTTTCGATGAGTGAAAAGACTGCCTCATTCGGGCGATTTCTGCATTCCGGAGGATTCCCCGGCAGCTTTCTGGGCGCACCACGCGTGGTGCCTACGCCAGAGGCTCTGGCGGAACACCCCGGCGCCGCCGCCGTCCTCGGCGTCCCCTTTGACGGGATGTGCATCAGCCGCTCCGGGGCTAACCACGGCCCAAAGGCGATTCGCGAGGCAAGCGAACAGAGTTCGTCATTCAACGCCAGCCGTGGCATTGATCTGCTCGAGCACTTCCCCGTCATCGACTGCGGCGATGCTGCCGTGGTCCCCGGCGGGCCCGAGCGGACCTTTGCGGAAGTTGAGACAATCATGGACAACTTCCATGCTCAACAGATGCGACCCGTCACACTGGGTGGAGATCATTCTGTTGCTATTCCATGCCTCAGGGCTTTTGCACGTCATCACCGCAAGCCAGGGCTTATTCTCGTTGACAGTCACTACGACACCGCGGAGGAACTCGGTGGTGAACCGCTCAGCCACTGCTGCCCAATCACTCGGGCCGTGGATGCCGGTTTCGACCCTGCCAATATCGTGATCGTTGGTATCAATGGATGGATGAATCCCTCTAACGAAGTGGAATACGCCCGAAAGCACGGTATGACGGTCATTCACCAGGAGGAGGTTATCACTCAGGGCATCGAGGAAACCGCACGACGCACCCGTGAGTTGGTCGAGGCTGGTACGGACGGGGTCTACATGTCCTTTGATATCGATGCCATCGATGCAGCGTTCGCTCCCGGCACCGGAGTGCCCGCTCCAGGGGGATTGACCAGCCGCGAAGCCATCAAGTTGGTGCGACTACTTGGCGCCGCCGGGGGTGGCCTTGGCGGCTTTGACCTGGTGGAGGTTTCGCCACCGTACGACACCGCTGGTATTACCTCGCGACTGGCTTCCACACTCATTCTCGAGACGCTTGGTTCTATTGCAGTCGCCGGATGAATTCTCAACGCCACGACCAGAAGCCCGGCGTCACCATCGCGATCGCGCAGGCGTCGACCGAGATGTCTGGCGGTGCCGAGCGCTTGCCGGTAATCAGTGCTATCGCCTCGTCGCTGTCACAGCACCGGCGCAAAACCTCGGTGATGTTAATCCTGCCCGAACTATTTCTCAGCGGATACGTGCGGACCCTCCACGATCCCGCACAAGCCGCAAGCGCAGATAACCGCTATCTCTCACTAATCTGCGATATCGCCCGAACCCAGCAACTGTGGATTGTTACTGGTCTTGCTCGTAGTCGACCGAACGGCATCGCGAACAGCGCTGTAGCAATCCACCCAAACGGACAGGTGATCGCGGAGTACGACAAGATCTGCCTTTTCGGTAACGCCGAGAAAAAAGCCTTTGTCGCAGGACGCCGGACGATTGTTTTCGACTCGCCTTTGGGCCGTACAGGGCTCGCTATCTGCTTTGATGTGGAACAGGCAGACCTGGTTAAAAAGATGGCGAGAGCGGGAGCAGCCAATTTACTGGTGCCGACGGCGAATATGTCGCCCTATAACCAGGTTCCTGTAAAGACGCTACCAACAAGGGCTGTAGAAGCCGGGGTACGTATAGTCTATGCGAACTATGCGGGCATTGATGGTGACTTGACGATGCTCGGACAAAGCACCGTGATTGATTCCAGGGGCAATATTCTGGCGCTGCTCGGGGATAGCCCCGAGCTCGCGATTGTTCACCTGGATCAGGATCAGGCCGACCGGTTGGGTACAATGTCCCAACCGGCAGACGATCCATCTTTGAGCCAGTTACTCGACGATTGATTAAACACAGAGGATTCAGCCGGTCGTGGCATCCTTGTGGCGGCCGTGTTGCCCCAGGCTGCCAGTCTCCAGGGCGCCATCAGGCATTTTGACCTCCCCTCGCTCCAGACGCTCTCTCAGATAGCGGAAAGTCTGAATGGTCTGGGCATAGAGATGGTCGCCGGCTTTTAGCGCTGCATACCGCGGTGTCCCATTCACGCCAACGATCTCCGGCAAAGGCTCAACCACCGTTTCATAGTCGCAGGCGAAGAAGAACGGGAACGAATAGCGCTCCTCTTTTACCTTCCGCACCCGGTGGGATGTCGCAATAAATTCGCCGTTCGTCCACACCTCAAGCATGTCGCCGGTATTCACTACCAGGGCGTCGGGTCGAAACGGCACGTCAATCCACTCGCCGGCGCCGTTCATAACCTGCAGCCCGTCAGTGGTAGGCAGCAAGAGCGTGAAACACTCATAGTCCGTATGGGCGCCGATTCCCTCAGCATCTTCGGCCAGCGGGTCATGGGGGTAATGGATCAGCCTAAGCTGGCTGGGCGGCTTATTCACGTGTCTCAGGAAACGGTCTTCAGGGAGGCCAAGCGAGCGGGCGAAAGCGCCCATTAACTCCCGGCCAACCTGGTAGACACTGTCGTAGTAGGTCTCGACGGCCTCCCGGAAACCCGGCAGCTCGGGCCAGGGGTTTGGCCCCAGCAATGGTGCTTGAGGAGTTACTGCAGGATCCTGCGGATCAAGCTCCATCGCAAGGTCGAATGCCTCTTTCAGGTCCCGCTTGTTCGGATCTGGCGACTCCTCCCCCTGCGGGACATATCCCCGGTGATTCGAGTAGTTGCCAATATACAGTGACATTTTGTCATCGAGCGGCTGCTCGAAGAACGCGCTCGCTTGAGCTTTCAGCTCATCGCGCATTGATGCATCAATACCATGACCAACGATCTGGAAGAATCCGATATTGCGCGCCGCTTCTCCAATCTCTTCCGCGATCGACTGCCGTGTATCCGCGTCACCGTGAAAAAGGCCGGAGATATTGATCACCGGAATCGACTGGAAATCCTTGTGCACGTCTCCACCCGTTTGGCTGCTCATCATGACTTCCTCGCTATAAGTTCATTTACATGCAGTATTGCAACTAAATACACTGTCGTAAAGCGCGCCGTCCAGTGCACCCATGTTGGTCATAAGCCGGAGAAAATGCTCCAGATTGGTGCTCAGTAGAATAGGCCGGCCGTCCGCTCCCATGGCTTCAGGGAGCGTCAGCCATTGGCACCTAAATTGCATTTATGTTGGTGAGACAGCTGAGCGATGACGGACCGACGGTCTGAGTCGACTGCTCAAACAATCTGGTAATAGCGTTGCTAGGGTTCCGGCTTGAAGAGGCGACTGGTCCAAGAGCAACCGACCTCTCTCGAGGGGTTACACGGCGGGACAAAAGCCCGGGAGGTTAGAGCATCGCTCACCTGTCCTTGCCGTTGAGCAAACTCGAGAGGAGATCGTTATGCCACGCCCGAAGCCTGTGCCACCTTCCGGCGACGCCCAGTCATGAAACGACTGATCAATCAAAAGCCGACCAAAACACTTGCAGTCGCGGTCGCGGCAGCGCCTTTTCTGCTTGCAGTAGGATTCTATGTGGTTGCCTCGGTTGAGAGACTTGCCGAGAACCCCAACGATAAGCTTCTGCCTTCCCTGGGAACACTCGCAGCTTCCGTTGATCGCCTGACCACAGAGCCCAGTCGTCGTACCGGCGACATCCTTCTGTGGGCGGACACTCAGGCGAGCCTGTTCCGTATCGGCAGTGGAGTGGCCATAAGCATGGTATCTGCGCTTCTGGTAGGGGTGCTGACCGGACTGATCCCTTATGTCAACCGCACGCTTTCAACCTTCATTGCGGCTGTTGCAATGATCCCGCCTCTTGCCGTCCTCCCGATCTTTTTCATCGCTTTTGGCGTCGGCGAGCTCTCGAAGATCATGCTCATTATCTTCGGCATCCTGCCAGTGATGATTCGTGACCTTCAGCAACGCGTCGAGGGATTGCCCTCAGAGCAGTTAGTCAAGGCCCAGACGCTAGGGGCATCGAGTTGGCAAGTCTTTCTGCGTGTGGCGATTCCTCAGACTTTACCGCGACTGTTTGATGTGACGCGGCTCGCGCTAGGGTCTGCCTGGTTGTTTCTGATTGCCGCAGAAGCCATAGCGGCTGAGCAGGGCCTTGGTTACCGGATCTTTCTTGTCCGACGCTATCTCGACATGCAGACCATCATCCCCTACGTGGTCTGGATCACAATCCTTGCGTTCTTGTTCGACTGGTTGCTGCGCCACATTAATCAATGGCTCTTTCCTTGGTATACCGCCGGGAGATCAGAATGAGTGCGATCGAGATTTGTAGCCTCTGGAAAGAGTACGGGTCCACCGTTGTATTGGAGAATATCGATCTTCAGGTTAGTGCTGGAGAGTTTGTCACCCTCGTGGGTGCCTCAGGCTGCGGTAAAAGCACCTTCCTGCGCATGCTGCTCGGCGCGGAGTCGCCAACCCGGGGGCAACTGCTGCTTGATGGCGCACCGATGACCCCCGAACCCGGCCCCGACCGTGGTGTGGTGTTCCAGAAATATTCGGTATTTCCACACCTGACGGCCATTGCCAACGTGCTGATCGCCGAGGAGATGGAACAGGCCCCATGGCTGGGCAGGTTGTTTGGCAGCGCGCGACACGAGGCCCTGGCACAAGCCCACGACATGCTCGAGCGGGTCGGCCTGGGCCCCGCCGCAGATAAATATGCCAGCGAGCTGTCGGGCGGCATGCAGCAGCGTCTCGCCATTGCCCAGGCGCTCATGAAAAACCCGCGCATCCTGCTGCTCGACGAGCCCTTCGGCGCCCTCGACCCGGGCATTCGCAAGGATATGCATGCGCTCATCCTCGATCTGTGGGAGCGCAGCGGTATCACCATCTTCATGGTTACCCACGACCTCAAGGAAGGCTTCGATCTGGGCACCCGGCTGCTGGTTTTCGACAAGGTCCGTGACGATCCGCAGGCCCCGGAGGCCTACGGCGCCACCATCACCTATGACATCCCACTGCAGCACGGCGGCCAGCAGCCCGCTGAACTGGCACCGGCGCTGCAGGCCCGACTCTCATCCACGCATAACAAGGAGAATGCCTGATGCCTGCGACTCCCATCGCCGAATCGCGCATCGTGCACCATGAACACGTCCCAGGCGGACGCTACTGGTCGATGGTCGTGCGGCGCGGCTTCACGCTCCGCCTGGTGGACACCCACGGAACCGCCAACGTGTCCCTGCTCGGCTACAACCCCATGAACACGCTCGAGCGCTACAACATGGCCGATACCCTGAAAGGCCAGCATGTCAGCCGCCTCACCCAGGGCGACATGCTGTTCTCGGACATGGGCCGCGTCATGCTCTCGATCGTCGAGGATACCGTTGGCTGGCACGACCCCATTGGCGGGATCAGCGATGCCGACTCCATCCATGAGCGCTTTGGCGAGGCCCGGTTCCAGGAGCATCGGAACGACTTCTACCGCAATGGCCGCGAGCTGTTCCTCATCGAGCTTGCCAAGTGGGGGCTGGGGCCGCGGGACCTGGTGAGCCCGGTGAATTTCTTCCAGAAAGTCAGCGCCGATGACGACGGTGATCTGCACTACAGCGCCGATCACAGCCATCCCGGCGCCAGCGTTGATCTGCGTGCCGACAGTGACACGCTGGTCATCCTGACCACCGCCCCGCACCCGATGGCGCCGGGCCCGGACTACAACCCCGGCGCCGTGGACCTGTCGATCTACCGCTCGGCACCGGTCCGGGATGACGACGCGTGCATCCACCGCCGGCCCGAGAATGCCCGTGCCTACGCCAATTCACTCATCGCCAACTGCCAGGAGTCATGACCGTGCCTGCAATGAACCTCAAGCCAAGCGACCTCGAGCCCGAGGATGCCGTCCAGCGGACCGTCGTCCCGGCCGGCGACTGGTGGATGGCGGAGATCCGTCGCGGCCAGACCCTGCGTATCGTCGATGTCGAGGGCAACGAAGCCGCCGACACCCTGTTCTACGGGCTGGACAATCCGCAGGGCGAGCATTACAGCGCGATCGATACCACCCGCCGCCAGGGCAATGTCTACCTGACAACCGGCACACGGCTGGTATCGAACAACGGCAACGTCATGCTCACGATCACCGCGGATACCTGCGGCCGTCATGACACACTCGGGGGCGCCTGTTCGGCCGAGGCCAACCAGATGCGCTACGCGCTTGATAAAAAGCCCATGCACTCCTGCCGGGACAATTTCCTGCACGCCATCCAGGAGAGCGGTTACGGGCTGACCAAGCGCGATGTCGCGAGCAATATCAACTTCTTCATGAACGTGCCGCTGACGGATGCCGGCAGCCTGCGCTTCGAGGACGGGATCTCCGGACCCGGCAAGTATGTCGAGATGCGGGCCGAAATGGACGTGATCGCCCTGGTCTCGAACTGCCCGCAGCTCAACAACCCCTGCAGCGGGTTCGATCCGACGCCGCTCGAGATGATCATCTGGGACTGACCATGTTCAGCAAAATACTGATTGCCAATCGCGGCGCCATTGCCTGTCGCATCGAGCGTACCCTCAAGCGCCTCGGCATCACCGCGGTGGCCGTGTACTCGGAGGCCGATCGCGCGTCCGCCCATGTCCGCGACGCCGACGAGGCGATCCTCATCGGGGGTGCCCGCGCCAGCGAGTCCTACCTCGACGCCGATCGCATCCTCGCCGTCGCCCGCGAGCATGGCGTCGACGCGATCCACCCCGGCTACGGCTTCCTCTCCGAGAACGCGGAGTTTGCCGAGGCCTGCGAGCGGGCGGGCATCGCCTTTATCGGCCCGACGCCGGATCAGATCCGACGCTTCGGGCTCAAGCACACCGCCCGCGAGCTGGCCGCCGCCAACGAAGTCCCGCTGCTGCCCGGCAGCGACCTGATTACCGACGTCGAGGCGGCCGCCACCGAGGCCGATGCCATCGGCTATCCGGTCATGGTCAAGAGCACCGCCGGCGGCGGCGGTATCGGCATGGCGGTCTGCGATGATGAGACGGCCCTGCGCACGGCCCATGCCTCGGTGGAGCGGATATCGCAGAACAATTTCGCCAATGCCGGCCTGTTCGTCGAGCGCTTCATCCGCCACGCCCGCCATATCGAGGTGCAGATCTTCGGCGATGGCGAGGGCACGGTCATCGCGCTGGGCGAACGCGACTGCTCGCTGCAGCGCCGCAACCAGAAAGTCGTCGAGGAAACCCCCGCCCCGGGTATTGATGCCGAGACCCGGGCGGCGCTGATGAAGGCCGCCGAGCGGCTGGGCCGTAGCGTGGCCTATCGATCGGCGGGCACGGTGGAGTTCATCCTCGACGCCGACACCGGCGCATTCTTCTTCCTGGAAATGAACACCCGGCTGCAGGTGGAGCACGGCGTCACCGAGGCGGTCACCGGCGTCGATCTGGTGGCATGGATGGTCGAGGCGGCCGCCGGCACCCTTGATGACCTCGGCGATCGGCGGCCCGGCCCTGCCAACGGCCACGCCATCCAGGCCCGTGTCTATGCCGAGGATCCGGGCAAGGATTTCCAGCCGGCGACGGGCCTGATTACCGATGTCATCTGGCCCGAGGACACCCGCGTCGACACCTGGGTGGAGGCCGGCACCGAGGTGACGCCCCATTACGACCCCCTCCTCGCCAAGGTCATTACCCACAGCGCCGATCGCGAGGCCGCGCGCGAGGCGATGGGTCACGCCCTGGCCAGCACCCGCATTGACGGCGTAATGACCAACCTGGCCTATCTGCGCGCCATCATGACCGACGCGGTGTTCATCGACGGGCAGGCGACCACCACCCGGCTCGCCGACTTCCGACCCCGCGAGGCGCGAATCGATGTCGTCAGCGCCGGGACACTCACCACGGTCCAGGATTGGCCGGGTCGAACCGGCTACTGGGATATCGGTGTGCCGCCCTCGGGCCCCATGGACGAGCTGTCGTTCCGGCTGGGCAATCGGCTCCTGGGCAATCCAGACGGTGCCGCCGGGCTGGAGATCACCGCGCAGGGGCCGACGCTACGCTTTGCCGAAGCGACCCACGTGGTCATCACCGGCGCCGCCGTCCCCCTTGCCTGCGACGGCGATCCGGTAGCCGCCGGCGAGGTGCTGCGGATCCCGGCCGGCGCGACGCTCGCCATGGGCAGCGCGCGGGAGACGGGCATCCGCAGCTATCTGCTCATCGAAGGCGGGATCGACGTGCCGCTACACATGGGCAGCCGCGCCACCTTTGCGCTGGGCCAGCTGGGCGGTCACGGGGGTCGCGCCCTGCAGGCGGGGGATGTCCTGCACCCGCTGCCGGTCGCGGCGACCGCCGAGTCACCCGCCGGCCGGCAACTGCCGGCGGGCCTGCGGGCGAACGACCTGATGCCCGCCACCGACGAGGCCTGGACGCTGCGGGCCATGTCCGGCCCCCAGGGCGCACCCGATTACTTCACCCGCGAGTTCATCGAGACGTTTTTCGACACCGACTGGACGATCCACTACAACTCCAGTCGCACCGGCGTGCGACTCATCGGGCCGGCACCGCAATGGGCCCGCGAGGACGGTGGCGAGGCGGGTCTGCATCCGTCCAACATCCACGACAACGCCTACGCGATCGGCAGCGTCGACTTCACCGGCGACATGCCGGTCATCCTGGGTCCGGATGGCCCCAGCCTGGGTGGCTTCGTCTGCCCGGCGACGATCATCGATGCCGATCGCTGGAAGATCGGCCAGCTGCGGCCGGGCGATCGCATCCGTTTCCGCGTGGTGGATCGCGACGAGGCGGCCATGGCCGATGCCGAGCGCACCGCCATGATCACCACCCTGCAGCCACCGACACCGCGGCATACCGCCACCCTGACCAACCCGCCCGATCCGGTGGCCCTGCATCGGCCGGATCGCCGCCACGCCCCGCGCGTGAGCTACCGGGTCGCGGGCGATCGCTACCTGCTGGTGGAATACGGACCCATGATGCTCGACCTGGGGCTGCGCTTTCGCGTGCAGGCGCTGCTCGACTGGCTGAGCCAGCGGCCCGTTCCCGGCATCATCGAGATGACACCCGGAGTGCGCAGCCTGCAGATCCACTTCGACCCCCGCCAGCTGCCGGCCGATCGGTTGATGGAGATCCTCGAGCAGGCGGAGCGGCGCATCGAAGCCATGGCGGACAGTGCGCTCCCCTCGCGCATCATCCATCTGCCGCTGGCCTGGGATGACAGTCAGACCCGGCTGGCGACCCGCAAGTACATGCAGTCGGTGCGCGAGGATGCCCCCTGGTGCCCCGACAACATAGAATTCATTCGCCGCATCAATGGACTCGAGCGCCGCGAGGACGTTAAGCGTATCGTCTTCGACGCCTCCTACCTGGTCATGGGGCTGGGGGATGTGTACCTCTCGGCACCGCTCGCCACCCCGGTGGACCCGCGGCATCGCCTGGTGACCACCAAGTACAACCCGGCGCGCACCTGGACACCCGAAAATGCCGTGGGCATCGGCGGATCGTACATGTGCATCTATGGCATGGAGGGTCCCGGCGGCTATCAGTTCGTCGGCCGGACGCTGCAGATATGGAACCGCTACCGGACCACGCCGGAGTTCCAGCAGCCCTGGCTGCTGCGCTTTTTCGATCAGGTGCGCTTCTACGAGGTCTCCGAGGAAGAGCTCATGGAGATGCGCGCCGCCTTCCCGGCCGGTGGCATGCGGCTCGACATCGAGGAGACCCGCTTTTCACTGGCCGACCACGAGGCGTTCGTGGCCGCAAACGCCGAGTCGATCGACACCTTCAAGGCCCGCCAGCAGGGGGCGTTCGAGGCCGAACGGCAGCGCTGGATCGACAGCGGCCAGGGGGACTTTGCCGCGAGTGTGCAGGCCGCGCCCACCGTCGATACCGATAGCCTTGAGCTGGATGACGACGAGTACGCCGTCGAGGCCGGCGTACAGGGGAGCGTCTGGGCGATCGAGGCTCGGGTGGGTGAACGCGTCGATGCCGATGCGACCCTGCTGGTCGTGGAATCCATGAAAATGGAGATCCCGCTGCCCTCGCCCTGCCAGGGCACCGTGAGCCGTGTCCTCTGCGAGCCCGGCACCTCGGTGGCGCCGGGGCAGACCCTTGTGATCATCCGTCGGGAGTCCACGTAATGGAGACCATCGCCGACCGTCTCAACGCCTATCGCCATGCCGGGCACCCGGTACGCGATCACCTGCTGAAAAGCCGCGACGCCATCGCCGCTGCCGATCCGCACAACGCCTGGATCAGCGTCATCGACGAGCCCACCCTGGCGGGAATGATCGACTGGCTGGAGCGGCAACCGCCATCGCTGCCGCTCTACGGCGTGCCTTTCGCGGTCAAGGACAATATCGACGTGGCGGGGCTGCCCACCACCGCGGGCTGCCCGGCGTATTGCTACTGGCCAGACGCGCACGCCGCCGTGGTCGAGCGGCTGGTCCGCGCCGGTGCCGTGCCACTCGGCAAGACCAACCTCGATCAGTTCGCCACCGGCCTGGTGGGCAGCCGCTCGCCCTACGGCGCCTGTCGCAACGCCTTCGACCGCGACCGGATCTCGGGCGGCTCCAGTGCCGGCTCGGCGGTGGCCGTGGCGCTGGGGCAGGTCGCCTTTGCGCTGGGTACGGATACCGCCGGCTCCGGGCGCGTACCTGCCGCCTTCAACAACCTCACAGGTCTCAAGCCGACCCGCGGCCGGCTGAGTACCCGCGGCGTGGTGCCCGCCTGTCGCAGCCTCGACTGCGTGACCCTCTTCGGACTCTGCAGCGACGACGTGCGCCGCGTCTTCGAGGTGGCGGACGGCTATGACCCCCTCGACCCGCAGGCGCGCCGTCCCGGACCGCCCACGTCTCTGCCGCCGGCGATCCCGACGGACGGCTTTCGATTCGGCGTCCCCCGCGACGAGGACCTGGAATTCTTCGGTGACGAGCACAGCGCCGCCGCGTTCCAACGCAGCATCCAGGCCCTGGAGGCCCTCGGTGGCGAGGCCCGGCGCATTGACCTGACGCCCTTCCTCGAGACCGCCCGCCTGCTCTACGAGGGCCCATGGGTGGCCGAGCGCTACAGCGCGATCCGCGGATTTATCGAATCAGAACCCGATTCGCTACTGCCCGTGACCCGCCAGATCATCGGCGCCGGCGCCCATCCGAAGGCCTGTGATCTGTTCGATGCCGAGCACCGGCTGGCGGAGCTGCGGCGGACGACCGAAGCGGTCTGGGACCGGGTGGACTGCCTGGTCACCCCCACCGCCGGCCATCTGCCGACGCTGGCGGCGGTCGAGGCCGATCCGGTGGGCGTGAACAGCCAGCTCGGGTATTACACCAACTTCATGAACCTGCTCGACCTGAGCGCCGTCGCCGCTCCGGGCGGCTTTACCCCCGACGGGCTGCCGTTCGGCCTTACCCTGGCGGCCCCGGCGTGCATGGACAGGGCGCTCATCGACCTGGCCGAGCGGCTGCAGCGTCACAGCCGGTTACCGCTCGGTGTGGGTGGCGGTGAAGATCGGATGGCGATCGCCGTGTGCGGCGCACACATGAGCGGCCTGCCCCTCAATCCGATGCTCACCGAGCGTGGCGGGCATCACCTGCAGACCACCCGGACCGCCCCGTTGTATCGGCTCTATGCCCTGCCCGGCGGGCCACCCGAACGCCCGGGACTGGTCCGCGTCGACGCCGATGGCCAGGCGGTGGAAGTGGAGGTCTGGACGCTGCCCCGGCATCGCGTCGGGGATTTCCTGCAGACCATCCCGGCACCGCTGGGCCTGGGGCGGATCACGCTTGAGGACGGCAGCGACGTCACCGGCTTTGTCTGCGAGGCCTATGCCACCGAACAGGCCGAGGACATCTCGGCACTCGGATCGTGGCGGCGGTATCTGACGCGCTTGAAGTGATGCCTTCAGTAATTGTGGATGATCATTCGGACAAGTCCGGCGGCTCTCGCATCGGCTCCCGCCGGGGAACATCCAGCTCCACGCCACCCAGCGGCTCGACACGGCGACGGATAGTCTCGTAGAGCGATCCCGCCTCGGCATCGTCGCTGCTCAGGGCGACCCGCAGGATGTCCCGGGCCTCATCCTCCATGGAACGACCATGCTCGGCCGCCTGTATACGCAAGCGGTGCTTCAATGCTTCGTCGAGATGACGAATTGTCATTGCTGCCATGACGAGCGCCTCTTTGCAGTCAGTGAGTGCAAACTATCCCCTGATATCAAGGCAAGCAAGGCGCTGGCGACGCGTCCGGAGTGATGCCTTATACTGCGGCCTTCCAAAGGAGTGCCTGCTATGCCCCATCACCTCGGCGTTGTCATGGATCCCATCGAGGGGATCACCCCGTACAAGGACACTACGCTTGCCATGCTGCTCGAGGCGCAGCGGCGCGGCTGGACGATCCATTACTACACGCTCGCCGATTTATCCCTGCGCGACGGCGTGGCCTGGGGCGACGGGACGCGGCTTGAAGTCCGCGATGACAACCACGACTGGTTCACCATCGGCGAGCGCGAGGAGGCGCCGCTGGACCAGCTCGATGTCCTGCTCATGCGCAAGGACCCGCCGGTGGACAGCGCCTTTGTGTATGCCACACATATCCTCGAGGTGGCCGAGCGCGCCGGTGTCCAGGTCATCAACCGCCCGTCGGGTCTGCGCAACGTGCAGGAGAAACTCGCCATCGCGAATTTCCCGCAGTGCTGCACCCCGACGGTGGTGGAAATGCGGGCCGCCCCGCTGCGGGCATTCATCGACGCCCAGGGGCAGGCCGTCCTCAAGCCGCTGCATGGCATGGGTGGCGAGGCGATCTTCGTCGTGAAGGCGGGCGACCCCAACACCAGCGTCATTATCGAGCAGCTCTCCGAGCGCGGGACACGCTATGT
Source organism: Spiribacter vilamensis (assembly GCF_004217415.1). Taxonomy (NCBI): domain Bacteria; kingdom Pseudomonadati; phylum Pseudomonadota; class Gammaproteobacteria; order Chromatiales; family Ectothiorhodospiraceae; genus Spiribacter; species Spiribacter vilamensis. Next base: position 1,486,888 of record NZ_SHLI01000001.1, read on the forward strand.
CATGGCCCAGCGCTATCTGCCGGAGATCAGTGACGGCGATCGCCGCATCCTGGTGGTGGACGGCCAACCAGTGGACTATGCCCTGGCGCGCCTGCCCGCCGCCGGCGAGAGCCGCGGCAACCTGGCCGCCGGCGGGCGGGGCGTCGCCCGACCGCTCACCGAGCGCGAGTACTGGATCGTCGACCAGGTCCGGCCGCTGCTCGCCGAGCAGGGGATCGTCTTCGCGGGGCTGGACGTTATCGGCGGCTATCTCACCGAGGTCAACGTCACCTCCCCGACCTGCGTCCGCGAGATCGACACCCAGCAGGGTGTGAACATCGCCGGTGAGCTGTTCGCCGTCATCGAGCGGCGGCTGAACGCCGATCGCTAGTCACTGATGGAAGATGCCGCCCTGGTCCGTGATCGCCTGCTGATGGCGATATTCGTGTCGGCGCTGGTGCACCTGATCGTGATTTTCGGGCCCGTCGGACCCGCCGGCCTGTCAGTACCCCGAATCGAGACTCGGGAGCCGCTCGAGGTGACCGTTCAGCCGGCTTCGACAACCCGGCAGCCGTCGCTGCGCCTGGTCACCGGCGCGGCCCGCGAGTCGTGGCCGACCCCATCGGCATCCAGCCCCCGGCAGCGCGCCGTCGACGGCACCACCGAGGATGCACCGACGGCGCGCTATTTGCGCGACTGGATCGTCCATACCGAGACGCTCGGCAACCGGGAGTATCCGCGCGAGCTGATCGAGGCCGGCATCACGGGCCGTGTCGTCGTCGCCATCACGCTGACCGCGGATGGGGAGGTTGTCGATACACGGATCCTCGGCGGCAGCGATCATCCCGCCCTGCAGGATGCGGCCCGTTCACTGGTGCAGAGTGCCGCCCCCTACCCCGCGGTACCGCCCGAGGTCCTGCAGGGCAACGACGAGCTGATCGTCACCCGCACCTGGTCGTTCGGCGAGGGAGAGCGATGAGCAGTGGCACCTACCTCGGGTTCGATGCCGGCAGCAAGCGCCTCGGCATCGCCGCCGGTGAGGCCATCACCGGTAACGCCCGTGCGCTCGAGGTGTTCGAATGCCACGAGGGCACGCCCGACTGGTCACGACTCGAATCGCTGATCCGTGAGTGGCGCCCCACCGCGCTGGTGGTCGGCATCCCGCGTCACGCCGATGGCAGTGCCTCGCACAGTACCCGCCTCGCGGAGCGGTTTGCGGGGGAACTGGCGCGACGCACCGGCTGCAGCGTCCATCGCATCGACGAGCACCTGTCGAGCCACGAGGCGCGGAGCGACCTGCGCCAGCGCGGTCGCCCGGCGAAGGTGATCGATGCCGAGGCGGCGCGTATCATCCTCGAGACTTGGCTAAGCGAGCAGACCCCGTAATGACAGACCTGCCCGACATCGAACCGCTATTAACCACCCTGACCGAGCGTGTCGCCGCGCTTGCCGAGGCGGAAGGCCCCGCACGATGCACGCTGGTCGGCATCCACCAGGGCGGCGCCTGGCTGGCACAGGCACTCCAGCAACGGCTGGGCTGGCAGGAGGCGCCGGGGACGCTGGATATCGCGTTCTATCGCGACGATCTTGCCCGGGGCGGCCTACCCGGCGCCGTAAGGCCATCGAAGATGCCGCTGGATATCGATGACCGGGTGATAATCCTCGTCGACGATATCCTCTACACCGGCCGGACCATTCGCGCCGCCCTGAACGAGATATTCGATTATGGCCGCCCGGCGGCGGTACGACTCGCGGTGTTGCTCGAGCGTCCGGGCCGCCAGCTGCCGATCGCGGCGGACATTGTCGCAGCGCCCATCGACCTCGCACCGGGCCAGCGCGTCAAGCTGCGCGGTCCCGATCCGCTGCACCTGGTGATCGAGGAGGCAAGCCCATGAGCGTCCAACTCAACGAACGGGGCGAACTGCGCCATTTCCTGACCACCGAGGGGTTGGACCCGCGCCTGCTCACGCGCATCCTCGACACCGCCGAGTCGTTTGCCGGGGTCATCGGCAAATCGGTCAAGACCGTCCCGCTGCTGCGCGGTCGCACGGTGGTCAACCTGTTCTTCGAGTCGAGCACCCGCACCCGGACCACCTTCGAACTCGCCGCCAAGCGCCTCTCCGCCGATGTCCTCAACATCGCCGTCGACACCACCACCACCAAGGGCGAGAGCCTGCTCGACATGCTGCGCAATCTGCAGGCGATGCAGGCCGACATGTTCGTCATTCGCCATGACCAGAGCGGCGCTGCGGAGTATTTCGCACGGCACGTCAACCCGGGCGTCGCCGTGCTCAACGCCGGTGACGGCTGGCATGCCCATCCCACCCAGGCGATGCTCGATGCCTACACCATTCGGCAGCACAAGGGTGCGTTCGAGCCGTTGCGGATCGCCATTGTCGGCGACATCCGCCACTCGCGCGTGGCGCGCTCGCAGATCCATGCCCTCAATGGCCTCGGCGCCGGCGAGGTCCGGGTGATTGCACCGAACACCCTGCTGCCGGCCGATGTGGATACGCTTGGCACGCATGTCTACAACGACCTCGAGGCCGGACTGCGGGACGTGGATGTGGTCATCGCCCTGCGCCTGCAGCATGAACGCATGCAGGGGGCCCTGCTGCCCGGCGAGTCGGAATACTTTCGCCACTACGGGCTCACCGAATCGCGTCTGCGCGCCGCCCACCCGGAGGCGATCGTCATGCACCCGGGCCCGATCAACCGCGGTGTAGAGATCGACTCCGAGCTCGCCGACGGGCCGCGCTCGGTCATCCTCGACCAGGTCACCAACGGTATCGCGATCCGCATGGCGGTCATGACCATGGTGCTGGGCGTGCAGCCCGACAATCCGCGGGAGGCCTCATGAGCCGCATCCTGATACGCAACGGCCGGTTGATCGACCCCGAGAGCGGGCTCGACGAAGTCGGCGATGTCGCCGTCGCGGATGGCCGCATCGTCCAGCTTGGTGGCCCCATCGACGACTTCACCCCGGACGAGTCCGTGGACGCCACGGATCGCTGGGTCATACCGGGACTGATCGACCTGAGCGCACGGCTGCGCGAGCCGGGTGGTACCCGCAAGGCCGATATTGTCAGCGAGACCCGTGCCGCGGCCGCCGCGGGCATCACGACGCTGGTCATGCCGCCGGATACGCATCCGGTCATGGACAGCCCGTCGGTGGTCGAACAGGTAGTCCGCCGGGCCGATCACGCCGCCAGTGCCCGGGTCGTGCCCCTCGGGGCGTTGACGCTGGGGCTGGCCGGCGAGCAGCTCTCCGGCATGGCCGGGCTGGCCGCGGCCGGCTGCCCGGCGGTCGCCGATGGCGGTCATCCGATCCGGGATTCGCTGGTATTGCAGCGGGCCCTCGACTACGCCTGCACGTTCGCGCTACCGGTCCTGTTGACCCCGGTGGATACGGACCTGGCAACCGGTTGCCTGAATGAAGGCCCGACGGCAACACGGCTCGGTCTGCCGGGCGTCCCGGCGGCGGCGGAGACCGCCGGCCTCGGGCGTCAACTGGCGGTGGCAGGGGGCACCCGCGCCCGGGTGCATTTCGGTCGCCTCTCAAGCGCGGAAGGGGTGCGCCTGCTGACCGGCGAGCTCGGCGAGAACCGGCACCTCACCGCCGATGTCGCCATCCATCAGCTTTTCCTGACCGATCAGGACGCCATGGAATACGACGCCCGCTTCCATCTCGACCCGCCGCTGCGTGACATCGTCGATCGTCAGGCGCTGCGGCAGGCCGTTGCCGATCGGGTCATCCGCATCATCTGCTCCGACCACCAGCCGCATGACCAGGATGCCAAGGATGGGCCCTTCGCGAGCACCGCGCCCGGTGCCAGCGGACTCGACACGCTGCTGCCACTGGTACTGCGACTGGTCGAGGACGGGATCCTGACCCTGCCGCGCGCGCTGGCCACGGTCACCGTCGAGCCGGCTCGCCTGCTGGGACTCGAGGTCGGGCGCATGGCGGTCGGCGGCGCCGCGGACCTTACCGTGGTCGACCCCGTCGCCCCCTGGTTCTGCACCCGGGAGACACTGCGCAGCCGCGGCCACAACTCGCCCTTCCTGGGCTGGGAATTCAGCGCGCGTGCCACTCACACACTGGTCGCCGGCCGACTGGTGCACCGACCCGACGAGGCATGACGCCGGCACGGCTGATCGACGCGACACCGGTCACCGACGACTGGTGGCTCATCCGCATCGAGTGGACGGCCGAATCGCCGGCGCCGGGTCAGTGGCTGTGGCTGGACCTGAATGGCCAGCGCTGCTGCCTGCCGGTCCGCGATGCCGATACCGGCGAGGGCTGGCTGGCGGGGATCCTCCCCGGCGCCCAACTGCCAGCGGGGATACGGCCGGGCACGCCGGTCGCCGTGTCATCCCTGCAGGGTCGGCCGATCCAGACCAATGCCAATGACCGGTTACTGATCCTGGGCGAGGATCTCGGTGTCGGTCCGGCCATTGCACTGGCAGAACGCCATCCCGATCAAACGCGACTGGTACTGCTCGGCGGGGAGCATGGCCTCCCCGGTCGTTTGGTCCCGTCCCGGTTTTTCATCCCGGCGCTGGCCGATGTCGCTATTGCCGGTCTCGCGTCACTCGAGCAGGCTGGCGTACCGGCCCGGGTGGCCCTTAATGACGACCGCCCCGGCGTCCACGAGGGCGGCGTGCTCAATCTGCTGGGGCGCTACCTGAGCGACACCCCCGAGGAGACCCGGCAGACGCTGCGGCTCATCGCCTTCGGGCCGTGGCACAGCCTGCATCCGTTTCGGAACGGCGTTGCGGCGACCGTTAACAGCGTCGAATGGGTGGAGTTACCGGCAAAGCCGGCATAGCGCGGAGTTTTTCGGTGTCTTTTCCCGGGCTCATGAGAGACGCGGGGCGTTTCAGGCGGTGGATATCATTCTTAACGGCGTCTCAAAATCGCCCGGGAAAAGACACCGAAAACCCTTTGGCCTGGGACCTTGCTCATACAGCTACTTCCGTAATCTCGGAATCTGGCCCATATGTCGCGTCGTCTTCGACGGTCTCCAAGTACAGTTCGACGGACTCCCTGATATTTTTTAGAGCCTCATCTTTGTTTTCGCCTTCGCTAATGCATCCTGTCAGGCTGGGCACGTAAGCGGTGTACCCACCTTCCTCACTGGGCTCGGGAACAACTGCTAATTTCATATCAAACTCCATAATTCTCTAGTCTCAAAGACTCTAACGCCCGACTCACGCGCCGGTCTGGATCCGCTAAGCAGCGGAAACTCGGTCGCTGTGCAGCCGATTGTTAAAGCCTGCCTAGCCAGTACTGCGGACGCCGCCGGTCATGGGCAATGGCCAGAATCTCAAATTCCTCTATAAGGGCACCACCTAATCCCGGAACTTTTGATTCGTAATAACCAACTGACTCCAGGAACTCGACTTCCGCCGCCGGGTGGAAAGAATAATTCATTTGATCAGTGCTTTAGCCTTCCTCATAACATCTTCACCAGACACAGCCTGAACTGTTCCGTTGTCGATCTCTTCGCCTCTGCGTTGAGCCTCCAGCAACCAATCGGATTTGAGCTCGTCGTCTGACGGAGACTCCAGACTCAACACCAGTCGCTGGATCAATTGGGCCCGTTCCTTTTTAGGAAGGTGGAGCGCCTCATCTTCGATTTTCTGGAGATTCATGGGAAACCTCTCGTAAACGTATTATTGAATTTTGACACAGATGGGTACTAGGGGTACCGAATATGCGGTATGAGCGGCCACATCGCCTGCTCAGAACATCTCCAATTCAGCTGAGTAGAAACGTTTCCTCAAGCGATTTCCACCAGCATGTACGGCTAACTGGCCGCTTATGCAGATGTTGAAGTAAAAGCGCCGCATAAACCGGTGCTCCAGCCATTTAAGATTGGCGGTACATCAATGCTCTCTCGCTACATCATGTGCCTATCACGACGAGCCGCTCATCTTGAATCTCGCAGATCACCCGATAGGCGCCCACCCGGTAGCGCCATAGACCGGTGAGCGAGCCACGCAAGGGAGCGCGCATACTCAACTGTCCACGCCACGCCAGAACTCCGCCGCACTCACGACCTCCTCGTCACCGCGACGCACCCGTTCAAGTGTTTGTTCGGCCAAGTAGATATCCTCGGTGTGTCCGGTGACATACATGTATAGCGTATGTAGTGGGTCGTTGGAAAACTTAGGAGGGATGCCTCACAAGGCCAGTCGTAGACCCCACGCTCACCACCCGTGACCTTCCACGTCTTTCCGGGGTGTTTCACCGGGCGATTTTGAGACGCCGTGAAGAATGATATCCACCGCCCGAAACGCTCCGCGTCTCTCATGAGCCCGGTGGAACACCCCGGAAAGCCCCCGGACCACGAACCGGTATTCGACGCCATGACACCTCCCGCCGTATTATTTCGCCATGACAACGACCGATGAAAACGACATCGCTACACGCCTGGCTGCCGTGCGCCAGCGGATCCGCGACGCGGAGCTGACCTACGGCCGCGAGCCGGGCAGTGTGGCGCTGCTTGCGGTGAGCAAACGCCAGCCCGTCTCGGCGCTGCGAACGGCGCTCGCCGAGGGGCAGCACGCCTTTGGCGAGAACTACCTCCAGGAGGGCGCGGACAAGCGCGAGGCCCTCGCTGCCGAGGCCATCGAGTGGCATTTCGTGGGCGCCATTCAGTCCAACAAGACCCGGGCGGTGGCCGAGGGATTCGACTGGGTGCATACGGTCGATCGGCTCAAGATCGCGCGACGGCTGTCGGAACAGCGCCCCGAGGGTCTGCCACCGCTGCAGTGCTGTCTGCAGGTCAACGTCAGCGGCGAGGCGAGCAAATCCGGCGCCGAGCCGGCGGCGGTGCGGGAACTGGCGCATGCCATTGCCGCCCTCCCCAACATCCGCCTGCGCGGCCTGATGACGCTGCCCGAGGCGGTCAGCGAGTTTGACGCCCAGCGCGCCGCGTTCCGCCGGCTGCGCGAGCAGCAGGCCGAGCTCATCGACGACGGACTGGCACTCGATACCCTGTCCATGGGCATGTCCAACGATCTGGAAGCGGCGGTGGCCGAGGGGGCGACAATGGTTCGCCTCGGTACCGCCGTTTTCGGACCCCGACCGGAGAAACAGCCTTGAGTGAGAAAACCATCGCCTTCATCGGTGGCGGCAACATGGCCCGCAGCCTGATCGGCGGGCTGATCGCCGATCGCCACCCGGCCACCCGACTGCGCATCGCAGAGCCGGACGCCGAGCGTCGCAAGGCCCTGATCGACGATTTCGACGTCCAGGCCTTCCAGGAAAACGCCACGGCAATACGCGGTGCCGACGTGATCATGCTGGCCGTCAAGCCGGCACGGATCGCCGACGTGGCCCGCGAGCTCGCACCCCATATCCGTGATCAGAAAAGCCTCGTGATCTCGGTGGCGGCCGGGGTTCGCTCCGCCGACATCAATCGCTGGCTGGGTGGCGAGAGCCCGGTGGTGCGAGCCATGCCCAATACACCGGCACTCGTGCAGACCGGCGCGACGGCCCTGTTCGCCAACGAGCAGGTCAGCGAGGAGCAGCGCAACCTCGCCGAGAGCATTCTCCGCGCCGTGGGCATGGTCGTATGGCTGACCGATGAGCAGGACATGAATACCGTTACCGCCATCTCCGGCAGCGGGCCCGCGTATTTCTTCCTCACCATGGAGGCCATGCAGGCCGCCGGCGAATCGATGGGACTGGACGCGAGGACCGCGCATCTGCTCACGCTCGAGACCGCCCTGGGGGCGGCGCGTATGGCGCTGGAAAGCCCCGAGGACGTCGATAAACTCAAGCGTCGGGTAACCTCGCCGGGAGGGACCACCGCCGCCGCCATCGGCGAACTGGAAGACGGCGACCTGGCCGGGCTCTACCGACGGGCCCTGCGGGCCGCCGCCCACCGCGCCGAGGAGCTGGGCAACGAACTGGGGGATCAGTAGTCGTGGGATCGGGCTATCTCGCCAACCCCCTCGCCTTCCTGGTGGACACGGTATTCAGCCTGTACATCATGGCGGTCATGCTGCGTTTCCTGCTGCAGTGGTCGCGGGCGGATTTCTACAACCCGCTCTCGCAGTTCCTGGTGCGCATCACCCAGCCGGCGCTACAGCCACTGCGTCGGTTCATCCCCGCCTGGGGGGGCGTCGACATCGCGGCGATCGTGCTGATGATCATTCTCCAGATCATCGCGCTCAGCCTACTGATGGCCATCGCCGGGGTGACGCCACGTATCGATTACCTGCTGCTGCGTGCGCCGGCCGAGCTGATCAGCCTGCTGCTCAACGTCTACCTGATCGCGATCGTGGTCCGGGCGATCCTCTCCTGGGTCAGCCCCAATGACTACAATCCCGCAACGACGGTCCTGCTCGGTCTTACCGAGCCGGTCATTCGCCCATTCCGCGCGATCCTGCCCGATCTGGGCGGGATCGACCTGTCACCGCTTGCCGCTATCGTTGCCATTCAGGTGGTGAAGATGCTGGTGCTGCCACCGCTCGACCAGATCGCCCCCGGGCTGATGATGTAACCATGACAGCGCTGGCCGACGAGGGCTCGGTGGGGGTCATTACCCCCCGGACCGTGGATTTTGACGAACCCCTGGCGCTGGACTCCGGGCGAGTCCTGCCGGCCTATACGATCGCCTACGAGACCTACGGCGAGCTCAACGCCGACGCCAGCAACGCCATCCTTGTCTGCCACGCGCTGTCCGGGAACCACCATGCGGCGGGCTATCACCACCACGACGAGCGCAAGCCGGGCTGGTGGGAGGCCTGCATCGGGCCGGGAAAACCGCTGGACACCAACCGGTTTTTCGTTGTCTGCAGCAACAATCTCGGTGGCTGTCACGGCTCGACCGGACCAACGTCGACAGACCCCGAGACCGGCCACCTCTACGGCGCCGACTTCCCCCTCGTAACGGTGCGTGACTGGGTGCGCAGCCAGGCGCGACTTGCCGATCATCTCGGTATTGAACGCTGGGCGGCGGTGGCCGGTGGCAGCCTGGGTGGCATGCAGGCCATGCAATGGGCCATCGACGAGCCCGAGCGCCTGCGGCATGCCGTCGTGATTGCCGCGGCGCCGCGCCTGTCCGCACAGAACATCGCCTTCAACGAGGTCGCGCGCCAGGCGATCCGCTCCGATCCGGACTTCCAGGAGGGCCGGTACGCCGTCACCGGTGATCGACCCCGGACGGGTCTGATGCTGGCGCGCATGCTCGGTCACATCACCTATCTCTCGGAAGCGGCCATGGGCGAGAAATTCGGGCGCGACCGGCGCGGCACGGCCGGCGGCTATCGCTACAACTATGATGTCGAGTTCGAGGTCGAGAGCTATCTGCGCTACCAGGGGCAGTCGTTCGTCGACCGCTTCGATGCCAATACCTATCTGTTGATGACGCGGGCACTGGACTATTTCGATCCGGCGGCTGGCCATGATGGTGATCTGGCGGCGGCGCTCAGCGGCGTCACGGCGCCGTTTTTCGTTGCCTCTTTCACCAGCGACTGGCGGTTCCCGCCGGCGGCAAGCCACGAGATCGTCCGTGCCCTGCTCGATACCGACAAGCGGGTCAGCTATGCCGAGATCCGCGCCAACCAGGGCCATGACGCCTTTCTCATGCCCGTGCCGCGTTATCGCGAGGTGTTTACCACGTATATGCAGCGGGTGGCCGCGGAGGTCGGGGTATGAGTCCGTTGCGCTCGGATCTGGAGATCGTCGCCAGCTGGGTCGGTCGTGGCGATCGAGTACTCGACCTCGGCTGTGGCGACGGTCGTCTCCTCAGACACCTGTTCGATCGCCGCCAGGCCACGGGCTATGGCCTGGAGATCGACCCGGAGGGCATCACCCGGAGCATTGCCAACGGCGTCAACGTCATCGAGAGCGATATCGACGAGGGGCTGTCCGATTTCGACGACAATGCCTTCGATCAGGTCATCCTCACCCAGACCCTGCAGGCCGTGCAGCGGCCCGATCAGCTGCTGAGGGAGATGCTGCGGGTGGGCCGGACCGGGATTGTGACCTTCCCCAATTTCGCTTATTACCGCCTGCGCTGGCATCTCGCGGTCAAGGGTCGGATGCCGATGAGCCATGCACTCTCCTATGCCTGGTACGAGACGCCGAACATCCATTTCTGCACGATCCACGACTTCGAAGCGCTCTGCGAGCAATTGAGTATTCACATTATCGAGCAGCGCGTGTTATCTCATGACTACAAGAGCCCGTTACTGGCGCGCTGGATTCCCAACCTGTTCGGAGAGGTCGCGCTCTACCGAATCTGTCGGGCCTGAAGGAGAGAAGAACATGAGGCACTACGGCCCCTGCATCGCCGTCCTGGTGGCGGCCCTGCTGCTGAGCCTCCCGGTTGCTGCGCACGCGCAGCAGTCCGATCGCTTCGGCGACTATGAAATCCACTACAGCGCCATACCCACCGGGATGCTCAACGACCAGGTCGCCGGCGAATACGGCATCGTCCGCAGCCGCACCCGGGGAATGGTCATGATTACCATCCTTCGCGACGGCAAGGCGGTCTCCGGTCAGGTGGATATCCTCGCCCGTGACGAGGATGACAAGGTGACTGAGGTCGGTGCCCAGCGTGTCCGCGAAGATGGCTGGGTCTCCTATGTCGGTACCTTCCCGATCGAGGCGGGCGATGCGCTGATATTCGAGATCGAGGTCAACCCCCATGCCGGTAGCGAGACCTACCCGGTGGCATTTCGGCAAACCTTCTACCCCGGAGAGTGAACAACGTGTCGACCTGGTTGATCAGCCACAACGATTGCCTGCACCACGATACTGGTAGCAATCACCCCGAGCGCATCGAACGGCTGGAGGCCATCCTCGCCGCGCTGGACACGCCCGGATTCTCCGAGCTCGAGCGCCACGAGGCGGAGATGGCGTCCCGAGCGGCCCTGCAACGCGCCCACGGCGAGGATTACATCGACGCCGTAATGGCCGCTATCCCGTCCGCCGGTCATTCGCAGTTCAACGCCGACACCACCCTGTCGCCGGGATCGGGGGATGCCGCCCTGCGCTCCGCCGGCGCGGCGATTCAGGCGGTCGATGCCATCCAGAATGGCGACGCGCGGCGCGTTTTCTGCGCCACACGCCCCCCGGGGCACCATGCCGAGCCCGACGAGTCGATGGGCTTTTGCCTGTTCAGCAACGCGGCCATCGCGGCACTGCACGCGCAGGCCGCGCATGGTGTCCAGCGCGTCGCCGTGGTCGACTTCGACGTGCATCACGGCAACGGCACACAGACCATCCTCACCGGGCGCGAGGGGCTTTTCTACCTCTCCACCCACCAGTATCCGCTGTTCCCGGGGACGGGCAGCCGCAAGGAGAACCGGCCCGGTAATATCCTCAACATCCCGATGCCCGAGGGGACCGGGTCGGCGGATTATCGCCAGCAATTCCACTGCGAGGCGATCTCCGCGCTCATCGACTTCGATCCCGAACTGCTGATCATCTCGGCCGGGTTCGATGCCGCCGTCGAGGACCCGCTCGCGGGACTCGCCCTGACAACGGATGATTTCGCGTGGATCACCGACGAGCTGGTCGCCGTCGCCAACTACTGCTGCGGGGGTCACATCTGCTCGTTACTCGAGGGTGGATATGACCTCGATGCCCTCGCCCGTGGGGTGGCTGCCCACGTCGGCGGACTCATGAAATAGGTCTTGACAGATCCGGTTGTGCACAGCATAGAGCCCGCGAGCGACGCCGCGGAACGCTAACTGCCTGATACCGGCGGATAAATCATAACCCATTGTTTTTATTGACCATTTATAAATGGTTAATGATTCACCAATTCGCGAAAACATCCGTCATCAGGGCATTTGCGCCATTCATCCCCGTGTTCCTCCACAGACTTGTCCACAGGGTCTGGGGAAAACCTTCACGGCCGGTGGGGCAAGGCCAGATACTCGTAGGACTGCATCTCCCGCAGCCTCGAGACGATGCGTCGAAACTCGAAATGCAGGTACCGGCCGCGGTACAGCCACTCGATATCCGCAGTCGCCGAGATAATCAGCTTGACGCCCCGATCGTAGAACTCGTCCACCAGGGCCGCGAAGCGACGGGCCGCGTCTTCCCGGTCCCGATCAAGGATCGGCACGCCCGAGAGGATGACGGTGTGGAACCGGCGGGCGATCTCGACGTAGTCATCGGCGCTCCGCGGTCCCTCGCACAGGGCACCGAACCGGCACCAGAGCACGCCGTCGCCAAGCGCGCGCACGGGGATGTCGCGCTGGTTGATCGCAAGCTCCGGCGTCTCGTGATCGCGCTCCGGACACATCCGCTCGAAGGTCTCCGCCAGCGCAGTCTCGGCACGATCGTCCGCGGGGACGTGATAGATCGGCGCACGGCTGAGCAGCCGCAGGCGATAGTCGATGCCGCCATCGACGTTCACGACCCGCAGGTTGCGCTCGAGCAGCTCGATTGCCGGCAGGAACCGGTCGCGCTGCAATCCGCCCGCGTAGAGCCCCTCCGGGGGGATGTTCGACGTCGCCACCAGCGTTACCCCCTCGTCGATCAGACCGTGGAGGAGGCCCGAGAGGATCATGGCGTCACCGATATCACTGACAAAGAACTCGTCGAAGCACAACACCCGCAGATCGGCCGCCCATTCCGTGGCGAGGCTGCGGAGCGGATCGGGCTGCTCCCGGAGCCAGCGCAGACGGTAGTGGGCGGACTGCATGAAGCGGTGGAAATGCACCCGCCGCTTACCGATCTCCGCCGGCAGGCATTCGTAGAACGTATCCATCAGGTAGGTCTTGCCCCGGCCGACGCCACCCCATAGGTACAACCCCGGAATGACATCGGTTGACTTGCCGCGATGGCGATCCCACCAGCCGCGCCAGCCCGTCGGCCGCGAGGGCTGCGCGAGCAGGGATGCATGCAGCGTATCCAGCGCCTCGACCGCGACGCGCTGCGCCTCGTCGTCGACGAAATCCCCGCCGGCCAGATCCGCCTCGTAGCGGTTCTTTGGCGTTGTCACCGCCCGTGCCTGCCCTGTCGCTTCGATCGGCCACAGAGTATGCCATTCCGATGCCCCGAATGATGACCGGCAACAATTGCCAGCCGTCCCGGAGTTTCGTATTTTGACGGTCTGATCTTCTCTGTCACGCAATCAAGGACTGGAAATGGCCGACAACCGCCGTAGCCGCGTCGTCACCGAGGGACGCGCTCGCACCCCCAACCGCGCAATGATGCGAGCCGTTGGCTTCACCGATGACGACTTCGAAAAGCCCATCGTTGGCGTCGGGAATGCCCACAGCACCATCACGCCCTGCAACATCGGCATCGGCGCGCAGGCCGAGCGCGCCAGTGACGCCCTGCGCAGTGCCGGTGCCATGCCGGTGAGCTTCGGCACGATCACCATCTCCGACGGCATCTCCATGGGCACCGAGGGGATGAAATACTCCCTCGTATCCCGCGAGGTGATCGCCGATTCCATCGAGACCGTCTGCAACGGCCAGAGCCTCGATGGCGTCCTTGCCACCGGCGGCTGCGACAAGAACATGCCCGGGGCGATGATCGGCATCGCCCGGCTGAATATCCCGGCGATCTTTGTCTACGGCGGCACCATCAAGCCCGGCCATTACAAGGGCGAGGATCTCACCATCGTCAGTGCCTTCGAGGCGGTGGGACAGTCCGCGGCCGGCAACCTGTCGGACGAGGATCTCAAGGGCGTGGAGATGAATGCCTGCCCGGGGGCCGGTTCCTGCGGGGGCATGTTCACCGCCAACACGATGTCCAGCGCCTTCGAGGCGATGGGGATGAGCCTCATGGGCTCGAGCACGGTGTCGGCGGTGGATGACGAGGCCCGCGAGGTCGCGAGCCGCGCCGCCGAGGTACTGGTCGACGCCATCCATCACCAGCGCCTGCCCCGCGACATCATGACCCGCCCGGCCGTCGAGAACGCGGTAACCGTGGTCATGGCGCTAGGCGGATCGACGAACGCGGTACTGCATCTGCTGGGCATCGCCAACGCCTGCGAGGTGGATTTCTCCATCGACGATATCGAGCGTATCCGCCAGCAGGTGCCGGTGCTCTGCGACCTCAAGCCCTCGGGACGGTTCGTGACCAGTGAGTTCCACGATGTCGGCGGGACACCACAGGTCATGAAGATGCTGCTCGCGAAAGGGTTGCTGCATGGTGACTGCATGACCATCACCGGCCAGACCATCGCCGAGCTGCTGGCCGACGTGCCGGCGACGCCGCCGGCTGACCAGACGGTCATCCACGACTTCGACAATCCGGTGTACGCCGAGGGGCATCTGGCGATCCTGCGCGGCAACCTGGCCGCCGAGGGGGCGGTCGCCAAGGTCAGCGGTATCAAGAAACGCCGCATCGAGGGACCCGCCCGGGTGTTCGACTCCGAGGAGCTCGCCATGGAGGCGATCCTCAACGACAGCATCCAGGCGGGTGACGTGGTCATCATCCGCTACGAGGGGCCGAAGGGAGGCCCGGGCATGCGCGAGATGCTCGCTCCCACATCGGCGATCATCGGCCGCGGGCTGGGTGACGCGGTGGGCCTGATCACCGATGGCCGGTTCTCCGGCGGCACCTATGGCATGGTCGTCGGGCACGTGGCGCCGGAGGCGGCCAGCGGCGGCAACATCGGACTGGTGGAGGAAGGCGATACCGTGATCATCGATGCCGACCGGAACCTCCTCGAGGTCGCGGTCAGCGAGGACACGCTCGCCGAACGCCGTGCCCACTGGCAGCCGCGACCGCCCAACTACCGGCGCGGGGTGCTGGGCAAGTTCGCCCGGCTGGTGAGCTCGGCCTCCTACGGCGCCGTGACCGACAAGGACCTGTTCGAGGACTAGCTCCGGGCGATGCGCCGAAGATCGGCGGCCATCGCGGTCACGCTGTCGCTCGGGCGGAACAGCGCCCGGGCATCGCCGTCGGCATCGAACACATACATCGCGCTGGAGTGGGAGACGTTGTAGTCCCCGTATTCATTCGGTTTGTCATAGCCGAAGGTTGCACGGTAGCGCTTGGTGAGCTCCCGGACCCGCTCGACCGGCGCCGTGGCCCCGGTCACCCGGTCACTGAAGAACGCGGTGTAGTCGCTGAGACGCTGTGGCGTATCCCGACCGGGATCCACCGAGACAAACAGCACCTGGAGCTCGGTATCCAGCCCCTCGCCGGCCGCTTTCGTGGCCGCGGTTATCCGCGCCATGGCGGTCGGGCAGACATCCGGGCAGTGCGTGAATCCGAAAAAGACCACCGTTGGCGCGCCCTCCATGTCGGCGGCGGTGATCGTCTCGCCGGTCTCGCTGGTCAGGCGGAAGGTCAGATCGGGCAGCAGTCCCTCGATCCCCTTGGTCTGGTAGCCACTGCCGCCGCAGGCACCGAGCCCCACGGCCATGAGGATCGGCAGGACGATGCGGGCGGCCAGGCCGGAATATCGGTTATGCATCGGAGTCACTCCTCTCCAGACGGAATGCCAGCACGATCACGGCGGCCATTACGCTCATCATCGACGCCGGAATCCAGGTAATCAGCCCGCCGATCTGCTGGTCGAGCAGCGGATCGATGGGAAACGCCCGGCCACAGACATCGTATATCTCGAACAGATTCTGCCGGCTGAAGGTGATGTAGGCACCCAGGGCGATTTGCGGCGGCATGACCAGTGCCAGCAACAGGATACGACGTCCGGGACTCAGCCGGGGTGTCGATCCCGGATTGCCACGCTCGAATATAAGCCACCAGAACAGCAGCCCGTCGAGCATCATCGTCCAGTTCATGAACCAGTAGAGATCGATGCTCAGCATGGCATCGAAATGGATCTCGGGGGTCAGCCAGAAGTAGATCAGCCCCACGAAAAGCGTCCCGGCGATGAACGGTTGTTGCAGCCCGCGGTAGATCGTTCGAAGTACCCGAAAGGCCGGTGCCGCACGCCCCTGCGGCAGCGCCCGGATCCGTGCCGGCATGGCCGTGGCCAGCACCGACGCCGGCATCGCCAGGGCAATCAGGAACGGCCCGAGGTGATGCAGAATCAGATGCTGGAGGCGATGGGCGGCAAACAGGTACTGCGAATAGTAGTCGTAATGCGTCTGTGTGACCGCGTAGATCAACGCGATCCCGCCGAAATACGACAGTGCCGCCCAGAATCCCGGTTGCGCGCCGCGCATCATGCCGATGGCATACAGGCTGACCGCGAGCGCACAGGCAAGGAACACCGGTAGCGACGGTTCCCAGGGCTGCAACCAGGTGGCAAGCGTGTTCATTGCGAGCGAAGACTAGCAACGCCCTGCATCTGCGTACAGGCGTTGCGGGTGACCAGGATCGCGGCCTGGCTGCTTTGATAGAGCGCTCCGGCCTCGCGCATTCGTGCCAGCAACCGGGCGGTCGCCTCGTCGCTCGGGGCAGCAATCGTTTCGACAAAGAAATCGCGGTCTTCCACCAGTACCGGCAGGCGACGCTTGAATGCCCGAAATGCCGTTCCCTTCTGCACAGCACTCGCCCGATCGACCTGCCGCAGTGTCCACACCTCGACACCGCGATGGAGAAATGCCGGTTCATTCATCATCGGTCTTGCCCTCCCCTGCGCCGGGTGGCTTCTTTCACGTGGTGGCTCGCGTAAACTCGGTGCTTTATCACGATCGGCATTCATCAAAGGAGAATGCGATGGAATTCGTGCAGGATTATGCCTCTTTCCTGGCTCGCGTGCTTACCCTGCTGGTCGCCTTTGGGGTGCTGCTGGGCATGATCGGCGGCATGACCAGCCGCCGTCGCGGCCGTCATCGCGAGGAGCTCGAGGTCGAGCCACTCAATCGCCGCTACGAGGCCATGAGCCGTCGCATCCAGCACGGCCTGCAGCGCAACCGCCGCAACCTCCTGCAGCGCCTGAAAGAGCGCCGCCAGAAAAAGCGCAAGCAGGAGGGTGAGGGCCGACTGCCACGCCTGTTCGTTCTCGATTTCGACGGTGATATCCGCGCCACGGCGGTTGATTCGCTGCGCGAGGAAGTCAGCGCCATCATTGCCAGCGCCAAGCGCGACGACGAGGTCCTGGTGCGGCTCGAGAGCCCCGGCGGCGCCGTCCCCGGTTACGGCCTCGCCGCCAGCCAGCTGGCCCGGCTGCGCGAGGCCAACATCCGGCTAACCATCTCGGTCGACCGGGTTGCCGCCAGCGGCGGCTACCTGATGGCCTGTGTAGCGGATCGGATCGTCGCTGCTCCGTTCGCCCTGATCGGCTCGATCGGCGTAGTGGCCCAGCTACCCAACTTCCATGGCCTGCTCAAGCGCAACGACGTCGAGTTCGAGCTGCATACCGCCGGCGAGTACAAACGCACGCTGACGATGTTCGGCGAGAACACCGATGAAGGGCGGGAGAAATTCCGCGAGTCGCTCGAGGAAATCCACGACCTGTTCAAGCACCACATCGCGCGCTACCGCCCGCGGCTCGACCTCGACCGGGTCGCGACCGGGGAACACTGGCTGGGGGAGCGCGCGCTTGAACTGGGCCTGGTGGATGACCTCGGCACCAGTGATGACCTGCTCCTCGAGCGGCGCGAGCGCATGGAACTGATCAGTCTGAGCTGGCACCAGGCGCCGTCGTTCACCCGCCGGCTGTCGGTGGTGGCGGAGTCGCTCCTGGCCCGGCTCAAGGGCCCTTCTCAAGCCAGAATGTGAGCACGTCGTCGCCCTGCTCCTCGTGCAACAGCCGGTGCTCGGTGGTGTCACAAAAGGCACGGAAATCGATCACGGCGTGCGGGTCCGTCGCCTGCACGGCCACGCACTCGCCGACCGCCATGTCGCGGAGTGCCTGCTTGGTGCGCAGGATGGGTAGCGGGCAGCTCAGGCCGCGCAGATCCAGTTCGCGATGGGCATGGGGCTGTGACGTTGCGGCCATGGAGGCGATCCGGTTTCGAACGTATACTGGATTTTACAACAGATGGTCAGGATTCGGAGGTGTCGTCATGAGCAATGAACGGCCGAACGAGACAGAACACGACCCGACAACATCGTCGAACGACGAGCAGCAGCAGGGCCACGATCCGCGGCCGGTCAGTGACGGCCGTCTGCGCGAGGAAATGAGCCGCGAGGAGGTTGAGACCTACCGGAAGGACGCCGACAAGGCCCACGCCAACTGGTTTTCGGTCATGAACAACCCCTACGGCAAGGACTGAACCAGGCAAGGAGTCGGACATGCCGGAACTCAAGGGCATCCCCGTTGTTGTCAGCGGCCAGAAGGTCGACAAGGACAACGGCATTCGTGCAATCAAGAACGGCGTCAAGGCGCAGCGGGACACGGCACCGATCGGGCGCGGCGACAAACCGGACTGGCTGCGCGTCAAGGTCCCGACGGGCGAGACGTATCAGAAGGTCCGCAACACCGTACGCGAACACAAGCTGGCAACGGTCTGCGAAGAGTCCATGTGTCCCAACATGGGTGAGTGCTGGAGTGCCGGCACGGCCACGATCATGCTCATGGGCGACGTCTGCACGCGGGCGTGCAAGTTCTGCGCAGTCGACACCGGCAACCCGAAGGGCTGGCTTGATGACAACGAGCCCAACGGCGCCGCGACCACCGTCGAGCTGATGGGCCTGAAGTACGTCGTGCTGACCTCGGTGGATCGCGATGACCTACCCGACGGCGGGGCACAGCACTATGCGGACTGCATTCGCGAGATCAAGCGCCGCAACCCGAACACCGCCGTCGAGGCCCTGACCCCGGACTTCAACGGCCGCCACGAGGCGATCAACACCGTCGTGGATACCGGGCTGGAGGTCTTCGCCCAGAACGTCGAGACGGTCAAGCGCCTCACCCATCCGGTCCGGGATCCGCGGGCGGGCTATCAGCAGACGCTGGATGTCCTCGCCTATGCCAAGCAGCGGCGCCCGGACGTGCTCACCAAGACCAGCCTCATGCTGGGCCTGGGCGAGACCGACGAAGAGATCATCGAGACCATGGACGATCTACGCGCCATCGGTATCGATATCGTGACCTTCGGGCAGTACCTGCGCCCCACGGTCAACCATCTGCCGGTGGATCGGTATGTAACGCCGACGGAGTTCGAGCGCTACCGCGAGATCGGCCTCGGCAAGGGATTCCTGGAGGTGGTCTCCGGCCCGCTGGTGCGCTCGAGTTACCGCGCCGATCGCGTCCTCGAGAAGAACAACGTCGGTCTCGACAAGGCTGCCGGCGAAGGCTGAGCATCAGGACGATTCGTCGGGCGTCTCGTCCGGCGCAATCGTCGGTATCGGCGTCCTCTGCAATTCCTCGGCGCCGCAGATCAGGTCTACGGCCCGGTCGGCGGCGTCCTGGAATGGCTCCAGCACCATATCCGCACCATGCTCACGCAGCTCCTCGCTCTCGTGGGCATTGTGCGAGGCGATGGCGATCCGGCCATTGAACGGATGCGCGCGAATCACCTGCGCGAGGGTATGACGGCTGTCCTCATGGCTCAGGCCCGTGGGATGCCGGGGCATGGTGCTCAGGGCCCATTGCGCACCATCCAGTGGCAGCGAGCCGACGAATTCCGGATCCGCCGCATCCCCGTAATCGGCGTTGAGCCCCAGTTCCCGGGCGCGGTGGACCGCCCGCGGATTGAAATCGATCCCCAGCACGGACAGGCCGCGCTTTTGCAGACGCAGGCCGATCGCCGTACCAAAGCGCCCCATGCCGAAGATCACCACATCGAAGGTCCGACCGCTGTGCTGGAACTCGCCCTCGGGCTCGCGCCAGGGTGTCCTGCGCTCGAAAACGGAGAGATAGGGACCGAAGCGATCGTACAGCTGACCTGAATACGTGATCATGTAGACCGACACGGCGATGGTGACCAGGCCGACCAGTGTCACCAGGCCCAGCGCCTCCTCGCCGATATGACCCAGCGTTAGTCCCATGCTGATGAAAATCAGCGAAAACTCGGAAATCTGCGCGACTGTCAGCCCGGCGAGGAAACCGGTTCGACGCCGATAGCCGATGGCCCCCATGATCGCCAGCACGATCAGCGGGTTGCCGATCAGCACGAACGCGGAGAAAACAAGCGCCATGCCGAGGCTATCGCCCAGCAGCGTCATATCCAGCGTCGACCCGAGCGAGATGAAGAAGAACAGCAGCATGAAGTCGCGTAGCGGCGCCAGTCGGGCGGAGATAGTCTCGCGATAGGGGGTCGAGGCGAGCGACACCCCGGCCAGCAGTCCGCCCAGTTCCTTCCCCAATCCAATGACATCCGCCACGGTGGCAATCACCGCGGCCATTGCAATGGAGAAGATCACGAGCAGTTCCGGTGCTTGCGCGAGACGGGCACTGAGGGGATTCGCGGCATAGCGTACGAAGAGCACCACGAGGCCGACCAGCGCGACGCCGGCCGCCAGAACCAGCAGGACGCTCATACCGCCCCCGCCCTCCTGGCTGCCAATGCCCAGGGTCGAGAGCACGATCATGGCGACGACCACCACCAGGTCCTGGACAATCAGGAACCCGAGCGCGATCTGGCCATGCAGGGATTCGATCTCGCGCTTGTCGGAGAGCAGCTTGACAATAATGATGGTACTGGAGAACGTAAGCGCAACGGCGACGTAGATCGAGGTCACCGGATCCAGTCCCATCATCAGCCCGATGACAAAGCCGAAACCGGCCGTAAACGCGACCTGGCCGAGCCCGGTAATGACCGCGACGGCGCCGAGTGAACGGACCAGTTTTATATCGAGCTTGATGCCGACAAGGAACAAGAGGATTGCGATGCCCAGTTCGGACAGTAGCTCGATTTGCTCTTCGGAGTGAACGATGTCGAGGACGGAGGGACCGGCGATAATCCCCACCGCAATGAAACTCACGATCAGCGGCTGGCGCAGCACGAGGCCGATCGAGCCGATGACGGCGGCAAGCATCAGCAGCGTGGCGACCTCGGCGAATGCGGAGTTGAGCATGAATTCCATGAATCGCTTCCCTCGATGAACCATCTCCTCGTTGCGACCGACCTGAGCGACCGCTCCGAGCGCGCACAACGCCGCGCCACACTGCTGGCACGTCGACATGGTCTGGCAATCAGGCTGGTCTATGTGATTGATACCGACCAGCCTGCTGCGCTGATCGAAAGCCAGCGTGATCAGGTCTCTACGATCCTACAGCGGCTTGCACGGACAATCGAGACATCGGATGGCATCAGCTGCTCGACCGATGTCCGGACGGCTGGGAGCATCGAGGTGGGCATCCAGTCCAGCTTGAGCGATGACACCCGCCTGATCGTGCTTGGCAGCCACCGCAAACGGCCATTCCGGGACCTGTTCCTGGGCGGGACCTCCGAGCGCATCATCGCCCATGCCGAGCGGCCCGTCCTTGTTGTCCAGGGGCCACCGATCGAGGATTATCGAAGAGTGCTGCTGACCACAGATCTCTCGGCGGGATCGCGCGAGGCCGCCGATCAGCTCGCCAGTCAGTCACTGATCGCCGATGCCTCCGTTACGGTCCTGCATGTCGCCGGATCCCTGGAGCGATCAGCGACTGCCAGCAATCAGGCGACGGACGCCGGTCAGGAGAAGATGCTCGCCCATGCACAGGCCGTAGCGGCGGACGCCCTCGACCGGTTGGTCACGGAATCGAACCTGGGGATGGTGGCGCAGCGCGTGGAAGCGGACCCACGCCCGGTCGCCGCCACGATCCTGGAAGTCGCGGAACGCGAAGGCAGCGATCTCATCGTGCTCGCGCCCCGCCAGCGCACCGGCGTCGAGACCTTCCTCCGCTACAGCGTCACGACACGAATGCTGAACGCGTCACCGGTGGACTTACTCGTCCTGTAACGCCACCCGAGGGTAGTCTGCCGCCTTTGGTCCTTCCTCCCGGGCTCACACGAGATGCGAAGCCTGTCAGGCAGTGGATATCACTTTGATCGGCATCTCGAGATCGCCCGGGAGGAAGGACCAAAGGCGGCATGCCATGGGGTGTCGACGAGATACGGAGCCCGTCAGGCGGTGGATATCATTTTGATCGGCATCTCGTGTGAGCCCGGGAGAAGGGGCAAAAGGCGGCATGCCCCCCCTCCGGGGAGTTATCCAGCCAGTAGTCCCCAGACCACCGGTAGGTAGGCGTCGACCAGCAGGACCGCGAACAGCGCCATCAGGTAGACGATACTAAAGCCGAATGATCGCATTGGCAGCGATTGATCGTCGGGTCGGGCGAGTAGTGCATAGCCGAACCAGAGGTAGCGCCCGCCCAGTATCAGCGCGCCGGCGAGGTAAACCGGCCCGCTCATGCCGGTGGCGAACGGCAGCAGTGTGACGCCCACCAGCATCACGGTGTAGAAGAGGATCTGCCAGCGGGTGAAACGGTCACCATGAGTCACTGGCAGCATCGGGATATCGACGCTTGCATATTCCTCGCGGCGATGGATCGCCAGCGCCCAGAAATGCGGCGGGGTCCAGGTAAAGATGATCAGGAACAACAGCAGGGCATGGGGATCGATGCTGCCGGTCACCGCCACCCAGCCCAGTACCGGGGGAGCAGCCCCGGCGGCGCCGCCGATCACAATGTTCTGGGGGGTCGCCCGTTTGAGGAACAGCGTGTAGATGAACGCATAGCCGATCAACGAACCAAACGTTAGCCAGGCCGTGAGCGGATTGACCAGAAAGTACAGTAGCGACAGGCCGGCAAGTCCGAGTACACCGGCGAACAGGCTGGCATGGCTCGTGCGCAGGCCGCCGGTGGGGAGCGGACGTCCCCGGGTACGCTTCATTCGTGCATCGATCCGGCGGTCGACGAGATGATTGATCGCGGCGGCGGAGCCGGCCGCCAGGGCAATGCCGATGTTACCGACCGTCAACGCCATCCAGGGGATCGCACCGGGGCTCGCCAGCAGCTCGCCAACCACCGCCGTAAACACCATCAGGGCAACAACGCCGGGCTTGGTCAGCTCGTAGTAGTCATGCCAGCGTTGCAGCGTGTGCTGCGCCAGTGCGGCAACGCCCGAGGACGGATTGGTTGTGGCGTCTAGAATTCGGCTCATGGTCGTGCAACGGGTTGCCGGACATGGAAAACGGTTACCAGCACCAGCATAAGCAATGCCGCCCCAGCATTGTGCGCGACCGCGAGTGCCAGCGGCAAGTTGTAGATGACGTTACCGATACCGATCAACACCTGCAGCGCCAACGCGCCGGCAACGGCCATCCCCATGGTCCGCCCCAGGCCACCGGCACGCCAGAGCCAGAATGCCAGCCCCCCCAGCACGAGCGTGACGACAATCGCCCCCACGCGATGAACCAGGTGGATTGCCATTCGGGCCGGATGATCCAGTACTCCGAATTCGTAGTTGACCCCGAGTCCGCGCCAGAGCACGAAGCCCTCGGCGAAATCCGCCTCCTCGGGCCAGTACTCGCCGAGGCTGCAGGCCGGGAAGTCGTTACAGGCAAGGGCCGCGTAATTGGTGCTGGTCCACCCCCCGAGACTGATCTGCGCAACCGCTACGAGCGTCCCGATTGCGAGAAACGCCCCCAACCCCGGAACTCGCGACAACCGGCCGCCCCCGCCCATTTGATTGCTGCGCAGCGTGACCCACCAGAGCAGCGATAGCGTCGTGAGTCCGCCGAGCAGATGCGCAGTTACCACCGCGGGCTTGAGCTGCCAGGTCACTGTCCATGCCCCCAGTACGCCCTGGAAGCACACGAGAGCGACCAGCAGCAACGGGACCCGCCAGGGCTGTCCGGGGCGGTGTCGCTGGCGCCATGCGAAAACCCCGAGACCGACGATCAGCAATCCCAGCATGCTGGCGAGATACCGATGGACCATTTCCCGCCAGCCCTTGCCGATATCGACCGGCGTGTCGGGGAAGGCCTGGTTCGCCGCGGCGATCGCCTCATCGGTATTGGGCACATCCCACTGACCATAACAGCCAGGCCAGTCCGGACAGCCCAGGCCGGCATCGGTGAGTCGCACCCAGGCGCCGAGGACAACGACGCAAAGCGCCATCGCCGTCGCCACCAGGCTCAAACGATAAAACCAGGGGTGGGCATTCATTCAGCCGTCGCCTCCTCAAGGGCTCGGCGCTCGGCCTCTTCCTTCGCCAGACGCAGGAGGTTTTCCAGGTCGTCGAGCAGTCCGGAGGCATCGAGGGGCCGGGCATAGCGCATCACGTGATATCCGCGGTAATCGACAATGTGGGCGGCCATCGGTTCGCCCTCGTGCCGTGCGAAGCGGTCGACCACGGCGTCCGGGGCGGAGAGATTGAGGATGCCGGGCACCGGCTCGAACACGGGCGCTTCGCGCGAATCCGGCTGCAGGACCACGAGGCGCACCCGTTCGATATCCCGATCAAGGGCGATTTGCGCCCGGTTCAGCTGATCCACGCGGTCCCGGCAGTCACTGCCACAATCTCCACGCTGCGGGGCCACGATGAGCCAGTCTCCGGCGAGGGTGGGCGCCTCCTCGGTCACTCCGCGCCACTGCCCCGGATTCAGCTGCTCGGCGGGCTGGACCAGGTCACCATTGTTGGTAAAGGTGCTGGGGCGCCAGTCGCTGAACACCATGACCATGGCGCCGACGGTCGGCAGACCGAATATCGCCAGCAGTGCAAGTGGCTGCCACCGGCCCCTGAGTCGTTCCATCAAGCGGCGTCTCCTCGTTTTTGCCGGCGCGTATTCACCACCAGCCAGATCAGCGTGAGTGCAGCGGCCAGCGCGAACCACTGCACGGCATAGCCCTCGTGGCGTGCCGGGCCGAAGCGCCAGGCGTCGCGCTCACCACGACGGGCAACCGCATCGGTCGCCAGTGATCCCTCCACCAGCAGGTAATCACTGAGGGGATAGTCGAGCGTGGCGTCCATGTAATCAAAATCGATGTACTGCAAACGCCGGGGCCACCGCTTTGTCCCGTCCGCGGCCTCCCCCAGGCGCATTCCGACCGAGGGTCCCGCGCTGATCCTCCCGCTGACGCGTGCCTCCGGCTCCACCGGTGGCAGTGTCGGGAGCTCCTGGCGACTGTCCGCGATCGGTATGAATCCACGGTCAACGAGCACCGCTGCGTCCCGTCCCTCGAGCCTCAGGGGTGTAATGACGCGATAACCGATGCGACCGTCCTCGACCTGGTTGTCGAGCAGGAACTGATGGTCGGTATCGAAACGGCCGGCCGCCGTTGCCCGGCGATACTCGTGCCGCGCCAGCGTCGCAGCCTGTTCGTTGACGGAAATCACCGGTGCCTTTGTCGCGGCGGCGCGCTCGGCAAGCGCGGTGCGCTTCTCATCCGCGCGATCCAGCTGCCATTGCCCCAGACCAATCAGAACCACCAGCAGTACCAGGTAAACCGCCGTCGGCACCAGTCCCGGTGCGAAAACCCATTCGCCCACTCGGATCCCGTGCCAGGAGCGGCTCAAACCAGCCGATACCCGGATGTTGCTTTATACTGAGCAGAAAACGGCCGGGGATAGCCCATGGATCTCGCAATTCGACTCACCATACTGCTCACACTGTTCGTCATCGTCGCGAGCCTTGGATCGGGACTGTTCTATCTGATCCGCGACCGGGGCGAGTCGCGACGGACGCTCAACGCCCTCACCCTTCGCATCACCCTGTCGATCGTCCTGTTCGTCCTGATCCTGATCGGCTTTGTCACGGGCGCCATCTCGCCGAACAGCAGCCCGCTTTCCTGACCCGCTAGAGGATGTAGACGAAGATGTAGAGGCCGAGCCACACCACATCGACGAAATGCCAGTACCAGGCGGCCGCCTCGAAACCGAAATGGGAGTTCGGCCGGAAGTGGCCCTTCATGCACCGGAGCGTGATGACCAGCAGCATCAGCGTACCGATAACCACATGCATTCCGTGGAATCCGGTCAGCATGAAGAACGTCGATCCGTAAATCCCGGTATCCATGCGAAGGTTCAGATGGGCGTAGGCCTCGTAGTACTCGTAACCCTGCAGCCCGATGAACAGCGTTCCGAGCAGGACCGTCGCCCACATGAAACCGATGAGCTTGCGCCGATTGGCGTCTTTCAGCGCATGGTGAGCGACCGTCAGCGTCATGCCGGAGGTCAACAGGATCATGGTGTTGATCGTCGGCAGGGGCCAGGCGGCCATGGGCTGCCAGTCCATACCGGCGTTGGCGGGGCCGGCAGTCGGCCAGTTCAGCACCATGGAGTCCCAGAGCAGACGACTGGTCGCGGCATCCTCGCCGGACAACCAGGGCACGGACAGGAGCCGGGCGTAGAGAAGCGCGCCGAAGAAGGCCCCGAAAAACATGATTTCGGAGAAGATGAACCAGATCATGCCCCAGCGCAGCGATCGGTCTACCTGATCGCTGTACAGGCCCTTGACGCCCTCGCTAATCACATCGCGTAGCCAGCCGAAGACGAACCCGGCGGTAATCAGGCCGCCCGTGCCCATCACCCATGTACCCGACGCCATGCCCTCGAGGTACATCGCAATCCCGACCACCAGCGCAGTGACGCCAATGGTGCCGATTATCGGCCAGTAACTCTGGTGCGGGACGTAGTACCCGCCTTCTGCCTGTGCCATAGGTTTAGCTCCCTCTCCCCCGTCTGATCGCTAGAGGCGATCGAGGAAAACCCCCGTGTAAATGCCCAGAACGATCAGCACCAGCAGGACAACCGTCCAGCGGATTCTACGCCGCGTGCGCCGATCGACTTCGCGATTGATCATCGATTATCGAACGACCGGTGGCGTATCAAACGTATGGTGCGGCGCCGGTGATGGCACATCCCACTCCAGGCCATCGGCGCCTTCCCACGCCTTCGCCTCGGCCTGCTGACCACCGCGGATGCACTTGATGAGAAGCCACACGAAAATCAGCTGGGCGAATCCGAACCCGAATCCGCCGATGCTGGATACCATGTTCCAGTCCGCGAACTGGACCGAGTAGTCCGGGATACGGCGGGGCATGCCGGCCAGTCCCAGGAAGTGCTGCGGGAAGAAGAGCACGTTCACGAATATCACCGACAACCAGAAGTGCCACTGGGCCAGGCGCTCGCTATACATGTGGCCGGTCCATTTGGGCATCCAGTAGTAGGCGGCCGCGAGAATCGCGAACACCGCACCGGTCACCAGCACGTAGTGGAAATGCGCCACCACGAAATAGGTGTCGTGGTACTGGAAGTCCGCGGGGGCAATCGCGAGCATCAGACCGGAGAAGCCGCCGATGGTGAACAGGAACACGAAGGCCAGTGCGAACAGCATCGGTGCCTCGAACGTCATCGCGCCCCGCCACATGGTCGAGACCCAGTTGAAGACCTTTACGCCCGTCGGGACCGCGATCAGCATCGTGGAGTACATGAAAAAGAGCTCGCCGGCGAGCGGCATGCCCACCGTGAACATGTGATGCGCCCACACAATGAACGAGAGGAAGGCGATCGACGCGGTGGCATAGACCATCGAGCTGTAGCCGAACAGCGGCTTGCGAGCG
Source organism: Spiribacter vilamensis (assembly GCF_004217415.1). NCBI lineage: Bacteria > Pseudomonadati > Pseudomonadota > Gammaproteobacteria > Chromatiales > Ectothiorhodospiraceae > Spiribacter > Spiribacter vilamensis. The sequence continues at coordinate 1,514,211 of NZ_SHLI01000001.1, forward strand.
AAGGTCGGGATAATCGTGGAGATGATGCCGAACGCCGGCAGGATGAGGATGTACACCTCGGGATGGCCGAAGAACCAGAAAATGTGCTGGTAGAGCACCGGGTCACCACCACCCGCGGCGCTGAAGAAGGTCGTGCCGAAGTACTGATCGGTCAGCAGCATGGTGACGGCACCGGCGAGAACCGGCATGACGGCGATCATCAGGTAGGCGGTGATCAGCCAGGTCCAGACGAACAGCGGCATCTTCATCAGGCTCATGCCCGGCGCCCGCATGTTCAGAATAGTCGCGATCACGTTGATCGAGCCCATGATGGAGCTGATGCCAAGCACGTGGATCGCAAAGATCACGAACGGGAAGGCCATCCCCGTCTGCAGCATCAGCGGCGGATACATGGTCCAGCCGCCGGCGGGACCGCCCCCCGGCATGAACAGCGTTGACAGGAGCACGGCAAAACCGAACGGCAGCAGCCAGAAGCTCCAGTTGTTCATTCGCGGCAGCGCCATGTCCGGTGCGCCGACCATCAGCGGAATCATCCAGTTGGCGAGACCGGTGAACGCGGGCATGACCGCGCCGAAGATCATCACCAGGGCGTGCATGGTGGTCATCTGATTGAAGAAGTACGGGTCGACGATCTGCAGACCGGGCTGGAACAGCTCGGCGCGGATGACCAGTGCCATCGCTCCACCCAGCAGGAACATGGCGAGCGAGAACAGCAGGTACATCGAACCGATGTCCTTGTGATTCGTCGTCACCAGCCATTTCTTGAAACCGTAAGGTTCCGCTTCGTGTGCCGCGTGATCATGGGTTGTTGCCGTCATCTCAACCGTCTCCCCTGTCTGATTCTCGTTACCGGGCGGCGAGCTCGCCATCGGTGTCCGGTGTCTGCTCGGCGTCGGCGGTCATGCCCGAGCCGCCGGCCTGGCGATTCGCTAGCCACTCGTTGAATTCGTCCTTGGGCAGCGCCTCGACCACGATGGGCATGAACCCGTGGTCACGACCGCAGAGCTCGGCACAGCGGCCACGATAGACGCCCGGCTCCTCGATCTCTGTCCACATCTCGTTGACGTATCCCGGGATCGCGTCCTTCTTCCAGCCCAGGTCCGGCATCCACCACGAATGGATGACATCCGCACCGGTAATCTGGAAGCGCACACGCGTGTCGACGGGAAGCACCAGTCGCTGGTCGACGTTCTGGAGATAATTGTCGACCGAGGCAGGCTGAATTCCCGACCCCAGCCGCCTGGCGCGGTCACTGTCGGCATCCAGGCGACTCAGGAACTGGACGTCCTCGCCCATGTATTCGTAGCCCCAGAACCACTGATAGCCGGTCACTTTGACCGTCATCTCCGATTCGCTCGTATCGTCGAGGTCGATCAGAACCCGGGTGGCGGGCACCGCCATCGCCACCAGGATCACCAACGGAATAACCGTCCAGACGATCTCCATCGTCGTGCTGTGATGGAACTTCGATGGCTCCACCCCCCGCGATTTCCGGTGCCGGAAGATCGAATAGAACATCGCGCCGAACACACCGGCGCCGATAACGACGGTAATCAGGAATATCGTCATGTGCAGGCCGTAGATATCACGGCTCGATTCCGTGACGCCCTGCGTCATGTTGAGCAGGCTGAAATCGGCGCTGGCCGGCGCGGTTGCGAGCACGGCAGCTATCGCCACCGATTGAGCGAGTCGGGTTATTACCGTCATCCCGTCTTCTCTCCAGCGTTGGGGGCGATGCCCGGGGCCCACGATGCCCCCGGCTCACCGGAATCGGTTGTCGACACCGGGCGATCGTCTCCCCACCGCGCCATTGGACCGACGCAGGCGCGGAGCGCCCGATCCAGGCTGCGCCGCTCGTCCGCGTCGAGGAAGGCCCCGATGATCAGGGTCTGCTCGCGCGAGCGCAGCTCCAGCCGTGTCTCGTCCCAGCGGCGGGATAACTGGTGGAGCCGGACATCCGTCCAGGTCCGATCCATTTCCCAGCGCTCCTCGACCCGTCCGCGGCCTTTCTCGACGATGACCGTGTTATCGACGACATGGATGACTTCGCGGTCGAGAGAGCGACGCGCCGATGCGTAGAGCGCCCAGCCCAGCGTGATCACCTCCAGGCCCGCGAACGGCAGGACCGGCCAGAATCCGAACCAGGTGCAAACGAGTGCAATCCCCAGGCAAACCGAGCTCATGCCGATAAAGATCCAGACGGTCTGTTGCCAGTCCGGTGCGATGTTCGGCGCCAGCACGAAGCGGCGCCCGCTGTTGCCCTCGATGTCGGTCGAAGTAGTCATTGGCCTGCCTCGTCCAGATCGGAAACTGATCTACATCAAGTCTAGTGAATTCCATCCGCAGAGGAAAGCAATCGAGTGGAAACAATCACCTTTATCGCTGTCGGCGAGGAACTGAGAGCGTATCCAGCGGAACCCGCACCGCCCCGTCATCTCCGGTGACCTGCATCTGCGCGTCGGTCCCCCAGGCATGGCCGTAGGCCACCTCCCAGGTCGCCGGAAGACGGCCCTCGGCGTTGGCAGCCGCCTGGTAGGCCGACTCCATCGCACGCCAGCGACGTGGCGACGTCAGCCCGGGTTGACGGGCGGTCAGCGCATTGCGCAGACCGAGGGCGTCGAGATCACGAACCAGTGAGCGGACATCGGCGTAGGTGAGGGTGAAGTGCTCCATGTCCATCACCGGATCCGCCAGGCGTGCCTTGACCAGAGCATCACCGATATCGTGCATGTCGACGAAACCGTGGACGTGGGGGGTGTCATCCACCGCCTGCCAGGCGGTCCGCAACTCATCGAGGGTATCCGGGCCAAAGGTCGCGAACAGGAGGACACCATCCGGCCGCAGAACGCGCTGCAGCTCGCGGGCCGTCGCCGAGAGATCGGGGACGCGGTGCAGCGCCAGGCTCGAGAAAACAAGATCGAAGCTGTCGTTACGGAACGGCAGCTGATCCATTCCCGCGCAGACCCCGGGGACGCGCCGCCAGCGCCCGCCCTGGCGCCGCGCCCGGGCAACCAGCGGCGCTGCCAGATCCATGCCAACGTAGTCCGCTTTCGGATAGCGCTTGCGCAGTGCACTGGTGTTCAACCCGCTGGCGCAGCCCATATCGAGCATCGATGCGGGCTGCAGGCGGATATAGTCGAGCCGCTCGACCAGCCGCCGGCCAACCTCGCGGTGTAACACGGCCGCCTCGTCAAACCCCGGAGCGGCCTGCTCGAGGCGTCGACGGAGAACACGGGAATCGAGCTGGAGGGGATCGCCGGATAGGTCTGCCATACGTTCATCCTGACATAATCGACCGCTTATCGGCAGATCGCCGCGGGTCGCTGGCGCAACGACGATCGGACCGGCAGCCTCGTCGCATGCCGATCTCCATCACGCGTCACTCCTCTCCCCCGCCATGGCGGCTGCCCGGCCGGGGATCGGCCTATCTGCATAATCTGTTCAGCGGGCGCTGCCGGTTCTGCCACGCCCGCAGCCTCTCCCGCGGACTCTGCCCGGGTTGTTGCGAGGATCTGCCCTGGATCAGCGCGGCATGCCGGCGCTGCGGGTTACCGTTGGCCTCCGGGGCCGCGGAATGCGCCGGCTGTCTCGCCGACCCGCCACCGTTCGACCGCGCCCGGGTGCTTTGGACCTACGGGGACGGTGTCGATGAACTCATTCGCGCTTTCAAACTGCGCGAGGATCTGGCCGCCGGTCGGCTGCTCACCGAGCTTGCCGCCGAGGCCCTGTGCGAGCGCGGCGTCGCCTGCCACGGCCCGCTGGTGCCCATACCACTGCACACGGCACGTTACCGGCAGCGCGGCTTCAACCAGTCGGCACTGATCGCCCGCTGGCTGGGTGCAGCGGTCATGGAATCACTGGTCTTTCGTCATCGGCATACACCGCCCCAGCGGGGCCGCAGCGCCGCCGACCGACGGGCCGCCCTGCACGGTGCCTTCCGCCTGCAGCGACCACCCCCTCGCAGCGTCACGCTGGTGGATGATGTCGTCACCACCGGGGCGAGCCTCGCCGCGGTGGCCGAGTGCCTGCGCGAGGGCGGCGTCGAGCGTGTCGAGGTCATCGCCCTGGCCCGGGCGATCTAGGCCGTTGTCAGATACGACAGGACGATCCCGGCGAACACGATCCCGCCGTAGATATTGTTATTGAGGAACGCCTGGAAGCTGCCGTCGCGACTGCGGTCACGGATCAACCACTGCTGGCGGACAAACAGGCCACTGGCCGCCACCAGCCCGATCAGGAACGGCGCACCCAGCCCCGCGCGCCAGCCGATAACCGCGAGCAGCAGGGTCAGCAACACCTGCAACAGGGCGATCATGGCCCGGTCATAAGCACCGAAGAGCACGGCCGTGGATTTGATCCCCACCTTGAGGTCATCGTCGCGATCCACCATGGCGTACTCGGTGTCGTAGATCGTCGCCCATACCACCGATGAAGCGAACACCAGCCAGGCGAGGACGGGCACCGTCCCGGTCTGGGCCGCAAACGCCATCGGGGCCGCCCAGCCGAAGGCCGCACCGAGGTGGACCTGCGGGAGATGGGTATGGCGTTTCATGAACGGATAGGTCGCGGCGAGCGCGACGCCGCCCAGCGACAGCAGTACGGTCAGGCGATTCATGAGCAAGACCAGCGCGAATGCGACGAGGCACAGCACGGCGAAGAGGATCAGCGCCTCGCGCTCGGTCACCGCACCGGTGGTCAGCGGCCGCGCCCGCGTGCGCTTGACGTGCCGATCGTAATCGCGGTCGGCGTAGTCGTTGATCACGCAGCCCGCCGCCCGCATGACCAGCACACCGAGGACGAAGACCACCAGCACATCCGTCCGCGGCATCCCCTCGGCTGCCAGCCAGAGCGCCCAGAGTGTCGGCCAGAGCAGAAGGAAGTTGCCGATCGGCCGATTCAGCCGCGCCAGCCTTGCGTAAAGCGACAGCCGATGTCCCCAGTCAGTCACGGATGGGGTCATGGGAGAGCTCCTCGATCAAGGGTTGTAGAAAGACCTCGGTGACCAGCAGCGGTCGACCGGTAATCGCGAATACCGACCGGCGCGCCCAGCGGGGCGCCGCACCCTGCGCCAGCGCACGGGCACCAAGCCGCGATGCCGGGGTGAGCGGCGCCACCTCGATCGCCCCGCGTACCACCGGGTAGCGGCCGAACAGCAGGGCCCCCAGCGGCTGTCGGCCCAGCGAGCGAAGCCGCCGCAGCGGGCCGCGAAGGCTGCTCCGCGGAATCACGCTGCGGGCATAAACGAGCGGTTGATCACCGCGACCCAGGCGGACTTCGCGAATCCAGAGCCATTCGGGGCCCCGACACCCCAGGCGCCGGCGCTCATCGGGCCAGGCACGCCCCCAGTGCTCGTCGAGGACCCGGACGCTGAATGCCTCGCCGGCGAGACCACGCAGCCGCCGGGTCAAAGAACCGGGTTCATCCAGCCAGTTGCGCAACGCACCGGGACGCGGTCGGGCGCCGGGCACGCCGCGCGGACGCCAGTGGCGCAATCCCGGCTCAGCCATGCTGGAATCCACTCATACCTGTGCGTAACGCTCGCCCTCGCCCACCCAGCGACGGATCAGTTCGGAAACGGCGGCCGGTTCATCGCGGAGCAGGGGCTGTGCCGCCGATTGTACCGAGTCGAGGAGATCGCCATCGCGCATCAGATCGGCGATGCGGTACGTCAGCGCGCCGGTCTGGCGGGTCCCGAGCACTTCACCCGGCCCGCGGATCTCGAGATCGCGACGGGCGATGCGAAAGCCGTCGTTACTCTCACGCATCACGCCCAGGCGGGATCTTGCCGTTTCGCCCAGCGCACCATGGTACAGCAGCACGCAGCTGCTCTGGGCATGGCCGCGACCGACCCGGCCGCGGAGCTGGTGGAGCTGCGAGAGCCCCAGACGCTCGGCGTTTTCGATAATCATCAACGAGGCATTGGGGACATTGACCCCGACCTCGATCACCGTCGTCGCCACCAGCAGGTCCACCTCGCCGGCCTCGAACCGCGCCATGACGGCCTCCTTTTCGGCGGCGGGAAGACGTCCGTGCACCAGGCCGATCGCGAGCGCCGGCAGCTGCTCGCGGAGGCGTTCCGCAGTCGCCTCCGCCGCTTCGGCCTCGAGGACGTCCGAATCCTCCACCAGGGTGCAGACCCAGTAGGCCTGGCGCCCCTCGGCGCCCACCGCGCGGATACGCTCGATCACGGCCTCACGGCGAGTGTCCGGTAGCGCAACGGTCTGCACGGGCAGCCGCCCCGGCGGCAACTCATCGATCACCGAGGAATCAAGGTCGGCGTAGGCGGTCATCGCCAGTGTTCGCGGTATGGGGGTAGCCGTCATCACCAGCTGATGGGGCTGGCTTTGCGCGCTTCCCTTGTCGCGCAAAGCCAGGCGCTGGTGGACTCCGAAACGGTGCTGCTCATCGATCACCACCAGGCCCAGGGACCGGAACACGACATCGGCCTGGAACAGGACATGGGTCCCTACCACCACCTGGATGTCGCCATCCGCCAGCCCGGCCAGGGTATCGCGACGCCGGGCGGCAGCGGCGCGCCCACTCAGCCAGCCTACCCGCAGCCCGAGGGGTTCAAGCCAGTCACGAAAACTCCGCTCGTGCTGCTCGGCCAGTAATTCCGTCGGTGCCATGATCGCCACCTGCCAGCCGGCCGCCACGACGTGCAGCGCCGCGAGCGCGGCAACCACCGTCTTGCCCGAGCCAACGTCGCCCTGGACGAGTCGCAGCATGGGCGCCTGGCGACCGAGGTCAGCCACCACCTCGTCATGGACACGCCGCTGGGCGCCGGTCAGATCAAACCCCAGCCCTCCGAGGAATCGCCCGATCAGCGCCTCGTCCCGGGGGATGACCGGCGCGGGCATGACCTGTTGCTGTTCCGCGCGTAACCGCAACAGGCTCAGCCGGTGGGCAAGCAGTTCCTCGAAGGCAAGACGGCGAATGGCCGGATGCCGGCCCTCGAGGAGGGCCTCCGGATCGGCGTCCGCCGGAGGCGCATGGACGAGCGCCAGGGCCTCCTCGAGCGGGGGCAGGTCCATCGACTCGCGCAACGCCCCGGGCAACCACTCGGTCACCGCGCCGGGTTGGGCCAGCGCCGCGCCGATGGCCCGCCTCAGCGCTGGCTGCGTGATGCCCTCGGTCGCCGGGTAGACGGGCTTGAATTCGCCCTCCGCGGGCGTCGATCCGGGCTCGACGCGCTGCCAGTCGGGGTGGATGAGCTGCAGCACCACCGGACCGGCCCGGGCCTCGCCGAATACACGCAGGTGCACCCCGCGCGCCATCTGGCGCTGCTGACTGGCATAGAAATGGAAAAACACCAGCTCGAGGCTGCCGGTCCCGTCGCTGATCCGGCAGATCAGGCGCCGACGCTGACCGCCAACGATCTCGGTGGCGGTCACCTCGCCCTCGATGAGGGCGGAGATCCCGGGGCGCAGGCTACCGATGGCGAGCACCCGGGTCCGGTCCTCGTAGCGTATCGGCAGGTGGAACGGCATGTCCTCGACCCGCTTGAGGCCGAGCCGTGCGAGCTTCTCAGCGAGCCGTGGACCGATCCCCGGCAACCGGACCACCGGCGTGCCGGACACCGCCGCACCATCGCTCATCGATCAGCGATCTTCTGCCAGGCTCAGGATCGCCTCCACCTCGACCATCGCACCCTTCGGCAGTTCGCGCACGCCGACCGCGGCCCGCGCCGGGTAGGGCTCTGCGAAGTAGTCGGTCATGATCGAGTTGACGGTCGCGAAGTGCCCCAGATCGGTCATGAAGATGGATAGCTTGCAGATCGACGCCAGATCACCACCCGCAGCGACACAGACATGACGCAGATTGTCGAACACCCGTCGGGTCTGGGTATCGATATCGGCCTCGACCAGCGTCATCGTCACCGGATCGAGCGGAATCTGCCCGGAAATGAACACCAGATCGCCGACCTGCACTGCCTGCGAATAGGGGCCGATCGCCGCGGGCGCCTGGTCTGTCTGAATGATACGGCGTGTCATGGGCTACTCCCTGTCGGGTTGCTCGAGATGTTCAGCCGCGGCGCCGAGTGATGCGCAGCACGGCCGAGAGACCGCGCAGCCGGCGCATGATACGGGCCAGGTGAGCCCGGTCGCGGACGCCCATGACCAGCCGCAGGGTTGCAATCATGCCTTCCTTTTCCTCGATTTCAACCGCGTCGATGTTGGAGTCGAGATCAGACACCACCGCCGTTACGCTCGCGAGCACACCGCGGTTGTTCATGACGTCCATGTCGACGGCGACCGGGTACTCTCCCTCGGCGATCGCATCCCACTGCACATCCACCCACTTCTCGGGATGCTTGCGATACTCGCGGATGTTGTTGCAGGCCTCGTGGTGGACGACCACGCCGCGCCCCGCACTCGCGAAACCGACGATCGGGTCACCGGGGATGGGACGGCAGCAGCGCGCGAAGGTCACGACCGCGCCCTCGTCACCGCGGAGCATCAGCGAGCCGCCGCTGCCTCCCGCCCGGCCAACGCTGCGGGTCGAGTCATCGCCCTCCGCGAGATAGCGGGCCACGAACCAGGGCATCCGCTGACCGAGCCCGACCTCCTCGAAGACCTCGTCGACCCGCTCGACGCCGAACGTGGTCAGCGCCTGTTCGATCTGCTCGTCGGCCAGATCGCCGAGGCTCAGATCCATGGCGTTGAGGCCGCGCTCGACCAGGCGGCGCCCGAGATCGGTGGCCTCGGCGCCTTTCAACCGCTTGAGGCTGTGCCGGATGGCGGCGCGGGCCTTGGCGGTGACAACGAAATCCAGCCACGCCGGATTCGGCCGGGCGACGGGCGCGGTGATGACTTCCACCGTCTGGCCCGTCCTGAGCGGCGTGCGCAGCGGTGCCAGTCGGTTGTCGATGTTCGCCGCAATGCAGGCATCGCCGATTTCGGAGTGCACCATGTAGGCGAAATCCACCACCGTGGCCCCCTTGGGCAACTCCATGATGTCGCCCCCCGGCGTGAAGACATAAACCTCGTCGGGCAGCAGATCGATCTTGACGTTTTCGATGAACTCGAGCGAGTTGCCGACGTTTTCCTGGATTTCGAGCAGGCCGTGGACCCATTCGCGGGCCCGCGTCTGCGCCACGTTGCTCGGCTGCCCCGGCTCTTTGTACAGCCAGTGCGCCGCGATGCCGGCCTCGGCCACCCGATCCATTTCCGCAGTACGGATCTGGACTTCGAGCTGGATGCGGCGCGGCCCGAGCAGGGTGGTATGCAGGCTCTGGTAACCGTTTGCCTTGGGGATCGCGATGTAGTCCTTGATGCGCCCGGGCAGCGGCTTGTAGCGACCGTGGCAATGCCCGAGCACGCGGTAGCAGGTATCGACATCGCTCACGACCACGCGAAAGCCGTAGACATCGAATATGTCCTCGAACCCGGCCTGCTTGCTGCGCATCTTCTGGTAAATACTCCAAAGATGCTTCTGTCGTGCCGTGATCTGCGCATTGATATCGGCCTCGGTCAGACTCGCCTGGATCTCGTCGCGAACCTTGTCGAGGAGCTCGCGCCGGGATCCGAGCTGCTGGCGGACACGCTCCTTGAGGACCCGGTAGCGCATGGGATGCAGTGCCGCAAAACCGAGATCTTCGAGTTCAACCCGGATGCTGTTGATGCCGAGCCGCTGCGCGATGGGGGCGTAGATCTCGAGGGTCTCCCGCGCAATGCGCGCCCGCTTGCTGGGCGGCATCACGAAGATCGTACGCATGTTGTGGAGCCGGTCGGCGAGCTTGATGAGGATGACGCGGATGTCTTTCGACATCGCGAGAATCATCTTGCGGAAGTTCTCCGCCTGCGCCTCCGCTTTGCTGCGGAAGTTGATCTGGGTGAGCTTGGAGACGCCATCGACGAGCTGGGCCACTTCACCGCCGAATGCCTCGGCGATCTCGGCTTTTGCGGTGGGCGTGTCCTCGATGACGTCGTGGAGAATCGCGGCGCAGAGGCTGTCCGCGTCGAGTCCCATCTCGCCGAGCGTGCGGGCGACCGCAAGGGGGTGGGTGATGTAGGGCTCACCCGAGAGTCGGCGTTGGCCCTGGTGGGCATCGGCGCCGAACTGGTAGGCGCGGTAGACCTTCTGGACGTTGTGCGGGTCGAGGTAGTTTTCGAGCAGCGAACACAGATCGGCCGCCCGGCCCGCGGAGTCGGGACCGGCCGCTTCCGGTGTCAGTGCTGCACCGCTACCCGCCATGGCGCCCGGTTCAGTCGCCGGGCCTCTCATCGCCGTTATCGGTCGGCGCGGCAGGCTCTGCCGCGTCATCATCGAGTGCGGTATCGGCCGCGGCGCCCTGCGCCTGTTCGGCGGCATCATCCAGCGCTCCCAGGGCCTCGGCCGCCTCGGCCTCGACGTTGAGAATCTCCGAGGTGACATAGCCGTCGGCGATCTCGCGCAGCGCAACGACGGTCGGCTTGTCGTTCTCCCAGTCCACGAACGGCTGAGCGCCATGGGCGATCTGGCGGGCCCGACGGGTGCTGGCCAGCACCAGCTCGAAGCGGTTATCGATGTTGTCGAGGCAGTCCTCGACGGTAATTCGTGCCATGGCGGCAATCTCCAGAATTAGCGCAATTCGAAATTGATGATAGTTTAGCGCGAAACGCCGTTTTCAATAAAGGCCTGATTATCCAGCCAGAAACGTCGCAACCGCCGGTTACCCGTGCCGGCTGTCGGCGTCGATCAAAGCGGATAGCGCCTCGCCGTTCATGATCCGCTGATGCGTGACATGCAGGCGTCGGGCGCGGATCACCGCCTGTAGATCCGCCAGGGCGACCGCAAAATCATCGTTCCAGATAATGTAATCGTATTCGGTGCAATGGCTCATCTCGTCGACCGCCGCTGCCATCCGCGCGGCGATCACGTCGTCACTGTCCTGGCCGCGTCCGCGCAGGCGCTCTTCGAGTGCTCCGCGCGATGGCGGCAGCACGAAGATGGAGACACAGCCGGGCATCCGCTCGCGGATCTGCCGCGCCCCCTGCCAATCGATCTCCACCAGCACGTCCCGGCCCGCGGCCAGGTCCTCGTCGATCGCCGCCCAGGACGTCCCGTAGCGACGGTCGAACACGTGCGCGTGCTCGAGGAACGCATCGGCCTCTACCAGCGCCTGGAAGGCCGCGTCGTCCACGAAGTGATAGTCATGCCCGTCGCGCTCGCCGGAGCGCGGCTGCCGGGTGGTGTGCGATACCGAAAAGCAGAGCCGGTCATCGCCCTTCATCAGTGCGCGCAGCAGTGACGTTTTTCCGGCGCCCGAAGCTGCCGAGACGATGTAGAGAGTGCCTGCCGTGCCCGTTTCCATCGCGACGATGTTACCCTTTCCGCTGATTTTTAGCATCTTGCCAAGTACTCGGGAGACCTGCATGCGCCCCAGCGGCCGAAACCCTGACCAGCTCCGATCCATCCGCTTCACCCGGGGATTCACCCGACATGCCGAGGGCTCGGTGCTGGTGGAGTTTGGCGATACCCGGGTGCTTTGCACCGCCTCCGTCGAGGAACGCGTACCGCCATGGCTGCGCAACAAGGGACGCGGCTGGGTAACGGCCGAGTACGGCATGCTGCCCCGCGCCACGGGCAGTCGCAACGACCGCGAGGCCACCCGGGGTCGACAGCAGGGTCGAACGATCGAGATTCAGCGCCTGATTGGACGCGGCCTGCGCGCCGCGGTGGATCTGGAAGCGCTGGGCGAACGACGCGTGGTGATCGACTGCGACGTCCTCCAGGCCGACGGAGGCACGCGCACCGCCGCCATTACCGGCGGTTACGTAGCGCTCGCCGACGCTGTCCAGACCCTCGTGGACAAACGCAAAATCCGCCGTAACCCCCTGCACGGCCACATCGCCGCCATCTCCGTCGGCATCTACCAGGGCACACCGGTCCTCGATCTCGACTATGCCGAGGACTCCGAGGCGGAAACCGATATGAACGTCATAATGAATGAAGCCGGCCACTTCATCGAGGTGCAGGGCACCGCCGAGGGCCATGCCTTCCGCCGCAGCGAGCTCGACTCGATGCTCGATCTGGCGGCGTCCGGCATCGAGGAGCTGGTCACCGCCCAGCGCGTGGCACTGGAGATCTGAAATGGCGCTGATCCACCGACTGGTGCTTGCCAGCGGAAACGAAGGCAAGCTAGCGGAACTGACGAGTCTTTTGAGCGGACAGGTGGGTGAGATCATTCCGCAGTCGTTCTATTTCGTGCCCGCGGCCGAGGAGACCGGCTCCACGTTTGTCGAAAACGCCATTATCAAGGCGCGCAACGCGGCGGCTCACACCGGCCTCCCCGCCATCGCGGACGACTCGGGCCTGGAGATTCCGGCGCTCGACGGCGAACCGGGTGTCCGCTCGGCCCGCTGGGCCGGCGAGGACGCCACCGATGCCGATAACAATGCCCGGCTCCGCGATGCCCTCATTGACCTCGATCCGCATCAGCGGGGCGCCGCCTATCGATGTGTGCTGGTGGCCATGCGGCATGCCGCCGACCCGGCGCCGTTGATTGCCGAGGGGATGTGGACTGGTCAGCTGGTCGAGGCGCCCCGGGGCGACAGCGGTTTCGGCTATGATCCGCATTTCTATCTGCCCGAGGCCGACTGCACCGCCGCCGAACTGCCGCCAGACACCAAGAATATGCTGAGCCATCGCGGCCAGGCACTCAGTGCGCTTCGGCGCCGACTGGAGCAGGAATGGCAGCGACTCTGACCCCACCGCCACTGGGGCTCTACATCCACCTGCCCTGGTGCGTGCAGAAATGCCCGTACTGCGATTTCAACTCGCACGCACTGCGCGGGGAGCTGCCGGAGCAGGCGTACACCGATGCCCTGTTGCGGGATGCCGACCGCGAGGCAATCGCGGCCGGCGGCCGCGCGGTGGAGACACTGTTCATCGGCGGCGGCACGCCCAGCCTGTTCAGCGCCGACGCCATACAGACACTACTGGATGGCCTGCGTCAGCGACTCAATATTGCACGCGATGCCGAGATCACGCTCGAGGCGAACCCCGGGACGCTCGAATCCGGCCGCTTCGAGGGCTTTCTCGTCGCGGGCGTCAATCGACTGTCGATCGGCGTTCAGAGCTTCAACGACCAGCGCCTGCAGCGGCTCGGGCGCATTCATGGTGGCGACGAGGCGACCCGTGCCATCGCTACCGCCCGGCGCGCCGGGTTCGAGCGGATCAATGTCGATCTGATGCACGGGCTGCCCGGGCAATCACCCGCCGAGGCGCTCGCCGACGTCGAACAGGTCATGGCACTCGGCATCGAGCACCTCTCGCACTACCAGCTGACGCTGGAACCCGGGACGGCATTCCATGCGAGGCCGCCGGCCCTGCCCGACGACGATCAGCTCGCGGATATCGAAGCCGCCTGCGCCGAACGGATCCATGCCGCGGGGCTGCGACGCTACGAGGTCTCGGCCTGGGCGACACCCGGCGATGAATGCCGACACAATCTCAACTACTGGCGCTTCGGTGACTACCTGGCAATCGGGGCCGGCGGCCATGGCAAGCTCAGTCATGCCGACGGCGGCATCCGGCGCTATCGCAAGCAGCATCTGCCGCGGCTCTACCAGGAGCAGGCGGGCACCGAGACAGCGACCGTGGAAGATCGGGCCATCACGGCCGATGAACGTCCGCTGGAGTACCTGATGAACGCCCTGCGGCTGACCGACGGTACCGACCTGCGGGCCGCGATGGCCCGTACCGGCCTGCCGGCATCGGCCTTCGAACCGGGGCTGACCGAAGCGCGGCGCCGCGGGCTGCTGATCGACGACCCGACACGGCTACAGGTCACGCCGCTCGGGCAGCGTTTCCTCAACGATCTGCTGGATGTTTTCCTCGAAGCGGAAACACCGGCCAACCGGGTGAATGCGGGATGATAGAGAACGTCACGATCGAGTGCCCCTATTGCGGCGAGGCCTTCACGACCGTTGTCGACTACTCCGCGGGAGACCAGGACTACATCGAAGACTGCGTGGTCTGTTGCCGCCCCATCGAGTGTCGGCTGACCGTCACTGCCGACGGACCGCAGCTGACGGTCCGTCGCGATGACGACTGATCAGATCGGCAGCGGCGTTTTGTAGAACGCCACCAGGAGGATATAGCCGTACACCGCCAGCGCAGCGAAAAAGGCGGCAACCCGGATGGTCGCCGTGCGACCGCGCTTGAGCGCGATGATGCCGAGAACGATATAGACAACCAGTGCAAGGATCTTTGCGGTGATCCAGTCGTGCAGGACGACCGGGTAGCGCCAGCCGACCCAGGCAACCGCGAAAGAGGTAACCAGCAACGTGGTATCAATAACGTGAGGCAGTATCTTTACCCACTTGCGCTGGAGCATTGAAGACCCCATCGCCATCCAGCCGCCGCGCAGAATGAACAGCAGCACTGTCAGCGTCGCCACGGTGGTATGCAGGTGTTTAAGCCCGATGTAGAGCATGGAGGCAGTCCCTGTGATGCGGCCGATTCGGTATCGGTATCCTACCGCCGGGGCAAACGAGGGTCGAGTGTGTCCCTTGTACCGCCGGCGGTGACCGCCTAACATACGCGAATTCAATAACCAGCTTATCGAGATAGGGCATGAAGAAAGACATCCATCCCGGATACCGCCAGGTGGTATTCCAGGACATTTCCGCCGATTACTCCTTCCTGACGCGCTCGACGGTCAAGACCAACGAGACGATTCAGTGGGAAGACGGCAATGAATACCCCCTGGTCAAGGTTGAAATTTCCAGCGCCAGTCATCCGTTCTACACCGGCAAGCAGCGCGTGCTGTCGAGTGGCGGCCGAGTCGACCAGTTCCGCCGTCGCTATGGCGGAATGGCGAAGGGTAGCAAGAGCTGACGCGTGAGCGCCGGATAACAGGAGGCGTCCCGATGGCCGACAAGACCGTCACGATCACCGATAACGAGACTGGCAAGAAAGCGGACATGCCAGTGCGCCAGGGCACGCACGGCTCCGATGTCATCGACATCCGCTCGCTGCACAACGAGCTCGGCTATTTCACCTATGATCCGGGTTACAGCACGAGTGGCAGCTGTCAGAGCGATATCACCTACATCGACGGCGAGCAGGGCATCCTGCTCTATCGGGGCTATCCCATCGAACAGCTGGCCGAGCATGCCTCGTTCCTCGAGGTGGCCCGGCTGCTGATTCACGGCGAACTGCCGAACAAGACCGAACTCGAAGACTTCGACCGGGCGATCACGCGCCACACGATGGTCAACGAAAGCCTGCGGATCTTTTTCAACGGCTTCCACTACAACGCCCATCCGATGGCCATGCTCACCGGCGTCGTTGGTTCACTGTCGGCCTTCTACCACGACACCATCGACATTACCGACCCCGAGAACCGCCTGCTCTCCGCCCACCGTATTATCGCGAAGATGCCGACGATTGCCGGGGCGGCGTTCAAGCACATGGTCGGCGAGCCGTTTGTCCATCCGCTCAATCGCCTGTCCTACACCGGCAACCTCCTCAACATGCTTTTCGCGCGGCCCAGCGAGGATTTCGAGATCAACCCGGTGGCCGAGCGCGCACTCGATCAGCTCCTGATCCTGCATGCCGATCACGAGCAGAATGCCAGCACATCGACCGTGCGGCTTGCCGGCAGCACCGGGGCCAACCCGTTTGCGGCCATTTCCTCCGGGTGCGCGGCACTCTGGGGTCCCGCTCACGGCGGTGCCAACGAGGCGGTTCTCAACATGCTGAGCGAGATCGGTACGGTCGATCAGGTGCCGAAGTACATCGACAAGGCCAAGGACAAGAACGATCCGTTCCGGCTGATGGGCTTCGGACACCGGGTCTACAAGAACTACGACCCGCGGGCGACGATCATCCGCAAGACCTGTCACGAGGTCCTCGATGAACTGGGCGTGGGTAACGACCCGCAGCTCGAGCTCGCGATCCGGCTCGAGGAGATCGCCCTGGCGGATGATTACTTCGTCGAGCGCAAGCTCTATCCCAACGTGGATTTCTACTCGGGCATCATCTACCGCGCGCTGGGCATTCCCAAGGAGTTCTTCACCGTGCTGTTTGCGATCGGTCGCACGCCGGGCTGGATCGCGCAGTGGATGGAAATGCTCTCCGATCCGGAGCAGCGCATCGGACGGCCGCGGCAGCTCTATACCGGTGCCGCCCGGCGCGATTACGTGCCCCTCCACCGCCGCGGCTAAGGTCTATTCGTCGGCGCTGGCGCCCCCTGCGACCAGCGCCTCGACCTCGCGCCGACCCGCCCGCTGCATCGGACGCCCGTCGATCGAGCTTCTGGGCGGCTGGTTATTACCCCGACCGGAGAAGACGGCGACCGTAACGGCGGTCTCCCCCGCCGCGAAGTGGTGAACGGGGATCGATTCGTAGTCTTCCTCGAAACGGAACCGCTTCTCGAGTGTGTCGAAGGGGATGTCGTGATCCATGAGGAAAAAAACGACATCCTCGGCGGTATCGGCAAAGCAGTGCAGATCTACCGCACTGTCCGGCCGCGCCGTGCCGTCGAGCACCGAACCAACCAGCCGCGGACGGAATGCGGCGAAAAACCCCATCGCCTCCAGCGCCGCTTCGCGCAGCGACTGCAGCGCCGAGAGCTGCGCCTCACCACCGAACAGCCGCTGGTAGTCCTGCAGCGCCGCCTGGATTTCGCGGTTCTGGGGCAGATTGGTGGTTCGCGGTGCATTCAGCTGCAGCGCCGCCTTGCGCTTGGCAATCGAGAAATCGCCGATGCCCTCGACCGCCATGATCCGGGCCGATTCCTGGATCAGTCGCTCACGCATGCGGGCGTCGCGGTTCGCTTTTCCCCTCGCCATTGTTTTCCACTCCGGATCAGAAAAGAGGCTGGTCAGTGGCGTCGTCATCACCCGATCCACCATTATCCGACGCTGCGGACGGCGGTTCCGGCAGGTTGGCGGTGCGGAATGTCTCGAACACCGCGTCCGCCGCGTCACCGGGCACCCGTTTGCCGGTCTCGGGATCGATCTTCACCGTCACCAGGTCATCCGGGCGCGGCCACTGGGTCGGCGGTCGGTCCGCCAGCGCCTCGCCCATGAAGTCCATCCAGATCGGCAAAGCCGCGCGTCCCCCGGTTTCGTAGCGACCCAGAGTGCCGCGTTCGTCGAACCCGACCCAGACCGTTGTCACCAGGTCGCCGTTGAACCCCGAGAACCAGGCATCCTGCTGGTCATTGGTGGTGCCGGTCTTACCCGCGATGTCGTCCCGGCCAAGCTCGCGGGCGGCACGCGCCGTGCCCTCCCGGACCACGTCCTGCAGCATCGATCGCATCAGCCAGGCGTTCTCGGCACTGATTGCTCGTTCGACCGGCGCCGACGCCTCGTAGGCCGTCTCGCCCTGGTTACCGACCACCCGATCGATGAAATGCGGCTCGACCCGCTTGCCGCCATTGGCAAACACGGCATAGGCCCGCGCCAGCTCGAGCGGTGTCACTCCGGCGGCGCCCAGGGCCAGCGACAGGTTGCGTGGCAGCCGGTCACCGGGCAGACCGAACCGCTCGATATGATCGATGGTGGGCTCGGTGCCGACACGCCGCAGGACACGGATCGACACCAGGTTGCGCGAATACGTCAGTGCCTCGCGCAGCCGGGTCGGACCGAACACCCGACCGCTGTAATTCTCCGGCCGCCAGACGTCCTCGAGGGCGGTGTCCGTAAACACCACCGGCGCGTCGTTCACCAGCGTCGCCGGCGTGAGACCGTTGGCCAGCGCCGCCGAATAGATCAACGGCTTGAACGCGGAGCCGGGCTGCCGCGACGCCTGGGTCACGCGATTGAACTTGCTGAACGAGAAATCGTAACCACCGACCAGCGCCCGGATACGCCCGTCGGTCGGGGCCAGCGACACCAGCCCGCTCTGCGGCTCCGGCAGCTGGGCAAGCCGCCATCCGTTGTCGGTCTCCCGCAGATGCACGACATCGCCCACCGACAGCACATCAGCCGCCTGGTCCGGAGCGGGACCCATCGAGTCGCGGCCGAGCTGGGGACGGGCCCACTCCAGCCCCGCCCAGGGCACCTCCACCCGCTCGTCCGCGCGGGTCAGCAGTGTCGCGGCTTGCCCGTCGAGCGCGCTGACCACCGCCACCTGCAGATCGCCGGGGCGCGAAAAGCCGGACAGGCGCTCGCGGAGCGACTCGCGGGATCCTTCCAGGACGGTCCGGTCGAGCCGGGCCAGTGGCCCGCGGTAGCCATGACGCTCGTCGTAGGCATGCAGCCCGTTCCTCAGCGCGGCACGCGCCTCGCGCTGACGCTCACCGGAAATCGTCGTGTGCACTGTATAGCCCCGGGTGTAAGCGGCTTCCCGGCCATAGCGCTCAACCATCCACGCGCGCGCCATCTCCGCAATATACGGGGCGTCCACGCTATTCCGGCGACGATGGTAATTCGCCGTTATCGGCGCCGCCATGGCCTGCTCGTAGCGGTCCGAATCGATGACTTCCGTGTCGAGCATGCGGCCGAGCACGTAACCGCGGCGGCGCAGTGATTCGTCGGGGTTTGCCAGCGGATTGGATGCCGAGGGCGCCTTGGGCAGACCCGCGATGGTGGCCTGCTCGGCAAGCGTCAGTTCGTCGAGCGGTCGCCCGTAATACGTCCGCGCGGCCGCGGCAACGCCATAGGCCCGCTGCCCGAGATAGATCCGGTTGAGATACAGCTCGAGGATCTTTTCCTTATCCAGCTCCTGTTCGATACGCAGCGCCAGGAGGATCTCGCGGAGCTTGCGCAGATACGTCTGCTCGGAGCTGAGGAACAGATTGCGGGCCAGCTGCATCGTGATGGTGCTGCCGCCCGGTCCTTTCTCGCCAGTGCGAACCAGGTACCAGACCGCGCGGGCGATCCCTTCATAATCGACACCCGGGTGTTGATAGAAACGCTGATCCTCGGCCGCGATGAAGGCCTCGACCATGGACCGGGGAATCTCGTCGAGTTCAACAGGCGTGCGACGCACATCGCCGAATTCCTCGATGAGCTCGCCCTCGGTGGTATAGACCCGCATCGGGACCTGCAGCTCGACGTTGCGCACCGATTCGACACTGGGCAGTCCCGGAGCGAGAACGATGTAGGCGACCACCAGCGCACCGATCGCCAGGAACCCGAGCGAGGCCAGCCCCGCGAATATCTTCAGTGAGCGCCGAACGATGACCGACATGAACCCCTTCGCGCACAGTAAATCGATTAGCTCGAAGTATATCACCGGCAGTGTCCGCAACCGCCGTCATCCGATCGTGGGTCTCGATATCGGCACCACGGCGATCAAGGCCGTCGGCCTGAAGCGATGCGCCGAAAGGGTGATCATCAGCGGTTTCGGCATCGAGCCGGTCGCAGCGACTGCCACCTCTGCCGATCCCGGTATACCCGGCAAGGCGCTCACCGCCGGTATCAGGCACGCCGTCAATGCGGCGGCGCCGGGTGCGCGTGTAGCGGCGACCGCCCTGCCCGACGAAGAGGCCATCACCCGCATGCTCGAAGTCCCGGCGGGTCTCGATGATAGAGCCCTCCACACCCGGGTCAGCCTCGACATCGAGGCATCGCTGAAACAGCCCCGTCACGAACTGGTCTGCGACTTCCGCCGCCTCGCCGTCGATCCCGACAGTGGCAAGCAGCCGGTCCGCGTGGTTGCCGCCCGGGCCGAGGCGCTTACGCGGCGCCAGAGGCAGCTGAAGGCCGCTGGCCTGCAATGCCGGCTCGTCGATCTCGATTCCCACGCCATTGCCCGCGCCGCCCTCGCCGATCCCCGGCTGCATACGGGGCCGGACGACCCCCCGATCGCCCTGCTGGATATCGGCACACGACTTCACCTGACGGTATTCGATCGCCAGCGCATCCATTACCGCCAGGATCACGCCCTCGGCGGCAGGCCCGATGACGACGATCGCCTGCGGGGCATCGAGCAGGCACTGGCCATGCACCACGGCAGCTCGGACGCTCGCGCGCCGGACGTGCTGGGTCTGACCGGCGGAGCCATCACCTCGTCGCTGGCCGATGCACTGGGCCGGCGACTGGCGAGCCGTTGCCAGCGCATCGATCCATTGCACGCACTTGAGACCGACGAGGCCGTGGACACGGACACGCTGGCCGGCTCGATGCCCCGGCTCCTGACCGCCATCGGTCTCGCCCTCCATGCCGGAGACCCGAATGCCCATTGGCGTTAATCTGCTGCCCTGGCGCGAGAGGCGCGCGCGGCGCGAGCGCCGGTGCCTGTGGCTGATCACGGGGTTGGCAGGGCTCGCCGGCCTGACGATCATGGTCGCGACCGCGGCACCGATCGGTAACGACAACGCCCACCTGAACAGCCGCCAGACCGAACTGCGCGACCGCGTCGCCGCGCTCGCGCCGAATGTCGACCGTGCCCGCCGCATGGACCGGCAGATCGACCGCCTCGATGCGCGACAGTCGGCAATGGACCGACTTCGACAGCGGCGAACCCGGGCTGTCGATGCACTCACCACGGTGGTGAGCGCGCTGCCACCATCGATTGCCCTCGTCCATCTCGAACACGGCTCCGACAGGCTTGTGATCGAGGGTCTCAGCCCGAAGTCCCGCGCCATCCCGCGCCTGATCGATGCACTCCGCGCAACACCGGGATTTACCGGGTTCCGCATCCAGCGTCTCGCCAATCGCCCCTCGGAATCGGCCCCTGGCCAGCGGTTTCGCCTGGTACTCGAGCGCAACCCCACTGCGTCCCCCGACCATGATCGCTAGAGCACTGAAACGGGCGACACTGGCGCTGCTTCTCGGCCTGATCGCGGGCTGGTTCGTCACGCTGCGACCGGTACTTGCCGAGCGCGACGCCGTGGGTGCGCGCGTACACGCACTGGATCAGCGACTCGAGGCCCACCGGCGCACGTCGGCCGGGCTTGCCGATCAACGCGAGCGGCTCGGCGCCATGCGTAATGCGATCAGGCAACACCCGATGCGTTTGCCGGACCGGCCCGATGAGTCCGGACTGATCGGCCGTATCACCGCACTCACCGCCGACAGCGCCATTCGCCTCGTCGACATTGCGCCCGGCGGGACCGGCGAGTCGCCGCGATATCGCCACCGGGACATCACCGTCCGCATGGAAGGCCCATGGGACGCGCTCATGCGCCTTCTCGCGCGGATCGATGAGACGACCCGGGCCGTCGCCCTGACCGGCCTCGAGCTGGATCGAGCGAAGAACGGCGATGGCCGGCGATGGCTCACGCTGGGGCTCCACCTCCGGGGCTACTGGCAACCCGGTCCGACGGACAATATCGCGACCACGGCCGGAAACGGGGACAGCGGATGGATCCTGACGGCCGGAGCGGTCGAGGCCCACACCGTAGCGCCCTCGCTGCGCCGCGATCCCTTCCACCCGGCCACCCGCGTCACGCGGGTCGAGCGGCGCGATATCGCGTACCTGGGACGGATCACACGGGGCGACGCACAGTGGGCGCTGATCCGCGACGCCGACGGCCAGCTCCACCGGCGGCGCACTGGCGATCCAGTGCCCGGACTGGGGCGCCTGACCCGGATCCGGCCACGCGCCATTACGGTCGAATCGGCGGTCTCGGACGGCAGCGACCGGCGGCATATCGTCCGCCGGCATTCGAACACCGACGGGAGAGGAGACTAGCGGATGCAGGCTACGGGCATACACTACCTGGCAATGGTGGCCGTGCTGATGGGACTGGTAACCGGCCCGGTCGCGGCCCGCGAGGCCGTCCGCCTGGATGTGGAAGACGTCACCCTCCCGGAGGTCAGGCAACAGGTCGACGCCATCAACGGCCGGTCACCCGCCACCGACCCTGCCACACCGACCACTACCCCGAATCGGAAAGCCGCCCCGACACGAACCGTTTTCCTGCCGGTGAAATACGCCAGCGCCAAAGACCTTGCCGGCCTGCTGGAAGATGCCCGGGTGCGTGTCGATCAACGCACCAACACGCTTATCATCAGCGGCGACGAGCCGGCCATCGAGCGGGCGCGGGGACTGATCAGGAGGCTCGATGTGCCAGTCCGCCAGGTCCTCATCGAGGCGCGCATCGTGATCGCCAGTGATGACTTCAGCAATGAGATCGGGGTGCGTTTCAATGCCGAGCGCACCAACCGGACCGGCGACACCACCATCAACAGCGGTGGCACCCTCGGCGAGGATGGCCTCATGGTGGATCTGCCCGTTGGCAACGCCGCCGGGGGCGCGGGTGTTGCCATCGGCAAGATCGGCAGCTATCTGCTCGAGCTCGAGCTCTCGGCGATGGAGAGCGAAAACGAGGGCGAAATCATCTCCAGCCCGCGTGTGGTCACCGCCAGCCACCAGGAGGCCGAGATCAAGCAGGGTGTCCAGATCCCCTTCGAGCAGGCCACCTCCAGTGGCGCCACCAGCATCGCCTTCCGCGAGGCGGTACTGGGGCTGGTGGTCACGCCGCAGATCACTCCTGACGGCCAGGTGCAGCTGGCGCTTGCCATCAACCAGGACAGCCGTGGCGAGGAGACGCCGGAAGGCCCGGCCATCAACACCCAGGCGGTGCGCACGCATGTCCTCGTCGCGGACGGCGAAACCGTGGTGCTGGGCGGCGTATTCGAGCAGACCCGCCGCGAGGGGGTCAGCCGGATCCCCGTGCTCTCGGAACTACCGGTGGTCGGCCCACTGTTCCAGCGCCGCTCCACTGTCAACGACCGCAGTGAGTTGCTGATCTTCGTCACGCCCCGCATTCTCGATGCCCCGACGATCGGGGCAAAAACGGTAGAATCCCGATAATGACGAGAAAAGACCGCGTATTCCTCATCGGCCCCATGGGCGCCGGCAAGAGCACGATCGGCCGACGCCTCGCGGCACGGCTACACCTGTCGTTCGTGGATCTGGATGCCGCCATCGAGGCGCGGACCGGGGTGGACATCCCGCGCATTTTCGACATTGAGGGCGAGGCCGGCTTCCGGCGCCGGGAGGCCGGTCTGCTCGACACGCTGACCCGACAGCCCGGTATCCTCCTCGCCACCGGCGGCGGTGCCATCCTCGATCCCGAAAACCGCCGCCACCTGGCGGAGCGCGGCCAGGTTGTCTACCTGCGTGCCGGCGTGCCGGCGCAGCTTGCCCGGATCCGCCACAGCGACCGCCCGCTGTTGCGCGGCGAAGATCCGGCCGGCCGGCTCCGCGGGATCTTCGAAGAACGCGCCCCCCTTTACGAATCGCTGGCCGACATCAGCATTGATACCGAGGAGGGTCCGCCCGAGCGGATCGCCGAACGGCTGGCCCGGCGACTGCTGAAAACGGAGCTCTCGCATGAAGGATGAACCCCGCCGCGTGGACGTTGCGCTCGGCGAGCGCAGCTACCCGATCATCATCGGCCGTGGCCTGCTCGATGACGGCGAGCTGTTACGCGAGCATATTCCCGCTCACGAGGTTATGGTGGTGAGTAACGACACCGTAGCGCCGCTTTATCTCGATCGGCTGGCATCGGCATTCGGTACCCGGCGATTCGCGAGTGCCTGCCTGCCGGACGGCGAAGGCGAGAAACGGCTCGAATCAATGCTGCCCGTGTTCGACACCATGCTGGTCAACGGCTTTAGCCGCGACTGCCGGATCATCGCCCTCGGCGGGGGCGTTATCGGCGATCTCGCGGGTTTCGTCGCCGCCACCTACCAGCGCGGCGTCGATTTCGTGCAGGTGCCAACCACGCTGCTGGCAATGGTCGACTCATCGGTGGGCGGCAAGACCGGCGTCAACCATCCGCGCGGCAAGAACATGATCGGCGCCTTCCATCAGCCGCGCGCGGTAATCGCCGACCTGGCCGTCCTCGACACGCTCCCCGTCCGGGAACTGCGCGCCGGTATGGCGGAAGTCATCAAGTATGCCCTGCTCGGCGATCACGGCTTCCTCGAATGGCTCGAGGCGCATATCGATGCCGCCATGGCGCGTGACCCGGAGGCCATGGCGTTCATCATCGAACGCTGCTGCCGCAACAAGGCGGCGATCGTCACCGCCGACGAGCGTGAATCCGGCCAGCGCGCGCTGCTCAACCTCGGCCACACCTTCGGTCATGCCATCGAGGGCGCCCGCGGCTACGGTGACTGGCTGCATGGCGAGGCGATCGCCGCGGGCATGTGCATGGCGGCACGCATGTCGACCCGCCTCGGCTGGATCAGCCCCGCGCAGCGTGACCGCGCCATCGACCTGATCCGGCGTGCGGGCCTGCCGGTGCGGGCGCCGGACGATATCGGCGCGGCACGGTTTCGCGAATTCATGGCCCGCGACAAGAAAAACCGCCACGGCGAGCTGCGCCTGGTGCTCCTGCGGGACCTCGGTGACGCGACGGTCACCGCCGATTACGATCCGGACGCACTCGATGCAACACTGGAGTCCGCCGGTCATGAGTGATCCGATCCAGGACCCGCCGGGCCTCGCGCCCTATGCCTGCCGCCCGTCCATGAGCCGCGGCCGCCTCCATGCGGACTCGCGGCCGGACCTGCGCAACGCCTTCCAGCGTGACCGCGATCGGATTATCCACAGTTCGGCGTTTCGGCGCCTGGAGTACAAGACCCAGGTGTTCGTGAACCACGAGGGGGATCTGTTCCGCACCCGGCTCACGCACAGCCTGGAGGTGGCGCAGATCGCACGGACCATCGCCCGGGCACTGGGTCTTAACGAGGATCTGACCGAGGCCATCGCGCTCGCGCATGATCTCGGCCACACCCCGTTCGGCCACGCCGGACAGGCGGCACTCAACGATTGTATGACCGATTACGGCGGATTCGAGCACAACCTGCAGTCACTGCGCGTGGTCGACCAGCTCGAGGCACGCTATCCGGATCACGATGGCCTCAATCTGACGTTCGAGACGCGGGAGGGGCTGGTCAAGCGTTGTCCGCTGGCCAATGCCGAGCGGCTCGGTGCCGTCGGACAGCGATTCATCGATGGCACGCAGCCGGCCCTGGAGGCGCAGCTCACCAACATCGCCGATGAAATCGCCTACAACAGCCACGACGTCGATGATGGCCTGCGGGCCGGGCTGCTGGATCTCGATGCACTGCGCGGCGTGGAATGGATCGACACGCTGTACCGTCATGTCGAGACCGACCACCCACGGCTTGGTGGTCGTCGGCAGGTCTACCGGATCGTCCGCGAACTCATCGCCGGGCAGGTCAACGACCTCCTGACGACCAGTCGCGAACGCATCGAAGCGGCGGGACCGGACAGCCCGGCCGCCGTGCGTGCGCGGCAACAACCGCTGATCGGATTCAGCCCGGACATGTACGCGCGACACCGCGCGCTCAAGGACCACCTGATGGAAAACCTCTATCGGCACTACCGCGTCCACCGTATGACCAC
Organism: Spiribacter vilamensis; assembly: GCF_004217415.1. Lineage (NCBI taxonomy): Bacteria > Pseudomonadati > Pseudomonadota > Gammaproteobacteria > Chromatiales > Ectothiorhodospiraceae > Spiribacter > Spiribacter vilamensis. The sequence goes on from NZ_SHLI01000001.1 coordinate 1,539,483, forward strand.
CAAGGCGGATGAGGTCGTTCGCACCCTGTTCCGGCGCTTCATGGGCGACGCCCGGCTGCTGCCGCCGGCGTTCCGGACCACTCCGGTGGAGCAGTCCTCGCCGGGGGGTGAACGCGGCCAGGCCCGCGTGATTGCCGACTACATCGCCGGTATGACGGATCGTTTCGCCCTCGAGGAATACGAGCGACTCACCGATCCGAGGAAACTCACCTAATTGCCGTAAAACGGCGCCCGCGCTATATTGTCCAACCATTTGCCCGCTGACATAAACGTTGTTCAACCGGTTGAGGACATCAACCGCTGGCGGCACCGGAGGCGTTAACCACATCCCGTCCCGACAGGGTCCGCACGGATGTGAACGCCAACCCCAGTCAATAACAGAGAGGCAGTTCGCGTGGAGCAACTACCCTTTAATGGTCCGACGCTGTATCGGCCAGAGTTCGAGCGAGACAACTGCGGCTTCGGCATGATCGCCCACATGGACGGTCAGCCCAGCCACTGGTTGCTGGAGACGGCCATATCCGCACTGGCCCGGCTTACCCACCGCGGTGCGGTAGCCGCCGATGGCATGAGTGGCGATGGCTGTGGTCTGCTGATCAAACCGCCGGTGGCCTTCATGCGCCAGGCGGCAGCCAGCCAGGGCATCGAATTGAACGACCGCTTCGCCACCGGCTGCGTGTTTTTGTCCCGGGACGCGGAAACCAACCGCCATGCACGCTCGGTGCTCGAGCATGCGCTCGCCCACTACGAGGTCCCGGCCGCCGGTTGGCGGGAGGTACCGGTGGACACGAGCGCCTGTGGTGAGCAGGCGATGAGAACCCTGCCGGACATCGCGCAGGTGTTCGTGAACACCCCCGAGGACATGGAAGAGTCGGCGTTCGAGCGTCGGCTGTTCATGGCCCGGCGGCGGGCGGAGAAGGCCCTTGACGGCATCGACAATGCCTTCTATATCCCCAGCCTCTCGACGCGCGTCCTCTCCTACAAGGGACTGGTGATGCCGGAGAATCTGCCGGTGTTCTACAAGGACCTTCAGGATCCGGCACTGGAGACGTCGCTGGCGGTCTTCCACCAGCGCTTCTCCACCAACACCCTGCCCCAGTGGCGGCTCGCCCAGCCGTTCCGCTATCTCGCCCACAACGGCGAGATCAACACCATCCAGGGCAACCGTAACTGGGCGCTGGCGCGCGCCTATCGCTTCAGCACTCCCCTGCTGCCGGATATCGAGGCGATCCAGCCGCTGGTCAATCCGACCGGCTCGGACTCCTCGAGCCTCGACAACATGCTCGATGTGCTGATTACCGGCGGAATGGACATCTTCCGGGCGCTGCGCCTGCTCATGCCGCCGGCCTGGCAGAACGTGGAGACCATGGACGCCGATCTGCGCGCGTTCTACGAGTTCCACTCCCAGCATATCGAGCCATGGGACGGACCGGCCGGGATCGTGCTGACCGACGGGCGCCACGCCGCCTGCGCCCTTGACCGCAATGGCCTGCGCCCGGCGCGCTGGGTGATCACCGACGACCGGCACATCACCCTGGCCTCGGAGGTTGGCGTCTGGGACTACGACCCCGCCCGCGTGGTGGAAAAAGGCCGTCTCAAGCCCGGCGAAATGCTGGCAGCGGATACCGAGACCGGCGAACTGCTGCTCCCGGAGACCATCGACGAGCGGCTCAAGAACCGGGCGCCCTACAAGCGCTGGCTCGCCCGGCACTCCCGCGATGTCCCGTCCCTCGACAATCCCGGTGAGCCCCGCGAGTCCGTGGTCGGTGACCGGCTGGACACCTACCAGAAGCAGTTCGGCGTGACCTTCGAGGAGCGCGACATCGTTACCCGTGCACTGGCACAGGGAGGCCAGGAGGCGATCGGCTCAATGGGTGACGACACCCCGATGCCGGTGCTCTCGAAGCAGGTGCGGCCGCTCTACGACAACTTCCGGCAGCAATTCGCCCAGGTCACGAACCCGGCGATCGATCCGCTGCGCGAGCAGATCGTGATGTCGCTCGAGACCGTATTCGGCCCGGAGAAAAACCTGTTCGAGGAAAACGAGGATCATGCCCGTCGCCTTGTGCTGGATTCGCCGATCCTCTCCGATGGCAAGTACCGCGGGCTGATCGGTGAGCACGAGGCGGATGACCTCGTCCATTACATCGATCTGAGCTACCCGACCGACAGCTCGCTGGAGAGCGCCATTCACGCGATTCGTGACGAGGCGGCCGAGGCGGTGCGCAACGGCGCCACGCTGCTCATCCTCTCCGATCGCGAACTGGCGCGCGAGCGCATTCCGGTGCATGCCCTGCTGGCCATCGGCGCCGTGCATCATCACCTGGTGCGTACCGGCCTGCGCTGCGACACCAACCTGGTGGTGGAGACCGGCACGGCGCTGAACAGCCACGAGTGCGCCGTGCTGATCGGTTACGGCGCCACCGCCGTCTACCCCTATCTCGCCTTCGAGGTGGTGCAGGACCAGCTGCGCACCGGCGAGATCAAGGGCGCGGAGCTCCCGGATCTGCTGCGTAACTATCGCAAGGGCCTGAACAAGGGGCTGTACAAGATCCTCTCGAAGATGGGCATCTCGACGATTACCAGCTATCGCGGCGCCCAGCTCTTCGAGATCGTCGGCCTCGGCGACAGCGTGGTCGACCTGTGCTTCACCGGCACGACATCGCGCATTCAGGGCGCCGATTTCGCCGACCTCGAGAGCGACCAGCGCAGCCTCCACGAACAGGCCTGGCGGGCCAGTGTGCCGCTCGCCCAGGGCGGGCTGCTCAAGTATGTCCATGGCGGCGAGTACCATGCCTACAACCCGGACGTGGTGGCCGCCCTGCAGGAAGCCGCCTACACCGGCGATTACGATCGCTACCAGGCCTATGCCGAGACGGTAAACACCCGCCCGGTGGCAGCGCTGCGCGATCTTTTGCAGGTGCGTGACCAGACCGCCATCCCGCTCGAGGAGGTGGAGCCGCTCGAGAACATCATCCGGCGCTTCGACTCCGCCGGGATGTCGCTGGGCGCCATATCGCCGGAGGCCCACGAGGCACTGTCCATCGCCATGAACCGGCTCGGCGGGCGTTCCAACTCCGGCGAGGGTGGTGAGGATGCGCATCGCTTCGGCAACGAGCGCATGTCGAAGATCAAGCAGGTCGCCTCCGGGCGCTTCGGTGTCACGCCGCATTACCTGCGCAATGCCGAGGTGTTGCAGATCAAGGTGGCGCAGGGCGCGAAACCCGGTGAAGGCGGCCAGCTGCCGGGGCACAAGGTCAACGAGATGATCGCCCGGCTGCGCTACTCCAAGCCGGGCGTGGCGCTCATTTCGCCACCGCCGCATCACGACATCTACTCGATCGAGGATCTCGCCCAGCTGATCTACGACCTCAAGCAGGTCAATCCCGAGGCGCTGGTCTCGGTGAAGCTGGTGGCGGCCCCCGGCGTCGGCACCGTTGCCGCCGGCGTCGCCAAGGCCTATGCCGACCTGATCACCATCGCCGGTTATGACGGCGGCACCGGCGCCAGTCCGCTGACCTCGGTGAAGTATGCAGGCGTGCCCTGGGAGCTGGGCCTGACCGAGACCCACCAGACGCTGCGTGCCAATGATCTGCGCGGCAAGATCCGGCTGCAGACCGACGGCGGCATGAAGACCGGGCTGGATGTCATCAAGGCCGCCATCCTCGGCGCCGAGAGCTTCGGCTTCGGGACCGCACCGATGATCGCGATGGGCTGCAAGTACCTGCGTGTCTGTCACCTCAACAACTGCCCGACGGGCGTGGCGACGCAGGAGAAGGTACTGCGCACCAAGCACTTCATCGGCACCCCGGAGCGGGTCGCGAACTATTTCACGTTCGTCGCCATGGAGACCCGCGAGTGGATGGCGCGCCTCGGCGTGCGTTCGCTCGAGGAACTCATCGGCCGGGTCGATCTGCTCGAGCAGCGCGAGCCCGAGACGGACCGCCAGGCAAAGCTCGACCTCTCCGCCATCCTCTCCGATGGTGGGCTCGATCCGAGCAAGCCGACGCACTGCATCACGCCCAGCAACGTGCCCTTCGATCGGGGCGAGCTGGCCGAGCGGATGGTAGCCGACACCCTGCCGGCCATCGAGTCGGCATCGGGGGGCGACTTCGAGTACGCGGTCCGCAACGACAACCGCTCCATCGGCGCCCGTCTTTCCGGAGAGATCGCAGTCCGTCACGGCAACCTGGGCATGACCGGTTCGCCGATCCGGCTGCATCTGTCCGGCAGCGCCGGGCAGAGCTTCGGCGTGTGGAATGCGGGCGGCCTCAACATGTATCTCGACGGCGACGCCAACGACTACGTGGGCAAAGGCATGGCCGGTGGCAAGCTGGTGATCCGTCCGCCGAAGGTGAGCGGTTTCGCGAGCCAGGACACCACCATCATCGGCAACACCTGCCTCTACGGCGCTACCGGCGGCAAGCTGTTCGCGGCCGGACTCGCGGGTGAGCGTTTCGCGGTCCGGAACTCGGGCGCGCATGCCGTCGTGGAGGGAGTGGGAGACCATGGCTGCGAGTACATGACCGACGGCGTCGTCTGCGTGCTCGGGTCCACCGGTCTCAACTTCGGTGCGGGCATGACCGGCGGGATCGCCTTCGTGCTTGATATGGACAATCAGTTCGTCGACCGCTACAACCACGAGCTGATCGACATCCGGCGTGTCCAGACCGAGCCGATGACCGCGCACCGGGAATTCCTGCGCGATACCATCGCCGAGTACATCGACGAGACCGGGTCGCCCTGGGGCCAGGAGATCCTGGACAATTTCCGTGATTACGTCGGCTGTTTCTGGCTGGTCAAGCCGCGGGCCGCCGACATAAACGAAGTGCTGAGCACGCTGCGACAGGCAGCCTGAGAACGCTATGGGTAACTACTTCCAGTTTATCGATGTCCCGCGCAAGGACACGGAAAAAGAGCCGGCCCGGGCACGGGTCCAGAAGTTCACGGAGATCTACGGAGATTTCAGCACCGAGCACGCGGCCGCCCAGGCGGACCGCTGCGTGGAGTGCGGCAACCCGTACTGTGAATGGAAATGCCCGGTCCACAATTACATCCCCAACTGGCTCAAGCTGATCGCCGAGGGCAACCTCTTCGAGGCGGCCGAGCTGTCACACAAGACCAATACGCTGCCCGAGGTCTGCGGCCGGGTCTGCCCGCAGGACCGGCTCTGCGAGGGGGCCTGCACGCTGAATGACGGATTCGGCGCCGTCACTATCGGTTCGGTGGAAAAGTACATCACCGACGAGGCGTTCAAGCAGGGCTGGCGTCCCGACATGACGGGGATTGTGGCGACCGGTCGGCGCGTCGCCGTGATCGGGGCCGGGCCGGCCGGCCTCGGCGCCGCCGACATCCTGGTGCGCAACGGCGTCGAGGCGGTGGTCTTCGATCGCTATCCCGAGATCGGCGGGCTGCTGACCTTCGGCATCCCGTCGTTCAAGCTCGAAAAGGAAGTGATCGCCAAGCGCCGCGAGATCATGGAGTACATGGGCGTGGAGTTCCGCCTCGGCGTCAACGTCGGCACGGATATCACCTACGAAGAGCTGGAGCGGGAATACGATGCCGTCTTCCTGGGCATGGGGACCTACACCTACATGCGCGGCGGCTTCCCGGGCGAGGACATGCCCGGCGTCTACGAGTCGCTCCCGTACCTGGTCTCCAACGTGAACCGCCTCATGGGCTTCGAGAAAAGCCCCGAGGAATTCATCGACATGGCCGACCAGCGGGTCGTGGTGCTGGGTGGTGGTGATACCGCCATGGACTGCAACCGCACCGCCCTGCGGCAGGGCGCGACCAGCGTCACCTGCGCCTATCGGCGTGACGAGGAGAACATGCCGGGGTCCCGCCGGGAGGTCTACAACGCCCGCGAGGAAGGCGTGGATTTCCAGTTCAACCGCCAGCCGGTGGAGATCGTCGGCGACGGCAAGGTCGAGGGCGTCAAGGTCGTGGCGACGCGCCTGGGCGCGCCCGACGAGCGCGGTCGTCGACGCCCGGAGACGGTGCCCGGCAGCGAGGAGATCATCCCCGCCGACCGGGTTATCATGGCCTTCGGCTTCCGCCCCAATCCGCCCGAGTGGTTCGACGATCACGGCATCGGCGTGGACGAGCGGGAGCGGGTCCGCGTCAAGAAAGGAGGCAAGCATCCGTTCCAGACCGATAACCCCAATGTATTTGCCGGTGGCGATATGGTGCGCGGCTCGGACCTGGTGGTCACGGCGGTCTACGAGGGCCGCGAGGCCGCCAAGGGGATCCTCGCCTACATGGGCGTGTAGAGCGATTGTCGTCGATGAGTGAGCTCCACAACGACCGCCTGCTTCGCGCGCTTGCTCGCGAGCCCGTGGACCGGACGCCGGTCTGGATCATGCGCCAGGCCGGGCGCTACCTGCCGGAATATCGGCGCATCCGCGAGGAAGCCGGCAGCTTCATGAACCTCTGCCGCAATCCGGAGCTGGCCTGCGAGGTCACGCTCCAGCCGCTGCGGCGATTCAACCTGGATGCGGCGATCCTGTTCTCCGACATCCTGACCGTGCCCGACGCCATGGGACTCGGCCTTTATTTCGAGCCCGGCGAGGGGCCACGGTTCGAGCGGACGGTCCGCGATGCGGCCAGCGTCGATCGCCTGCCGATCCCGGACGTGGACAGCGAGCTGCGTTACGTCACCGACGCGATCAGCCGGGTACGTCGCGAGCTGCAGGGCAGCGTCCCGCTGATCGGTTTCGCCGGCAGCCCGTGGACGCTCGCGACCTACATGGTCGAGGGCGGCAGCAGCAAGGACTTCCGGCATATCAAGGCACTCGCCTACGACCAGCCCGAGGTCATGGAGCGGCTGCTCGACAAGACCGCGCGCGCCGTCACCGCCTATCTCAACGCCCAGATCGAGGCCGGCGCCCAGGCGGTCATGATCTTCGATACCTGGGGCGGATCGCTGGCCCACGATGCCTACCCGCGATTCTCGCTGCGCTACGCCCGGCAGATCATCGACGGTCTGATCCGCAACCGGGAGGGCCGGCGCGTGCCGGTCATCTTCTTCACCAAGGGCGGTGGCATCTGGCTCGAGACCGTCGCGGACAGTGGCGCCGACGCGCTGGGCATCGACTGGACGCTGTCCATGGACGAGGCCCGACAACGGGTGGGCGACCGGGTGGCGCTGCAGGGCAACCTCGACCCGAGCATCCTCTACGCCCGACCCGAGGTCATCCGCCGCGAAGTCGAGCGCGTCCTGCGGGAGTTCGGCCCCGGCAGCGGCCATATCTTCAACCTCGGGCATGGCGTGCACCCGCAGATACCGCCGGAGCACGTCGAAGCGATGGTCGATGCCGTCCGATCGCTGAGCCCGGCATGGCATGACTAGGCAGAATCCCCGGATCCTCTCCGCCGGCATTATCCTGGTTCGTGCCGAGAATGCCGCCTGGCGATTCCTGCTCCTGCGGGCCTACCAGTACTGGGACTTCCCCAAGGGCCGCACCGAGACCGGCGAGACGCCGCTCGAGGCCGCGCGCCGCGAGGTCGCCGAGGAGACCGGCATCACCCATCTACGCTTTAACTGGGGCGAGGACTTCACCGAGACCGGCCCGTATGCCCGCGGCAAGGTCGCGCGCTATTACCTGGCGGAGACCCCGACCCGCGAGGTGGTCCTCGGCATTGCACCGGAACTGGGCACGCCCGAGCACCACGAATGGCGCTGGGTGGACCGGCGAACGGCCTATCGAATCACCGCACCACGGGTTCGGCAGGTGCTCGACTGGGCGCTCGCTCGCCTCCCGGAGCATCCGCCCCAACCCACCCCGCGCGATCACTGGAGGGACTGAACGATGCGTCATGAACCGGACAGCCGCCCAGGCTATCCCGCCACCCGTCCACGTCGCCTGCGCCGGGACGACGCCACCCGGCGACTGGTGCGGGAAAACCGGCTGTCGGTGGACGATCTGATCCAGCCATTGTTCGTCATCGAGGGACATGACCGCAGCGAGCCCGTCCCCTCGATGCCCGGTGTCGAGCGGCTCACCATCGATCGACTCCAGACCGAGGCGGCGCATCTCGCGGCGCTGGGGATCCCCGCCATTGCCCTTTTTCCCGTCACACCCGCCGACGCCAAGAGCGCCGATGCGGCCGAGGCCTGGAACCCGGACGGACTCGCCCAGCGGGCTGTCCGCGCCGTCAAGGACCGGGTGCCCGATATCGCGGTCATCACCGATGTCGCCCTCGATCCGTTCACCATCCACGGACAGGACGGCCTCCTCGATGCCGATGGCTATGTCGCCAACGACATCACGCTCGACGCCCTGGCCAGCCAGGCGCTCTCGCATGCGGGGGCGGGCGCCGATATCGTCGCGCCTTCGGACATGATGGACGGCCGGGTCGGCGCTATCCGCCAGGCATTGGAGTCGAACGGCCATACCGAGACCCGCATCCTCGCCTACGCCGCCAAATATGCCTCGGCGTTCTACGGGCCGTTCCGCGACGCAGTAGGCTCCGCCGGCAACCTCGGCGGCGGTGACAAGCGCACCTACCAGATGGATCCCGGCAACGGCGGCGAAGCGCTCCACGAGGTCGAGCTGGATCTCTCGGAGGGCGCCGACATGGTGATGATCAAGCCCGGGATGCCCTATCTGGACGTCATCCGCCGCGTGCGCGAGCGCTTCGACGTGCCAACCTTCGCCTACCAGGTCAGCGGCGAATACGCCATGCTCAATGCCGCCTTCGACAACGGCTGGCTGAACCGCGAGGCCTGCGTCATGGAGGCACTGCTCGGTTTCAAACGGGCCGGTGCGAATGCCATCCTCACCTATTTCGCGCGGGACGTTGCCGGCTGGCTGGCCGAGCGCTGAGCCCCCGCTTACCGGAGGACACCATGGATTTCTATGCCGTTTTCGGTCATCCCGTCGGCCATTCACTCTCGCCCCGCATCCACGAGCTGTTTGCCCACGAGACGGCGCAACAGCTCGAGTACACGCGGCGCGAACCGCCCCTCGACGGATTCGCGGGCGCCATCGAGGCGTTCCGCGCCGAGGGCGCCCATGGCGCAAATGTCACCGTGCCGTTCAAGGAAGAGGCCTGGTCGCTGGCGGATCAGCGCAGTGATCGCGCCGAGCGGGCCGGCGCCGCGAATACCTTGATCTTCGGTGACGGCATCTATGCCGACAACACGGATGGCGAGGGGCTGATCAACGACCTGCGCAATAACCTGGGCGTGGGCCTCGCCGGCAAGCGGATCCTGATGATCGGTGCCGGCGGCGCCGCCGGTGGTGTACTCGGTCCACTGCTCGACGAGAATCCCGCCAGCCTCGTCGTCGCCAACCGCACCGCTGAGCGCGCCCATACGCTCGCCCGGGCCTTTGCCGATGTCGGCACCGTCGAGAGCTGTGGCCTCGACGACCTGGCGGGTGAGCGCTTCGAGGTGGTCATCAATGCCACGTCCAGCGGACTCGAGGGGGATGTCCCGACACTCCCGTCGAGTATCGTCGCCGACGGGGCGACGGCCTTCGACATGCTCTACGGCGCGGAACCCACGCCCTTCCTGCGCTGGGCGGAGGAAAACGGCGCATTCCGGACCCGCGACGGTCTCGGCATGCTGGTGGAACAGGCCGCCGCTGCGTTCGAACTGTGGCGCCGGATCCGGCCGAGTACGGCACCGGTGATCGAGGCACTGCGCAACGACACCCGACCCTGAGTCGCGCCAGTGGTCGAGGCGAGCGCGACACCGGATTCGGTGATGGTCATGCTGGTCGGCGGCGCGACGCTGCTGGCCATACTCGTGCGGCACGTCTTCGCTCGGCTCCGGCTTCCCGCTCTGGTCGGCTACATCCTGATCGGGCTGGGGCTGCGACTGGGCCACGACGTGATTCCCATTCTGGATCCGGCCGTGCGCGGTGCCTTCGATCTGCTCGCCGCGCTAGGGCTGGTCGCCCTGTTGTTCCGGGTAGGCCTCGGCAGCAATCCGCAACGCCTGCTCAGCAAACTGCCCGGCGCCAGCGTAATCTGGCTATTCAGCGTGATCGTCTCCGGTCTGGCCGGCTACTACGCGGCCCGCTGGGCAGGATTCGACCTCGTGCCGTCCCTGGTCGCGGGCGTGGCCCTGACCGCCACCAGCATCGGTGTCGCCCTGCCGCCCTGGCAGGCCGCAGGCGCCCTGGGTAGCGAACAGGGCTCCCTGGTGCTCGATGTCGCCGAACTCGATGACATCTCCGGTGTGGTTCTCATGGCGCTGCTGCTCGGCATCATCCCGACGTTGACCGCCGGCAGCGGCATCGCCTGGACCGGCGTACTGACGACAAGCGCCGGGCTGGTCATGAGCCTGGCGGCATTCACGGCCGGCTGCTACGCCTTTGCCCGCTGGCTGGAACCCCCGCTGACGCGAGCGCTCTTACAACACGAACGCGCGCCGGCCCGAATGATGATCGTGGTCGCAATGGGTAGCCTGATCGCGGCGCTCGCAGGGATGCTCGGCTTCTCGCTGGCGATCGGTGCCCTGTTCGCCGGCCTCATGTTCAGCAAGGCACCGCGGCGCATCCATCGAGACCGCGCCTATATCGTGCTCTACGATTTCCTCTCACCGTTTTTCTTCATCGGCATCGGCCTCAAGCTGGAACCGGCCGCCCTGACCGGCGCGCTCGGCGCCGGCGGCCTGCTGCTGGTCGCGGCCGTGCTCGGCAAGGTCATCGGCACCGCTCTGCCGGCCTGGCTGGTCGCGCCCCGCGGTAGCGTCCTGGTGATCGCCACGAGCATGGTGCCGCGAGCGGAAATCTCAATGGTGATCATCGATCAGGCCGGTCGCTACGGCACCGACGTCGTACCACCGACCCTGTATGGCGGCATGACCATGGTCGCGCTGGCCACCTGCGCCGTTACACCCGGCATCGTCGAGCGCCTGCTCGCGGTGGAAAGGGCCGATCCGGGCGGCCCCGATCAGCCGGCGTCGGGGCGGTGACGGCCCATCAGGCGGACGTAATGATCGGCTGAGTACGCGAGCCGCTCGCGCTCGTCGTCACTGAGCGCTCGAACCGCCCGCGCGGGGCTGCCGAGGTAGAGGTAGCCGCCATCGAGCTGCTTGCCCGGTGGCACCAGCGCCCCGGCGCCGAGGATCGCCTCGTCACCGACCACGGCGCCATCCAGCACCATCGCCCCCATACCCACCAGCACCCGGTTACCGATGGTGCAGGCATGGATGATCGCCCGATGGCCCACGGTCACCGCCTCGCCCACGATGGCCGGATAACCGGGCTGGTACGGCCCCTCGTGGGCGACATGCACAATCGCCCCATCCTGGATATTGCTTCGGGCCCCGATCTCGATGCGGTGCACGTCACCCCGCAGCACCGCCGTCGGCCAGACCGAGACGGAGTCGTGGAGAGTGACGTCACCGATCACCACGGCACTTTCATGGACCCAGGCCGAGGCCGCGATACCGGGATGGATGCCCTGGTAGGTCTCGATCATCGCGTTACTCCCCGTCGGCTCAGGTCATGGTGACCAGTTCTTCGGCGCTGGTCGGGTGAATGGCTACGGTCTCGTCGAGATCGTGCTTGCTGGCCCCCATCTTCACCGCCACGGCGAAGCCCTGCAGCATCTCGTCACTGCCGACACCGAACAGATGCACGCCCACGACGCGCTCTTCCTCGCCGACGCAGATCAGTTTCATGGTGCTGCGCTGCTTCGCCTCCGCGGGGGCCAGGGCGAAATCCATGGGCACGAAGCGGGTCTGGTAGACCCGAACGGCGTCACCATGGGCGGCACGCGCATCGGCCTCGGTCAGGCCCACGCTGCCGATGGGCGGATGCGTGAACACCACGGTGGGGACATCGCGATACTCGAGCCGCCGGTCGCTCTCTCCGCCCCAGACCCGATCTGCCAGTCGCCGCCCCGCCGCGATGGCCACCGGTGTCAGCGGATAGGGGTTCTCGGTCACATCGCCGAGGGCGAAGATATGCGGCTGGTTACTGGCCTGCCAGGCATCGACGGGAATCGTTCCGGATTCATTGATCTCCACGCCGGCGGCCTCGAGACCCAGCTCGTCGGTATTGGGCAGCCGCCCGACGGCCCAGATCACCTGGTCGAGCCCCTCCAGCGAGCGGCCGTCGGCACTGTGCAGGGTGTAGCCACCCCATGCCGCCTCGAGGCCGGCGGGCGTGAAGTGGTTGACGAGGGTCGGACCGTGGGCGTCGATGGCCTCGACGTAGGCATCCTGGATCGCCGTATCGAAGCCGCGCAGGGGCTTTTCGCGCCGGACCACCAGCTGCACGTCGCTACCCAGCTGGTGCAGGACGCCGGCCAGCTCGACGGCGATGTAACCGGCCCCCACCACCGCCACTTTCTCCGGGCGGTCGGCCATCTCGAAGAAGCCATCGGAATCGATACCCAGATCACCGCCGGGAATCCCCGGTCGGCCCGGGGTGCCGCCGGTCGCGATCACGAAGCGCTCGGCCCGGTAGTGCTGACCGTCCACCACCACGGTATGCGGGTCGATGAAATGCGCATGCCCGGTGATCAGATCAACGCCGGAGTTGCCGAGATTACGGTCGTAGATGCCGTTGAGGCGCTCGATGTAGGCATCCCGCGCGCCGACAAGCGCTCCCCAGTCGAGCGCCGGGGCGACGCCGCTGAAGCCGTAATCACCGGCACGCTCCATGACGTCGCGGGTATGGGCGGCCTGCCACATGACCTTCTTGGGGACGCAGCCCACGTTCACGCAGGTCCCGCCCAGGCGCGATGCCTCGATAACGGCGCAGCGTGCGCCATGCGCGGCGGCACGGCGGGCGGTGGCAATGCCGCCGCTGCCGCCACCGATACAGATCAGATCATAGGCGTGGTCGCTGTCGGTCATGGTCGACTCCTGCTGTGCATTTCATTAAGACCCCCATTTTCGCAGACCCGCGCGACGATGACATTCACGCCGATCAATCCATACCGAACTGATCGGCCCCGTCGGGCTCGAAACAGAGGTGCACGCGGGCTATCCTGCCGGGTCAGCCCCGATCAACAACCTGTCCGATCACTGGAGCATCATGACCAATCCGCTGCTGGAAACCGACGGCCTACCGCGTTTCTCGGAGATCCGTCCCGACCACATCAAGCCCGCCGTCGACCAGGTCATCGCCGACAACCGGGCGGCGATCGCCGAGCTGACCGAACATGCCGGACCGCACGACTGGGACAGCCTCGTCGCCCCTCTCGAGCGGCTCGAGGATCGGCTGGAGAAGGTCTGGTCGCCGGTCTCGCACCTCAACGCCGTGATGAACAGCGAGGCGCTACGCGAGGCGTACAATGCGTGCCTGCCGGCCCTGTCCGCCTACCAGACCGAGATGGGCCAGAACACCGCGCTCTACCAGGCGTTCCGGACGCTGCGCGACAGCGACGCCGGCGCACGGATGACGGCCGACCAGCGCCAGACCGTGGACAACGCGCTGCGCGATTTCGAACTCTCCGGCGTTGCCCTCGAAGACACGGCGAAGAGCCGCTATGCCGAGATATCGGCGCGGCTCGCCGAGCTGTCATCGCGATTCCAGGAAAACCTGCTGGATGCCAGCGATGCCTGGACCTGGGACACGGACGCGGCCGAAGACCTCGACGGCATTCCCGCATCGGCACTGGGCGTCATGAAGCAGAAAGCCGAGCAGGCCGGCGTCGAGGGCTGGCGGGTCAGCCTCGACATGCCCATTGTCCAGGCGGTGCTTGCCCACGCCAGCAACCGCGACCTGCGCTATCGCGTCTACGAGGCCTTCACCACGCGCGCCTCGGATACCGGTCCGCGGGCCGGTCAGTGGGACAACCACCCGGTGATGGCGGAGATCCTCGACCTGCGCCAGGAGCAGGCCGGGTTGCTGGGCTTCAGCGATTACGCCGAGCTCTCGCTGGCCCCCAAGATGGCCGACTCCGCGGACCAGGTGGTTGAGTTCCTCGAGGATCTGGCCCGGCGCGCCCACCCGGTGGCCGAGCAGGAATACGCGACGCTCGTGGCCTTTGCCCGCGAGCGTGACGGGCTGGAGACCCTGCAGGCCTGGGACGTCGGCTATTACAGCGAGCGCCTGCGGGAGGCACGGTTCGAGCTCTCGCCGGAGGATCTGCGCCCCTGGTTCCAGGCCGATCGGGTCATGGCCGGCCTGTTTGCGGTTGTCGAGCGACTGTTCGGCATCCGTATCGCCGAGCGCGATGATGTCGACACCTGGCACGACGACGTGCGCTTCTACGAGATCTTCGATGCCGACGGCATCCTGCGCGGCCAGTTCTACACCGATCTCTACGCGCGCTCGCACAAACGCGGCGGGGCCTGGATGGCGCCGGCCCGCGGTCGCATGCGCCACGGCGGCGAGGCGCAGACACCGGTGGCGTTCCTCACCTGCAACTTCACCCCGCCGGTCGGCGACCAGCCGGCACTGATCACCCATGGCGAGGTGGAGACCCTGTTCCACGAATTCGGTCACGGCCTCCATCACATGCTGACCCGGGTGGACGCGGCGAGCGTTGCCGGGATCAACGGCGTGGCCTGGGATGCCGTCGAGCTTCCGAGCCAGTTCCTCGAGAACTGGTGCTGGGAGCGGGAGGCGCTGGATCTGTTCGCGCGCCACCACGAGACCGGCGAGCCCATTCCCGAGGCGCTGTTCGAGCGCATGACCGCGGCTCGCAACTTCCAGGCGGCCATGCAGATGGTCCGCCAGCTGGAATTCTCGCTGTTCGACCTGCGCCTGCACGTCGAGCATGACCGCCACCGTGGCGAGCGGGTTTTCGAACTGCTCGGCGAGGTCCGCGACCAGGTCGCGGTCGTTCGGCCCCCGGCGTTCAACCGCTTCCCCAACAGCTTCGCGCATATCTTCGCCGGCGGTTACGCGGCCGGGTATTACAGCTACAAATGGGCCGAGGTGCTCTCCGCCGACGCGTTCGCGCGTTTCACCGAGGAAGGGATCTTCAACCCGGTCACCGGCCGATCGTTTCTCGAGAGCATCCTCGAGCGCGGCGGGTCCGAGGACGCGGCCACGCTGTTCAGCGACTTCCGCGGCCGCGAACCGAGCATCGAGCCCCTTCTGAAGGCCAGTGGCCTGGCCGCCTGAGCGAGAAAACAATGCAGGATTCCATACAACCCGTCCGCCGCGACATCGTCCTGATCGGTGGTGGCCACAGCCATGTCGGCGTGCTTCGACGCTTCGGCATGAAGCCGGCACCCGGCATCCGTCTGACGCTGATCTGCCGCGACACCCACACGCCCTACTCGGGCATGCTGCCGGGCTACGTGGCGGGGCATTACAGCTACGATGACGTCCACATCGATCTGCGCCGCCTGGCCGAGTTCGCCGGTGCCCGGTTCTTCGGCACCGAGGCCACGGGCGTGGACCGTGAAGGGCAGCGGGTCATCTGCAGCGACCGCCCCGCCGTCCCCTACGACCGTCTATCCATCAACATCGGCTCGACACCGCGGGTCTCCGATGCGGGTGGCGCGGCGGATCATGCGGTGGCGGTCAAGCCGATCCACCGCTTCAACGACCGCTGGCTCGCACTGCTCGAGCGGGTGCGGACGAACCCCGAACCCATGCATATCGCGTTGGTAGGCGGTGGCGCCGGCGGGGTCGAGCTGCTGCTCGCCATGCACCATCGACTGCGCAACGAGCTGCAGGCGCTGGGGCAGAACCCGGACCTGCTCACCTTCACGCTGTTCACGCGTGGCGGGACGGTGCTCCCCACCCATGCCCCCAACGTTCGCCGGCGCTTCACGCGGGTCCTCGCCGAACGCGGCATCGCCGTCCACTGCAATGCCGAGGTCACCGGTGTGGATGCCACCGGACTGAGCACCATCGATGGCCGGCATCACCCGGCCGACGAGGTGGTCTGGGTGACCCGGGCCGGCGGTGCCACGTGGCTGCAGGATACCGGCCTGGCGCTGGACGACAGCGGCTTCATCCAGGTCACCGACACCCTGCAGACCGTCACCGATCCGGCCATCTTCGCCGCCGGTGACGTCGCCAGCATGGTCAACCACCCGCGGGAGAAGGCGGGCGTCTTCGCCGTTCGCCAGGGACCACCGCTGGCCCGCAACCTGCGGCTGTCGCTGGAAGACCGCGAACCGATCCCCTATCGCCCGCAACGCCACTGGCTTGCCCTGATCAGTACCGGTGACCGGTACGCGGTGGCCTCCCGGGGCCCGTTCGGCGCCGAAGGCCGCGCGCTCTGGCGCTACAAGGACTGGATCGATCGCCGGTTCATGGCGCGCTTCAACGATCTGCCGGCGATGGAAGAGACGGGCCCGTCGGGGCCGCGCTCGCGCGTGCCGCTGGAGGGCGAGGAGGCCCGCCAGGCGATCTCGGCGGTCGCGATGCGCTGCGGCGGCTGCGGTGCCAAGGTCGGGGCCTCGACCCTGTCGCGTGCCCTGGGCGCCCTGCAGCCGATCGCCCGCGAGGACGTGCTGATCGGTCTCCATGCCCCGGATGATGCCGCCGTCGTGCGCGTTCCCCCGGGCAAGGCCATGGTGCATACCGTGGACTTCTTCCGGGCGTTCATCGACGACCCCTACGTCTTCGGCCAGGTGGCCGCCAATCACGCGCTGGGGGACATCTTCGCCATGGGCGCCGAGGCGCAGACCGCCACCGCGATCGCCACCGTTCCGCAGGGCCTCGAGTCCAAGGTCGAGGATACGGTCTATCAGCTGATGGCCGGTGCCCTCGACATCCTCAACGACGCGGGCTGCGCGCTCGTCGGCGGGCATACCGGCGAGGGGCGCGAGCTCGCCCTCGGATTCGCGATCAACGGACTCATCGATGACGACCCCGACCGGATCATGCGCAAGGGCGGCATGCAGGCGGGCGACGTGCTCGTCCTTACCAAGCCGATCGGCACGGGCACGCTGTTCGCCGCCCACGCCCGCCTCGGCACCCGCGGTCGGTGGATCGACGGGGCGTTGCAGTCCATGCGCCACTCCAACCGCCAGGCCGCCGAATGCCTCCACCGACGTGGCGCCACCGCCTGTACCGATCTGACCGGGTTCGGGCTGCTGGGCCACCTGGTGGAGATGACGCGACCCTCGGAAGTGGATGCCACCCTCGAGCTCTCCGCACTGCCGGTCCTCGAGGGCGCTGAGGAGACCGTGGCCGCCGGCATCCTCAGCTCACTGCAGCCCGCGAATGTCCGTCTGCGGCGGGCCATTCGCAATGCCGGGGCCGTCGTCGACCACCCACGCTATCCGCTGGTCTTCGACCCGCAGACGGCCGGCGGTCTGCTGGCAAGCATCCCCGCCGATCAGGCGGATGCCTGTGTCAGTGAGCTCAAGGCCCTCGGCTACGCCGATACGTCGATTATCGGGCATGTCGATGCACAGGGTGACGCCCTTGAGCCGATCCAGCTCAATCCGTGACGGTCTCGATCACCCGCACCAGGGCCGTGCGTTCCGCCTCGGGTGTAAAGCGCGGCGCGAGCGCCCGGCAGTGCGCCGCGAGCAGGGCGAGATAATCGGGCTCATGCTCGACACGACGCATCAATCGGCTCAGCGCGGCGGTATCCCTGGCCGTGTAGAGTCCGGGGTAGTCATCGCCGAGCAGTCCGGTATTGCCTGGAATGCGACTGGCGAGGATCGGCAGGCCGGCCACGCAGGCCTCGGAGACGACATTCGCGCCGCCCTCCATGACCGAGCTCATGACCAGGGCGCGACTGCGGGCGTAGAGCCGCCGGATCGCGCCCTGGCCCACCTCGCCATACCAGGCGTAGCGCGGGTTGGTCGCCATCTCGGCCGTCGCGGCCCGGGCCCAGTCCGACGTGTGTGCACGGCCGGCCTGGCGGATGCGGATGCGCGATTCGGCGGGCAGGTCGCGGGCGGCATACGCCGCACGCAGGCTATCTTTCTCGTCACGCAGGTGACCGACCACACACAGGTCGAAGTGACGGCTGACCGGGCCGCGGTAACTCGCCGGGAGGGGTGCCGCCGACTGGCGGACCGTGTGCAGGATGGCGTGAAAGCGAGCGGGGATGTCCCGGCCGACATGGTCGTGCAGCCCGATGAGCGCATGCGCCCGGTCGAGGCTGGCGCCGGTGATCGCCGGATCACTATGCTGGAAACGGTAGATATCGGTACCGGTCAGCACGACGATCAGCGGGCGTTCGGGATGGTGTTCGGCAAAGGCGGCGATGCTCGGCGCGCTGCGCCAGGCGTGGAGCGCCACCATGACGTCGACACCGCCGTCTCCGGCCTGCCACTGCTCGATGACGCGTACCCGGTGCCCGGCCGTTCGCAACAGCCGCGCCCAGCGCGTCGCGGTCGCCCGGTTACCCGCCCGGGACCGCGGGGCCGCCGGGGTCACCAGTCCGATTTTCATAAGGTCCTGCCGACAAGGAGAACCCGATGATCCAGACGCCACCCACTCATCCTGTCGCCTCCGAAACCCTGATCGCCCTACTGGATGACGCCCGGCAGCGCACCCTGGAACTCACCGGTGATCTGCCCGCCGAACGCCGACTCGGGCCGAAGCTTAGCATCGTCAACCCGCCGCAGTGGGAGATCGGTCACGTCGGTTTTTTCTACGACCACTTCTTCCTCCACCAGCATCACGGACTCCCCGACTACCAGATCGCCGATGCCGAGCGGCTGTACGACTCGATGGGCGTCGCCCACGACGACCGCTGGGACCTGGCACTGCCAACGCTGGACGACACCCTCGCCTACCTGCGCCAGGTCCGTGCGGAGATGGTCGATCGCCTGCCCGAGGGCATGGCCGACGCAGCCACCAGCTATGTCTGGCAGCTCGCGGTCTTTCACGAGGACATGCACGGCGAGGCGTTTACCTACACCCGCCAGACCCTGGCGGATCCTGCCCCCGTCATCGAGCCACCGTCGCACCTGCCCGCCGTCGACAACGGAGCGCTGGAGGGCGATGTCGCCATCCCCGGCGGGACGCATGTGCTCGGCGCCGATGAGAGCGTGCCGTTCCGTTTCGACAACGAGAAACAGGCCCACTCCGTGACGGTCGCGCCCTTTCGCATCGCCCGGGCGCCGGTCACCGAGTCGGCATTCGCCCGCTTTGTCGAGGCCGGCGGCTATCGGGATCCGGCATTCTGGTCCGATCAGGGCTGGCGCTGGCGCGAATCGGAAGGGCTCGAGGCGCCGGTCTACTGGCGGGCGTCCGCCGACGGCTGGGAGGTCCGGCGTTTCGACGAATGGCGACCGCTGCAGCCCCACGCCCCGGTCGCCCATGTCAGCTGGCATGAGGCCGAGGCCTATTGCCGCTGGGCCGGTCGCCGGCTGCCGACCGAGACGGAGTGGGAGGTCGCTGCCAGTCGCGCTCCCGGCGACGAGGGCCTTGCCCCTGGCAAGCGCCTCCATCCCTGGGGTGATGCCGCCGGTGACGGCCACCATGCCAACACCGACGGCTATCGCCTCGGCGGTGTCGATGTGGCGGCGCTCGCCAGCGGGGACAGCGCCTTCGGCTGCCGCCAGATGCTGGGCAATGTCTGGGAGTGGACGGCCTCGCCCTTCGGTCCCTATCCCGGCTTCAGCGCCGATCTGTATGCCGACTACTCCGAGCCGTGGTTCAAGGACGGCCGCTATGTCCTGCGCGGCGGCAGCTGGGCCACCCGGCGACGGCACCTCAACAACAACACCCGCAATTTCTTCCCCCCGGAGCGTCAAGACATCATTGCCGGCTTCCGGACCTGCGCACGCTGACCCCCTGATAAAAGGAATTTCCCATGCGACTCACAACAACGCTCGCCCTGCTCGCCCTGTTCGCGGCCATCCCGGTCCAGGCCCAGGTCTTCACGTTCACGGCCATCCCCGATCAGGATGAGAGCAAGCTCGAGGCGCGCTTCAATGCCGTCGGGGACTATCTCGAGAAAGAACTCGACGTCGATGTTCGCTACGTGCCGGTCAAATCCTATGCCGCCGCGGTCAGTGCCTTTCGCAACAACCAGGTCCAGCTTGCCTGGTTCGGCGGCCTCTCGGGCGTTCAGGCCCGGGCCCGTGTCCCGGGATCGCAGGCCCTCGCCCGCGGTGAGGAGGATCAGGGCTTCCAGTCCTATTTCATCGCCCACGAAAGCACCGGACTGACGCCGGCCGAGAACCTGGACGAGGCGCTGCGCGGCCGAACCTTCACGTTCGGCTCGAAGAGCTCGACCTCCGGGCGGCTGATGCCCGAATTCCATCTCCGTGATCGGTTCGGTGAGGCGCCGGACGAGATCTTCGAGCGGGTCGGCTACAGCGGCAACCACAGCCGCACCCTGCGCCTGGTGGAAAGCGGCAGTTACGAAGTCGGAGCACTGAACTACTCGGTCTGGGAGCGGGAGCTTGCCGCCGGCAACATCGACACCGACGCCGTCGAGGTGATCTGGGAGACGCCCGGTTATCTCAACTATCAGTGGAGCATCCGCGGCGACGTCAGCGAGCGATTCGGCGACGGCTTCGTGGACCAGGTCCGGGAGGCCCTGCTGGCCATGGATGATCCCGATCTACTCGAGCGCTTCCCGCGCAGTGGCTTTGTCCCGGTCTCCAACGAGGACTATGCGGGGCTGAGAGAGACAGCGCAGGCCATCGGTCTGATCGACTGATGGGCCAGCTCGCACTCCGCGGTGCCCGGGCCGACTACGGCGGGGCGCCGGTCCTCGGCCCGCTCGACCTCGACATTGCCGCCGGCGAGCGGGTAGCGCTCGTGGGGCGGAGTGGCGCGGGCAAATCCACGCTGCTTGCCCTCCTCCACGACCGCGAGCGATCGGATATCGCCCTGATGCCCCAGGATCTGGGGCTGGTGGATACCCTGAGCGTCTATCACAACGTCTACATGGGGCGCCTCGGACACCACTCGACCGCCTATAACCTGGCCAACCTGGTCCGCCCGTTCCGGCGCGAGGTGGCGGCGATAACCGCGATACTCGAGCGCCTCGACATGACCGCAACGCTCTGGGCTCGAACCGGTGAGCTCTCCGGCGGTCAGCGGCAACGCGTCGCCGTGGCCCGTGCGCTGTTCCAGTCCGGAAGCGTCCTGCTCGCCGACGAGCCGGTTTCCGCCCTGGACGGCCCGCGCACCGAGCGGGTCATGGAGGCGCTCACCGAGCAGTACCAGACGGCCGTGATCGCCATGCATGACCTGCCGCTCGCGCGTCGCTACGCCGATCGCCTGATCGGGATCCGTGACGGTCTGATCGCCCTGGACGGGCCCGCGGACGAGGTCGAAGACGAGGCGCTGGATGCACTCTACTGAGTTCGGCCCCGCCGGGGGCTCGGCACTGTCGTCACCCATCGTGCGCACGAGCCTGTGGCTGGTCGCCATCGCGCTTGTCTGCGTGGCCATGGCGGATTTCGAGATCCGATCGATCTCGCCCTGGGCCGAGCTCGGTCGGTTCGCCGGCGGGCTGGTGCAGCCGGATTTCAGTACGCTGGACACCGCGGCAACGGCACTGCTGCGCACGGTCACCTTCGCCTTCACCGGGGTGGGACTGGCGGCCGTCCTGGGCATGGGCCTCGCCCTGATCTTCCACAGTCGATTCGTTCGCGGCGCCTGTGCGTTTGTCCGGGGCATTCACGAGCTGTTCTGGGCACTGATCTTCCTGCAGTTCTTCGGCCTCCACCCGCTTACCGGTGTACTGGCGATCGCGCTGCCCTATGCAGCCGTTTTCGCCCGGGTCTACAGCGAGATCCTCGAGGAGGGGGACGAACGGCCGGCGCGCGCCCTCCCGGCGGGCAGCGGCCTGGTCTCGACCTTCTGGTACGCGCGGGTGCCGGATGTCTGGCCGCATCTGATGACGTACACGAGCTATCGGCTCGAGTGCGGCATGCGCTCGAGCGCCATCCTCGGTTTTGTCGGCATGCCGACCCTCGGCTTCTATCTCGAGAGCGCCTATGGCGAGGGGCTGTACGGCGAGGTGGGGATGCTTCTGCTCATCTTCCTCGGGCTGATCGCCAGTCTGCGCCTGTGGGTCCGGCCACGACTGGTGCCCTTTTATCTCCTGGCGGCGCCCTGGTTTCTCGGCAACGGACTACCCATTATCTGGGGCAATGCCGCGCGGTTTTTCACCGAAGACATCGTGCCGGCACCGCTGCGCAGCGGCGAGGGGCTCAGCGGGCTGGGACCGTGGCTGTGGGAGCTGCTCGTCAATCAGGCCCTGCCGGGGATCGGGGCGACACTGGTGCTGACCCAGATCGCGCTGGTGGCGACCGGCGTGCTCGCCCTCGCGAGCTTCCCGTTGATCTCGCGCCTTTTCGCCGGACGCTTCACACGCTGGGGCGGGCATGCACTGCTGATCATCGGCCGATCGACCCCGGAGTATCTGCTGGCCTATATCCTGCTCCAGCTCTGGGGACCGTCGATGCTACCGGCGGTGGCGGCGCTGGCGATCCACAACGGCGCGATCATCGGTCACCTGATCGGCCGTCAGAGCAATGAGATCAAACTCCGTCCGGACGCCGCCCGGGGCGTCGATCGCTATACCCACGAGGTAGTGCCAAGGCTGTACCGCCCGTTTCTCGCATTCCTGTTCTACCGCTGGGAGATCATCATGCGCGAGACGGCGATCCTCGGGATCCTCGGCATCACCACGCTCGGCTTCTATGTCGACAGCGCCATCCAGGAGCTGCGCTTTGATCGGGCCATGGTGCTGATTCTCGTCACGGCACTGCTCAACATCGCGGTGGACGCCGTGGCTCGACGGATCCGCCGGCACCTCCAGCTGCGCACGACACCAACTGCTTCCACGCCACCCACTCCCTGAAAGGCAGCCTCACCCCATGACCGACACACTGCAGAATGATGTCCTGGCCGCCCTGCGCGATCCGGGCCACCGCATCCCCTCGGCCTGGCTGTATGACGCGCATGGGTCGGAGCTCTTCGAGGCCATTACCCGGCTACCGAGCTATTACCCGACGCGCACGGAAATCGGCATCCTCGACGCCCATCTGCCCGAGATCGCGGCGGCGATCCCCGCCAACAGCCTGCTGGTGGAGCTGGGCAGCGGATCGAGCCGCAAGACCGTGCCGCTGATCGACGCACTCCACGAGCCGGCCGGTTACGTGCCGCTGGATATCTCCGCCGATTACCTCGCCGACGCCGCCGAATCACTGCGGGCCCGATTCCCCGGGCTGCCGGTTCATCCCCGGGTCGCCGACTTCACCGCCGACTTCGACCTGCCCGGGGAGCTGCCGGCGCACGCGTCGCGGCTCGGTTTTTTCCCCGGCTCCACCATCGGTAACCTCGATGCCGAAGATGCCCGCGGCCTGTTACAGCACTGCCACGGGCTGCTGGGACCGGATTCGATGTTCCTGATCGGCATCGACCTCGATAAATCCGCCGACATCCTGATCCCGGCCTATGACGATCCGGAAGGCGTGACGGCGGCGTTCAACCGCAACCTGCTGGTACGCATCAATCGTGAACTCAACGCCGATTTCGACCCGGAGGGCTTCCGGCACGAGGCGCGGTATTTCGAAACGCCACCCCGTATCGAGATGCACCTTGTCTGCGAGCGCACGACCACCGTCCACGTCGGGGGCGAGCGTTTCGAGCTGGCCGCCGGCGAGAGCCTGCACACCGAGACCTCGCATAAGTACAGCCTCGGCGCCTTCACCACACTCGCCGCCGAGGCCGGCTGGTCGGTCAACAATCACTGGACGGATCCGCAAGGGCGCTTCGCCGTCCTGCTGATGCAGGCGACCGGGAGCCGTTACAATCCCCCCGTCACCCCGAAACCCTACCGGAGCCACCGTCCGTGAAAATTGCCTCCTGGAACGTCAACTCCCTGAATGTCCGCCTGCCCCACGTGCTCGACTGGCTCGAATCGGCGCAGCCGGACGTGCTCGGACTGCAGGAAACAAAGCTCACCGACGAGAAGTTTCCAGCACAGGCCATTCGCGAGGCCGGCTACGAGGTGGTCTTCACCGGGCAGAAGACCTATAACGGCGTTGCCGTTCTGGCACGCTCGGCGATGAGCGATGTCATCATCGACCTGCCCGGGATCGAGGATCCGCAGCGCCGGGTGCTGGGCGTCACCGTCAATGGCGTGCGCTTCATCAACCTCTATGTCCCCAACGGCAAGACCGTTGACGATGACAAATACCACTACAAACTCGACTGGCTGGAGAGGCTTCACGCCTGGCTCGCCGCCGAGTGCCAACGCCACGAGCGGGTGGTCGTGGTGGGCGACTTCAACATCGCCCCGACTGATGCCGATGTCCACGATCCCGAGGCCTGGCGGGACCAGATCCTCTGCTCGGCGCCGGAGCGTGAGGCGCTGAAGCGGCTGCTGGATCTCGGCTTTACGGACAGTTTCCGCGCCTTCGAACAACCTGAAATGGCGTTCTCCTGGTGGGACTACCGGATGAACAATTTCAAGCGCAACCGCGGTCTGCGCATCGATCTGATTCTGACCAGTCCCGCGGTGACGGCCGGCCTGCAGTCGGCCAGCATCGAGCGCGATCCGCGCACCTGGGAGCGACCCTCCGATCACGCGCCGGTTGTCGCCCGCTTCGCATGAACGCAGGGCACATCGCAGTGTCTCGAAGCGGTACGATAACGATCCACTAGCGGAGACGATTAATGAGTTACCAGGTACGCATAGCCAACACCGACCATGCCTTTGACGTCGATGACGGTGAGCGCGTGATCGACGCCGCGATGCGTGCGGGCCTCATGCTGCCCTACAGCTGCCGCGGCGGCACCTGCGGGACCTGCATGGGGGACGTGGTCGAGGGGCATATCACCTATCCCGACGGCCTGCCGCCCGCCATCGACAGCGAACAGGATGAGGCGGGCAAGGCCCTGTTCTGCCAGGCGCGGCCGGCGAGCGATCTGGTGATCCGGGTCGGCGAGGTCCGCGACGCCGGTGATATCCGCCCGCAGCGCCTGCCAGCCCGTGTGGAGCGGATCGAGGACTGCGCGCCGGACGTGCGCCGCGTGTTCCTCAGGCTGCCCCGCGACAAGCGCCTGACGTTCCTGCCGGGGCAGTACATCGACTTCCTGCTGCGCGGCGGCCAGCGCCGGAGTTTCTCCCTGGCCAACACGCCGCATGATGATGCCCTGCTCGAATTGCATATCCGCCATCTGCCGGGTGGTCTGTTCTCCGGTTACGTCTTCAACGACATGAAGGAAGGGGCGCTGCTGCGCTTCGAGGGCCCGCTGGGCAATTTCTTCCTGCGCGATGACAGCGACCGGCCGATGATCCTGATGGGCGGCGGCACCGGCTTCTCGCCGGTCAAGGGCATTGTCGAGCAGGCGCTGCATACGGGTGTTAAACGCCCGATGCATATCTACTGGGGGGCAAGGGCCCGCCCCGACCTGTACCTCGACTCGCTCCCGCAGGCATGGGCGGAGGAGCACTCGAACATCGCCTACACCCCGGTCCTCTCCGATCCGGCCACGGACGACGAATGGAAGGGCGCCAAGGGGTTCGTACACGAGCAGGTGGTGCGGGATCATCCGGACCTGAGCGGCTTTGACGTCTACATGAGCGGACCACCGCCGATGATCAATGCGGCGAAGGCCGCTTTCACTGCCGCCGGTCTGCCCGCCGACCGGCTATTCTACGACTCCTTTGAAGCAGCGCCGGGGAACTGATGATCAACCTATCCGCCGACCGCCAGTCGCACAGCCCTCTCGGGCGTGCCTTTATCCTGCTGCTGCTCGCGCTTGTCCTGAGTGGCTGTGCCACCGGCGGCGGTTCATCCGCGGGCGACCCCGTCGAGGGCTTTAACCGCGGGGTCTACGACTTCAACGAAGGGCTCGACACGTACGCCCTCGAGCCCGCCAGCAAGGGCTGGACGCGGGTGACCAGCGACGGCGTGCGCACCAGCGTCGACAACTTCTTCACCAACCTCGAGGCCCCGGGGTATGTCCTCAACGATCTGCTCCAGGGCAAGGCCGTGGACGCCGGCCGCGAGACCGTGCGCTTCGTGGTCAACAGCACCGTCGGACTGCTCGGGCTGTTCGATCCGGCGTCGGCCTGGCTGGGTCTCGACGGTCGCGCCGAGGACTTCGGCCAGACGCTGGGAGTCTGGGAGGTGGATAGCGGTCCGTACCTGGTGCTGCCGTTGTTCGGTCCCTCCAACGCCCGCGATGTCACGCAGTATCCGGTGGCCTACTACACCAATGTCCTCACCTACGTGACCCTGGACAGCCTGACCTTCGGGGCGCTGACCGCCCTCAATGTGGTCAACACGCGGGCCCGCCTCGCCGGTGCCGCCCGATTCCGTGACGACGCCGCGGTCGATCCCTATGTGTTCAGCCGGTCGGCCTACGGGCAGTATCGGCGCGATCAGATCAATGACGGGGAGGTGTCCGTCGAGGACGACGCCTACTCGGACTTTTTCGATGACATGGAGGCGGAACCGGCACCGTAACGCGCTACGCGCTCATCGATTCGAGCCGCTCCCGCAGTGGGCTGCGGCGGGGGAAATGGGCACGCAGAAAAGCCATCTGATCGGCAAGGATCCGGCGCCCCTGCAGGTACACGTACTCGGCGTGCGTGGGGGCGAAGGGCACGGCGAGCAGCTGCATGCCGGCCTGTTCCGGGGTGCGATTGCCCTTGAGGTTGTTGCAGCGCTTGCAGGCGGTAACCACGTTCGACCAGGTATCAATACCGCCGCGGCTGATGGGCTTGATGTGGTCGCGCGAGAGCTCGCGCACCGGGCGCCGCTCGCCGCAGTAGAGGCAGAGATGATCGTCCCGGCGGAACAGTGTGGCGTTGTTCAGCGGCGGACGGTAGGCCGGGTTGTCCTTGAGATTCCCCTGCATCGCACCGGTAGTGGCGATGATGGAATTGACGTCGACCAGGCTGCGAAGCCCGGTGCGGGCGTTGTAGCCGCCGTGGATGCGATAGAGCGTGTGGCCGCAGGTATAGGCGACCTGCTCGAGGTGATACAGGCGAACCGCATCCTGATAGGTCATCCACTCCAGCGGCATGCCGGATATATCGGTTCGCAGGATAGGCTGCTGCAGACTCGTCATGCCCGGATCCCCTTTTCACGCGTATCGCCGCACAGGAATGGCAATTCCCGATCATCCAGCGGTTTACGCCGATCTGCAAGTAAGACGGCGTAATGCCCTCGACGGTTCCGGATGACCCGATGCGCGTGGGGGTGTTTACCGGCCCAGATGTTGTAGAATCCGGAATCCGACGGTCGAAAGCGACCGCCAAAAGGACAGGAGTTAACTCGATGAGCATCACCATCGCCGTCCCCAGGGAAACGGCCAACGGAGAAAAACGTGTCGCCGTCGTACCCAGCGTGCTCAAGCAGTTCAGCAAGCTTGGCGTCGAGGTACGCATGCAGCGGGGTGCCGGAGAGTCCGCGGGCTTTCCCGACAGCCTCTATGAAGGGGTCAGCTGGGCCGACGATCAGGCCGCGCTCTACAAGGACGCAGACGTTGTCCTGCGCGTCCAGCCGCCCAGCGTCGAGGAGGCCGGCAAGCTGCCCGAGGCGAGCATCCTGATCGGGTTCATGACGCCCCACGAGGGCGACAACCGGATCCGCAACCTCAACAAGCGCAGCGTTACCAGCTTTGCGCTCGAGCTCGTGCCGCGCATCACCCGGGCGCAGGGCATTGATGCCCTCTCCTCCCAGGCCAACATCGCCGGTTACAAGTGCGCGCTGCTGGCATCCCACCTCTCGCCCAAGCTCTTCCCGATGCTGACCACGGCGGCGGGCACGGTCCGTCCGGCCAAGGTCGTGGTCATCGGTGCCGGGGTGGCGGGGCTGCAGGCCATCGCGACGGCGAAACGGCTCGGGGCCATTGTCGAGGCCTATGATGTCCGTTCCGCCACACGCGAACAGGTCGAATCGGTCGGCGGCAAGTTCATCGACACCGGTGTCAGCGCCGAGGGCGAAGGCGGTTACGCCCGCGAGCTGACCGAGGACGAAAAGACCCGGCAGGCCGAGGTGCTCGCCCAGCACATCGCTCAGGCCGATGCGGTGGTGACGACGGCGGCGATTCCGGGCCGTCCGGCACCAAGGATCATCGACAAGGCGACCGTGGAGCGGATGAAGGCCGGTGCCGTCATCGTCGACATGGCCGCCGAGACCGGCGGCAACTGCGAGCTGACCGAGGCCGGCAAGGATGTGGTCCACCACGGCGTGACTATCGCCGGGCCGAAGCACATACCCAGCATGGCGGCCACCCACGCCAGCGAGATGTATGCCCGCAACCTGGTCAATATGCTCGGCCTGATCATCAAGGACGGCGAGATCCACCTCGACTGGGACGACCAGGTGGTGGCCGACAGCTGTCTGACCCACAACGGCGAGACCCGGCATGCGCCGACCCGCGAGCGCATGGAAGGAGACAAGTAATGGCGATCGAAGGCTTTGTCGCAATCTACATATTCATGCTGGCAGGCTTTGCCGGCTTCGAGGTCATCAGCCGGGTGCCGGTTATCCTGCATACGCCGCTGATGTCGGGCTCCAACTTCGTCCACGGGATCGTGGTTGTCGGCGCCATGGTGGTGCTCGGTCATGCCGAGACGCTGCCCGAGCAGATCATCGGCTTTATCGCGGTCCTGCTCGCCGCGGGCAACGCCGTGGGCGGCTACGTCGTCACGGAGCGGATGCTCGATATGTTCAAGAGCAAGGATGAGCAGAAGAAGGGGGCCCAGGAATGAACTTCGTTGTCCAGTTAACCTACCTCCTCGCGGCGGTTCTGTTCATCCTCGGGCTCAAGGCCATGAGCTCGCCGAAGACCGCCCGCAAGGGAATCATGTGGGCCGGGGTCGGCATGGTCCTGGCGACGCTCGTGACCTTCCTGCATCCGGCGGTGCAGGGGCTTACCAACTACGTCCTGATCGTGATCGCCATTGCCGCCGCCGGCGGACTCGCCTGGTGGTCGGGGCGCCGTGTCGGGATGACCGAGATGCCGCAGATGGTGGCGCTCTACAACGGCATGGGTGGCGGCGCCGCCGCGGCCATTGCCGGCGTCGAGATGCTGCGGGCACTGCGCACCCTGCCCAATGACCTGCAGATCCGCGCCGAGGCGCTCTCGATGGATGCCGGCATCAGCGTTCAGGCCGCCGAAGCGGCGCTGCGTGCGGAAGGCGCCGGCAGCGTTGGCATCGCGGCGGCACTCGGTGCCGACGTGGCTATTCTGGCGATCCTCGGTGCATTCATCGGTACCGTGGCCTTTTCGGGCTCGCTCATCGCCTGGGCAAAGCTCGACGGCCGGATGAAGCGCAACCAGCTGGTGCCCGGTCAGCAGATCGTGAACATCATCGTGTTCGCACTGGCGGTCGGGTTCGGCATTCTCACGTTCTTTACCGACAGCGTTATCGTCGTCGCGGCGTTCTTCGCGCTCGGGCTGCTGTTCGGCCTGTTCGTCGCCGTGCCCATCGGTGGCGCCGACATGCCGGTGATCATCTCGCTGTTCAACGCCCTGACCGGTCTGGCGGTGGGTTTCGAGGGCTATGCCATCGGCAACCCGGCCATGATCATCGCCGGTACGGTGGTGGGCGCCGCCGGCACATTGCTCACGCAGCTCATGGCGAAGGCCATGAACCGGCCGATCAGCAACGTCCTGTTCGCCGGATGGGGTAGCCCCAAGGCCGCCACCAGCGAGGGCCCCGGCGGCGAGATGAAGGATATCTCCGCCGAAGACGCCGGCATCCTGATGGCCTACGCCGAGCGCGTCATCATCGTGCCCGGCTACGGCATGGCCGTTGCCCAGGCGCAGCACAAGATCTGGGAGTTCGTCGAGCTGCTGCAGGCCCGCGGGG
Organism: Spiribacter vilamensis; assembly: GCF_004217415.1. NCBI lineage: Bacteria > Pseudomonadati > Pseudomonadota > Gammaproteobacteria > Chromatiales > Ectothiorhodospiraceae > Spiribacter > Spiribacter vilamensis. Next base: position 1,569,129 of record NZ_SHLI01000001.1, read on the forward strand.
TAGAGGTGAAATTCGCCATCCACCCGGTGGCGGGTCGCATGCCGGGTCACATGAACGTGCTCCTGGCCGAGGCCGGTGTCCCCTATGACATGATCTTCGACATGGAGGAGATCAACGAGGAATTCGCCACCACCGACGTGGCGGTGGTCATCGGCGCCAACGACGTGGTCAACCCCGCGGCGCGGGACGATCCGTCCAGCCCGATCTACGGCATGCCCATCCTCAATGTCGACGAGGCCGAAAACGTGATGGTGATCAAGCGCGGCGGTGGCGCCGGCTTCTCGGGCGTCGAGAACCATCTGTTCTTCGGCGAAAACACACGCATGGTGTTCGGCGATGGCCAGAAGGTCGCCGGCGGCATGGTCCAGGCCGTCAAGGGCCTGTAAGAACAAACGGGAGTCAATATGACGGATCCGGAAACCCAGGAGACCCTGGATCAGCTCACGGTCAACACCGACGGGCTCTACCAGGAAGAGAACTTCACCGACCGCCAGGTCGGCAGCATCCAGCGGCTCAGCCCCGTTACCCGCGACGGGCGGCCGGATGACAGCCGGCCCGTCCTGTACCTGGGCAACACCCAGGTCATGACGCCGGTCGGTGCGCTGCCGCTCAACTTCGAGCTCGATGCGGGCAGTCTCGAGGAGGCCGCGAAGGCCTTCCCGGCGGCGGCCCAGGTCGCCCTCGAGCAGGCCATGGAGCAGCTCAAGGAAATGCAGCGCGAACAGGCGTCACAGATCATGACGCCGGATCAGATGGGCGGTGGTGGTGCCCCCGGCGGGGGTGGTGGCATGCCCGGCGGTGGTATCCAGATGCGCTAGCGGCCTGCCGCCACGCATGACCGAAGTCATTCGTGTCGCCGTGGCGGGGCCTTTCACCGATGCCCTTGATTACCGTCCCCCGGCCAGCGGTCCCGCACCGGTGGTCGGGGGGCGGGTTCGCGTTCCGCTGGGTCGACGCAACACGGTGGGCATGGTCACCGCCCTGCCCGCGGCGAGCGATCTCGCCGATGATCGCCTCCGCGCCGTCACCGAGGTCCTCGACTCCGCCCCGCTTCTCGACTCGGCCACCAGCGCCCTCATCGAATGGGCGGCGCGCTACTATCACCACCCCCTCGGCGAGGCCTACCTGGCTGCCCTCCCCGCGCGACTGCGCCGGGGCCAGGCCGCGACACCCGGCGTCGAGACCGGCTGGCGGATCACCGAATCCGGGCAGGCCGCTCAGCTCGAGCGGCTTCGCCGGCGCGCGCCCCGCCAGTCGGCGCTCCTCGAGGCACTACAGCGAGGCGGGACCCTGACCGCGATCGAGCTCGCAGGCTTTAGCGGTGATGCCCGTGCCGCGCTCAGGCGACTGGTCGAACAGGGCCTTGCCGAGACCGTTACCGCACCCGATTACGGGCTGCTCCAGGGGCTTGCGGATGAAAGCGGCGCGACCCTCAACGACGAGCAGCAGGCAGGAGCCGCAGCGATCCGGCCCGCCGCGGGGCACCAGGCAATCCTCATTGACGGGGTCACGGGCAGCGGCAAGACCGAGGTCTATCTCGATGCGATCGAGCGCACCATCGCGCTGGGTCGTCAGACCCTGGTGATCGTCCCTGAAATCGGCCTCACCCCGCAGCTCGTCAACCGTTTCCAGCGCCGGCTCTCCGGGCGAATCGCCATCCTCCATTCCGGGCTCGCGGATGGCGAGCGGCTCAATGCCTGGCTGGCCGCCCGGGCGGGTGAGGCCGACGTCGTTATCGGGACGCGCTCGGCGGTATTCGTGCCGCTCCGCTATCCCGGGCTGATCGTGATCGACGAAGAGCATGACGCCTCGCTCAAACAGCAGGAGGGCTTCCGGTACTCCGCACGGGACCTGGCCGTGCTGCGCGGCTACCGCCTGGACATCCCCGTAGTGCTGGGCTCGGCCACGCCGTCCCTGGAGAGCCTCGCCAACACTCTGGCGGGCCGCTATGCCTGCTACCCCCTCCGGCAGCGCGCCGGCGGCGCGCGTCCGCCCTCGCTGCAGCTGCTCGACATGCGCGGTGCACCCACCCGGGATGGCCTCTCGCAGCCCTTGATCGATCGCGTACGCGGCCACCTGGACGCGGGCGGCCAGGCCCTGCTGTTCCTCAACCGACGAGGTTTTGCCCCGACCCTGATCTGCCATGAATGTGGCTGGCTTGCCGAATGCGACCGCTGTGACGCACGCTATACCTATCACCGCGGCCGTCAACGCCTGCACTGCCACCACTGCGACCGCGAACTGCCTATCCCCCGGCATTGCCCGGGCTGTGGCAGCGTCGATCTCCGTGCCCTGGGCCTGGGCACCGAGCGGATTGAAGCGGCACTGACAGAGGCCTTCCCGGACACCCCGCCGGTGCGGATCGATCGCGACAGCACCCGTCGACGCGGCAGTTTCGAGGAGGCCATGCGCCGCGCGCGGGAGGGTGAGACCCGGTTGATACTGGGCACGCAGATGCTCGCCAAGGGGCATCACCTGCCCGCCGTGACGCTGGTGGCGATCATCGACGCCGATCAAGGCCTGTTCGGGGCCGATTTCCGGGCCCCGGAACGCCTCGCCCAGCAGGTAATCCAGGTGGCGGGCCGAGCCGGTCGCGCCGATCGACCCGGCGAGGTGATTATCCAGACCCACCACCCCGAGCACCCACTGCTCCAGCAGCTACTACACGGCGGCTATGCCGCCTTTGCGCGCACCGCACTCGCGGAACGCGAGGCGGCCGGCCTGCCACCGGCGCGGGCCATGGTGCTGATCCGTGCCGAGGCGACCGCGCATGATGCCCCCATCACCTTCCTGCAGGCAGCCATGCAGCAGGCCCCCGTCGATGCCGACATCGAACGCCTCGGCCCCTATCCGGCACCGATGGAGCGCCGCGCCGGTCGTCATCGCGCCCAGCTCATGCTGCTGGCCGATTCGCGGAGCAGCCTGCAGGCATTCCTCGGCCGCTGGCTACCGGCACTCACGCGCCTCCCCCAGGCACGCCAGGTCCGCTGGTCGGTCGACGTCGACCCGGTCGAGGCACTGTAGCGCTTGAAGACTGTGACCGAGGCCGGATAATGGACGCTCGTTTGCCAGCCGGATACTGAATTCACCGATGAAAGAAGAACTGATCGATCTGCTGCGCCAGGCGCTGCAATCGTTGGCCGATGCCGAATCCCTCGCCCTGCCGGAAGCGCTGGACATCCAGCTCGAGCGCGGTCGTGGCAGCGGTCACGGTGACTACGCGAGCAATGTCGCCATGCGACTCGCCAAACCGGCCCGGCAAAATCCGCGGGACCTGGCGGCCAAGCTGGTAGCCCACCTGCCCGTCCATCCGCATGTCGACCGTGTCGAGGTGGCCGGTCCCGGGTTCATCAATTTCTTCCTCACGCAGGATGCGGCCAACGCGGTGATTGCCCGCATCCACCGCGAGGGAGACGAGTACGGACGCAGCAACCACGGCCGCGGCGAACGCGTCATCGTGGAGTTCGTCTCCGCCAACCCCACCGGCCCCCTGCATGTCGGCCATGGCCGGGGGGCGGCGTTCGGAGCGGCGCTGGCCGATGTCCTCGAGGCGACCGGCCACGACGTCCACCGCGAGTACTACATCAACGATGCGGGACGCCAGATGAACATCCTCGCGGTGAGCGTGCTGGTCCGCTACCTGGCGCATCGTGGCGAGGCGGTCGAGTTCCCCGCCAACGGCTATCGCGGCGACTACATCCACGACATCGCCCGCGACCTCGAGGCGAGCGGCGGCGAGCGCTACCGGATCACCGCCACCGAGCTGGCCACCGGCCTGCCGGCGGATGCGCATGCCGGCGGCGATAAAGAGGCCCATATCGACGCACTGATCGAACGGGCCCGCGCCTGTCTGGGCGAGACCCGGTACCAGGAAGTGCTGGAAGCCGCTGTCACCACCATCACCGCCGATATCGACGAGGACCTCGCCGCCTTCGGTGTTCGCTACGATCGCTGGTTCAGCGAACGGTCACTGGTCAGTGCCGGTGCGGTCGAGCAGGCGCTGACGCGTCTGCGGCAGGCGGACACACTCTACGAGGCGGACGGTGCGCTGTGGTTCCGGTCCACCGATTACGGCGACGACAAGGATCGCGTGGTCCGGCGGGCGGATGGCCAGACCACCTATTTTGCCTCCGATATCGCCTACCATCTGAACAAGTTCGATCGCGGTTTCAGTCATGCCATCGACGTGTTCGGCGCCGATCATCACGGCTACATGGCACGGGTAAGGGCGAGCCTCGCCGCCTTCGGCCATCCCGCCGAGAAGCTCACGTTCCGCCTTGTGCAGTTCGCCATCCTCTACCGCGGGTCGGAACGGCTGCCGATGTCGACGCGCTCCGGCGAATTCGTGACCCTGCGGGAACTGCGCGAGGAAGTAGGCAACGATGCGGCACGGTTCTTCTACGTCATGCGCCGCCCCGAGCAGCATCTCGACTTCGATCTCGAGCTCGCCAAATCGGAGTCCAACGACAACCCGGTGTACTACATCCAGTATGCCCATGCCCGGGTCTGCAGCGTTTTGCGACAGATGGAGGAGCGCGGCCTGCGGCATGATCCGGACAATGGCCTCGCCGCGCTGGCACGGCTGACGGCCGGGCACGAACAGTCGCTGATCGATTCGCTGGGCCGCTACACCGAGGTCCTGGAATCCGCCGCCGGCAGCCACGAGCCCCATCAGCTCGCCGCCTATCTGCGTGATCTGGCGGGTGCATTCCACACCTATTACAACGCCCATACGTTCCTCGTCGACGACGCCGAGCTGCGCAACGCGCGGCTGACCCTCATCCAGGCGGTCCGGCAGGTCGTTCGCAACGGCCTCGGACTGCTTGGCGTATCGTCTCCGGAACGCATGTAGGCATGGCCACGGGACGCAACACGACACGAAAGCCGGCCCGCAGCACCAGTGGCCAGGCGAGCCGGAAGAAAAAATCGGGCGCTGCCGCGAAAAGCGGCCGGATGCCCGTTGCCTGGGGTGTAACCGGCCTCGCCATCGGCCTGATGGTGGCGCTGGTCGTCCATCTCGAGCATCGCCGGCCCGACACGACCGGCGGGGACGAGACGCCCGCCAGCGACGAGGAGACGGCCAGCGAATCCGATCAGCCGCGGTTCGAGTTCTATCGCCTGCTCAACGAGCAGGAAGTGGAGGTAGCCGAGGAACAGGCGCCGAGAGATAACGGCACGCAGGCGTTGCCGGAGGCGGATCCACCGCCGGAATCATCCACCGACAGCGATTCGGCGCCACCATCCGATGAGGACAAGCGCTATCTACTCCAGGCCGGCAGCTTTCGCCAGGCGGAGGATGCCGACTCGCTGAAGGCGAGCCTCGCCCTCCTCGGGATCCAGGCCCGGATCCAGGTCGTCGAGCTCTCGGGCGGCGAGACCTGGCACCGGGTCCGCATCGGCCCCTTCAACGACCTCGAGCAGGTCAACGGTGTCCGCACCCGCATGGCCGACCAGGAGATCGAGTCGATTCTCCTTCAGGCGGGCGGTTAGAACCGCCGCCGCTACAGGCTCTTGCGGTTACCGGACTGGAACATCTCGCGCTTGAGCCGGAACAGCGCCGAGGTGTCCTCGTCGCCGTAACCCTGCTCGAGCAGGCGATCGTAGTGCTTGAGCGTCATCTCCACCAGCGGCAGATTGACGTCGAGCTTCCGGAGTAGATCGCGGCACAGGTTCAGGTCCTTGTGATGCAGGGCGACGCGGAATCCGGGCTCGAAGTCCCCCGCCAGTATCCGGCTGCCGCGGCGCTCGAGCAGGCGACTGCCGGCCGCGCCGCCGGTAAGCACCGGTAACAGACGCTCGGTGTCGAGACCACTCGCCTCGGCGAATGACAGCGACTCGCTGATCGCCTGCACAATGCCCGCCACCATGACCTGATTGACGGCCTTGGCGCGCTGTCCGTAACCCACCGGCCCGAAATGGGTCGCATCGCTGCCGATCGCCGCCAGCGCCGGACGGACACGCTCAAGCACATCGGGATCCCCGCCGACCATGACCTGGAGGGTGCCGGCCTCGGCGCCCTCGGAGCCACCGGTCACCGGCGCATCGAGGAATGCCGCGCCCTGCACGCGCAGCAGCTCGGCGGCGGCCTCCGCCGTATCCACACCGATAGTCGAGGTGTCGATGACGATATCGCCCTCGCTCACGCCGTCCGCCAGCGCACCCACCACCTCGAGAACATCCTGGTCGGCGCTCACGCAGGTAATCACGACATCACATTGCCGGGCGAGCGCGGTTGCATCCTCGGCCAGCGGCACCTGCAACTCATCGGCAAGCGGCTCGCCATTGGCCCGGGTCCGATTCCAGACGCCGACGAGCAAACCGGCGGCGGCGAGGTTTCTGGCCATCCCGCGACCCATGGCGCCGAGTCCGGCAACACCTACTTTCATGTTCCTCTCCTTTGATAAATCAGACAGCGTCCAGGCCCGAAGTCTAACGCAGCGCATTCCGCGACCCCACAAAAAAGCGGGCGCCCGAAGGCGCCCGCTGAGCGTGGAATCGAACCGTTAACGCTGGCGTTAGCGGTTGAACTCCGGGTAGGCCTCGACACCGCACTCGGTGATATCGAGCCCGGTCTGCTCCTCTTCCTCGGTGACACGGATGCCGATCACCGCCTTGAGGATACTCCAGAGGATGTAGCTCGCGCCGAAGGCCCAGACGAAGATCGTGACCAGGCCGATGATCTGCGGGCCGAAGCTCGCGCCGTCATTCCACAGCGGCACGGCCAGAACACCCCAGATGCCGGCAGTGCCGTGGGCCGAAATGGCACCGACCGGATCATCCAGCTTGAGCTTGTCGAGCCCGACGATGGAGAACACCACGATGATGCCACCGACCACGCCGATCAGGGTCGCACCCAGGAGGCTCGGCACGTTCGGTCCGGCAGTGATGGACACCAGCCCGGCCAGGCCGCCGTTCAGCGCCATGGTCAGGTCGGCCTTGCCGAACATGAGACGGGCGGTAATCAGCGCGGCCACGGCACCACCGGCTGCCGCCAGGTTGGTGTTGGCGTAGACCAGCGCGACGGCGTTGGCCGAGCCGACGTCCGAGAGCTTGAGCTCGGAGCCACCGTTAAAGCCGAACCAGCCGAACCAGAGGATGAGCACGCCCAGCGTCGCGAGCGGCATATTGGCACCGGTGATCGGCCGGACTTCGCCGTTCGGACCGTATTTGCCCTTGCGCGGACCAAGCACCATCACGCCGGCCAGCGCCGCGGCTGCACCGAACATATGCACGATCCCGGAGCCGGCATAATCGGAATAGCCGAGCTCGGCCAGGAAGCCACCGCCCCAGCTCCAGAAGCCCTGGATCGGGTAGAGGGCACCGGTGAGGATGACCGTGAACAGCAGGAACGCCCAGAGCTTCATTCGCTCGGCCACGGCCCCCGAGATGATCGACATGGCGGTTGCGACGAAGACGACCTGGAAGAAGAAGTCGGAGATGTTCGAGTAGTAGGCATCACTGCCGCCGGCGATGTCCGCGGCCGCGTTGTCCGCCGTGCCCAGGATGCCGCCGAAAGACGGAATAATGGAGCTCACGCCGCTGCCGTACATGATGTTGTAGCCCATCAGCATGTACATGATGCAAGCGATCGAGTAGAGCGCCACGTTCTTGGTGAGGATCTCGGTCGTGTTCTTCGAGCGCACCAGGCCCGACTCCAGCATCGTGAAGCCGGCGGCCATGAACATGACCAGTATTCCCGAGACCAGGAAATAGAAGGTATCCAGCGCGTACGCCAGTTCGTTGAATTCTGCAGACATATTTCAGACTCCCAGTGATCCTTAGAGTGCGTCTTTGTCGGTTTCGCCGGTGCGGATGCGCACCGCCTGCTCGATCGCCGTGACGAAGATCTTGCCGTCGCCGATCTTGCCGGTATTGGCCGCCTTACTGATGGCCTCCATGGCCCGCTCCACGAGGTCATCGGCGAGTGCGACCTCGACTTTCATCTTGGGCAGGAAATCGACGACATACTCGGCGCCCCGATAGAGCTCGGTATGCCCCTTCTGACGGCCGAATCCCTTGACCTCGGTAACAGTGATGCCCTGCACGCCGATTTCCGAGAGTGACTCGCGGACGTCGTCGAGCTTGAAGGGCTTGATAATCGCAGTAATCAGCTTCATGCCTGTACTCCCCTGTCGGGACCGGATAGCCCCGGTGCCCGTGAACGATATAAACGCACCAACACCTATGCAGGGACCATGCCAAAGAGACAATCGCCGTTGCCCGCCGGGGACTGAATGCCCCTTGACGGTTCATTGCACCAAATACGTGCATTCGCCATTCATCGGATGCACCAGAATCAACCCTTTCAATGGATTGGGAATTCCCCGTCAACCGCTTAAACTGATCTCAAACGAAGGCAACGGAGACCGAACAATGCTCGATCCGAAACAGTTCGATGAGATGGCGAAGCGTTTCTCCGAGAATCTGCCCAGCGGATTGCGGGATATCCAGGCGGAGGTCGAGAAGAACGCCCGGGTCGCGCTGCAGAGCACTTTCAACCGCATGGAGCTGGTCACCCGCGAGGAATTCGACGCCCAGGCGAAGGTGCTCGCCCGCACCCGCGAGCGGCTCGAGGCCATGGAGGCACGGGTCGCTGCGCTCGAAGGCAATACAGCGGTGACCGAGCAGTCGACGCCAGACGACGCCGGCGAGTAGACACCGCCGCTTCCGGCAATCCACTTCGCACAGGGAGGTGCGTTGTCATGTCACTGGCACTCGTTCAGGCCCGGGCTGCTGTCGGGATCGATGCGCCGCGCGTCGACGTCGAGGTCCACCTCGGCGGCGGTCTCCCCTCGCTGTCCATCGTCGGGCTGCCCAACACGGCGGTACGCGAGGCGAGGGACCGTGTCCGCGGGGCACTGACCACCAGCGGTTTCGACTTTCCGCGACGGCGCATCACGGTCAACCTTGCGCCGGCCGACCTGCCCAAGGACGGTGCCCGCTTCGATCTGGCGATTGCGCTGGGCATACTGGTGGCCTCCGGCCAGCTGCCCCGGGAGCGCCTGGACAACACCGTGTTCTGCGCCGAGCTCGCCCTGTCCGGCGGTCTCAGGCCGGTCAGCGGCACGCTTCCGGTGGCCCTGCGCTGCGCGGCGGACGGTGAGTCGCTGGTCGTGGCGGGAACCAATGGTGCGGAGGCCGCGCTGGCGGGAGGCGAGGTTTATGGCGGTAATCATCTGGTCGACGTCTGTCGCCATCTTACGGCCGAACGTCCACTGCCAGCGGCCCGGCCGGATCCTCCGCTCAATCCGTGCCAGCAGCCCGATCTGCGCGACGTCATCAGCCAGTCCCACGCCCGCCGGGCCCTCGAAATCGCCGCGGCGGGCGGTCACAGTCTGCTGCTGTCGGGCCCCCCGGGGAGCGGCAAGAGCCTGATGGCCGCCCGGCTGCCCGGCCTGCTGCCACTGATGACCGATGCCGAGGCCATGGAATCGGCGTCGCTCCACTCGATTGCCAGGGGACGATTCGACCCCCGCGACTGGGGGCAGCGGCCGTTTCGAAGCCCCCACCACAGTGCCTCGCCGCGCGCATTGACCGGCGGTGGTGCTCGCCCGCGACCCGGCGAGATCTCGCTGGCGCATCACGGCGTCCTGTTCCTCGACGAGCTCCCGGAATTCCCGCGCGAGGCGCTCGAGGCGCTGCGCGAACCGCTCGAGACCGCCGAGATCAGCATTTCCCGATCCGGCGCCCAGATCCGCTTTCCCGCCCGCTTCCAGCTCGTTGCAGCCATGAACCCCTGCCCCTGCGGTTATTACGGCGAAGCCGACCATGACTGCCGCTGTACGCCGCAACAGGTTCGCCACTACAGCAATCGGATCAGCGGGCCCCTGCTCGATCGGATCGATCTGCAGGTCAACGTCCCCCGGCTGACCGCCGCCGAGCTCGACGAGGCCGAGGAGAGCGAGCCCACGGCGACGGTAGCCACCCGGGTCCAGGCCGCCCGCGAGCGCCAGATCGAGCGGGACGGTTGCGCCGCGACTCACCTCCCCGTGAGTGTCATGCGTCGCAATGCGCGACTGGATCCGGCCGGTCAGGCGCTCATGAAACACGCGGCCCAGCGGTTCGTCATGTCCGCACGGGGGTGGCACCGATGCTGGCGGATCGCCCGGACCATCGCCGATCTGGAAGGTACGACCGCGATCCGGGAATATCATGTCTCCGAGGCGTTGTCCTATCGGGAGCGGGTCCGATCCGGACACCCCCGGACATCGTAAGGAGGTTTTGTGCATATCACCGTGATCGGCGGCGGCCTGGTGGGCGTCACCACCGCGTGGTATCTGCTGGACGGCGGGCATACCGTCACGCTGGTAGACCGTGCGCCCGAGCTCGCCGCGGAGGCGAGCCACGCCAACGGCGCCATGCTCCACGCCAGTCATACCGAGCCCTGGAACACACCCCAGGCCCTCGGCCAGCTGCTGCGCTGGATCGGCCGCGAGAACTCTCCCCTGTTGCTCCGTCCAACGGCACTCCCGAGCCTGGTCGGCTGGGGACTGGGCTTTCTGCGCTATAGCCGCCCCCACCATCACGCCCGTAACACCGCGGTGAACGCCCGCCTCGCGGTCTACAGTCTGGAGCTGATGCGCGAGCTCGAGGATCGGCTGCCCCTCGAATACACCCAGCGGCATGCCGGCATCCTGAAAATCTTCCGCAGCGAAGCGGAGATGCAGACCGCGCACGCGGGCAGCGCGCTGATGGCCGAGTCCGGAGTACGCCACGAGGCCCTGACGCCCGCCGCCATCAGCCACCGCGAGCCGGCGCTTGCCGATATCGAAGGCGACCTTGCGGGCGGGTTCTTCTACCCGGACGATGCCAGCGGTGACGCCCGGCTTTTCTGCCAGCGACTCGGCGAGGCGGCGGTTGATCGCGGTCTGACACTCCGCCTGGGGGAGTCCGTACAGCATCTCCGGGTCGAGGGCGGCCGACTGCAGGCCATTGATACCGACCGGGGCACGATCGAGGCCGATGCATTCGTGCTGGCGACGGGGGCCGAGGCACCGCATCTGGCACGCCAGGCGGGGGTCCGTCTGCCGATCCGGCCAGTGAAGGGCTACTCCGCCACACTGCCGGTGGGGGGCCTGGAGGCCGCACCGGTGTTACCGATCATCGATGATGGCCGCAAGATCGTCATCACGCGCCTGGGTGACCAGCTCCGCATCGCCGGCACGGCGGAATTCACCGGTTACGACAAGACGATTCGGCCACAGCGTGTGCGCACCGTGCTCGAGCAGGGACTGGCGAACTTCCCCGCCCTCGCGGAACAGGTCGATGCGGGTAGCGCCGAGCAGTGGGCCTGTCTGCGCCCGATGACCGTGGACGGGCCACCGATCCTCGGCCAGAGCGGGGTAGGCGGGCTGTATCTGAACACCGGGGCCGGGCATCTGGGCTGGACATTCGCGGCCGGCGCCGGCCGGGTCGTTGCTGATATGATCGATGGCCGCACCCCGGCGATCGATCTCGCCGGCCTCACGCTCGATCGCTATCGATAGCCCGGGAATCAGTCAGAACGCATGGACGGCCTGCAAAGCATCATCCTCCTGCTGGCCACCTCGGTGGTGGCCGTCGCACTCTTTCGTCGTCTGTCGCTGCCGCCGATCATCGCGTATCTCGTCGTCGGTATGGCGCTGGGGCCGTCCGCGCTGGGTCTGATCCCGGAGACCGACAGCATGCACCTGATCGCCGAGTTCGGCGTGGTGTTCCTGCTGTTCACGATCGGACTCGAATTCTCGTTCCCGCAGCTGCATGCGATGCGCTGGGCCGTCGGCGTGCTGGGGGCCAGCCAGGTACTGGTCTGCCTGGTGCTGTTCGGCGGCATGGCCTGGTGGATCAGCGGTTCGCCGGAAGCTGGCCTGGTACTGGGCGGTGCACTGGCCCTGTCATCCACCGCCATCGTCACCAAGCAGCTGACCGAGCAGGTCGAGGTGCATACCCGGCACGGCCGGCGGGCGGTGGGCGTCCTGCTGTTCCAGGACCTGGCCGTTGTGCCGCTGCTCATCGCAATCCCCATCCTCGCCGGTAACGGTGATACCTCGCTGCCGGTCGAGATGGGGCTCGCGCTGGTCAAGGGCGTTGTCGTGTTCGGCGCCATGGTCTGGGTCGGACGCAAGGCGCTGCGGCCGATCTTCCACGAGGTGGCACGGGCGCGCTCCAACGAGCTGTTCACTCTCACCGTCCTGCTGATCGCCGTGGCGGGCGCCTGGGTGACCCACCTGGCCGGCCTGTCACTTGCCCTCGGCGCTTTTCTCGCCGGCATCATGCTGGGCGAAACCGAATACCGCCACCAGATCGATGCCGATATCCGGCCATTCCGCGACGTGTTGCTGGGGTTTTTCTTCATCACCGTGGGCATGGTGATCAACGTCCCGGTTTTGCTCAGCGGTATCCACTGGGTACTGCTGATCGCCGTCGGCATGATGGCCGTGAAGCTCCTGCTGGTCTATGCCATCACCCGCAGCGTTGACGGGCCCCATGACGCGGGCCGAACGGCGCTGATACTCGCCAATGGCGGTGAATTCGGCTTCGCGCTGATCGCCCTCGCCATCAGCGCCGGGCTCATGACATCGGCCACGACCCAGCTCGTGCTGGCCGCGATTGTCCTCAGCATGGTCGCTGCACCGCTGCTGATCCGCTACAACGACCGGCTGGTACAGGCCGTCCTGCGCCCCGCCGCCGGTGATACCGACCCGGCGGAAATGGATGCCGAGATTTCGCGTGTCGCCCGGCCCCTATCCAATCACGTCATCCTCTGCGGCTACGGACGAACCGGTCAGAACATCGGCCGTTTCCTCGACCAGGAGGCGCTGCCCTTCGTCGCCCTCGACCTGGATCCGCAACGCGTGGAAGAGGCGCGCAATGCCGGCGATCCGGTCAGCTACGGCGACTCCGAGCGCCGCGAGATTCTCCACGCCGCCGGACTCGAGCGCGCACGGATGATCGTCCTCAGCTTCGATAATCCGGCGAGCAGTCTCAAAGTGCTCGAGCATACCCGCTCGGAACGACCGGACATCCCGATCATCGTGCGGACACGGGACGACCGGTGGATCGAGCGCTTCGAGGACGCAGGGGCCACCGTTGTCGTCCCGGAGATACTGGAGGCAAGCCTGATGCTCTCCTCGCATGTGCTGGCACTGCTGGAGATCCCCATGGCCCGTGTCTTTCGGCATATCCGCGAGGTGCGGGGGGATCGCTATCGACTGCTCAAGGGGTATTTCCACGGCGCCGAGCGCATCGACCTGGAAAAAAACGGACGTTTCCGGGAGCAACTCCACGCCATCACGCTCAGCGGCAATGCCAGTGCGGTTGGCAGCCCACTGAGCGACCTCGATCTGGACTCGATCGGGGTGACAATCAATGCCGTTCGGCGGGGCGGGATCCGTGGCCCCCAGCCTTCGACCGACACCGTTCTGCGCGAGGGTGATGTCCTCGTCGTCTACGGCGCGCCCGAGGCGCTGGAGCACGCCGAGCATGTGCTGCTCGGTGGCGAGCGATCCTCGGCCAGGCTGGCCTAGGACTCGGGGACGTCCAGGCCGGTTTCGGACTCCACCATCCATTCGATGGCGGCGCGGATTTCCTCCTCCGAGGCGGCCCCGCCCTGGGCCGGCATATTGCCGTAGCCATCGGTCACATTTCCGACGAGGGTCTCCCAACCCTTGTCGATTCGCTCCCCCCAGGCACCGGCATCGCCCACCGCCGGGGCATTCAGGAAGTTACCCTGGTGACAGGCAATACAGACCGCCTGGGTGACCTGCTCGCCACTGCGCACCTCGGTGACACCGCCTGACTCCGCGGACCCACCCGACGCTTCGGCAGAGGCGAGCACCGGTGCCGGTTCGCCGCTCAGCCTGACTGCAAAAGACGGCGACAGATTCTCGGTCGCGCGCTCCCTCGCCAGCGCTTCGCGCGCGGGGTCTTCGTCGCCAAACAGCGAATTCGCAATCACGATGAGCAAAACCGTGACGCCCACCAGGGTGGCGATAACCTTGGCAAAACTACGGAAGAATTCACTATCCTGCTCGGCGCTCACTTGATAATCCTCAGTTTTTCACTCTGCGTGGAAGTATAGCGGCATTGCCCGGCAGGGCATACCGGGGCTATGCCGAAGCGCCTGCGATTGCTACAGTATTGATATTGCGCCTGTAGCTCAGCTGGATAGAGCGTCGGCCTCCGAAGCCGAAGGTCGCAGGTTCGAGTCCTGCCGGGCGCACCATTCTTCTCCCCTGACCACCCTGCTATCCTCCCGGCGGTATCGTTTTTCTACCGCAAGCCAGGGAGTCGCCGCCGTGAAAGCCTATTTCGATCCGCGTCAGGATCTGCACCATCCGAAAACCTACTTCACCCGCGGCCAGATGCGCACCCCGCAGGAGATCCCGGAGCGAACGGGTCATATCATCGACGGGCTGGAGCGCGCGGGCGCCTCGATGGAATCGGTGGAAGATCACGGCATCCAGTCCATCAGCCGCGTCCACGATCTCGGTTATCTCCGCTTTCTGGAATCCTGCCACCGGCGCTGGACCAGTATGCCCGAGGACTGGGGCGACGAGGTCTTGTCAAACGTGTTCGTGCGCTCGCCCAACCCGCTGCGCGGCATCCTCGCCGAGGCGGCACGCTACCTCGCGGACGGCAGCTGCCCGGTGGGCGAGCACACCTGGGAGGCGGCGTACTGGTCGGCCCAGGGGGCAGTCTGCGCCGCCCGTGACGTGATCGGCGGCGATCCGATGGCATTCGCGCTCTGCCGACCACCGGGCCATCATGCGCGGGTCGATGCGGCCGGCGGTTTCTGCTACCTCAACAACGCGGCGATCGCGGCGGAGACGTTGCGCGAGCATTTCCCGCGGGTCGCCGTGCTCGATACCGACGTCCACCACGGACAGGGCATCCAGGAGATCTTCTATCACCGTGCGGATGTCCTCTACATCTCGATCCATGGCGATCCCACCAATTTCTACCCGGTGGTCACGGGCTTCGAGGACGAACGCGGCGACGGTGAGGGTTATGGTTACAACATCAATCTGCCGCTGCCCCACGGTTCGGACGCAAAGGCGTTCTCCGGCCGCCTTGACGAGGCGCTCACCGCCATCCGGCTGTTCGCCCCCGACGCACTGGTATTCTCCAACGGCTTCGATATCTACTACGAGGACCCGCAGGCGAAGATCGGCGTCCGGTCGAGCGACATCCAGACGCTGGGAGAGCGGGTTGCGAGTCTCGGCCTGCCCACCGTTGCCATTCAGGAAGGCGGCTACCATTACGCGAGCCTCGCAACCAACACCGAGTCGCTAATGGCCGGCCTCGGTCCGCGATAGCGACAATCAAAGCGCCGGGCCGTTCCCCGCGATTTGTGCGCCAGAGTCACAGGTGGTCATCTGACGGGGCTATTCCGGCAGAGCCAGTCAACGACTATGATTCTATTCGTTGTCAGGGCAAAGGCCCTGAACCGACTCTCCTCCTCTTGGCCGACGACATCGTCGGCTTTTTTTTGTCCGGAATACGGGTTCGCGGCGCCGTTCAGTCGAACCAGGCGACCAGTCGGGGCAGGAATCGGCCCAGCTCTTCCGCCATGATCACGAAATCGGCATCAAAGCGCTCCTGCGCCGATTCCGCCTCCCGATCATCGACATCGCTCTGGACGCCGTCCATGAACTTCAGCCGCTTGATCGACAGATCCGAGTCGAGCACGGCATTGATGCGGTCATCCCAGGTCAGCGCCAGCCGACGCACCCGTTTGCCCGCCTTGATATGCCCACGGATCTCGGCACTGCGCAGGTCCTGGCGCTTGCAACGGACCTCGGCTCCCTCGCTGCGCGGATCCTCGAACACGGCCTCCTCGCCGAGCTCCAGATCGGACGGGAACTGGTCATGGGCCAGCCAGTCCGTCATCACCTGGTGCGGCGCGCTCTCGGTCTGTAGCGGCCGGATGGGCAGGCTCCCCAGCATCGCCCGCAGATCGTCGGTCAGCAGTTCGGCCTCGCGCCAGGTCGCGGCGTCGACGACCAGCCAGCGCCCCGTCAGATCGAGATAGGCATAGGCCCGCTTGCTGCGGGTAAAGGCCCGCGGCAGCAGGTCGATGGTGACCTCCTCCTTGATCCGCGCCTTCTCCCGCCGGCCCAGCGGCCTCGCCATCGCATCCTCGCGCTCGGCCACCCGGGACTCGACGTTCTCGCGGATGACCGCCGGCGGCAGCACCCGGGTCTCGGTCTGCAGGCAGACCATCAGCCGCTGCCCGGCCGCATGGACAAGCGTCTCTCCACCATTCTCCAGCGGCGGCACCCAGCCGCGGGCCTCCGGATCGTGGGGACCCACGGGCTGGAACTGACCGGCACCGAGCCGGCTCTCCAGATGGTCGGCGTCAATACTGAAGGCGTCGGCTATTTGATAGACGCAGAGATTGCGAAACCACATCGTTGGCTGTTTTTCCGTACTGAGGGATTAGGTGTTTCGGGGACGAAGCAGTGCCGAGCGGGCCTGCGTTACCCGCCGGACGGCCTCGTCACGCGAGGCGGCAGAGGCGGTGAGATGCCCCATCTTGCGGCCGGGGCGCGCCTCGGCCTTGCCGTAGAGATGCAGGTTGACCGCCGGGTCCGCCAGCGCCGCTGCCCAGTCGGGCTCGCCGCCGTTCCAGAGGTCACCGAGCAGGTTGGCCATGGCGGTGGGGGCATGGCGTGTCGTGTCACCCAGCGGCAGCCCGCATACGGCCCGCAACTGTTGATCGAACTGGCTGCTGGCACAGGCCTCGATGGTCAGGTGCCCGGAGTTGTGCGGACGGGGGGCAAGCTCGTTGATCAGGAGCTCACCGTCACGGGTCAGGAACATCTCGATGCAGAGCACCCCCACCACGTCGAACTCGCGCATGACCGTCGCCGCGATCTCGCGTGCCCTGGCCGTTTGCCCCGGCGTCAGCGGCATGTCCGCGATGGAGACATCGAGGATGTGATCGACATGACGATTCTCGATCAGGCCGAAGTCGACCTGCGCGCCATCGGGGCCGCGGGCGGCCACCACCGAGAGTTCGGCCTCGAAATCCACCACGGCCTCGAGGATCGCCGCTCCGGCACCGATCGCCTGCCATGCGTCCGCAGGGTCGCTGTCCGCCGTGATGCGGGCCTGCCCCTTGCCGTCGTAGCCAAAGCCGGCGGTCTTGAGGATGCAGGGCATGCCCAGCCGGGCGATCGCATCATGCAACTGCTCAAGCGAATCCACGGCCTCGTAGCGGGCCGTGGGCAGTCCCGCCGCGGTCAGCGCATGCTTTTCGCGGTAACGGTTCTGGGTGAGGTGCAGGACATCGCCCTTCGGGCGCACCGGGACGTGGCGAGCCGCCACCGCCGCCGACTCGGCCGCGATGTTCTCGAACTCGAAGGTCACCACGTCGACGTCGCGGGCAAACCGCGCGATGGCCTCCAGGTCGTCATAGGCGGCGACCACCTCGCGATCGGCGATCTGGCCGGTGGGCGAATCGGCGGCCGGTGACAGCGTGTGAACGCGATACCCCATGCGACGGGCCGACTGGGCCAGCATGCGCCCCAGCTGACCGCTCCCGAGAATACCGATGGTCGCGCCCGGCAGGATCGGTCGGCTCAAGGCAGTTCGTCCTCGATGACCCGACGGGCCTGGGCCTCGCGGTAGGCATCGAGCCGGTCGGCCAGGTCGGCATCGTCCGACGCCAGCATGGCAACCGCGAACAACGCCGCGTTGCGTGCCCCCGACTCACCGATGGCGAACGTCGCCACCGGCACGCCACCGGGCATCTGGGCGATCGACAACAGCGAGTCGAGCCCTTTCAGGGCGCGGCTCTGCACCGGCACACCCAGCACCGGAACCGTGGTCTGGGCGGCCACCATGCCGGGCAGGTGCGCGGCGCCGCCCGCCCCGGCAATAATGGCCCGCAGGCCACGCCCACGCGCCGATCCGGCATACTCGTTCATACGCGCCGGGGTGCGATGGGCCGAGACGATCCGGCATTCATGGGCGACGCCGAATTCCCTGAGCAGGTTATCGGCATGGGCCATCGTCTCCCAGTCGGAGCGACTGCCCATGATAATGCCGACCCGTGGGGCGTCATCCACCATCGCCCGTCTCCTTCACGTAGCGACCCGGTGCGTCCTCGATCGGCTTGAGATTGCCGTCGCCCGGCGTCCGCGCCGGTACCTCGCCGCCCCGCTTCGGCGCCAGCCACGTGATCCAGTCCAGCCACCAAGAGCCCTCGTGGTGCTTGGCGCCATTGAACCAGGCCTCCGGATCCTTCGGGTTGCGGCCATTCAGCCAGTAACCGTACTTCTGCTTTTCGGGCGGATTGATGACACCGGCGATGTGACCGGAGCCGCCCAGCACGAACCGGGTCTGCCCGCCCAGCAGCCGCGAACCGGCGTAACAGGCGAGCCACGGCGCGATATGGTCTTCCTTGGCGGAGACGAAGTAGGACGGGACATCGACCTTGCCCAGATCGATCGGGGTGCCATCGAGCGTAATGCCACCGGGTTCACGGAGATTGTTCTCCAGATACATCTGGCGCAGGTAGAAGGCGTGCATCCGCGCCGGCATGTTGGTGGAATCCTGGTTCCAGTAGAGCAGGTCGAACGGGAACGGATCCTTGCCCATGAGATAGTTGTTGACGAAAAACGACCAGACGAGGTCGTTGGAGCGCAGGCTCGACATCGTCGACGCCATCTGGTTACCGCCGAGATAGCCCTGCTCGTCCATCTGTTTTTCCAGCGAGCTGACCTGCTCCTCGTCGATGAACACGCCGAGCTCGCCGGGGCTCTCGAAATCGAGCAGCGTGGTCAGGAAGGTCGCGCTGTGGACGCCCTCCTCGCCGCGGCTCTTCATCCACGCCAGCGTCGCCGCAAGCAGCGTCCCGCCCAGGCAATAACCGACGATATTGACGTCGCGCTCGCCGATGGCCTGCTCCACCGCGTCCAGCGCGGCCAGCGGGCCGAGCTTCATGTAGTCCTCGAACTGCTTGTTGGCCAGCGAGGCGTCGGGATTGCGCCAGGAGATGACGAACACCGTGTAGCCCTGCTCCAGCAGCCATTTGACCAGCGAGTTCTTCGGACGCAGATCGAGGATGTAGTACTTGTTGATCCACGGCGGCACGAACAGCAGCGGACGCCGCGCCACCTCTTCGGTGGCCGGTGAATACTGGATAAGCTGCATCAGTTCGTTTTCGTAGACGACCTTACCGGGCGTGATCGCCAGATCCCGACCGACCTCGAAGGCATCCGGGTCGGTCTGGCGGATTTTCAGCTTGCCGTTACCGCGCTCGAGATCCTCGAGCAGGTTGTTGAGCCCGTCGACCAGGTTCTGTCCCTGCGTATCGACGGTGCGCTCGAGCACCTCCGGATTGGTGGCGAGGAAGTTCGACGGCGATGCCGCGCTGATGAACTGGCGGGTGTGGAAATCGATCTTCTTCTGGGTATTTTCGTCGAGGCCCTCGACATTGTTCACGGAGTGGTTCAGGTAATCCGCGGTCAGCAGGTAGGTCTGCTTGACGAAGTCGAAGAACGGATTGTCGTCCCAGGCATCGTGCTGGAAACGCTTGTCGCCCTTGGCAGGCGAGCGGACCGGTTCGCTGTCAACGCCCATCATGCGCAGCGACTGGTTCTGCACCAGCGCCATGTAGTCCTGCCAGAACCCCATCTGCCACTGCATGAGCTGGACCGGATCCGCCATCAGCCGGGTATGGAGATCCCGGAACAACTTGCTCATGTGGAGCGCGTCATCCATGGAGATCTGATCTCCGACCTGTTGGCGGGCAACAAAGTCCTTGACGAGCTGCTGGCTACGGCCGGCGACCTCTGCCAGCGAGCGGGTAAGCTCGTTGGGGTCCACCTGGCCGGTTTCGGTATCGTTGTTGTCACTCATAATGAGTCTGTGCTCCGGGAAATAAATTGGTGACTTCGATCATACGGCACTGCGATAAACCGCCACAAACGCCCTCGCCACCGCTGGTGGCCGCCCCGCACACAGATCGCGCCGCGGCCCGGTCATTCGCGCGCAGCCTCGGCACCGAGCTCTTCGAGACAGCACCCGCGGCCGGCCTCTATCTCTGGCTGGATACCGACGGACTCGCGCTGTGTCGGGCAGGCCGCCCACCGATGTGCATGCGCGCCGACTTTACCCGCGGAGCACAGGGCTATCGCAACGCCCGCCCGGGGCAGCGTCGTGAGGCCATCGCCCGGGCCTGCGGCATTCGCGGTGATCATTGCCCGTGGATCGTGGATGCCACCGCGGGGCTC
Organism: Spiribacter vilamensis; assembly: GCF_004217415.1. Classification (NCBI taxonomy): domain Bacteria; kingdom Pseudomonadati; phylum Pseudomonadota; class Gammaproteobacteria; order Chromatiales; family Ectothiorhodospiraceae; genus Spiribacter; species Spiribacter vilamensis. The sequence continues at coordinate 1,589,351 of NZ_SHLI01000001.1, forward strand.
GGGCGGGATGCCTTTGTGCTGGCCACCGCCGGCGCGTCGGTCACGTTGCTGGAGCGCTCCGCCGTGGTCCACGCGCTGCTGGTGGATGGTCTGCAACGTGCCACCGCGGGCGGTGCGGCGGATCGCACCGCCCGCATGGATCCCCACCATGCCGATGCCGTTGAATGGCTGGCGCAGGATTTCAGGGACAATCCCCCGGCGGTGGTCTACCTTGACCCGATGTACAGCGGCCAGCGCCGTGCCGCCGCGGGCAAGGAGCTGGCGTTACTGCAGGCCCTGTCGATGCCGGCGACGGATGAGTCGGCGCTGCTGCGGCAGGCACGCGCGACGGCGCTCGACCGGGTGGTCGTCAAACGCCACCGCCATGCCCGACCCCTCGCCGACCAGCCGCCGGACTATCACCTGCCCGGTCGCAGCACGCGCTTCGACGTCTATCGCACCAGAACGGATTGATCCGGCGTTGCCCGGGGGATATCTATCGACGCCTCCAGCGCGAGCATGCAGGCCCAGGGATCCGCCGCCGCCGCGGGCGATGCCAGGTCGGACTGACCGACCAGCCTGAGCCGCAGGTCGCTGAACCCGTTCCGGGCCAGTCGTGTTACCGCAGCGGCCTGCGCCGACGGATCGGCGTCACCGGCCAGCATCGCAATCAGGGTCCCGCCCCGCCCGGACCGGGGATCGAACGCGGCCACCCGCAGGCTCCGCAGCCGCTCGCCCAGTGCCTCGTCGAGCACCGGCCAGGCCGCCTGCAACCGCTCACGATTCGGTGCATCCAGCCTGGGCACGGGGGGCATGGCGAGGCGCAACGCCTGCTCGATCAGGGTCTCCGTCGGTGGGTCGGCCTCCATATACGCGGCGGGACTGCGTCCGCCGAGCACCGGTTGCGGCGTCCCCCACCACAGGCGGGCCCCCGATTCGCCCTCGGGATGGCATTGCAGGAGCCGCTGGATAAAGTGGCGAGTGCAGCTGACCGCGTAGCGACCGGCAACCTCGCGACGGGCGCCGGGGTGGCCGCAGACATCGCAGGTCACCGCGGCCCGCTCCCGGGCCTCCACCACCCTTGGCGAGACCGGATCGCGCAGGCCGTCGAAGGCGACTTCCAGCATTGCATGCCGGGCACAAAGCCGACGCCAGCGAAAACCCTCGCGCTCGGCGGCCGGCATGACCGCCTCGACGTCGTGGAACAGCCGCTCCAGCACGCCGTACCAGCCCGGCGGCACATCGACCTGCACACCCTCCTGGTCATCGGACTGCCCCCGGGTGCGGAACTGCCAGGGGAATCGGAGCTGGGCGGCGGCGAGAAAGGCCCGGTAACGACGCTCGGCGGTTGTTGAGTCCATGGTTCATTGTGACCCGACCGGATACCGGTGGTCATCCCGCAGACCGGACAGTTAGCCATAAAAAAGGCCCGATACCGCGGACGGCATCGGGCCCTGGCAGTTAAGGCCTGCGGTTACCAGTTGCGGCGCGGGCCGCCTCCACCGCCGGGCTTACGATCCTGCGCCTCGTTGATGCGCAGCGTCCGTCCGCCCATGTCCGTGCCATTGAGTGCCTCGATGGCGGCGTCCGCCTGGGCAGGGTCCATGCGCACGAAGCCGAAGCCGCGAGGACGACCGGTTTCCCGATCGGAGATCATCCGAACCTCTTTGACCTCGCCGTAATTGGCGAAAAGGTCACGGACTTCATCCTCGGAGGCGGAGAAGGGCAGGTTGCCCACGTAAATCGATTTCATCTATCTGTCTCATCAAGGTCCGTCGGTTTACAAAACCGACATGTCAAACATCGCAGAAGGCCACTGCCTTCCTTTAGACGGCCCGACCATCGGGCTGCCAAGCGTTGATTATAACGATAATCAAGCACCTCCGACGGACAATACGGCAGGGGCGCGTGCCGCGCAATCGTAAATTTCCGTGCTAGCCGGTCGCGTAACGACGACTGAGCGCCTCCTGGACACTGGGATGGACGAACCGGCTGACATCACCGCCGAGGGCGGCCACCTCGCGCACCAGGCTCGAGGAGATATAGGCATACTGTTCGGCGGGCGTCAGGAAAACGGTCTCGACTTTCGGCACCAGCTGCCGGTTCATGCTGGCGAGCTGGAACTCGTGCTCGAAATCCGAGACCGCGCGCAATCCGCGCAGGATCACCCGCGCCCCCTGTGCCTCGACGAAATCGACCAGCAGGGTATCGAAGGCCATCACCTCGACGCGACGATAGGGCTGGAGCACATGACGGGCGAGTTCGACGCGCTCGTCGAGAGTGAACGCGGGTTGCTTGCTGGGCCCGGGACTGCCGGCGACGGCGACAATCAGGTGATCGAAGAACCGCGAAGCCCGCTCGACCAAGTCACTATGGCCGTTGGTGAGTGGATCGAATGTACCGGGATAGACCGCGACGACGGACATAACGCCTCCTCTACTGGAGCGCGGCATCGTATTGCCTGTCGACTGAACATACCAGCCCCGGGCGGATGATCCGACCTCAGCGCGACGGCCTGAGCAGCGCAAACCACACGTCACCGGCGGTTTTCTCGCGCTCGCATTCCCAGACCGCGGGATCGAGCGGCGGGCGGCGACGATCCCGCGATTCGATATAGACCTGCGCGTCGGCCGACAACCACCCGCCCTGCCGCAGTCGTTCAAGGCTGTCGGCAAGGAGGTGGCTATCGAAAGGCGGATCGAGGAAGACGAGATCGAAGGTAGCCGGATCGGCGCGTAGATACCGCCGCGCATCCGCGGTCACGACCCGCGCGCGGTCGCTCGCCTCCAGCCGATCGATCAGATCACTGAGGGCCCGGGCGACTGGCCGTGAGCGCTCGACAAACGTCGCGGCGACGGCGCCGCGGGACAGGGCCTCGAGCCCCAGCGCGCCGGTACCGGCAAACAGGTCGAGAATCCGGGCGCCGGCGACATCCGACTGCAGCCAGTTGAAAAGCGTCTCGCGATTACGGTCGGCAGTGGGACGCAGGCCGGGCGCGGCACCGACACGCAGGCGTCGGCCCCGCCAGTCGCCGCCGATAATCCGCAGCTGTCCACTCACGCAGCGCCCGTTACTCGACGGCGTTGATCGTCGCCTCCGGGCCGACCAGCACCGTGACATGACGGGCAGGGTCGATCGTCATCTGCATCGCCGACTGGACATCGTCGCCCTCCAGGCCATCGATGCGATCGACGAACTCCTGGAGGTAGTCGCGTGACAGATCGTGGAAGCCGATGGTGGCGACATAACCGAGCAGATCCCGGTTGCTGTCGAGCTGGAGCGGGAAACTGCCGGTGATGTTACGCCTGGAGTCGCTCAGTCGCTGGTCTGACGGTCCCTCGGTGCGCATTTCATCCAGGCTGTCGCGCATAACGGAAAGCGCCTCCCCCAGTGCATCGTTACGCACCTGTGTCGCCATCTGGAATCGGCCCCGTCGCGCCCCGGAGGTCAGCTGCGAGGAACTGCTGTACGAAAGCCCGCGCTCCTCGCGCATCCGCTCCGCGAGAATCGAGGTCAGCCCGCCACCGCCGAGGATGTGGTTGCCCAGGTAGAGCGGGTAGTAGGCGTCACTGCCCTTGCGCACCGACGGCTGGCCGATGATGACGTGGGTCTGCTCGGCCTCCATCGGCACACGAACCGTCTGCGCGGATTCAGGCATCGTCACCTCGGGCAGGGCTGGGAGCGCCTCGCCTGCGGGCAGCGTGGTGCTCAGCGAACGCGCGATCGCCTCGGCACGATCCGGCGTGAGATCACCAACAATGGTGATCGTAGCGTTGGTGGCGGTGTAATGGCGGCGGTGAAAATCGATGACCGCCTGTCGGGTCAGTCCCTCGACCGACTCCAGCGTGCCGCCCGGCGGCGTGGCGTAGGGATGCTCCCCGTAGATGCCCCGCATGAATGCCTTTTCGGCCTGCGCCGATGCCGAGGACTCGGCCTGCTGGAGGCTGAGCGTCATCTGGCGACGCACCCGGTCGACGGCGTCCGCCGGGAAGTCGGCATTGGCGACCGCCGCGGCCAGGTCGTCGATCACCGGATCAAGGCGCTCCGCCTCGCTCAGTGCCCGGGCGCTGACCTCCGCCGTATCGCGTCCACTGCCGGTGCTCACCCGGGCACCATAGCGCTCGAATCCGCGGGCGATCTCGCCCGCCGAGCGCTCCGGCGTGCCCTCCAGCAACAGGTTGCTGGTCATGCGTGCCAGGCCGGCCCGCTCACCATCCCGGGCACTGCCAGCGTCGAAGGTCATGCGGATATCGACGATCGGCAGCTCGTGACGCTCGACGAACAGCACGTCCGCCCCGGCGTCGGTTTTCCATTCCTGAATCTCGGCTTGCATTGCGCCCCCTGCGCTACTGAAAAGGATCAGGCCAAAAGCGACAATCCAGCGCCTCATCCCTCATCCTCCTGATCGGTCGGCTGCATGACGCCCACTGCCAGCATCTCGGGGCGCAGGTACTGCCGGGCGGCCGACTGGAGATCCTCGGCGGTCAGGTCACGGACGTTCTCCTCGAAACTGTTCAGTCTCGCCCAGCCGGAACCGGTGGTCTCGAGCATGCCCAGCTGCATCGCCTGGTAGAACACCGAATCCATCTCGAACAGGTGATCGGCAAGCATCTGGCTGCGCGCCCGCTCCAGCTCCTCGGTGGAAACGGGCTCGTCCTGCAGGCGCTGGATCTGGTCACGCAGCGCCGTCTCGACCGCATCGACATCGCCATCGGCGGGCACGCCGAACAACGAGAACTGGCTGTCCAGCCGTACCATCGGGTTGTAGCTGGCACCTGCCGCCGCGGCGACGCCGGAACCACGCACGAGCTCCTCGGCGAGGCGGGCCCCCTCGCCGCCATCAAGGATGGTGGCGAGCATCAGCAGCGCATAGGGATCCTGGTTCGACTCGGCGGTCGGGAACGACGGCACCTCGTAGCCCATCCGCAGCTGGGTCACCCGCGCCTGCGGATCGCGATGGATCAGGCGCCGCTCGCCCGGCGGCTGTAGATTGTCGGCATCATGCACCGTCGGGACCTCGCGGGCCTCGATGTCTCCGAAGTATTCCCTGGCGAGGGAATGGACTTCATCGGGCTGGACATCGCCCGCCACCACCAGCGTGGCGTTGGTCGGTGTGTACCACTGCTGATACCAGCCCTCCAGATCCTCGACGTCGAAGGCGGCTACATCGTCCGCCCAGCCGATGATTGGGTGGGCATAGCCGGTGCCCGGATGGGCAATGGCGGCATAACGCTCGCCGAAGCGCCCCTCGGGCCGATCATCCGTGCGCAGCCGGCGCTCCTCGAGCACAACCTCACGTTCCGTCTCGAGCGCCTCGGCGTTGATCTGCAGGTTCGCCATCCGGTCCGCCTCGAGCTCCAGCGCGATGGGGAGGCGATCGGCGGCCATGACCTCGAAATAGGCACTGAAATCGCGCCCGGTAAAGGCGTTCAGGCGCCCGCCCTCGCGGGAGATGATCTCCGAGAACTCGCCCTCCGCGTACTTCTCTGTCCCCTTGAACATCATGTGCTCGAACAGATGCGACAGGCCGGTCTCGCCGGCCTTCTCGTAGGATGACCCGATGCGGTACCAGACCTGGGAGACAACCACCGGTGCACGGTGGTCCTCGCGAACCAGGATCTGCATCCCGTTATCGAGCGTGAACTCGGTGATGCCCGTATTTGACTGCGCCGCAGCCGGCGCCGCCATCAGGGCGGGTATCAGGGCGAAAATCGCGTTTCGCATTATTGTGGAAGCCTCTGGTTGCGACACATCGACCAAGCGGTGCGGTGTTAGAATACTCCCTAATTCGTTCACGCCCGCACCCCGAGAGTTCCATGCTGCCTTTCCGTCGCAAGAAAAACACCACACCCCCCGAATCGAAGGACAAGGCCCCCGCTACCCGGGAGAAGCCGCGCCCGGGGCTGATCGGGAGACTGCGCAATGGCCTCAAGCGCACCGGCAGCGGGATCGGGCTGGTGTTCATGGGCCGCAAATACATAGACGCGGACCTGCTCGAGGAACTGGAGACGCTCCTACTCACCGCCGACGTGGGCATGGAGGCGACCAATCGCATCATTGGCGATCTCACCGACCGGCTCAAACGCAACAAGCTCGACGATATCAGCGCGCTGCACCAGGCCCTTCGCGAGAACATGATGGCAATCCTCGAGCCGGTCGCGCAGCCGCTGGAAGTCAATCGCGACAAGAAACCGATGGTGATCCTGACCGTCGGCATTAACGGGGCGGGCAAGACGACCACCATCGGCAAGCTCGCCGAGCAGTATCGCAACGAGGGCCGGCGCGTCGTGCTCGCCGCCGGCGACACCTTCCGTGCCGCCGCGGTGGAACAACTCCAGGCCTGGGGCGAGCGCACCGGGACACCGGTTATCAGCCAGCCCACCGGATCGGATGCCGCATCGGTCGTCTACGACGCTCACCAGGCAGCCATCGCGCGGGGTGCCGACGTCCTCATCGCCGATACCGCCGGCCGCCTGCACACCCAGAGCAACCTGATGGATGAACTGCGCAAGATCCGGCGCGTACTGGGGAAACAGGACGAGACAGCGCCACACGAGGTCCTGCTGGTGCTGGATGCCGGCACCGGACAGAACGCACTGGCGCAGGCCGAACAGTTCCGTGAAGCCGTCGACGTTACCGGCCTCGCCCTCACCAAGCTCGACGGCACCGCCAAGGGCGGCGTGATCTTCGCGATGGCACAGCGCTTCGGCATCCCCGTACGCTTCATCGGTATCGGCGAGGGCGTCGACGACCTCCGCCCGTTCGATGCCGAGGCCTTCGTGGACGCCCTCCTCGACGAGGCGATCGCGGGGTCCGATGAGGCATGATCCGCTTCGAGAGGGTTGGCAAGCGCTACCCGGGCGGTAACGAGCCGCTGCGTGGACTGGATCTCCACATCGAGCGCGGCGAGCTGGTCTTCATCACCGGCGCCAGTGGCGCGGGAAAGAGCACTCTGCTGAGGCTCATCCCCCGACTCGAACGCCCCAGTCGCGGTCGCGTCGTCATCGACGACGTCGATCTCTCCGGTCTTGCGCGCCGACGGATCCCCTATCTGCGCCGCCGTATCGGCATGACATTCCAGGATCATCGGCTGCTCTATGACCGGACCCTGTTCGACAACGTCGCGCTGCCGCTGGTCATCGAGGGCCGCCCCCACACCGACATTCGGCGCCGGGTCCACGCCGCCCTCGACAAGGTGGGCCTGCTCGACCGCCGCCAGGCCTATCCCGTCACGCTCTCCGGCGGCGAGCAGCAGCGGATCGGCATCGCCCGTGCGATCGTGTCGCGGCCGCCGATCCTGCTGGCCGACGAGCCCACCGGCAATCTCGACCCCGACCTGTCGCGCGAAATCATGCATCTGTTCGAGCAGTTCAACCATGTCGGCGTGACAACCGTGATCGCCAGCCATGACCGCCCCCTGATCGATGCCCTCGGACACCGTCGCATCCACCTCAGCGAGGGACGTGCCGCATGCAACTGAGCGCGGTCATCAGGCGCTGGTCAGGGCAGCATGCCCGGGCGGCGATCAGCTCGCTCGGGCGCATGCGCCTGAAACCGGCCGGAAGCCTGATGACCGGCGCGGCAATCGGGATCGCGCTGGCACTACCCGCCGCGTTCCTCGTGGCAATGGATAACCTCGAATCGGTCATGCAGGACTGGGGCGGGGCGCCCCGCGCCTCCGTTTTCCTCGACTCGTCCACCGAGTCCAGGCAACAGACCGAGACCGCCGGGCAGATCGATCGGCTCGAGGGCATCGGGGCCGTTCGGCTGATCACGCCGGAGGAGGCGCTCGCGGAGTACCGCGACAGCAGCGGGATGAGCGATGCGATCGCGCTGCTCGAGGACAACCCCCTGCCCCCCGTGGTGGTCGCCGAGCTCGCGACGGGCGGCGGCAACGCGGCCATCGATGAGCTGGTGACGCGGATCCGCGAGCTGCCCTCGGTCGATACCGTTCGACTCGACCGGGAATGGCTGGAACGCCTCGGTGCCATCGTTGAACTGGGTAATCGCACGACCGCGCTGATCGCACTGCTGCTGGGACTCACGGTGGTGCTGGTGCTGTTCAACACCATCCGCCTGGACATCGAGAACAACCGGCGGGAGATCGAGATCACGAAGCTGATCGGCGGGACCGACGGGTTCATCCGCCGCCCGTTCCTCTACACGGGACTCTGGTACGGGCTGGCCGGCGGTTTCATCGCCAGCGCCATCCTCGCCGGTGTGGTGATGTATCTTGTCCCGCCGGTCGATCGACTCGCGACGCTCTACGGCAGCGACTTCCGGCCGGCCGGCGCGGGGTTCGCCGGCACGCTGACCCTGGTCGGGAGTGGCGGGCTGCTGGGGCTGGCCGGCGCCTGGCTCGCCGCGGGACGCCGCCTCTCCGCTATCGAGCCGCCGTGATGGAACTCACGTCGCACGCCTGTCTTCCAAGCGACAGTGTTATAATGCACAGAGAATCGACTCGGGAGGGTTGTGATGGACGCAGGCGCCGCACTGGTCAGCACCGACTACAATAAACTGCCGCTACGCGCAGGCAGCGAAAATCACTATATCCAGGCGGTCAACGCGATCCCCGCCCTGGGTGCCGATGAGGAGCATTCGCTGGCCTGTCGCTACCGGGACAATGACGATCTCGAGGCGGCGCGCTGGCTCGTGCTCTCGCATCTGCGCTTCGTCGTGCATATCGCCCGCGGCTACACCGGCTACGGCCTGCCGCTCGCGGATATCATCCAGGAAGGCAACATCGGCCTCATGAAGGCCGTCAAGCGCTTCGATCCCGAAGTCGGTGTCCGGCTGGTTTCCTTCGCGGTGCACTGGATCCGCGCCGAGATCCACGAGTACATCCTGCGCAACTGGCGGATGGTCAAGGTGGCTACGACCAAGGCGCAGCGTAAGCTGTTCTTCAACCTCCGTGGCTCCAAGAAGCGCCTGGGCTGGTTCAACCGCGCCGAGGTCAACGCCGTCGCGGCCGATCTGGGCGTCAAACCCGAAACCGTCCTCGAGATGGAGTCCCGGCTATCGGGCCAGGACGTCGGCTTCGACCCCGTGCCCGAGGCCGATGACGAAGAAACGGTGGCACGCGCGCCCGCCGCCTACCTGACTGATCAGTCGATGGATCCCGCACAGGCGATCGAGAGCGAGGACTGGGAAGACTGGCAGGGCCACGCGCTGACGACCGCGCTGGATGCGCTCGATCCGCGCAGCGAGGATATCCTGCGGCGGCGCTGGCTGAACGAGCACAAGGACACGCTCCACACCCTCGCCGCGGAATACGGCGTCTCGGCCGAGCGGATCCGCCAGCTCGAGAAGAACGCACTCAAAAAGCTCCGTGAGGGCCTCGGCGAGCACGCCCTCGAGGCCTGATCCGGCGCCGTCAGATGAGCCCGCGCTCAGCGAAGCTGACCGGGCGTCCCTCGCCCACCACGAAATGATCCAGTACGCGGATATCGACGGTCGCCAGGGCGTCACGTAGCCGCTCCGTCATCCGCTCGTCGGCCATGCTCGGCTCGGTGACACCGGATGGATGGTTGTGGGCCAGGATCACCGCCGCCGCGTTGAGCCGCAGGGCACGACTGACCACCTCCCGCGGATAGACACTGGCCGCGTCGATGGTGCCGCGGAACAGCTCCTCGAAGCCGATCACCTGGTGGCGGTTGTCCAGAAACAGGCAGGCAAAGATCTCGTGCGGCAGATGTCGCAGGCGTGCGATCAGGTACTGCCGCGTATCCTCCGGCCCGGTCAAGGGCTCACCGCGGGCCAGCTGTGCCTGCAGGTGGCGGCGGCCCATCTCCAGCACGGCCTGCAGCTGTACGTATTTTGCCGGTCCCAGGCCGTGATGACCGGCGAACGTCTCCGCATCCGCCTCGAGCAGCGGCCGCAGGCCACCGAAAGCGGTTAACAGGTGGCGGGCGAGGTCGACCGCCGTGCGTCCGCGCACCCCGGTGCGCAGGAAAATCGCCAGCAACTCGGCATCGGACAGTGCCGATGCCCCGCGCTCGATCAGTTTCTCGCGGGGCCGTTCCGCCGCCGGCCAGTCGGAAATCGCCATGCTCACCTCTTCGTGGCGTTTTCATAGAACCGGCAACAGTGTAGTTTTCCGTCATCCATCCAAGCTGTGAACGCGTTCCGCCATGAACCTCTCCGGTCAACACATCCTGCTGGGAGTGACCGGCGGCATCGCCGCCTACAAGGCCCCCGACCTGGTCCGGCGACTGCGCCAGGCCGGCGCCGAGGTACGGGTGGTGCTGACCGCCGGGGCCCAGGCCTTCGTCACGCCACTGACCTTCCAGGCCGTCTCTCACCAGCCGGTGCATACCGACCTGCTCGATCCCGAGGCCGAGGCCGGGATGGGGCACCTCGAGCTCGCCCGCTGGGCCGACCGGGTCATCATCGCCCCCGCCAGCGCCGACGCCATGGCGCGCCTGGCCCACGGACTGGCGGGGGATCTGCTGACAACGCTGTGCCTCGCGACCCGGGCCCCGATCACGGTTTGCCCGGCCATGAACCACGTCATGTGGCAGGCCGCCGCCACCGTCGCCAACACCGAGACGCTGCGCCGCCGCGGTGTGGATCTGCTGGGACCGATGGACGGTCCCCTCGCGGAGGGCGAGTCCGGTCCCGGACGGCTCATGGAGCCCGCGGATATCGTCACCGCACTGACGGTGCCGGGTGACCTGGCGGGCCGAGCGGTCGTGATCACCGCCGGCCCGACGCGCGAGCCCATCGATGCCGTGCGCTTTATCGCCAACCGCAGCAGTGGCCGCATGGGGTTCGCCATCGCCGCCGCGGCGGCCGCCGCCGGCGCGCGTGTCATACTGGTGGCCGGACCCACGGCCCTGGCGACGCCTCCGGGCGTGACCCGCATCGATGTGGAAACGGCCGTCGAGATGCATGCCGCCGCCCTGCACCACGCCGCCGACAGTGATCTGTTCATCGCCGCCGCCGCCGTGGCCGACTACCGGGTCGCGGCGCCTGCCGATCACAAGGTCCGCAAGGCCGACGCGCCACCCGCGCTCGAGCTGGTCCCCAATCCGGATATCGTCCGCGAGGTGGCAGCGATGGCGGACGGGCCATTCACGGTCGGGTTCGCCGCGGAGACCCACGATGTCATCGACCATGCCCGGGATAAGCTCACCGCCAAGGACCTCGACATGATCGCGGCCAACCAGGTGGGCGCGGGGCTTGGCTTCGAGGTTGGCGAGAATACACTCGAGGTCATCTGGCCGACGGGCCGGAAGACCCTCGGGCCCATGACCAAGGAGCGCCTCGGCGAGGCGCTCCTTGCACTGATCGGGGAGCGTTTCCATGCAGCGCGTTGAACTGCGCATTCTGGATGATCGACTGGGAAGCGATTTTCCGCTGCCCGACTATGCCACCGACGGCGCCGCGGGCATCGACCTGCGCGCCTGCGTCCGGGCCACCACCGTCCTGCAACCCGATGACAGCCAGCTCATCCCGTCCGGCATGGCGATCCATATCGCCGACACCGGGCATGCCGCCGTCATTCTGCCGCGATCGGGGCTCGGCCATAAGCACGGTATCGTCCTCGGCAACGGCGTCGGGCTGATCGACTCGGATTACCAGGGCGAGGTCTTCATCTCCTGCTGGAACCGCAGCCAGACGGCCTTCACGATCGAACCGGGCGACCGTATCGCGCAACTGGTCTTCGTGCCGATCAGCCGCCCGCGCTTCACCACGGTTGAGGCGTTCACCGGCAGCGAGCGCGGTGATCGCGGCTTCGGTCACACCGGACAGCAATAAAAGGGACAACCCACCATGACGATCGATGCCTCCATCCTGCGCGCCTACGATATCCGCGGGCGCGTCGACCAGGAACTCACCGAGACGACCGTCCGGGCACTGGGCCAGGCGATCGGCTCGGCGGCGGCCGATGCCGGGCAGACCGCGGTGGTCGTCGGTTATGACGGCCGCGAGTCGAGCCCGCGACTGGCCGCGTCACTGCGGGCCGGCCTGGTCTCGGCGGGCCGCGAGGTCATCGACATCGGCCAGGTGCCAACGCCGGTCATGTATTTCGCGACCCACTGGCTCGGCACCCAGGCGGGTGTTGTCGTCACCGGCAGCCACAATCCGCCGGAATACAATGGCCTGAAGACCATCATCGATGGCCGTCCCCTCTGGGGCGAGGGCATACAGGCGCTGGGACGGCGGATCGAGCATGGCGAGCTGGCGCAGGGCAACGGCCATGAGCGCCGGGCATCGGTCGTCGCCGACTATAAGCGCCGCATCAGTGGCGAGATCCAGTTGCAGCGACCGCTCAACGTGGTGGTCGACTGCGGCAACGGTATCCCCGGCGCGGTGGCACCGGCCGTGCTGGAGGCGATCGGGGCACGGGTCATCCCGCTTTTCTGTGACGTCGACGGACGCTTCCCCAACCATCACCCCGACCCCACCGTTCCCGAGAACCTCGACGATCTGATCCGGGCCGTGGCCGAGCACGAAGCCGATGTCGGGCTCGCCCTCGATGGCGATGGCGACCGGCTCGGCGTTGTCGACGAGACCGGCCATATCATCTGGGCGGATCGACAGATGATGCTTTATGCCGCCGCTATTCTCGCCGACCGCCCGGGCGAAGGCATCGTCTTCGACGTCAAGTGCAGCGGCCGGCTGGCCGAGGTCATCGAGCGCGCCGGCGGTGAGGCGATCATGTGGAAGACCGGCCATTCGCTGATCAAGGAAAAGCTCCGCGAGACCGGCGCGCCACTCGCCGGCGAGATGAGCGGTCACCTGTTCTTCAACGACCGCTGGTATGGCTTCGACGACGGCATCTATGCCGCGGCGCGACTGCTCGAAATCCTCGCCGCCGACCCGCGCCCCACAAGCGCGATCTTCGCCGAGCTCCCGGAGCCGGTGACCACCCCGGAAATCCGCATGGATCTGCAGGAAGGCGAGCCGCACCGCCTGATGACGGCCCTCATGGAGCGCGCCCAGGCGTTCGAGGACGCGGCAATCACCACCATCGACGGGCTGCGGGTCGACTTTGACGATGGCTGGGGACTGGTCCGGGCCTCGAACACCCAGCCATGCCTGGTCATGCGCTTCGAGGGCACTGACGACGCTGCACTCATGCGTATCCGCGAGCGCTTCGAGGCACTGATTCGGACGTCGGCGGAGGCCACCGGCATTATCGTTTGATTCAGATCAAGAGGCCTGTCCGGTTCGGCTATTCACGTAACGGAACTCCGCCTACGCTCGGGTTATACAGTCGAGCTCAGGAGCGAACCCATGAAGGCCACACATTCCATCCCCATCGCGGTTGCGCTGGGCCTCGCCAGCGGCGCCGCGGTCGCCAACGATGCGCTCCAGGAGCGCGCCCAGATGTTCTTCGATCCGATCCCGGACAGTGCCGCCGGTCACATCGCCGAGCGCAACGAGATGACACCCGAGAAGGTCGAGCTGGGCAAGCTGCTATTCTTCGATCCGCGCCTGTCCGCAAGCCAGACGATCAGCTGCAACACCTGCCATAACGTCGGCATGGGCGGCGATGACAACATCCCCAGTTCCGTTGGCCATAACTGGCAGCGGGGCCCGCGTAACTCGCCCACGATCTTCAACGCGGTGTTCAACGTCGCCCAGTTCTGGGACGGCCGCGCCGAGGATATGACCCAACAGGCCAAGGGTCCGATCCAGGCCGGTGTCGAGATGAACAACACGCCGGACAATCTCGAGGCGACGCTGCAGAGCATCGATGCCTACGTGGACGCATTCGAGGACGCCTTCCCCGATTCGGAGCAGGCAGTCAGCTTTGACAACACGGCCAAGGCCCTCGAGGTCTACCAGGCCACGCTCATTACGCCGGATGCGCCCTTTGACCAGTACCTCAAGGGCGACAAGAGCGCGCTGACGGATCAGCAGATCGCCGGGCTCGACGCCTTCGTCAACAAGGGCTGTGTCGCCTGCCATAACGGCGTCAACGTCGGCGGCCAGGGCTACTATCCCTTCGGCGTGGTCAACCGCCCGGGCGCCGACGTGATGCCCGAGGGGGACACGGGTCGGGCCCAGGTCACGAAGACGGCCGCGGACGAATACGTGTTCCGCTCCCCGTCACTGCGTAACGTCGAGCTCACGGCGCCCTACTTCCACTCGGGCAATGTCTGGAGCCTGCAGGAGGCGGTGTCGATCATGAACGATGCCCAGCTCAACAGCCTGCTGACAGAGGAAGACGTGGTGAACGTCACGGCCTTCCTGCGCTCGCTTACGGGCGATCAGCCCGAGGTGGTCTACCCCGAGCTGCCAATCAGCTCGGAGGATACGCCGATGCCTGATATTCCCGACTACCCGCGGGCCACCAGCGCCGAGGGTTAATCCCGCACCCGGCGCTTGCGTCCCGCCCCCCGGGGCGGGACCATTACACCCCATGAACACCGAGACGACGCCCCCCAGCCAGGTCGCCCACGTCCTCACCGAGGCCCTGCCCTACATCCGCCGTTTTCACGGCCAGACTGTTGTCGTCAAATACGGCGGCAACGCCATGACCGACGACGATCTCAAGCGAAGCTTCGCGCGGGATGTCGTGCTCATGAAGCTGGTGGGTATCAACCCGGTCATCGTGCATGGCGGCGGGCCGCAGATCGGCAGCGTACTGTCGCAAATCGGCAAACAGACCGAGTTCATCCAGGGCATGCGCGTTACCGACGCCGAGACCATGGATGTCGTCGAGATGGTCCTCGGCGGGCTGATCAACAAGGATATCGTCAACCTGATCAATACCCACGGCGGCCGTGCCGTGGGCCTGAGCGGCAAGGATGGCGGGCTCATCAAGGCCCGGCGGCTGACCCTCACCGGCACCGGCGGCCCCGCGGAACAGGCGCCGGAGATCATCGATATCGGCCACGTCGGCGAGGTCACCGGCATCGATCCGGCGCTGATGACGCTGCTCGACGGCGCCGACTTCATTCCGGTGGTCGCGCCGATCGGCGTGGACGAGGATGGTACCTCCTACAACATCAACGCCGACCTGGTCGCCGGCCATCTCGCCCGCACCCTGCGGGCGGAGAAACTGATCCTCATGACCAATACCGCGGGGATCCTGGACGGCAACGGTCAACTCCTGACCGGGCTGGATGCCGAGCGCGTCCGTCAGCTGATCAGCGACGGGACGATCCAGGGCGGGATGCTGCCCAAGGTCGACTGCGCCCTGGAGGCCGTCAACGATGGGGTGGGGGCCGCGACGATCATCGACGGCAGGGTCCAGCACGCGGTGCTGCTGGAGCTGCTCACCGACAGCGGCGTCGGCACGCTAATCCACGGTCAGGCGCCGTAGCGGGCGCGGTAGTCACGCATCGCGGCGAGGTCATCGGGGCGGTCGTCGCGGCGTTCGAGGTATTCCATCAGGGTATCCAGGGTGAGGATGGCGGTGACCGGTACACCGTGCCGCTCGGCCACCTCCCGGGTGGCGGATTGGTCGTGCTGGCCGCGCTCCTGGCGATCCAGCGCCACCAGCACCCCGGCGACAGTGGCACCGGCGGATTCGATTAGCGCCACGCTCTCGGCCACCGAGGTACCGGCCGAGATGACATCATCGACAATCAGCACCCGCCCCGCGAGGGGCGCGCCAACCACTGACCCGCCTTCACCGTGATCCTTTTCCTCCTTGCGGTTGAAAGCCCACGGGCAATCCATTCCGTGGTCCGCCGCGAGTGCCACGGACAGGGCCGAGACGAGCGGAATGCCCTTGTAGGCCGGACCAAACACCATATCGAAGGGGAGCGCGGCGTCGACGATCCGCCGCGCATAGGCCGATCCCAGGCGTCGCAGCGCCTCGCCGGAGCTGAACAGCCCGGTGTTGAAGAAATACGGGCTCTGCCGACCGGATTTGAGCGTGAACGCCCCGAACCGAAGCACCTGCCGGTCGAGGGCGAAATCGATAAGTGCCTGCTGATACGACTGCACGATCGCTAGCCCGTGTTACGCATGCCGGCGGCAATGCCGTTAATGCAAATCATCAACGCCTCGCGCAGATCCTCCTGATGCCCGTGCCGTACCCGATCGAGCAGCTCCACCTGCAGCAGGTTGAGCGGATCGACATAGGGGTTGCGCAGGCCCACCGAGCGCTGCACTACCGGGGCATCATCCAGCGGATTGTCGTGCTGACTGACCTCGAGCACGGTGTAGCGCGTCTCGGCATGCCGCTCGCGCAGCCCCTCGCCCAGCCCGTGCAGGGTCTCCGGCACGAGTCGGGCGTCGTACCAGGCACTGACCGCCGGATCGCTCTTCGCGAGCACCATCTCCAGCATGTCGATGAACGCCCGGAAGAACGGCCACGCCTCGTACATATGATGCAGGGTCTCGCGGTGACCGGCGTCCAGGCTTTCCGCCAGTGCACTGCCCGCCCCCAGCCACGCCGGCAGCAGCAGCCGGGTCTGCGTCCAGGCAAAGATCCAGGGAATGGCACGCAGGCTCTCGACGCCCTGGGTCGGCTTGCGCCGCGCCGGGCGACTGCCGATGGCCAGGTGGCTGATCTCGTGCTCCGGCGTGGCGTGGCGGAAGTACTCGATGAACTCCGGAGTCTCGCGCACCATGCCGCGGTAGACCTCGCAGGAGCGCTCCGCGAGCCGATCCATGATCTCGCGCCAGCCGCTCTCGGGCGGGTTCGGCGGCACAAGCGTCGCCTCGGCAACCGCCGTGATGTAGAGCTCGAGGTTGCGCTCGGCAATGCCGGGCAGGCCGAACTTGGCCTGGATCACCTCGCCCTGCTCCGTGACCCGCAAACGGCCGTCCACCGATCCCGGGGGCTGCGAGAGGATCGCCGCGTGGGTCGGGCCACCGCCACGGCCAATGGAGCCGCCCCGCCCGTGGAAGAGCTTGAGCTTGATGCCGTGGCGACGAGCGCTTTCGACGAGCTGTTCCTGGGTCTGGTAGAGCGCCCAGGCGGCGGTGAGATGGCTCGCATCCTTGCCGGAGTCGGAATAGCCGATCATCACCTCCTGCACCCCGTCGATATGCTCGCGATACCAGTCAATGGCAATCAGCTGATCGAGACAGGTCTGCGCCCCCTGGAGATCGGTCAGCGTCTCGAACAGCGGCACCACGCGCAGCGGCGAGCTGACGCCCGCCTCTTTCTGGAGCAGCTTGACGGCAAGGATGTCCGAGGGCTTCGACGCCATGGAGATGACATAGGCACCCAGTGAGGCCGAGCCCATCTCGGCGATGACACGGCAGGTGTCGAGCACCTCCGTGACCTCTTCATCGGCCTCGAAGCCACGCGGGATCAGGGGGCGGCGGCTGCCGAGCTCGCGGATCAGAAAGCGCTGGCGCTCCTGCTCGTCCCAGACGGCATAGCTGCCAATCCCCAGCGCCTCGGTAAGCGCATTCATGGCATCGGTGTGACGGCTGGATTCCTGGCGGATATCGACCCGCATCAGCGTCAGCCCGAAGACCGCGAGCCGGCGCAGCAGGTCCTTGAGCCGTCCCTCGGCGATAATGCCGGCGCCCTGCTCGTGCAGCGACCGGTAGCAGATCATCAGCGGTTCGCGGAGCTCGTCGGTACGCCAGTAGATCAGCCCGTCCGCCGGCCGCCGACCGGCGAGCTGCGCCTCGAGCCAGTGGCGGGTCGCCAGCAATCGGTCGCGTACCGCCTTGAGCGCGGTCCGGTAGGGCTCCCAGGCATCTCCCACCCAGGCGCGCAGCTCATCGCTCGCGCACTGCAGCGACAGGTCCTCGACCAGTGCATTGACCTCGCGCTCGTAGAGCTCGACCGCCTTCCAGCGATTGAGCAGGCAGACCTCGCGGGTAACGGTGGCGGTGACGCGGGGGTTGCCGTCACGATCGCCCCCCATCCAGGAGCCGAAATGAATCGGCGCGGCTTCCAGCGCCAGCGGCTTGCCGGTCTGGCGCTGGAGCATGCGGTCGAGGCGGCGCAGGAAATGCGGCACCACATCCCAGAGGGTCTGCTCGATCACCGCCATCCCCCAGCGCGCCTCGTCCTGCGGCGCCGGCCGCCGGCGGCGGATCTCGTCGGTCTGCCAGGCGGCGGTGATTTCACGCTTGAGGGCCTGGTGGACCTCCTCGATCTCCTCCGGCGTGGGATCGAGCCGATCCCCATGCCCCAGCAACTCGGCGATGTGGTTGTACTTCTGCAGCAGCGAGCGGCGCATCACCTCGGTGGGATGTGCGGTCAGGACCAGCTCGATGTCGAGACCCGTCACCGTCTCGTGCAGGGAGTCGTTATAGCCGGAGGCCTCCATGCGCTTGAAGAATTCCTCCAGCGAGCCGCGCAGGGGACCGGTCTGGGTATCCCGCACCCAGGCCCGGCTGCGGCGGATGCGATGATGCTGCTCGGCGATATTCGCCAGGTTGAGGAACTGCGAAAACGCCCGCACCACCGGCACGATGAGCTCGTCGGGCAGTTCGGCGAGCCGCTTTTCCAGCGCCCGGGCGGCCGCCTCGTCACCGGCCCGCGCGCTCTTTGCGAGCCCGCGGATCTCCTCCACGGTTTCGTAGACGCGATCGCCCGACTGCTCGTGGATCGTGCTGCCCAGCAGCCCGCCCAGCTGGCGGATATCCTCGCGCAATGGCGCGTCGCTGCGGTTTTCACTCATAGCTGCAGTTCCCCCTTGATCGCGGCATTCTGACCAAAGCGCCAGAGGCGATCAAGAAAGCTTGCCCCGTCCGGCGCGTTCGCCGACGATGCCGCCATGGAGCAAACAACCAAAGCCGCACGGTGGCGCGAGGCCGTCAGGGTCTATCGCCGGCCGAGCGTCCTCGCGATGCTGTTTCTCGGTTTCTCGGCGGGGCTGCCGTTCATGCTCGTGTTCGCCACGCTCAGTGCCTGGTTGCGGGAGATGGATGTCAGTCGCAGCGCCATCGGCTTTTTCAGCTGGGTGGGCATCACCTACTCGATCAAGTTTATCTGGTCACCAGTCATCGACCGCGTCCCCCTGCCCGGGCTGACCCGATACCTCGGGCGTCGACGGGCCTGGATCCTGCTGGGACAGGTGGGTATTGCCACGGGACTGGCGGGGATGGCCTTCGCCGATCCGGCAACGGGACTCCTGCCGGTAGCACTACTCGCCCTGCTGGTGGCGTTTTCCTCGGCGACACAGGATGTCGCCATCGACGCCTTTCGTATCGAGTGCGATATCGACCGCTTCCAGGGCGCGCTCGCCGCCGCCTATCAGCTCGGTTACCGCGTCGCCATCCTCGCCTCCTACACCGGCGCGCTCTACCTGGCCGATCTGGTCAGCTGGCGGGTGGCGTATCTGACGATGGCGGCGTTGATGGGCATTGGCATGATCACCGTCCTCTGGCGCCCGGAACCCGTTAGCGAGAGCGATCGACGCCGGCGCGGCGATGATGAGCACGCCCGGGCATTCGTTGCCCGGCATCCGGAGATGCCGGGATGGCTGCGGGAGTCCATTGCCTGGCTGCTGAGCGCCGTGGTGGCCCCGGTACGCGAGTTCTTCAGTCGCTTCGGGCGCTTCGCCCTGGTGATGCTGGCGCTGGTGGCGAGCTTTCGGATTACCGATATCGCCATGGCAAGCATGGCCAACCCGCTCTATATCGACCTCGGCTACAGCAAGGCGGTCATCGCCAACGTCAGCGGCGCCTGGGGACTGGGGATGACCATTACGGGGGCGCTGCTGGGCGGGTTGCTGACGGCGCGATTCGGCATCCTGCGGCCGCTGCTGGGGGGCGCTTTCCTCGCGGCGATCACCAATCTTCTGTTCGCCTGGATGGCCGGCCAGGGCGGTGCGACCTTTGCGCTGGTGCTTACCATCAGCGCCGATAACCTCTCCGGCGGCATCGCCGGGTCGGTGTTCATCGCCTGGCTGTCGAGCCTGACCAACACGAGCTACACCGCCACGCAGTACGCGCTGTTCAGTTCCCTGATGACGCTGCCCGGCAAGTTCCTGAGCGGGTTTGGCGGGATTGTGGTGGATGCCATCAACTACCCGACCTTCTTTGTCATCTCCGCGCTCATGGGCCTGCCGGCGGTGGGACTGATCATTGTCATCATGAAGCGCGAATCGGCACGCGGCACGGTAGACGCTGTCACACCGAGCGATGGAAAATAGTGTTTTATTGTCTAGGAGCCCGTCATGTCCGAAGCGCGCCATTGCCGCTTGCTGATCCTCGGCTCGGGGCCGGCCGGCTATACCGCCGCTGTCTACGCCGCCCGTGCCAATCTCGAACCGGTCCTTGTCACCGGCATGGAAATGGGGGGTCAGCTGACCACCACCACCGATGTCGACAACTGGCCCGGCGATGTCTCCGGCCTGCAGGGTCCGGACCTCATGGAGCGGATGCGCCAGCATGCCGAGCGCTTCGGCACGGACATCGTCTTTGACCATATTCATACCGCCGAACTCGGCGAGCGTCCGGTCCGGCTGATCGGCGACAGCGGCGAATACACCGCCGATGCGCTGGTCATCTCGACCGGCGCGTCGGCGATGTACCTGGGTCTGGAGTCCGAGAGCCGGTTCATGGGCAAGGGGGTCTCCGCCTGCGCCACCTGTGACGGTTTCTTCTATCGCAATCAGGATGTCGCCGTCATCGGCGGCGGCAACACCGCGCTGGAGGAAGCGATCTATCTCTCGAACATCGCCCGCCATGTCACCATCGTCCATCGCCGTGACCGGTTCCGCGGCGAGAAGATCCTGCAGGACAAGGTTCAGAAGCGCGTCGAGTCGGGGAATATCAGCATTCGCTGGAACAGTACCCTCAACGAGGTGCTGGGGGATGAGACCGGCGTCACCGGGGCCAGGCTCAAGAGCACGGTGGACGGTCAGACCGAGGATGTCGCGCTCACCGGCGTTTTCATCGCCATCGGCCACCGGCCCAATACCGAGCTGTTCCAGGGGCAGCTGGACATGAGCGGTGGATATATCCGCGTACAGAGCGGTCTAGACGGGAACGCGACGGCGACCAGCCTACCGGGGGTGTTTGCCTCGGGCGACGTCATGGACCATGTCTACCGTCAGGCGATCACCTCCGCGGGAAGCGGCTGCATGGCCGCGCTGGACGCGGAGCGCTATCTCGACACTCTCGAACCGATTCAGTGAGGATCAGTATGGAAAAACCGACACATCTCGCCCTCTACGAGCACGACCTCTGCGGCTTCTGCCAGTCGGTCCGCCGTTCCACGCGGGACCTGGATCTGGAGGTCGAGTCGCGCAACATCCTGCGTGAGCCCGACCGTCGCCAGGAGCTCATCGATGGCGGTGGCAAGGGCATGGTCCCGTGTCTGCGGCTCGAATATCCGGATGGACGAGTCGAGTGGCTCTATGAGTCCGCCGATATCGTCGACTATCTCAAGCGCCTCGACGCCGAGGACTAGTCCGGCCAGTCGTACTCGATAGTCAACGGCGCGTGGTCGGAAAACCGGTCGGCGCGGTGGATATGGGAGTCACGCACGCGGGCGCCGATTCCCGGCGTGGTGATCTGGTAATCGATCCGCCATCCGGTGTTGTTCGCCCAGGCCTGGCCACGGAATGACCACCAGGTGTACTCATCGTCGGCGTCATTGACCTGGCGGAAGGCATCGACAAAGCCGGCCTCACCGAGCAGGCGGTCCATCCATTCCCGCTCATGCGGCAGGAAACCCGAATTCTTCCGGTTGGATCGCCAGTTGCGAAGGTCGCGCCAGGTGTGGGCGATGTTCCAGTCGCCACCGATCACGTATTCGCGGCCATCCGCCGCCATCGCCCCGAGGCGCTCGAGTAACGGCTCCATGAACGCGTCCTTGATACCCTGGCGGTGCTCGCCGGAACTGCCCGAGGGCATGTAGAACGACACCACGCTGAGATTACCGAACCGCGCCTCCAGCCAGCGGCCTTCGCGATCGATCTCGGGCAGACCCAGTCCCTCGTGGTAACTATCCGGCTCGCGCAGGCTGTAGACCGCGACACCGCTGTAGCCCTTGCGCTCGGCATCGGCGAAAGCGGCGTGATAGCCAGCCGGGAAATACGGCCCACCCTCGAGCTGGGCGCGCTGGGCCTTGGTCTCCTGGATGCACAGGACATCCGGCCGACGCTCCTCGAGCCATTCGAAAAAGCCCTTTCGCTGCGCGGCACGGATACCATTGAGGTTGGCGGTCATGATGCTCAATGTCATGGCGCAAAGCATAACCGAAGACCGGGGAATGACCCATGCAAAGAAGCACCAATCTGGACGAGGTCTGCTACCCGTTCATCCACGAGATATCCCCGCTCTGCGACTTCGAGGTCATTACCGACGAGCTGTGCGGGAACATCGGCGCCGTCGCCTCCACCCTGCCGGCAGAGATGAGCGATCTGCGTGCCGATCTCGACACCCTCCAGCCGCTGGCCTTTCACCTCAACGGATCGATCCGCGGCCGGCTCGCCGTCGACGAGGCGGATCTCGACTGGGCGAAATCCCGGCTTGCCCGCTACCGGAACGAGGCCGCCGGCCGGGCCGACGGGTTCGTGCTGCCGCGCGGCGATGTGCCTGTCCCGTTCCTCAACCTCGCGCGCTCCGGGGCCAAGAAGGCGATCCGGCAGATGGTGCGCATCGAGGAGGCCGGCATCGAGGTGCCGGAGGTGCTGCCGCGGTTCTGCAACATCCTCTGCAACCTGTTCTTTGCGATGATCCTGGTAATCAACCAGCGCCGCGGGACAACGGAAGTCCCGTTCGTCTCGAAGAGCTACGGGCCGAGGACCCGCAGCGACTGAAACACCGGCCCGTGATCGGTGGCTTGCAGGAAGGCCTCGATGTGAAAGATCCGGGCCAGGTTGTCGGCGGTGAGCACGGCGGCGGGCGCGCCGTCGGCAACGATGCGCCGTTCACCGACCAGGATTAAACGCGTGCAGTGGCGAGCCGCCAGCCCCAGGTCGTGGAGCGAGACCAGCACGGAGCGGCCACTGGCGGCGATACCCGCGAACGTCTCCATCGTCGTGATCTGGTGCGCCGGATCGAGCCCGGCGATGGGCTCGTCGGCCATGATCATCGGCGTCTGCTGGGCCAGGGACCGGGCGATCAGGGCGCGGGTACGCTCACCCGCCGACAGCCGTGTCACCGCGCGGTGCTCGAACCCCGCGAGCCCGACCTCGCGGATCGCCTTGGCCACCTGTTCCAGGTCCGACCTGCCGGGCCGCTGACCCGGCGCCCGGTGCGGCATCCGCCCCAGCATCACCAGCGCCTCGACGCTGATCGGCCAGGCGACACTGCGATCCTGCGGCATCCACGCCACGGTGCGGGCACGGGTGCGATCATCAAGACCGGCCAGCGAGCAGTGTCCCGACGCGGGGATCAGCCCCAGGGCGGCCCGCATCAGCGTCGTCTTGCCCGCGCCATTGGGGCCGATCAGGCCCACCAGCTCGCCGGGCTCGATGGACAGATTGATGTCGCCGATGACCGGCGTGCCGGCCAGTGCCACCGAGAAGTCCCGGAACGTCACCCGCGTCATGCCAACTCCCGCCGTGTCTGGTAGATCAGGTGCAGGAACAGCGGCGCGCCGATCAGTGCCGTTACGACACCGAGCTTGAGATCGGATTCGGGCAGAATCACTCGCACCCCGATATCGGCCAGCAACACCATGGCGGCACCGCCAAGCGCACTGCTCAGCAGCAGCCGTCCGGGCATTGCCCCCACCCAGGGCCGGATCAGATGCGGGACGACCAGCCCCACGAAGCCGATGGTGCCAGCCACCGCAGTACTCGCCCCCACCACCAGCGCCGAGCCGATGATCAGTCGCCAGCGTACCCGGCGCACCCGCATGCCCATCGCCTCGGCGGCGTCCTCGCCCAGGGTGATGGCATCCAGCGGCCGACCGAGGGTGAGCAACAGCACCGCCCCCAGCAGCACAAAGGGCAGCGCCAGCAGGACATGCTCCATGGACCGATCGGCGAGCGAGCCCATCATCCAGAAGACGATTTCGCTGGTGGCGAAGGGATTGGGGGAGAGGTTGAGCACCAGCGACACCATCGCGCTGGCGAGGGCCGAAATGGCGATCCCGGCGAGGATCAGGCTCAGCGTCCCGCCCTGTCGGCCTGCCAGCAGGGTAATCAGCAACACCCCGATCAATGCCCCGACGAGTGCCGCCAGCGGTAGCGCCAGCGGAAACCCCGCCGCCAGCCCGGTCTGAATGGCCAGCACCGCCCCCAGGGCCGCACTGCCCGAAATCCCCAGCAGTCCCGGCTCAGCGAGTGGGTTGCGCAGATAGCCCTGCATCGCCGCCCCCGAAAGCCCGAGGCTGGCGCCGACCATGATCGCGAGCAACACCCGGGGCAGCCGGATTTCGCGCATAACCAGCGCCAGCGGTGTCTCACCGCCGGTCAACAGGGCCTCGAGACTGGTGAGTGGCCCGATGGGCGCCGGCCCCACCACCAGCGAGCCGATGACCAGTCCCACCAGCAGGATCGACAACACCGTCAGCAAGCGGGTCATAGCTCTGCCATGCGCTCGATGGCATCGAGCACCTGCGGAATCCCGCAGACCCAGTCGGCATTACCCAGCCCGCGCTGCACGCCGGCCGGGGCGATCTCGTCGAGGACCGGATGCCGCATCACCGCCTCGGCCCGGGAATAACCCGGCCCGCGGGATCCGGTAATGATCCGCTCCGGCGAGGCCAGGACCAGTTGCTCCAGCGGCAGATGCCCGCCCCGTTCAACACCCAGGTCGCTGGCGATGTTGTCGAAGCCGGCCGCCTCGACGATCGCGCCGATCAACGTGCCATCACCGCGGGTGTAGCCATTGGGAAAGTAGAGCGCAACATCGGTCGCCGGCCTTTCGCGACCGGCGGCCCGGAGGGCGGTCAGCCGTTGGTCGAAGGCCCGAATCAGGGCATCCGCCCGATCCGGCCGGCCCAGCACTTCGCCCATCCGCCGCAGGTTGTCGCGGACATCATCCAGCGAGGTGGCCGGCTCGAATACGGCCACGGGGATCTCGAGCCGCCGCAGCATGGCCACCGTCGCCCCGGCACTGAAGCGACCGGCGATGACCTGATCGGGCTGCAGGAGATGGATCTCCTCGGCCCGGCCATGGTTGGCGGGATACCGCTGCGCCTCGTCGGCCATGGCGGAGTTCGCCGGATCCTGCGCCAGCGCCAATACCGAGACCAGCTGATCCGGCCCGGCCACCAGCATGGCGAGCTGGTCGGTGCACAGGTTCATGGAGACGACACGTTGAGGTGCGTCGTCAGCCGCCAGGGCCGGCATCGACATCGCAATGGCAGTCGGGATCAGCATCCCGCCCAGCCAGCGCCTAAGCCGTTGACCTACCATGTGGTGCGAACACCCACGAAGCCGGCCCGACCGCGGGTGGCATAGCCCCAGACCTCCTGATAGTCCTCGTCGAAGGCGTTGGTGATGCGGGCGGTGAGGTCGACGTTGTCGGTCAGGGAGTATTCGGCCGCGAAATTGACCGTTGTAAAGGACGGAAGCTCTTTAGGCTCAAAACTACCAAAGCCTTCAACGTCTAAAAGATTGTCCACATACCGCAAATCGGCATCCAGAGTGAGAGGAATCTCCGAGGGGCCATAGCGCACACCTAAGTTGATTTCGTTTTCAGGACGACGGGCCTCTGTTTGGTCATCATCGTTTCGAGATTCTGTATAGATGTAACTACCACGCAGTGAAAACTCATCAGTAAGCCCGAGTCGACCAGTTAGTTCTACGCCCCGTCGGTCACTGTCACCCTCGCTATTTACGTATTCAAGATTGCTGTTCGTGGTGATTTCGTTCTCTAGCGCATCGTTAAAGTAAATCAATCCAATGTTGCTGCGCTCACCAACTGTATATTCAAAGCCCACATCGAAGCCCGTATTGGTCTCTGCCTCGAGATTTTCGTTGCCCACATAACGCGCTGGGACTCCACCAATCAGAAAAGTGCCACCGTAGACTTGAAGGAAAGTAGGGTAGACGACTGCACGACCGACCGAGCCATGGAAGCGCAGACGAGCAGTAGCGTCATAGGAAAGAGCCGCATTCCAGGATAGAGCGTCATCGAACTGATCGCTTTCATCGAACCTTGCCCCTGCCTGCAGCCCAAGATCCGGGCTGAGAAACCCGTTGTACTCCAGCGCAACCGACTCGTTTTCACGCTCATTCGATGACG
The DNA here is from genome assembly GCF_004217415.1 of Spiribacter vilamensis. Taxonomy (NCBI): domain Bacteria; kingdom Pseudomonadati; phylum Pseudomonadota; class Gammaproteobacteria; order Chromatiales; family Ectothiorhodospiraceae; genus Spiribacter; species Spiribacter vilamensis. Next base: position 1,615,361 of record NZ_SHLI01000001.1, read on the forward strand.
CATCCTCCGAGTCCGTCTTGCGTTCCACCAGCATGCTCAGCAGGTGATCACTCTGATCGACTGCCCGTTCATCCAGTCCGTATTGCAGTCGGTAATTAAGCAGCTCGGTCTGCTTATCCGTTACGGACGAACTCTGGTTGCTGGTCCTGTCCAGTCGAATTCGATGGACTAGCGCTTGACCCAGCATCGCCTTTTCAAGATAGAGACTCCCGAAACGCTCCAGTACTTCGTCCCCCTTGGACGGATCATCAACAACGTAGCCAGACGCGCTCTTAGCTCCACTGTCGGTGTCGTCATAATCGTAATTGCCGGAAGCAATTCGGGTATTAAACCCTACTGTCAAAGAATCGGTGAGGTCGTATTCGCCCTTCGATGTCACCGTTTCCCAGCGGGTGGAGTCCTTTTCGCCCCCTTCGCCACTGAAGTCATATCCCTCGTCATAGAGCTTCGAGGCGGTGAAAGAGAATGTCTTCCGGCCATCACCATGAGTGACATAGGCACTCTCCCGATGTCCCTCACCCACCTCTGCCTCAGCACCGAAAACAGTGCCCTGGCCGGCCTCGCGGGTCACGATATTGATCACACCGCTCGAGGCACCGGTACCGAATGGGACCGACTGTGGCCCGCGTAGAACCTCAATCCGATCGACACTGCCAAGATTCAGAGAGCGCAGGTTATAGCCGTTCGTCACACCGGCATCCACACGCACGCCGTCGACAAGGATCAGGGTCTGGTTGGCCTCCCCTCCCCGAATCCGCACCTGCCGGTCATTCGGGCTGGTGCCGTTGATGGAAATCCCCGGCTGCCCTTCAAGCGCCTGCTGGACGGTGGCATAGCCACGTTCCTCGATGTCGCGGCGGGTTAGGATGGTGTTGGAGCGGCCGTATTCATCCGCGGTGACCGGCGAGATGCCGCCGGAGACGATGATGGGGTCGAGTCGGGTGGTTTCGCTGGTTTGCGCGTACGCAGTCATCGACACACTCGCGGCGAACGCCAGCGCGGTGATGGGGATGGCTTTATCCATGTGATCGAGGCCCTTGGTTTTCGGGCAGGAAGACTCCCGCCGACAGACACACGAGGTCTGCGAAGGCCCTCATCGGACAGCCCACCGCAGACCGGCGACTGTCACCGCTGCGGTAGTGCCGCTTCCCTGGCGCGCCCCGCACCGGAAATGGGTGATCGCTCTGGCAGGTCTCCTGGCTCACGGGTCAACGCTCGGCCCCGCCTTCCCATCACCGCAGCGACAGTGGCATACCAGGGCTTCGCTCTCCGCTCACAGTTGCGGGGGCAGCTGCAGTCTTTCACCGCATTCCCTTTTAATCCGATGCCGTGGCACCGAAACCAGAGTGGTAAAGAGTCTGCAGTGAAGGGATCCGGGCTTCAAGGCGATCAGTGGATACCACTTGCTGCCCGTCAAAGATCAACGCCTAACACGCACTCGTTGAGGTCTGTACAACTGCGGACACTCTTAATGTGGTCGCTGGCCCCGACGACATCATCGAAGGGGACAACTCGGTCCCCTTCGATCTGCTATTAACACTAACCGGGGTTTTCGTTAATAGCGGCTTGCTCAGAAGTCCCAGTCCTCGTCCTCGGTCGCCTCGGCGGTGCCGATGACATACGACGAGCCCGAACCGGAGAAGAAGTCGTGGTTCTCGCTGTCTGGGCTGAGTGCGGCCAGGATGGCGGGATCCACTTCGCAGGCGGTGTCCGGGAACAGCGCCTCGTAGCCGAGGTTCTGCAATGCCTTGTTGGCGTTGTAGTGGAGGAATGCCTTCACGTCCTCCGCCAGCCCCATGCCGTCGTAGAGCTCGTGGGTATAACGCGTCTCGACGTCATAGAGATCGAGCATCAGTGAGTACGCAAAGTCCTTCAGCTCGGCCTGCTCCGCCGCCGAGCGCTGCTGCGCGGCGCACTGGAACTTGTAGCCGATGTAGTAGCCGTGGATGGCCTCGTCACGGATGATCAGGCGGATCAGGTCCGCGGTATTGGTCAGCTTGGCCCGGCTTGACCAGTACATCGGCAGGTAGAAGCCCGAATAGAAGAGGAAGCTCTCCAGGAACACGCTGGCGATCTTGCGCTTGAGCGGGTCGTTGCCGACCTCGTACTTGTCGAGGATCAGCCGCGCCTTGGCCTGCAGATGCGGGTTGTTTTCGGACCAGCGGAACGCCTCGTCCACGTCGTGGGTCGAGCACAGCGTCGAGAAGATGGACGAGTACGACCGGGCATGGACCGCTTCCATGAACGAGATGTTCGTCAGCACCGCTTCCTCGTGCGGTGTCTGCGCATCCGGCATCATCGCCGGCGCGCCCACGGTGTTCTGGATCGTGTCGAGCAGGGTCAGGCCGGTGAACACCCGGATCGTGAGCTCGCGCTCTTCCGGCGTCAGCGTCTGCCAGCTCGACACATCATTGGAGAGCGGGACCTTTTCCGGCAACCAGAAGTTGACCGTCAGCCGGTTCCAGACCTCCAGGTCCTTGTCGTCGATCAGCCGGTTCCAGTTGATCGCGTTGGGTACGCGCAGGAGCGATGTGTCCGATGCCGGCGCGTTGGCCGCTGGCCGGTCCTCGAATGCGGTTTCGATATTAGCTGCCATTTCAATCCTCAAAGGGTGCAGGAAACACAGCCTTCCACCTCGGTCCCCTCAAGGGCCGTCTGGCGAAGGCGAACGTAATAGACCGTCTTGATACCGCGCTTCCAGGCCATGATCTGGGCGCGGTTGATGTCACGGGTCGTGGCTTCGGCGGGGAAGAAGAGCGTCAGGGACAGTCCCTGGTCGACGTGTTCAGTCGCCGCCGCGTAGGTATCGATCAACGCCTCCGGGCCGATCTCGTAGGCGTCCCGGTAGTACTCGAGATTGTCGTTGGTCATGTACGGCGCGGGGTAGTAGACCCGGCCGATCTTGCCTTCCTTGCGGATCTCGATGCGCGAGACGATCGGGTGGATCGACGAGGTCGAATTGTTGATATAGCTGATCGACCCGGTCGGCGGCACCGCCTGCAGATTGCGGTTGTAGAGCCCGTCACGCATCACGTCGTCGCGTAGCGCCGCCCACTGCTCGCGGGTGGGGAGCGAGACGCCGAAGCGCTCGAAAAGCGCGTTGACGGTGTCCGTCTCCGGAAACCAGTCGCGGGTCACGTATTTCTCGAAGAACGACCCGTCGGCATAGGTCGACTGCTCGAACCCGGCGAACGTCTCGCCCTTCTCGCGTGCCAGCGCGTTGGAGGCGCGGATGGCGTGGTAGGCCACCGCCGCGAAGTAGCAGCGGGTGAAATCGATACCCTCTTCCGACCCGTAGTGGATGTGCTCCCGCGCCAGGAAGCCGTGCAGGTTCATCTGCCCCAGGCCCACGGCGTGGGCCTCGTCATTGCCCCGGCGAATGGAGGGGACACTGTCGATGGACGAGGTCTCGGAGACGGCGGTCAGCGCCCGGATCGCGGTATCGACGGTGGCGCCGAAGTCGGGACCATCCATGGTCTTCGCGATGTTCAGCGAGCCGAGGTTGCAGGAGATATCGGTGCCGAGGTGGCGGTACCCCAGGTCGTCATCGAATTCCGAGGCCTCGTTGACCTGGAGGATCTCGGAGCAGAGGTTGGACATCGCGATGCGACCGGCAATCGGGTTGGCCCGGTTCACCGTGTCCTCGAACATAATGTAGGGATAACCGCTTTCGAACTGGATTTCCGCCAGGGTCTGGAAGAACGCGCGGGCGTTGATCTTCTTTTTGCTGATGCGCCGGTCGTTGACCATCTCCTCGTACTTCTCCGTCACGGAGATATCCGAGAAGGGCTTGCCGTAGACATTGGCCACATCGTAGGGCGAGAACAGGTACATGTCCTCGTTCTGCTTGGCCAGCTCGAAGGTGATGTCCGGGATCACCACGCCCAGCGAAAGGGTCTTGATGCGGATCTTTTCGTCGGCGTTCTCGCGCTTGGTGTCGAGAAAGCGAAGGATGTCCGGGTGATGGGCGTTCAGGTAGACCGCACCGGCCCCCTGCCGGGCTCCCAGCTGGTTGGCGTAGGAGAAGCTGTCCTCGAGCAGTTTCATCACCGGGATCACGCCGGAGGACTGGTTCTGGATGTGCTTGATCGGAGCGCCGTTCTCGCGGACGTTGGTGAGCATGAGCGCAACGCCACCGCCGCGCTTGGAGAGCTGCAGCGATGAATTGATCGCCCGGCCGATGGACTCCATGTTGTCCTCGACCCGCAGCAGGAAGCAGGAGATCAGCTCGCCGCGCGATTTCTTGCCGGCGTTGAGAAAGGTCGGCGTCGCCGGCTGGTAGCGGCCATCGATGATCTCGTCCATGAACCGCATCGCCAGTGACTCGTCGCCGCGGGCGAGCGCCAGAGCGACCATGACCACCCGGTCCTCGTAGCGCTCGAGATAGCGCTGGCCGTCACGGGTCTTGAGCGTGTACGAGGTGTAGTACTTGAAAGCCCCGAGAAACGTCGGAAAACGGAATTTGCGGGCATAGGCCGCGTCCCAGATCCGGTGCAGGAAATCGCGCGAATACGGGGCGAGCACGTCGGGCTCGTAGAACCCCTCTTTGAGCAGGTAATCGAGCTTCTCGTCCAGCGAGTGGAAGAACACGGTGTTCTGGTTGACGTGCTGCAGGAAGTACTGCCGCGCCGCCATCCGGTCGGCCTCGAATCGGATCTGACCCTCGTTGTCGTAGAGGTTCAGCATCGCGTTGAGCGAGTGGAAGTCCAGCGTCGTCGCATTGTCCGAGCGCTGGTCGGTCGCCGTGGTGGCGCTATTCTGCGTATCAGCCACTGCCGAAGCGGAATCGTTTACGTGGTCAAGCATTGTTCTTCCCATCTTTGTTTGAGCCCGGTCTGAACCCGGGTAACGTCCGTCGAGGTTCCCGCCAGTTCGAAGCGGTAGAGCACGGGGACCTGGCATTTGCGCGAGATCACCTCGCCGGCAAGCGCGAATGTGGCGCCGAAATTACGGTTGCCGCCGGCAACCACGCCATCCAGCAGTCGGCGGTTGTCGGGATCGTTGAGGAAACGGATCACCGGCTTGGGCACGGCGCCGCGACCCTCGCCGTCGGCATAGGTCGGGCAGACCAGCACGTACGGTTCGGTCGGCCGGGGCATGGCCTGCGCCGAGGTGGACGGCAGGCGGGCCGCCGGGAAACCCAGCGCATCAACGAACCGTGCGGTATTGCCGGACCGCGCCGAGAAGTAGATCACCCGTGTCATCGTATTCAGGCGAGCTGGCCGATGAGATCGGGCCGAAACCCTGCCCAGTGGCTGTCGCCGGCGACAACGACCGGCGCCTGCCGGTAACCGAGCTCGGTGACGTGGCTCATGGCGGCGGCATCTTCGGTGAGATCGACGACCTGGTAATCCAGCCCGTGCTTTTGCAGGGCACGGATGGTTGCCGTGCACTGTACGCAGGCGGGTTTGGAGTAAACGGTGATGTCCATCGAGTGTCCCTCTCGTGCTTGCGGCGGGCACGTTCAGGGGACGCGCAGATAGCGATTGGCCGGTGGATGCCGGCAAGCCTTGCAACTGCACTCCCCAAGGCCCACCGCCTTCGGTCGTTATCGGTTGTCCTGGCAGGTCTCCTGGCTTGCGGGTCACCGCTCGGCTGGCCTTCCCGGGGCGCTCCCAGTGGCGTTTTCAGCGTCGCTCGCCGCTTACAGTTGCGGGGGCAGCGCCGGCATTTCACCGGCTTCCCTTTTAACTTGATCCGTTATGATCAAGCACCAAGACAACTACATGTTGTGTGACAGAGGGTGGCATTGTCAACATGTCGTTAGCAGATCTCAGATCCGGCGCAGGACCAGGTCGAACACCGCATGGCCCTTGCGCAGGCCGCGGCGCTCGAACCGGGTCTCGGGCCGGTCGCCGGCGTCCGGCGCGTAGCCACCATGGAGGTTCTCGAGACGGGGCTCCGCCTCGGCGAGTGTGCGCATCCACTCGGCGTAATCCGCCCAGTCGGTCGCCATATGCAGGAAGCCGCCCGGCTGGAGCCGATCGGCCACCCGGGCCAGCCATTCGGACTGGACGATGCGACGCTTGTGATGGCGTTTCTTGGTCCACGGATCGGGGAAGAACAGTTGCACGCCCGCGAGCGATTCCGACGCCAGTCCGTCGCGAAGCAGCTCACTGGCGTCCGCCAGCAGCACCCTCAGGTTGTCCAGCCCCTCCGACTCGATGCGGCGCAGCAGACGGCCCGTGCCGGTGCGATAGACCTCGACGCCCAGATAGTTGCGCCCGGGATGGGCCGCGGCCATTTCCGCCAGCGCCTCGCCGTCTCCGAAGCCGATGTCGAGCACCAGCGGCGCCGATCGCTCGAACCGCGTCGCGACATCGATCGGGCCGCCCGGCCAGTCAATGCCATAGCGTGGATACAGGTCGTCGAGCGCCCGCTGCTGACCGGCGGTAAGCCGTCCCTCACGCCGGACAAAGCTGCGGATGGGTCGGTGCGGATGATCGCTCACCCGCTCACTGACCGCCCTGCCAGAAGGTGCCCTCCAGCGGCGAGCTCGCGGAGGCGAAGCGGCGCATCGGCATGCGCCCGGCCAGGTAGGCCTCGCGCCCCGCCTCGATGCCCTTGCGCATGGCCGAGGCCATGAGGACCGGATCCTGCGCCGCGGCCACGGCGGTGTTGAGCAGCACCCCATCGGCCCCCAGTTCCATGGCCACGGCCGCGTCCGAGGCCGTGCCCACGCCGGCATCGACGATGATGGGCACGGTGGCGTTTTCGAGGATAGTCAGCAGGTTGTAGCGGTTCTGGATCCCCAGCCCGGAGCCGATCGGCGAGGCCAGCGGCATGACTGCGACGCAGCCCATGTCCTCGAGCCGCTTCGCGACGATGGGATCATCACTGGTGTAGACCATCACCTTGAACCCGTCGGCGACGAGCTTCTCCGCGGCATCGAGTGTGGCGGGCACATCCGGGTAGAGGGTCCTGGGGTCGCCCAGCACCTCGAGCTTGACCAGGTCATGGCCATCGAGCAGCTCGCGCGCGAGCCGGCAGACCCGCACCGCATCGTCGGCGGTATAGCAGCCGGCCGTGTTCGGCAGGATCGTGAACTCCTCCGGGGGCACGACATCGAGCAGATTCTCTTCATCGGCGTTCTGGCCGATATTGGTCCGCCGGATGGCCACGGTCACGATCTCCGCACCACTGGCGCGGATCGCCTCGCCCGCCTGGGCCATGTCGCGGTATTTGCCGGTGCCGATCAGCAAACGCGACGCGTAGCTCTGACCGGCAACGGTCAGCCTGTCCTGCTGGGTCATGGTGTCCTCTCTGTCGCTCAGCCGCCGCCGATGGCGCGGATGATCTCGATACGGTCGTGGTCGCGAAGCTGTCGGCTGGCATGCTCGCTACGCGGCACGACGTCCTCGTTCAATTCAATGGCGATGCGCCGTTGACCGACATCCAGCGACGCCTTGAGCTGCTCGACGGTGCAGTCGCTGGCGACGCGGGTGGGCTCGCCATTGACGAAGATAGTGATCTCGGGGGTTTTTGCATCCATATCGTGATTATACCGCAGAGCACTCGGCGAGCGGCACAGCGGGGGCTTGTCGAAATTGATCAAATCCGCATACTGGGGAAGATATCGCGGCTGTAGCTCAATGGTAGAGCGCTGCCCTCCCAAGGCAGTGATGCCGGTTCGATCCCGGTCAGCCGCTCCAGCTATCCCGCGTCTCGATGACATCCCCCTCGGCTGGCGAGGTCTGGCAGGCAACCGCCTCGCGACCGTTAATCCGCACCCGGCAGCGCTGACACTGGCCAATAGCGCAGAACCACCCCGGTGACGACGCATCATCGGCGCGGATCAGCAGGCCGGCGAGCACGCTCATGCCACGCGGCACTTCGAGGGGTTCGCCATTCAGCCGAACGCCGATCCAGTCGGCGGGCTCGAGGAGCGGGCGAAAACGTGGCTCGGTCACTGGAACCGCCCCGGGTGCAGTTGCCCCGCGTAGGGATGGGTGTCGCCGTCGGCGACACAGGCCGCGACCAGATCCCCGGTCACTGCCGCCAGCCCGTGCCCGGCGCCCTCGTGGCCGGTGGCGACGATCAGCCGCTCCGCCCCCGGCACCGGCCCGATCAGCGGATAGCCATCGGGCGAGAATGGTCGCAGCCCGGCGTAGCCACGGATCACCCGCAACCGCTGCAGATCGGGGACGATGCGCACACAGTCGGCGAGCAGCCGCTGGACGATCTCCATATCCACCCCCATATCGAACCCGGCAAACTCCCGCGAGCTCCCGCAGAGGATAGTACCGCTGCGGGTCGCCTCGATGATCGCCGCGGTCTGGACCCGGGTTTCATCGACATCGGTACTCTCGGCCGCCGCCTGGTAGCCGAAATCGGCGATCTTGGAGTTGACCTGGACATCGCCCCGCTCGAGCACGGCGATATGCCCCTTACGCGGTTGGACCGGTACGGACAGGCCCAGCGGTTCCAGCACTTCGTTGGTCCACACGCCGGTACACAGGCAGACATGCCCGGCCTCGATCCGCTCGCCGCCGGAGAGGGTCACGGTCACACCCTCATCCCGTGGCTCCATGCACTCGATGGCCTCGTAGAACCGGTACATCGCCCCCTTGCTCCGGAGATGGCGCGCGATCTGGTAGCAGGCGAGCATGGGCTGCACCTGGGCGTCGCCCGGCCAGTACCCCACCGCTACGGTATCCGGGCCCAGATGCGGTTCCAGCGCCAGCCAGCCACTGTCGAGAAAGCGGCAGTCGATCCCGCAGGCCTGCTGCTCGGCGACCAGGGCCTGCAGCCCCGCCGCCTCCGCGTCGGAGCGCGCGACCACGGTGGCGCCCTTGGGATCGAACTCGCAGTCGTTGCCGTAGCGCTCGGTGAACCGGTGCCAGGCGGCTAGGCTGCGATCGGAGAGATCGAGCATCAGCCCGGGCGACTTGTCCGAGCAAAGCAGGTTGCCATCACTGCTCCGCGACGTCCCCGGCGCCAGGCCGCCCCGGTCCACCACCATCACCTGCAGCCCGCGCTCCTGCAGGGCCAGCGCGACGAAGCTGCCGATAATCCCGCTGCCCACCACCAGCGCATCAACCCGCGTCATCGATGACCTCGGCGACGGAGACCGGCCGCGAGAACGCGCGCTGGTTGAGTGCTTCCCGCGGCGTGGCCCCCGCGGCGCAAATCCGGTCGGTAACCTGGGGCTCGCAGTAGCGGCCCTGGCAGGGCCCCATGCCACAGCGGGTCACGACTTTGACCGACGACAGATCGGCGAGCCCTAGCGCGACGGCCTCGTCGACCGCCTCCACCCGGGTCCCCTCGCAGGGGCAGATCACCGCATCCGGGCGCAGTCGCTCCGTAGCTCGGGCCCGCTGACGACGCTCCAGCCCGCGGGCAAATCCGATCAGGAACCGCCGACGCCCGGATCCGGCCGGCCGCGGTGACGACTCACCGCGCTGATCCGCCATGATCGCCGGGGCGACCCGCTCACCGCTGAGCTCGGCGTGGCGCCAGCCACGAATACCCTGGCCTTCGCCGATCACGTAGATCCCCGGTTGGCTGGTCCGGCCCACGGCGTCGGTGACGACCGCCCAGTAGCCGCCCACCGGATCATGCTCGAGCCGGCAGCCGGCGGTCCTCGCGAGCTGGGTCTGCGGGACGAAGCGCTCACTCAGGCCGAGGTGATCAAAGGGGATGAGCTCGTTCGTATCGGTGATCACCCGGCCCTCCGCGACGTCCGAGACGCCCACACCGTGACGGACGTTGACGCCCGACCGCCAGAGCCGTTGCCGCGTCTGCAGGAACTCGACGCTGTTGCCGGGAAGACCGACCCCCCAGGGGGCGAGTCGCAGGTAGTCACTCCACCGCAGCCGATCGAGGACATGGGTGACCGCCACGCCGGTACGGACCAGGCCCGCGGCGACAACGGATAGGAACGGCCCGCTGCCGGCGATCACCACCGATCCCGACGGCACGATCCCCTGCCCCTTCACCAGCGCCTGCAGTGCCCCGGCGCTGCTCACGCCGGCGGCCGGCAGGCCGGGAACCGGATCGTGCACATCATAGGCCCCACAGGCGAGGACGATGGCGTCGAAGTCCTCGGACTCGGCGCCGTCCCCGCCATCGAACCAGACCCGCCCACCGGCCTCGGTGGAGAGAACCCGCGTGGCGGTGCGCAGCTCGACGTGAGCGGACGTCCGCGCGAAAGTCTCCAGCGCGGTGGGTTCGGAGGTGGCGCCCACGCGGTGGATATTGCCGCCACTGCGGGGCTGTTCGTCGAACAGCGTCACCGAAGCGCCGCGCGCCACGAGCCCGCGGGCCGCGGCGGCGCCCGCCGGGCCGGTCCCCACGATCGCAATCGACATCAGGCCCCCAGGTATGCCTGGACGATGCTGTCGTCCTCCGCGAGCGCCGAGGCCTCGCCCTGGTTGTAGATCTCGCCGTTCTCGAGGACGTAGGCGTAATGCGCGATCTTGAGCGCCAGGCGCACGTTCTGCTCCACCAGCAAGATGGTGGTGCCCGCCTCGTTGAGCTGCTTGACGATGCGCATGGTCTGGGTGACCAGCTTGGGCGCGAGGCCCATCGACGGTTCGTCGAGCAGCAGCACCCGCGGCCCGTGCATCAGCGCCCGTCCCAGGGCCAGCATCTGCTGCTCGCCGCCGGAGAGCAGCGAGCCATCCTGGTTGCGCCGCTCGGAGAGGATGGGGAAGCGCTCGAAGACATCCGCCAGCCGCTCGCGCCGGACCTCCGGGTCGGTGACGGTAAAGCTGCCCAGCTCGAGGTTCTCCTGCACGCTCAGTCCCTTGAGGATATGCCGGCCCTCCGGCACGTGCACCACGCCCCTGCGAGCGATCTCGTGGGGCGGCAGGCGGGTAATGTCCTCGCCGTCGAAGTGGATGCGCCCGGACTGCGCGCGTACCAGGCCCGAGATGGTCTTGAGCGTAGTGGTCTTGCCGGCGCCATTGCTGCCGAGGACCGCGATGATCTGCCCGGGGGCCACCTCGATATCGATGCTACGCAGCGCCTGGATCTTGCCGTAGAACGACTCGATCTGCTCCACCCGAAGGACCGGCTCAGTCACAGCACCATCTCCTCGTCTTCCTGTCCCAGGTAGGCCTCAATGACCCGTGGATTGTTCTTGATCTCCTCGGCGTTGCCATTGGCAATGATCCGGCCGTAGTCGAGGACGTTGATCCGCTCCGAGACCTGCATGACCAAACCCATGTCGTGCTCGATGAGCAGGACGGCGATGCCGCGCTCGTCGCGAATACGCCGGATCAGCTCGATCAGCGCGCCCTTCTCGGTGGCATTGAGGCCGGCCGCCGGCTCGTCGAGCAGGATCAGCCGTGGCTGCGTTGCCAGCGCCCGGGCGATCTCCACCAGGCGCTGATAGCCATACGCCAGGTTGGTGGCCAGCCGGTCGGCATACTCGTCCACCCCCACGAAGCGCATGCAGTCGTGCGCCACCTCGGCGATGTACCGCTCCTCGGCGCGCTGGCCCGGCGTGCGCAACACGGCCCCGAAGGCGCCCGCCCGGGTGCGGCAGTGCATCCCCGACATGACGTTTTCCATCACCGACATCTCCCGGAACAGCCGGACATTCTGGAAGGTCCGGGCGATGCCGAGCTGGGTCACCTTGTGCGGCTTGCGCCGCAGCACGCGCTCGCCATCGAACTCGATCCGCCCCTCCTGGGGCCGGTAGAACCCGGTGATGGAATTGAAAAGCGAGGTCTTGCCCGCCCCGTTGGGGCCAATCAGGCTCGCCAGCGAATTGGCCTCGACACCGAAATCGACCTTGTCGAGCACCGTGTTGCCGGCGAAGCGCAGACTGACTTGTTCGAGATTGAGCAGCATCCGTGAACCCCCGGTTAGTTGCGCCGTTCCGGCCAGATCCCGCTGGGTCGCAGGAGCATGATGAGCAGCATGATGACGGCGAACAGCAACAACCGCAGCTCACCGAGCTCGCGCAGCAGTTCCGGGCCGAGGATGATGATGAACGCCCCGAGAATAACGCCGGGGATCTTGCCCATCCCGCCCAGGATCACCGCCATGAGGATCAGCACCGACTGCTCGAAGCTGAAGCTCTCCGGCGAGATCGCGCCGAGGTTGACCGAGAAGAAGATCCCGCCGATGGCCCCGAACACCGACCCGGTGACGTACGCGGCCAGCTTGACCCGGACCCGGTTGATGCCCATCGCCTCGGCCGCATCCTCGTCGTGGCGGACGTACAGCCAGGCCCGGCCGAGCCGCGAGTGATAGAGCCGGTGACTCGCTACCACCGCCATCACCGCGAGCAGCAGAAAGACGTAGTAGAAGTCGACGTAGCTGTCGATGACATAGCCGAAGAAGCTCGGCTCGGGGATGTTCGACAGACCACTCGCCCGGCCGGTGATCTCGAGATTCCGGGCGCTGAAGCGCACGATCTCGCCGAACCCCAAGGTCACGATCGCCAGGTAATCGCTGCGCAGACGCAGCGTAGGCCCGCCGATGATCACCCCGGCCATGCAGGCCGCGAGCAGCGCCGGCGGGATCGCCAGCCAGAAGTTCCAGTCGAACTGCACCGTCAGGATGCCGACGCTGTATGCCCCGACCGCGAAGAACGCGGCATACCCCAGATCCAGCAGGCCGGCATAGCCGACCACGATGTTCAGCCCGAGGGCGAGCACCACGTAGAGCAGTGCGTTGGTCATGATGGTGGTCGTGTAACGGCCCATCACCAGTGGCAGCAACGCCATGACGACGACAATGGCGACCATCAGCCACATTTGCCGGCGCGGGCTATCGAAGGTGGCGTAGAGGCGGTCGACGACGCCGGCAGCAGCAAGCTTGGCAGTACTTATCACTACATCCGCTCCACTTCAGATTTGCCCAGCAGGCCGGTGGGTTTGAAGACCAGCACAAGGATGAGGATGGCGAAGGTGAAAACGTCCTTCCACTCGCTGCCAATCCACGATATTTGCGTGCCGAAGGATTCGAGCAGCCCCAGGATCAGCCCGCCGAGCATGGCACCGGTGATACTGCCGATGCCGCCGATGACGGCGGCGGTAAACGCCTTCAGGCCGATCAGAAAGCCCATGAAATACCAGATGCTGCCGTAGTAGGCGCCGGCCATGGTGCCGGCCGCCGCCGCCAGCCCCGAGCCGATCAGGAAGGTGATCGCCACGACCCGGGTGACATTGATGCCCATCAGCCGGCACATGTCCTTGTCGATGGACACCGCCCGCATGGCACGGCCGTACATCGTGCGACTGACGAAAAACTCCAGTGCGATCATGAGCAGCGCCGCAATGGCGACGAGGACAATGGCCTGGTGGCTGATGAAAAGCCGCCCGAGTTCGAACCCGCCGAAGCCGAGATCGGTGCGAAAGGCGGTGTACTTGCCATCGGTCAGGCTGAGTGCACTGTTCTGGAGCACCAGCGAGACCGCCAGCGCCGTAATGAGGATCGACAGCCGCGGTGCCGAGAGCATGGGCTGGTAGGCGACCCGCTGGATGATCACTCCAAGGCAGCCGACCGCGACCATGGAAACCAGAATGGCGATGGCGAGACCGAACCAGCCGGCCCCGACCACCCCCGAGATCAGAGAGAGGACGCCAAAACCGACAAAGGCGCCAATCATGTAGACATCGCCATGGGCGAAATTGAGAAGCTTGATAACACCGAAAATCATGGTGTAGCCAAGCGCAATGAGCGCGTAGAAAGACCCCAGCACCAGGCCATTTACAATGGACTGGAGGAATGTCTCAAAGGCCGGCATGCCAAGCCTCCCGTTGACCGAACTTGAATGAAAAGGCGCGGGTACTCCGCGATACCCGCGCCCCGTGACGCCGTGTTAGTTCGCGTAGAACGTCCAGGCGTCATCCTCGCCCTGGAGAATGATGAAGTTGCTGCGGGCGAGCGTGTTGTCATCGGTAAAACGAATGGGTCCGGTCAGCCAGGACTGGCCATCGGTGGACTCGAGCGCCTCGACCACCGCGGCCGGATCCGTGGTCCCGGCCTTGTCCATTGCCCAGGCCATGAGCTTCAGCCCGTCATAGTTGAGCGGTGCGTAGGGACCCGGGCTCTGGCCGTACTCGGCCTGGTAGTTATCGATGAAATCCGCCGCTTCGGGCAGGAACTCGGCAGTCGGGTTGGAGAAGGCAAACACGCCCTCCGCGGCACCACCGGCGATATCGAAGAGCTGCGGCGAGTTGGAACCATCACCCACGGCGATCATGCCGCGGTAGCCGCCCTGGCGGAGCTGGCGGATCATCAGGCCGCCATCGGCGTAATAGGCTGTCCAGAACACCGCCTCGGCGTCACTGGAGCGGACATTGCTGACCACCGCCGAGAAGTCCTGCTCACCCTTGTTGACGGTCTCGCGGGTCGCCACCTCGTGGCCCATCGCCTCCCAGCGCTCGACGGTCAGATCCGCCAGGTCCTGGGAGTAGGAATCGCCCTGGTCGATGACTGCCAGGCGCTTGATGTCCTGCGACTCGAAAAATTCGGCGGCCTTTTTCGACTGATCCGCCCCGGTGGAGTTGATCATGAAGGCGTTGCCCGGGTTGGCCGGAATGAGCTGGGTGGAGTTGGAGGCGGTGATGACGAACGGCAGGCCCTCGTCACCGTAGGTCTTGAGCGTTGGCAGCGTGGCGCCGGAGCAGTACCCCCCAACGATGCCCACGACGCCGCGCGAAACGAGGTTGCCGGCGGCGTTCACCGACTGCTGCGGATCGCAGGCCGAGTCGCCATTGATCAGCTCGATCTCGCGGCCGAGCAGCCCGCCGCTGGCGTTGATCTCCTCGGCGGCGAGCTCGGCGGCATTGAACATGTCCTGACCGTAGGTGGCCTCGGAGCCCGTGGTGGGGACCTGAACCCCGATCAGGATGGAATCGTCCTGGGCCTGTGCGACCCCGCCCAGACCCACGCCCAGGGCGACGGTCGTGGCAATTGCAGTGATTGTGGTTTTCATCAGGTTAGCCTCCAGAGATTTTATACGGTTTCAAGGTTTAGACGATCGGGGTCCGCCACGCAAGTACTAGTTACATTGCGCTGCGCCATACCGGCGCACCGAGTACTGCATGATCGAGCGCCACGCCCAGTCCTGGTGCAGTGGATGCGGCTATTCGGCCGTCGACGCGCTGCGGCGCCCCGGTGGCAAAGGGCCGGGTGACGTAGCTGTTGAAGTCGGTAACCGAGAAGCGCGACGCCTCGGGCGTGGAATGCGCGAGGTGGGCGATGGCCGCCGTCGCGACATCCCCGCCCCAGGTGTCCTCGAGGGTCATGGCGATCCCCGACTCCGCGCAGACATCGCGCATGCGATGCGCCCGGGTGAGTCCGCCCACTTTCGCGATCTTGATGTTGACGACATCCATTGCTCCGTCGCTAATCCCCTGCAATAACCAGGCCATGCCGTCGACGGACTCATCGAGGACAAACGGACGCCGGGTCGCCCGGCGTATCTGCAGGCAGCTTGCGTAGTCGGCACAGGGCTGTTCGATGGTGACGTCGAGATCGGCGATCGCCGCCGCCACCCGCATCGCCGCATGCCGGGTCCAGCCCGTGTTGGCATCGGCTACCAGCGTGTCGCCGCGGCGCATCACCGCCGCACAGGCATGAATGCGGTCGATGTCCGTATCCGGATCGCCGCCGACCTTGAGCTGGAACCGCGTGTAGCCTTCGTCCTGGTACTGGCGGCAGCGCTCGGCCATCTGCTCGGGGCTTTGCTGGGAAATGGCGCGATAGAGTCCGATCGACTCGCCATAGCGCCCGCCCAGCAGGTGACAGACCGGCTGCCCCGTCGCCTTGCCGAGGAGATCCCAGCAGGCGACATCGATCGGCGATTTAACGTAGTTGTGGCCACGCAGCGCGCGATCGAGGTGGTGGCTGATCTGCATCGGCCGGGTCGGATCAAGCCCGATCAGCTGCGGCGCGAGCATCTGCAGGCCGGTCCGCGCCCCCTCGGCATAGGCCGGCAGATAGGCGGGGCCGAGCGGGCAGACCTCGCCGACACCGGTGAGCCCCGCATCGGTCTCGATCTCGACGACCGTCGAGTCGAAGACCTCGACGCTGTTGCCGCCCGACCAGGCGTAGCGCCCCTCGCTGAGAGGCAGATCGATCTGATAGATATTGATCGCGGTGATTTTCATGGAGGGGGCTCTTTCTCAGTCATGGGCCCGGCGCGCCGAGAGGAACTCGAGCAGATCGTCGCGGGCGGCAAGGATGTGTTCGTTGAGCAGTCGGCTGGCCTCGGCGTTGTCGCGCTGCTCACAGAGTGCGACGAGCCGCTGGTGCTCCTCCCGCGCCCGGGCGTTGTTGTGCTCGGAGAGATTGAGTTGCAGGCGCAGATAGCGATCGGCATTGCGGTGGAGCTTGCGCAGGATGTCGAGGCTGCGATGCCGCCCGGCCGGCGCACACAGGGTCGCATGGAGCCGCCAGTTGAAATGCCCCCACTGGCGCTCGGCGGACGGGGCGGCCAGGCTCTCGTCGAACTGCGCGAGCACCTGGCGTGCCTCGGCGATCACCGCCGAGGTGATATGCGGCAGCGCCCGCTGGAGCAAGTCCACCTCGATGAGCGCGCGCAGATCGAAGATCTCGCGGATCTCTTCGAGCGACAGGACACTCACGGCGTAGCCCTTGTGGGCCGTCTGCGTGACGAGCCCCTCGCCCTCGAGCTGCAACAGCGCCTCGCGCAAGGGGATGCGGCTTACCCCGAACTCGGCGGCAAGGCTGTCCTGGCGCAGCGCCACGCCCTCGGGGAATTCCAGGTTGAGAATCCGCGCGCGCATCTCGCTGACGAGCATGCCGGCCACGGTCTGCCGTTCACCGCCACTGTGCAGATTCATAGCATTGACCATCCCTATCCCGCTCGATAACTTTATACAATATACGATGGCCAGCAAGAAGCACGGTCACTTACCTGAGGAGGAAAGGCCCATGACCCCTGACTGGCGCGGCATCTATCCGGCTGTCACCACGCAGTTCCATCCCGATCACCGGCTCGACATCGAGGCGACCGAGCGGGTTGTCGACAACCTCGTCCGCGATGGCGTGCACGGGCTGGTCATGCTCGGCACCTGCGGCGAGAACACCTCGCTATCCGCCGACGAGAAGCTCGAGGTCATTCGTGCCGCCTGCCGGGCAAGTGACGGTCGCGTCCCGGTCATTACCGGCGTGGCCGAGTACACCACCGATACCGCCTGCCGGTTCGTCCGCGATGTCGAGGCCATCGGCGCGAACGGCATCATGATCCTGCCGGCGATGGTCTACAAGGCGGACCGTCGCGAGCTCGTCACCCATATCCGCAGCGTCGCCGAGGCCTGCTCGCTGCCCGCGATGATCTACAACAATCCCGCCTCCTACGGCATCGACATCGACCCGGAGACACTGATCGAGCTCTCGGCGACACCGAATATCGTCGCGGTCAAGGAGTCTTCCGAGGATCCGCGCCGGATCAACGACCTCATCAATCTCGCCCCCGAGGCCCTCGCGATCATGGCCGGCGTCGATGACGTGGCGCTGGAGTGCA
This sequence comes from Spiribacter vilamensis, assembly GCF_004217415.1. NCBI lineage: Bacteria > Pseudomonadati > Pseudomonadota > Gammaproteobacteria > Chromatiales > Ectothiorhodospiraceae > Spiribacter > Spiribacter vilamensis. The sequence continues at coordinate 1,632,813 of NZ_SHLI01000001.1, forward strand.
TGACGGTCGGCGCGATCGGGTGGGTATCCGGCTTCGCGAACGTCTACCCGCGCGAGAGCGTGGCGATCTACGACCATCTGCAGGCGGGACGCCTCGAGCCCGCGGTGCGCATCTATCGCTGGATGATGGACTCGCTGCACATGGACACCCACCCCAAGCTCGTACAGATGATCAAGCTCGCGGAGCAGATCGCCGGCCGGGGCAGCGAAACGGTCCGCCCCCCGCGTCTACCCCTCGTCGGTGACGAGCGCGACCGGGTAAGCGCCATCATCGAAAAGGCCCTCGCCGCCCGGCCGTCGGTCTGATCCATGGCACGGCATACGTTTTTCTGCATCGACGGGCATACCTGCGGCAATCCGGTCCGGGTCGTCGCCGGAGGCGGTCCGCGCCTGCGCGGCGAGAGCCTCAGTGACTACCGGCAGGACTTCCTCGCCCATCACGACTGGATCCGCCAGGGGCTGATGTTCGAGCCCCGCGGTCACGACATGATGTCGGGCTCGATCCTCTACGCGCCCACCCGGCCCGACTGCGAGCTCGGGGTCCTGTTCATCGAGACCTCGGGCTGCCTGCCGATGTGCGGCCACGGCACCATCGGCACGGTTACCACCGCCATCGAGGAGGGGCTGGTCGACCCCGCGATACCCGGCGCGCTGGCGCTCGAGACCCCGGCGGGCCGGGTGGACGTGACCTATGACCAGCGGGGGCGATTCGTCGAATCGGTGAGCCTGCGCAACGTCCCGGCCTGGCTCGAGGCCACCGACGTCGAGGTAGAGGTCCCCGGACTGGGCCTGTTGCGCTGCGATATCGCCTACGGGGGCAACTTCTACGCCATCTTCGACCCCCAGCCCGGATTCGACGGCCTCGACAGCCTGCGCATCGACGACATCCTGCGCCTGTCCCCGGAGGTGCGCCGGCGCCTGAACGCGATCGTCGATCCCGTCCACCCCGACGACCCGACCATTCACGGCGTATCGCACGTTATGTGGACCGGGCCCGCCCATGACCCGGGCGCCGATGCCCGCAACGCGGTGTTCTACGGCGACCGCGCCATCGACCGGTCGCCGTGTGGTACCGGCACCTCGGCCCGGATGGCCCAGCTCAATGGACGCGGCCGACTGGCGGTGGGGGATCGGTTCGTGCACGAGAGCGTGATCGGCAGCCTCTTCACCGGCGAGGTGATCGCCACCGAGACCGTTGGTCCACACGCCGGCATCCGGCCGCGGATCAGCGGCTGGGCCCGGGTCACCGGCTACAACACGATCTTCATCGATGATCGCGATCCCTTCGCCCACGGCTTTTCGGTGAACTGACCATGCAGTTCCTCGATCGCGAACAGACACTCGCGCGACTCGACTACCAGGCCGTGGCCGACGCCTGTGCCGACATCCTCGCCAGCGCCCGGGCGGGCGACACCGAATGCCCGCCCCGTGGCGCCATGTCGCTGGCCGAGGGCGGCACGCTCCTGCTGATGCCGGCCACCGACTCGCAGATTGCGATCACCAAGCTGGTCACGGTCCATCCGCATAACGGCCGCCACCAGCGACCCACCATCCAGGGCGAGATGGTGGTGCTGGATGCCGCCACCGGCGAGCGCCGGCTGCTGGTGGATGGCGGTGCGGTATCGGCCCGGCGCACCGCCGCGGTCTCATTGCTCGCCGCGCAGCACCTGGCCCCGCGCACTGATACTCCGGTCCTCGTCTATGGCGCCGGCACACAGGCGCGGACGCATCTCGAGGCATTCCGGGACGGGCTCGGCGTGCGCCGGGCCTATCTAACCTCGCGCACCCGGTCACGGGCCGAGGCCCTCGCCACGGAGATGAACCGGGCCGGGATGGACGTCACGGTGATCGATGACCCGGCAACGGTCCTCGAGCAGGTACGCCTGATCGTGGCCGCCACGACCGCCACCGCGCCCATCCTGCCGGCGTCACTGCCTGCCGACACCTTCGTGGCCGCCGTGGGGGCATTCCGCGCCCACATGGCCGAGATCCCGCCTGAGCTGATCGCGCAGGGCCGGATCGTCATCGACAGCGCCGAAGGCGCCCGGGACGAGGCGGGCGACCTGATCAAGGCCCGTGCCTCGGGGCATTTCGACTGGGATCGGGCGACCACGCTGGAGGCGGTGGTCCTCGACAACACCCGACCGCCCGGCGACGGCCCCGTTATCTTCAAGAGCGTCGGCCAGTCGCTCTGGGACCTGGCCGCCGGTCGGGTCCTGGTCGCCGCCATGCCGACACAACCCACTTCGTCCAGCCGGTAACCGCATATGACTCTGACCACCGATCAATTCATCGCCGGTGCACGCCGTGCAGCCGGCCACGCGACCTTCCAGGCCGAGGACGCCGCCAGCGGCGAGCGACTCGCGCCAGCGTTCGTCGAGGCAACGCCGGAGGAAATCGATGCGGCCTGCCAGGCCGCGGCAGCGGCGGCCGATCGCTTCGCCGACGCCCCGCTTGCGACGCGGGCCGGCCTCCTCGAGGCCATTGCCGAAGGACTCGAGGCCCGTGCCGATGCGTTTGTCGAGCGTGCCGGCGCCGAGACCGGCCTGCCCGAGCCGCGCATTCGCGGCGAGCTCGCTCGAACCACGGGTCAGCTGCGGATGTTCGCCCGGGTCGTGCGCGAGGGCGGCTTCCTGGGGGTGCGCATCGATCACGGCGATCCCGACCGGCAACCGGCCCCCAAACCCGATCTGCGCCAGCGCAACATCCCGCTGGGTCCGGTCGCGGTGTTCGGCGCCAGCAATTTCCCGCTGGCGTTCTCGGTCTGCGGCGGCGACACCGCCTCCGCCCTGGCGGCGGGCTGCCCGGTGGTGGTGAAGGCGCATCCGGCGCATCCCGGCACCTCGGCGCTCGCCGCCGAGGCGGTGGAGGCGGCCGTTGCCGACAGCGATCTGCCGGCGGGCGTGTTCTCGATGCTGCAGGGCGCCGGGCATGACCTGGGGGCGGCACTGGTCCGCCATCCGGCCATCGAGGCCGTGGGCTTTACCGGCTCGCAGCGCGGTGGACTGGCCCTGCAGCGCATCGCCGCCGAACGTGACCGACCCATCCCGGTGCATGCCGAGATGGGGAGCGTGAACCCGCTATTCGTCCTGCCCGGCGCCCTCGCCGACCGGCCCGAGGCCATCGCCCGGGGACTGGCCGGCTCGGTGGCGCTGGGCTGCGGGCAGTTCTGCACAAAGCCCGGCCTGGTCTTCGTGCGCCGGGGCGAGGGCTTCGAGACCTTTCGCGAACAGCTGATCCAGGCGGTCGAGGCGATGGCGCCGGCGATCATGCTGCATAGCGGTATCCTCGCCGCCTTCGAGGCGGGCTGTGAACGGCTCGCGGCGGCCGAGGGCGTGGAGCGGCTCGCGGCCGGCGACAGTGCCGAGCATCGGGCCCGGGCCACGGCCTTTATCACCGCTGCCGAGATACTCAACGCGCAGCCGGACCTCGCCGACGAGGTGTTCGGCCCGGCGGTGCTGGTGGTCACGCTGGATGACGCCACCGGCTTCGAGACCGTCGCCGAGGGGCTGGTCGGGCAGCTCACCGCAGGTATCCATGCCCGCGACAGCGAGCTCGACGACCAGGCGGCGTTGATCACCCGGCTCGAGCAGCGTGCGGGCCGGGTCCTGTTCAATGGCTTTCCCACCGGTGTCGAGGTGGGCGAGGCGATGGTCCATGGCGGCCCCTACCCGTCGACCACGGACAGCCGCACCACCTCGGTAGGGACCCGCGCGATCGAGCGATTCCTGCGCCCGGTAGCCCTGCAGGACATGCCGCCCGCAGCGCTGCCGCCGACCCTGCGGGACGACAATCCCCTCGGGCTGCCTCGTCGCGTGGATGGTGTCGACCAACCCGGAGCGGCGCATTGACCGCCGAGACCCGGCGTTACCGCTATACCGACCTGCATGCCGCCGGCGAGCCGGTGCGCATCATTACCGGCGGGGCGCCGACGCTCGCCGGCGAAACACTGCTCGACAAGCGCCGCGATGCCATGGAGCGGCACGATGCCGTCCGCCGGCATCTCATGCTCGAGCCCCGCGGTCATGCCGACATGTATGGCGTCTGGCCCACCGAGCCCGACCACCCGGACTGTGCGCTGGCGGTTCTGTTCATGCACAACGAGGGCTACAGCACCATGTGCGGCCACGCCACGATCGCCCTTGGCCGCTGGGTGCTCGAGACCGGTCGCGTGACCCCGACCCCGCCGGTCACCCACTTTCATCTGCAATGCCCCTGCGGCCCGGTCGCGGTGCGCGTGACAACGCCCGCCGATGGCCCGATCGGCGCGGTGAGCTTTGACAGCGTACCGGTGTTCGCCGGCGCAACGGGACAGGCACTCTCCTTACCAGACCACGGCCGCATCGATGTCGATATCGCCTACGGCGGCGCCTACTACGCCGTCCTGCCCGCCAGCCGGCTGGGGCTCGATCTCTACACAAGCGCGTACGAGACATTGATTGCGGCGGCCCGGGCGATCATCGTCGCCGGCCGCGAGCAGCTCGTGATCGACCATCCAGATACGCCCGATCTGGGGTTCCTGTACGGCTGCCTGCTCACCGACGGCCAGGCCCCCTCGGCCAATGGCGAGACCCGTAATCTCTGCGTTTTCGGCGGCGGCCAGGTCGATCGCAGCGCCACGGGCTCGGGCATTGCCGGCCGGCTGGCGCTCGCCCATCAGGACAACGGCATTGCAGCGGGCGAGACCTGCGCAGTCTCGGGACTGAGCGGCATTGCCTTCGACGGCGCGATCCGCGAGGTACGGGAGGACGGACGATTGATCGTCACGGTCACCGGGACGGGATACCGGAGCGGCGCCGGCGAGTTCGAGGTGGAGAGAGACGACCCGCTGCGGGACGGGTTCGAGTTGCCGGCGCGCCTGGCGGAACAGGCCGGCTAATCAGGCCGGTTTGAGGATCACCTGGTCGGATTCGGCGTGCGCCATCCGGTAGGGCACGGCACTACAGGCGAAGCGGCGGATGATCCGTTGTGCCTGGGCATGGGCCTCGCGCGCCGGGCCACTGATCACGATTTCCCGCCCGCGGTATTCAACCCGGCAGTTCTGCTCCGACGTGCCTGCCATGGATGCGCCTCCGCCTGGTTTGGTGCACTGCGAAATCGCGAAGTCTGACGCCCAGCCCGCGGGGCGTAAACCCCCGCGTCATTAGCCTTTATCAATGATCAAGGCCAAGCACTTCAGGCCTGATCAATGCATGGATGCGCCGGCCCGTCTCCAGTCGCAGCGCCGCCACCGACTGCCGCGTCACTTCGGTCCACAGCGAGGCCTTGTGACCGACGCCCAGCTGCACGCGCACCACGCCCTCGCGGACGGTCTGCAGCGACTCCACCCGTACCGGCAGGCTATTGAGCATACTCGTCGCGGTGGGGGGTTCCAGGGTCAGCACGACGTCGCGGGCCGCCACCCGCAGTGCCACCGGGTCGCCGGGATCGGCACTGATCTCACTGATCCGCAGTCGGCCGGCATCGGTGGCCAACACCGTCAGACCCCAGTCGTTATCGCGGGCGACGACCCGGCCCGGCCAGATCACCACCGGCTCGGGCTGGCCGAGCAGCGCCCAGTAGTCCGGCGACGAGAACACGCTGCTGACCGATGCGTGGGTCAGCACGCCGCCTTCGCGCATCAGCATTATCCGGTCCGCCAGCGCCAGCACCTCGTGACGGGCGTGGGTGACATACAGAACCGGGATCCCGAACCGCTCGGGGATGGTTCGCAGCAGCGGCATGATCTCGCGCTGGCGGGCGCTATCGAGGCCGGTCAGTGGCTCGTCGAGCAGCAGAAGACGCGGGCCGGCGAGCAGCGCCCGACCCAGCGCCACGCGCTGTGCCTCGCCGCCGGAGAGCGCCGACGGCGCCTGGTCAAGCAGTTTACGCAGCCCCAGCCCGTCGATGACCTCGGCGCGGCCGGGTCCATCCTCGCGCCGCCGCCGCTCGGCATAGTCGAGGTTGCCCCGGACACTCAGGTGCGGGAAAAGCCGGGCGTCCTGGAATACCAGCCCCACCGCACGCCGATGCGGCGGCAATGCGACCGCACGGCTCTGCCAGGGCTGCTCGCCATGGCGGATGGTGCCCCGGCAACCGCGCTCCAGCCCGGCGAGGCAGCGCAGCAGACTGGTCTTGCCGCAGCCGGAATGGCCGAAGAGCGCTGTCACGCCGGGTTCCAGCCGGCCCTCGGCGGCGAGGCTGAAGCCGGGTCGATCCAGCGTTACATCGAATTCGAGCGCGGCGGCGGTCATACGCTCACCCCCACCCGGCGTCCGTTGAGGGTGTAAATCCCCAGCAGCGCGACGAACGAGAACACCAGCAACCCGGCGGACAGCGCATGGGCCGCACCGTATTCGAGGGTCTCGACATGCTCGAAGATCGCGATGGCGACCGCCCGCGTCTCGCCGGGAATACTGCCGCCCACCATCAGGATCGCGCCGAATTCCCCCAGGGTATGGGCAAAGCCGAGCACCCCCGCCGTCACGAACCCCCGCCTCGCCAGCGGGCAGGCGATCGTCAGGAATGCATCCCGCGGGCTTGCACCGAGCATGGCGGCGGTCTCCAGCGGTCGCCCGCCGACGCTGCTGAAAGCATCGCGCAGCGGCTGGACCACGAACGGCAGCGAATAGAGCACCGAGGTAATCACCAGCCCCGTAAAGCTGAAGGTCAGCGTGTTGCCGGTCACCGCCAGCCACGGCCCCCCGACCGGCCCGTCGGGCCCGAGCAGGATGAGCATGTAAAAGCCCAGCACGGTGGGCGGCAGCACCAGCGGCAGGGCGACCAGGGCATCCACCGGCACCCGCCAGCGGCTGCGGCCCATCGCCAGCCACCAGGCGAGCGGCGTTCCCAGCACCAGCAGCACCGCAACGGTGACGCTCGCGAGCTGCAGACTGATCCACACCGGGGTGAGATTCATTGGGATTCATCCATAGGCTGATAACCGAAATCCTGCAGGATACCCGTGGCGGCCGGACCCTGCATAAACGCGAGAAACGCCAGCGCCTGGTCGGGCGAATCGGTCCGCTCGAGAATGACTGCATCCTGGCGAACCGGGGCATGCCAGTCCGTATCAACCACCTGGTGTGCGCCCGCCGGGCGGTTGTCGTGCCGGGTGTAGGACGCCGCCACCAGCGCATGGCTGACATTGCCAGTGGCGAGATACTGGAACGCCTGGCCGACGTTCTGCCCCTGGACGATGCGATCTTCCAGTGCCGCCCACTGACCGGTCGCCTCCAGCGCCTCCCGCGCGGCGCGGCCATACGGCGCCAGCGCTGGATTGGCGATGGCGAGACGGGTCACCAATTCGGGCCGTAGCCCGGCCAGGCCCTTTGCCGGCAGCGCGATGCCGGGCCGGGCCCAGAGCACCAGCTGGCCGCGGGCATAGGTGATATGCCGATCGGCGCGGGCCAGCCCCTCGTCCACCAGGCGTTGGGGACGGGCCTGATCCGCCGCCAGGAAGACGTCATAGGGGGCGCCGTTGGTAATCTGTGTGTAGAGCTGGCCGGTGGCCCCGGCACTGATCAGCAGCTCACCCCCACCCTGCTCGGCGAAGGCGTCGGCCAGGGTCTCCAGCGGCGTGAGGAAGTTCGAGGCGACGGCGACATGCAGCGGCGCCGCGCCCGCCGGCACGGCCGCCGTCAGTAGCGCCATGGCGAGCAGCCACTGCCGCAGTGTCTGGCACCGTCCCTTTCGCGGCCCGCGCATCGTCCGATCGCCCATTTTTCCCTTTCGGCGTTATGATTCCGAACAAGCATACCAACAAGAGAACCATTCCATGAGAATGCTATTCATCGTGCTCGGCGGCCTCGTCGGGCTGATCGTTATCGCCGTGGCGGCCGTCGCCCTGCTCTTCGACCCCAACGACTACCGCGACCGGATCACCACCGCGGTCGAGGACCAGCTGGGCCGGTCGTTCGCCATTGACGACGAGATCGGCTGGAGCCTTTTCCCGCGGCTCGCCATCGACCTGGGCGGCATCCGGCTGGGCAGCGGTGGCGGCTTCGGCGATGAGCCGCTGGTCACCGCCGAGGGTGTCAGTGCCGGCATGGCCGTCATGCCGCTGCTCTCCGGCGAAATCGAGCTCGAGACCCTGCGCATCGACCGGCCCGTTATCAACCTGATCCGCAACGAGGCGGGCGATGCCAACTGGGCGTTCGCCGGCGCCGGGGGCCAGGCCGAGACCGTGGACGCCGGCGCGAGCGGCGGCGGCGCCCTGCCCGACTGGCTGGCCGGGCTGAGCCTGGGCGGCATCGATCTGTCCGGCGGGCGGGTGCGCTATACCGACGCCACCACCGGTGACAGCCTGACCATCGATCCGCTCAACCTCGACCTGGGCGCCATCGCCCTCGGCCGGACCGCCCCCATCAGCCTCGAGGCGATGGTTAAGCGTAACGGCGAGCAGTGGGACACCCGCATCGACGGCGACCTGGTGTTTCGTCGCGACGGCAGCCTGTCGCTACGCGACACCGACCTGCGCGCCAACGACCTGACCATCACCGAGCTAAGCGCCGATATCGCACCCACCGACGGGGGCTGGCGCGTCTATCCCCTGTCCGCCCGCTTCTACGAGGGTGACTACGGCGGCGATATCCGCCTCGGTACCCAAAGTAGCCGGATGCCGCTCGCCTTCAACGAGGGCCTGAACGGCGTGGCGATGGGTCCCCTGCTGACCGCCCTGACCGGCTTCGAGCGCCTCACGGGCACGGCGGGCATCAACGCCAGTGGCGACATGGCGCTGTCGGCCGGTGACGCGCCGCTCGCCACCCTCAACGCCGACGGCGACTTCAGCATCCGCGATGGCGCCTTCCAGGGCGTGAACATCGCCCGGCTGATCCGTGCCGCCCTGGCACGGGTCCAGGGCGAGACACCACCCCCCGAAGACGAGAACCCGAGCACCGACTTCACCAGCCTAACCGGCAGCGTAACGGTCCGTGACGGTATTGCCCGCACCGACGACATCGCCATGGACTCGCCGGTGCTGCGCATCCGCGGCGACGGCCAGACCGACCTGGTCGAGCAGACCCTGGCACTCTCGCTGAACGTCGATGTGGTCGGCAGCCTGCAGGGACAGGGTGGCCAGCCGCCGGAAGAGCTGCGCGGCGTGTCCATTCCGCTGCGGATCGAGGGTAACTGGGCGGATCCGAAAATCCGTCTCGATATCGCCCGGGTGATCCAGGAGAGCCAGGGCACGCAGATCCGCGAGCGGGTGGAAGAGGAGGTCGACAAGGTCCGTGACCGGCTGGAGGGCCTGTTCAACTGATGGCGCCCGAGGGGTTCGCCGGGGCGGTGCTCGCGTGGTTCGACCAGCACGGGCGGCATGACCTGCCCTGGCAGCACCCGGCGACGCCCTATCGCGTGTGGATCTCGGAGGTGATGCTCCAGCAGACCCAGGTCGCGACGGTCATCCCCTATTTCGAGCGGTTCATGGCCCGTTTCCCCGACGTGGAGACCCTGGCGGCGGCGGATCGCGACGAGGTCCTCGCCCACTGGGCGGGGCTGGGCTACTACGCCCGGGCCCGCAACCTGCATGACTGTGCCCGGCGCCTGGTGGCGGAGTACGGCGGGGAGTTTCCCGACATGCGGGACGCCGTGGCCGATCTGCCGGGCATCGGCCGGTCCACCGCCGCCGCCATCCTGTCGCTGTCGCGCGATGCGCCTCATGCCATCCTCGATGGCAACGTCAAACGGGTACTGGCGCGCTACTTCGCCATCCCCGGCTGGCCCGGCCGCAGCGCCAACGAGAAGGCGCTCTGGGCGCGCAGCGAGGCGGTAACCCCCGCGCAGCGAACGGGTGACTTCAACCAGGCGATGATGGACCTGGGCGCCACGGTCTGTACCCGGCAGCCCCGGTGTCCGCACTGCCCGCTGCAGTCGGGCTGCCAGGCGTTCGCGCAGGGCAACCCGGGCGCCTATCCCGGTCGCAAGCCGAAGCGCGAGAAACCGCTGCGAACCACCACCATGATGATCATCCACGGCCCCCAGGGGATTCTGCTCGAGCGCCGACCACCTACCGGGATCTGGGCCGGGCTCTGGTCGCTGCCCGAGGCGACACCCCCGACCGAGGACTGGGCGCGGGATGAGCGCCGACTGGAGATCGAGCTGGTGGATGACGCACTGCCGCCGCTGCGCCACGAGTTCACGCATTTCAGCCTGACCATTCAGCCGGTCCGCGCACGGCTGCTGTCCGATCACGGCATCGAGGACGCCGACCGGCTCTGGTATAACCCGCACGCAGACAGCGCACCCGGGCTGCCGGCCCCGGTGCAACGCCTACTCCATCAAGAGGAGTCCCCGACATGAGCGATGACACCATCCACTGCATCAAACTCGGTCGCGAAGGCCAGCGACTCAAGCGCCAACCCTATCCCGGCGAACTCGGCCAGCGGATCCTGGAGAACGTCAGTCAGGAGGGCTGGAAGATGTGGGTCGGCCACCAGACCATGCTCATCAATGAGTACCGCCTATCGCCCATGGACCCGAAGGCCCGGCAATTCCTCGAGCAGGAGATGGAGAAGTTCTTCTTCGGCCCCGGCTCGGCACCGCCGCCGGACTATCAGCCCGACGAGTGAACCGTCGATGAGGCGGGTTACGCGCCGTCCAGCATCGCCGCCCAGCGAGGCCGCAGGGCGGTTGCCGTCCAGGCGCTGACATCCGGCGCGGCGGGCGGACTGTGGGCGAGCCAGTCGGCAAGCCGTGCCGCCAGGGCGCCGGCATCGCCGGCGGGATAGCGATGCACCGCCGGGTACTGCTCGGGATAGACCAGGGCATCAGGCACCAGCGGCGTAGCACCGGCCGCCGTGGCCTCGAGCATGCCCAGCCCCTCGAACTCGTGGATGGCGGTGCTCAGCACGATCCCGGCGCGTCGCAGTAACGCATCGTAGTCGGCTCGCGGGACGCGGCCATTGGCGACGATGCGATCGCTCAGTGCCTCTTCGATCCGCGCCAGTGCCGCCGGCGTCCGGGCCGGACGGCCCCCCAGCAATGCCAGGCGGAACTCTACGCCGCGATCGGCCAGTGCCAGCAACGCCTCGGCGAACACCTCCGGCGCCTTGTCGTACTCCCAGCGGTGATTCCAGAGGATCAGGCGTGGATCGCGGTCGACGCGTTGACCATGATCGGCAGCACTACTCGGCGCCGATTCGACCGGCGTTATCGGGACAGGCACGACGTGGGCACGCGGCGCGAGGCGCTCGACGATCCTCGATGGCACCGCGTCGGGCATGCGGCGGAGCAATGTCCCGACGCCCTCCAGAAAGCTGGTGCGATTCCATTCGGAGTTGAACAGCAAGCGATCCGCCGCCAGCGCGCCGTAGAGCTGGACGATCTGTGGCTCCAGTGATGGCCGCTGGTCCGGCCCGACGGGATAGGCAAACTGATTTTCGTGGAAGTAGTAATCGGTCGGCAGCCCGGCGAGGGGCGGGTAGAGGCCGCGCAGCGTCGCCAGGTCCACCATGGAGGTGGCGATGACCCGGTCGACGCCCTCGCTGGCCGCCTCGATTTGATCGAGCCAGGACAGCGGGTTGCCGCGGATGCGCCACTTGAAATGCCGCCCGGGCAGCGTCAGCAGTCGCCACTCGATTTCGGGAAAGGCCTGTTGAAGCCAGCCCGTCCACCAGGCGTGGCTGTCGGCCTGGTAGGCGGAGAGGAGGAGGATACGTCGTGTCATGAGCGCGATTATAGGCGCTCGACCTTGACCCGTCCCGGCGCATCGGTTTGAATACTCATCTCCGATGGCCAGGTAGCTCAGTCGGTAGAGCAGACGACTGAAAATCGTCGTGTCGGGAGTTCGATTCTCTCCCTGGCCACCAACCCCTTTTTGGTATTTCCTCTTCCTGCCCGTGGACCACCTTGCAGCATCGTCGACCATTATTCCGGTATCACACGCGGTGACGGCCTGGTGAGCGAATGATGCAGTCCCTTTTCCCGATTCTCGGCGTGTTCGCCGTTTTCTCGCCGGCGCTGATGCTGCCGGGTCCGGATTTCGTGGCGGTGGTGCGCAATACCATCGGCCGTGGCACCCGCGCGGGCGTGCTGACCGCCCTGGGGGTGAGCATCGGCATTACGTTCTACGCGGCGCTCAGCGCCATCGGGCTGTCGACGCTCACCAGTCGCTTCGACTGGTTCGAGGTGGTCATCCGCACCGGTGGTGCGCTCTTTCTGGGCTATCTCGGCCTCCGTCTTCTGCTGACGCGATCGCCCGTCCGGCATATCGAGGCAGAGCCGGTGAATGCCCCGGGTGGCCCCCGGAACCCGCTCCTTCTGGGACTACTCGTCAATCTGACCAACCCCAAGGCCATCGTCTTTTTCGCCAGCATCTTCGGTAGCGCCTTCAAACCCGAGACACCGCCGATCATCATCGCCGCAGTCATCGCCATCGTCGGGACCTGCGCCATGGCCTGGTTCTCGACGATCAGCCTGGTCACCGCCTCCACGGGCCTGCTGGTTCGGCTCGAGGACCATCAGCACTGGATCGAGCGGCTCGCCGGTATGGCGTTTCTGGGATTCGCGCTCAAGATCGCCTACGACCTGCTGCTCGCCTGAGGGTTTTCAGGGGCCGAGTTCCTTGACCGCCTCCATCGCGACGTAGGTACTGGTGGAGGCGACATGGGGCAGGCTGGAGATCGAGTCCGCAAGCACCCGGCGATAGCTCGAGATATCCGGTGTGCGCACCTTGAGCAGATAGTCGAACCCTCCCGCGATCAGGTGGCATTCCTCGATCTCCGGAACGCCCCGAGCGGCCTCGTTGAAATCCTTCAGCGCGGATTCGCGCGTATCTGACAGGCGCACTTCGACAAACGCCACATGGGCCGCACCGATCCCGATCGGATCGAGGATGGCCCGATAGCCCCGGATCACACGGTTTTTCTCCAGCCGCTGCAACCGCGCCTGGGTCGGAGTCTTGGAGCGGCCGATGCGCCGTGCCAGCTCGGCCACGCTGATCCGGCCGTTGACCGACAGCACGCGCAGGATTGTCTGGTCCAGGCGATCGAGCGCCGCCGTCCTGGCAGGTTCGTCTGTCACTTTATTACCCCTTAAAAAAGATCAATTGACTAGTGCATCTGTTGTTTTAAGGACAAACTACCATTTCTTCTCGGTTATTGTGACTTCCATGGACACAAGAATCAGTGCACTCGAGACCGATCGTCCCGTCGAGCTTCCGGCGGCCCTGACCCATGGCATGCGTCGCTCGGAGATCACGACGCTGCAACGGCTTGTCGACCGGGCCGACCTTGCACCCGAGCAGCGCCAGGCTATCGTCGCCAGCGCCGCCGACCTGGTCCGGGAGATCCGCCAGAGCGCCCGCCCGGGGCTGATGGAGGTCTTCCTTGCCGAGTACGGCCTGTCGACCGACGAGGGCATCGCCCTCATGTGCCTGGCCGAAGCCCTGCTCCGCGTCCCGGACGCCCCCAGCATCGATGCCCTCATCGAAGACAAGATCCGTCCCTCTGACTGGGGTCAGCATATGGGGCATTCCAGCTCCAGCCTGGTGAATGCCTCGACCTGGGCACTCATGCTGACCGGGCGCATCCTCGACAACCCGAGCCAGGGCGTGACCCGTAACCTGCGGGGTGCCGTCAAGCGCCTCGGCGAGCCGGTCATTCGCACCGCCGTCGGGCGGGCCATGCGCGAAATGGGTCGGCAGTTCGTGCTCGGCGAGTCGATCGAGGCGGCGCTCAAGCGCGCCCGCGGGCAGGAGAAAAAGGGCTTTACCTACTCCTACGACATGCTCGGCGAGGCGGCGCGCACGGCGGAAGACGCGAAGACGTATTACGAGTCCTACCGCGACGCGATCATCCGCATCAGCAACGCTGCCCAGTACAGTAGTGGTCGTGACAACCCGGGGATCTCGGTGAAGCTCTCGGCGCTGCATCCGCGCTACGAACTCGCGCAGCGCGACCGGGTTCTGGACGAACTGGTACCGCGAGTGACCGCCCTTGCCCGGCTCGCGGCGGAGAAGGGACTGGGCTTCAACATCGATGCCGAGGAATCGGATCGACTGAACCTGTCCCTCGAGGTCGCCGAGGCCGTGCTCCAGGATCCCGCCACCGCCAACTGGGATGGCTTTGGCATGGTGATCCAGGCCTACGGGCAGCGCGCGGCGGACACCGTCGACTGGCTCTATCAGCTGGCACAGCGCCTTGACCGCCAGATGACGCTGCGGCTGGTCAAGGGCGCGTACTGGGACACCGAGATCAAGCGCGCCCAGGCACTGGGCCTGGACGGATTCCCGGTCTTTACCCGCAAGGCGGGCAGCGATGTCAGCTACCTGGCCGTATCCCGCCAGCTTCTGGGCATGACCGATCGCCTCTATCCGCAGTTCGCCACCCACAATGCCCATTCAGTGGCGGCCGTACTGGCGATGGCCGAGGAAATGCAGGTACCGACGGAGGCATTCGAGTTCCAGCGACTGCATGGCATGGGCGAGCGGTTGCACGATATCGTCAGACACCGTCATGGCACGCGTTGCCGGATCTATGCGCCGGTAGGCGAGCACCGCGACCTCCTTGCCTACCTGGTCCGGCGCCTGCTTGAAAACGGGGCCAACTCCTCGTTCGTCAATCAGATCGTCGACGAGAACGTGCCGCCGGAGACCGTGGTTGCCTGTCCCTTCGAGGCGCTCGACGACGTCGTCCATCCGATCAATCCAAAGCTAGCCAACGGTCCGGAGATCTTCCTGCCGAGCCGCCGCAACGCCCGGGGCTTCGATCTCGGCGACCTGGCCGATCTCGACTGCATCGAGGGGGCCAGGCGTCCGTTCCGTGACCGGCGCTTCCAGGCAGCGCCGGTCCTCGGCGACGGCACCCGGTCCGATGCCGGCACTGATACCCATGGCGGGCATGACATGCCCAACCCCGCCGATCCGGATGATCTTGTCGGCCACGTCCGCGATGCCACGGCGGCGGAAGTCGAGCAGGCGATCGGCGCCGCGCTTCCCTGGACGGCGTCCGCCCGGGAGCGTGCCGGCGTCCTCGAGCGGGCGGCGGAGCTCTACGAGCGGGACTTTGGCGAGATCCTTGCCATTGTCGCCCGCGAGGCGGGCAAGAACATGCTTGACGCGGTCGGTGAGCTGCGTGAGGCCATCGACTTCCTGTACTACTACGCCCGCCAGTGCCGGTCGCTCGAGCCGACACCGCGTGGCCGTTTCGCCTGTATTTCGCCCTGGAATTTCCCGCTCGCCATCTTCACCGGGCAGATCGCTGGCGCCCTGGCGGCGGGCAATGCGGTGCTCGCCAAGCCCGCGGAACAGTCACCGTTGACGGCTGCCAAGGGCATCGCCCTGATGCACGAGGCGGGGGTACCGGCCTCGGCCCTGCAGTTCCTGCCTGGCGACGGCGCCACGGTGGGAGCGGCGCTGACGGGGGATGAGCGTATTGACGGCGTCGCCTTTACCGGTGGCACCGATACGGCAAGGGCGATCCATCGCAACATGCGCGGGCATCTCGACCCCGGCGCACCGCTGATCGCCGAGACCGGTGGTCTGAACGCCATGATCGTCGACTCGACCGCCCTCCACGAGCAGGCGGTGCGCGATGTCATCGCCAGCGCGTTCCAGTCCGCCGGTCAGCGCTGCTCGGCCCTGCGCTGCCTCTACATTCAGGAGGATGTGCATGATGACTTCATGCGCATGCTGCTCGGGGCGATGGACGAGCTGCGGCTGGGCAACCCCTGGCAGCTGTCGACCGACGTGGGTCCGGTTATTGACGCCGACGCCGCCGCCGACATCCAGCGGCATGTCGATACGGCGAAGCAGGAAGGCCGCCTCATCAAGCAGGTCGAGGCGCCGAATACCGGGTATTTCGTCGGACCGGCGGTGATCCGTGTTGACGGCATCGACGCCCTCGAGCGCGAGATATTCGGTCCGGTCCTGCATGTCGCCACGTACCGTGCCGATGCCCTGGACGGGGTGATCGAGGCCATCAACGCCCGCGGCTACGGCCTGACCTTCGGCGTCCACACCCGGATCGAGGATCGGGTCCAGCACATCGTTGACCGGGTCCATGCCGGCAATCTCTACGTCAACCGTAACCAGATCGGCGCGATCGTCGGCAGTCAGCCCTTCGGGGGCGAGGGACTGTCAGGGACCGGCCCCAAGGCGGGCGGCCCCGATTACGTCAAGCGGTTCGCGCAGGCTACTGCCCCGCAGACGGCGACAGAGCCGCCGAGCGCGACGGCCGACCCGGACACGGTCCAGCAGCTGCTGGATGCGACACCCACCGCGGCCATGCCGGCCGAGGGCACGGACATGCCCGGCCCCACTGGCGAGTCCAATCGGCTCTACCATGTCCCCCGGGCGCCACTGCTGTGCCTCGGCCCCGGTGCCGCGGCCGCCGCCGAGCAGCGGCGCCAGGTGGAGGCACTGGGTGGCGTCGGTATCGAGGTTACCGGGCAGCTGAATCCCGAGGCGCTCGGGACGCTGAACGGTTTCGCCGGCGTGATCTGGTGGGGTGATGCGGACGCCGGGCGGGCGCTGGCCAGCGCCCTCGCCCGACGCGACGGCGAGATCCTGCCGGTGATCACCGGTTGCCCGGATCGGGCGCACGTCAATCACGAGCGCCATGTCTGTGTCGATGTCACCGCCTCCGGCGGTAACGCCCAGTTACTCGCCAAGGTGCAGTAATGGCCTGAGCGCCGCCAAACTTTACTTCCCCAGGTACGCCCCCCAGAATAATGCGCTTTTATGATGGGGGGCATCAAAAATGGTGAACGCAGCAAACCAGTACGGGACAGGCACACAACGATCGACACTGGGCGACCCATGGGTCCTTGGCCTCAGTGCCGGCTTCATCCTGCTATTCATCGCTCTCTCCATCTTTGATGTCGATCTTGTCAGTGGGCTCGTGGGCAGCGGGTTTGCCTGGACAGCGAAATACCTCGGCTCGTATTTCCAGCTACTGCTGCTGCTGACGTTCGTCATCGCCATCGGCGTGGCGATCTCGCCCGCCGGCGGGGCCGTGATGGGCGATCTCGAGAAACCCGAGATGAGTTCCTTCCGCTGGCTGGCCATCATCATGTGCACCCTCCTCGCCGGAGGGGGTGTGTTCTTTGCCGCGGGTGAGCCGGTCTACCACTTTATTGCCCAGACCCCACCCGCTTTTGATGCCGAGACCGGTACGGTCGAGGCCATACGCGGCGCGCTTGCACAGTCGTTCATGCACTGGGGCTTTCTCGCCTGGGCCGTGCTCGGCGGGCTCACCAGCCTGGTGCTGGCGCATGCGCACTATGTGAATGGCCAGCCCCTGCAGCCCCGTACCCTGCTCTACCCGGTGTTTGGCGACCGGGTCATGCACGGTGCCTTCGGCGGTATCGTCGATGCCGTCTGCGTCGTCGCCGTGGTGGCGGGGACGGTCGGCCCGATCGGCTTTCTCGCCACCCAGGTCGCCTACGGCGGCACCGTGCTCTTCGGCCTGCCCGGTGGCTACGGCACCCAGCTCGCGGTGCTCGTGGTGCTGGGCATTATCTATGTCTCCTCGGCGATCAGCGGTATCCATCGCGGCATCCAGCTGCTGAGCCGCCTCAACGTCTACCTGGCACTGGCCATCGGCGCCGTTATCCTGCTGTTCGGGCCAACGCTGTTCCTCATTGATGCCTATACCCAGGGAATGGGCGCCTATCTGGGCAACTTCCTGTCCATGGCCACAATGACCAGCCAGACCGCACCCGAGTGGTGGATGAAGTGGTGGACGGTGTTCTTCTTTGCCTGGTTTATCGGCTACGGGCCGCTGATGGCGCTATTCGTGGCCCGCATCTCGCGGGGCCGGACCGTGCGCGAGATGATCCTCGCGGTCTGCGTCGCCGCGCCCATCGCCACCACGATCTGGTTCACGCTGCTCGGCGGCTCGGGGATCTTCTACCAGTTGAACGGCGATATCGACCTCGCCGAGGCGCTGACCAACTTCCAGTTCGACGTCGCCACCCTGACCGTGGCCGAGGCCCTGCCCCTCGGCTCGGTGATGGCCGCCGCCATTCTCGTGCTCACCACGATCTTCGTGGCGACCACCGGTGACTCCATGAGCTACACCATCTCCATGGTGGCGACCGGTCATGACCGGCCGAACACGGCGGTGCGGGCGTTCTGGGGCATCACGCTGGCGGTAATGGCCGCGATTCTGCTCTATATGGGGGCCGGCCAGATCTCGGCGCTCCAGCAGTTCATCGTGGTCACTGCTATCCCGGTGTCACTGGTTCTGCTGCCATCGCTGTGGACCGGTCCGAAGGCGGCCTATGCCATGGCCCGCGAGCAGGGGCTGGTGCGCTGAGCATCACCCCTCGACGGGGTCGAGAAGCGTCGCATCATCCTCGCCGGGTCGATTGACACGGGTCGATACCGGCCAGGCGGAGAGCCTGTCCGGATCGAGCCGATGAACCGCCCGCCGGATCGCCTTTCGAGTGGTCAGTGACGGGTCGAGCCAGGTCGCTGCGGCCTCCGGCGCGAGCACCAGCGGCATGCGGGGGTGAATCGTCTCGGCAACCCCTCGGGCCGGCTCGGTGATAATCGCGCAGCAGCGACCCGGCGCCTGATCCGAGTCGGCCCAGAGGCCGGCGTAGAAGATCAGTGGCGTATCCGTGGCGGTTACGTACCAGGGCTGCTTGCCGGTGGAGGTCTGTTGCCACTCGAACCAGCCATTGGCAGGGATCAGGCAACGGCGGCGGGCAAACGCGTCACGGAAATAGCGCGACGTTGCCACCGTTTCCGCCCGGGCATTGATCGGTGCCGGGGCATCATCGCCCGCCCATTGCGGACGAAAGCCCCACCCGGCAAGGCCGAGCGCCGGGGTATCCGGCGCCGGGCCCGCATACACCGTGAGGATCGACCGGCCCGGCGTGATGTTATATCCCTGCGCCGAGGCGAGGCCCGGCTCGGTGGCCGTCGCCCCGATCGAGCGGGCGACCGTATCGGGACGGGCATGCAGATCAAAGCGTCCGCACATCGGTCAAGCCGCGGCTGCCGGGCCTAGATGTCGATGCAGATCTTGCCGAAGTGGGCGCCGCTTTCCTCGTGCTGGAAGGCCGCTACCAACTCCTCGAGAGGGAAATGTCGATCAATGACCGGACGGATCCCGGTGGCCTCCATCGCCTCGACCAGATCCTGCTGATCGCGCCGGCTGCCCACCAGCACCGCCTGCAGTCGCTGCTGCCGGACAAGCGCCTGGATCAGCGGGAAATCGCCGTTGACACCCGTTAGCACACCGATGAGTGCGATATGGCCGCCGACGGCCGCGGCCTTCATCGACTGCTGCAGTGTGCCGGGGCCGCCGACCTCGATCACATGATCGACGCCCCGCCCATCGGTGAGGTCGCGAACCGCCGCCCCCCACTCCGGGGTCTGGCGGTAATTGACCACGGCCTCGGCCCCCATCGCCTGCAGACGAGCGAGTTTTTCATCGCTCGACGAGGTGGCAATCACCCGTGCGCCAGCCGCCACCGCCATCTGGATCGCAAAGATCGACACACCGCCAGTGCCCAGGGTCAGTACGGTCTGACCGGGCTTGAGATTGCCATTGACGAACAGTGCCCGCCAGGCCGTCACGCCCGCCGTGGTCAGCGTCGCCGCCTCGGCATGACTCCATCCGGCCGGGATGCGCGTGAAGGCGTTCGCGGCGCGGGTCACGGCATCACGCGCATAGCCGTCAATGCCGTCCCCCGGCGTCCTGCCGAATCCCTCGTGGACGGCCGGCCCGTCGATCCAGTCGGGGAAAAAGGTGCTGACGACGGCGTCGCCAACGGCAAAGTCGCTGACACCTGCCCCCACCGCAACGACGTCGCCGGCGCCATCGGACAGGGGGATGCGCGCCTCGTTGCGGGGCGCCAACGGGCCTTTTACCACGCCGTAGTCGTGGAAATTCAGCGAGCTGGCGCGCAGCCGCACGGTGATCTCGCCACTGCCGGGCGCGGGCGGATCATCCACATGCTCGATGCCGACGTTATCGAAGCCGCCGCCGGGGGCGAGTCTGAGTACCCGATTGGCCATGTCCATCTCCTCCACAGTGACCCGAATCCATCAATTCGGTCATGCTGAGCGCCCCGACGGCCGGAGGCAAGCCTCTCCTGCGTGCGGGTCGTGCTATTCGAGATGGGAACGCAGTCGGGACTGAAATGAATCACGCACCTCGGCAAAGGCATCCGTCACCCGCTCGGTGGGCAACAGCCGGACCAGGCGTCGATCCTCGCCCTGGCGGGACTTGATCAGCCAGCCATCGGCAACGAGCTGCGCGAGGTTGTAGCGGATCCCGGTCACGGAATACGGCAGTATCGCCAGCAACTGTTTGACACTCAGCGGCCGCTGACGATGATGCGCCCGGGTCACCGCGACCAGGATATCCAGCGGAATCAGTGATGCGCCGTAGGGAAGCGCAGGCGCAATCGCCTCCCTCAGCTGCTCGGTCAGGTGCGCATCGGTGAGCACCGTCTGCCGGTCCATGGCAACCCCCTGTTTCCCCAGACCCACCGGACGCTAGCCACGCCACCAGCAAGTCGCAATCAAATTCGACTACTAAATTAGTTGATGCCTGGGCGGGAAACCGTGACCGGGTACCGGTTCGTCAGGTCGGTTGCTCGGGCTGACCGCGGGCCACGGAGAGGATATGTACCTGCATGAGGTCGCCGGCACGCTCGCCATCGCCATTGGCCAGCGCATCGACGATCCGGGCATGCTCATCGAGCGCATTCTCCATCACCGATCGGGTCAGTCCATAGGTGCTGCGCGCCGAAGTCGCCCCGTGCAGAACGGTTTCCAGCGAGCGTTGCAGCCGCCGGCTGCCGGCCGCGGCGAGGATGGTCTGGTGGAACTCGAGGTTGAGGTCGCTGAGCACGTCGTGTGGGGGCTCGGGACGTTGCACCAGCGTTAATTCCTGATCGACAACGGTGCGCAGGCGCGCCAGCTGGGTGGCGCGGATACGGACCGCGGCACGCCGCGCGGCGTAGGCCTCGAGCAACGCCCGGAGCTCGAAGATCTCGTGGCTGTCCTCGCGGGTCCACTCGATTACCCGGGCTCCGCGATAGGGAATGATCTCGACCCAGCCATCGCCCGCAAGCCGTGCCAGTGCCTCGTGCACGCAGAGCGTCGATGCGCCCAGCTCGTCGGCGATGGCCTGTTCCGTGAGGAAGTCGCCGCCGTCGAAACCTCCCTGGAGAATGCGTAGACGGACGCTGCGGCAAATCTGATCGGTCACGGTATCCATACCGCGCTAATCGTGCCCGCGGTCTTTGCGGCTTGCAATGCCGTCCGCCACGGCGTCGAGGAAGGCGACGAGCCGCGGCCACTGCTCAGCCAGTTCGTCACTGAGGTCGTGATCACCCTCCAGCCACACCAGCGTGGTTGTCCCCGGATCGCCGGCCCGGGCGAGCGCCTCGGCGTCCACCGGCGGGATCACCCGGTCACGACGTCCATGGGCGATGAGCACGGGCACGCGGATCCGGCCGATGACCGACACCGGCGCAATGGTGGCAAAGCGGTGGCCGATGACGGCTTCCACGTAGCGCAGCACCAGCCAGCCAAAGGGGATGAACGGGACATGGCGGGCGGCGAGCCAGCGCTTCATCATCCGCTCGGGATGCACGAACCCGGACAGGCTGATCACACCATCGACGTCGTCCCGCCACGCCGCCGCCAGCAGAGTAGCGGCGGCGCCGACAGAGTGCCCGGCAATGATCAGTGGACCCTCGTCGCCGTCATCATTGCGACGCAGCCACGCCACCGCGGCAACGATATCCTCGGCAAAGCGCGGCATGGACGAGAAATCGTCGGCATCGCTATTGCCGTGGTTGCGCACATCGAACAGCAGGACCTGCCAGCCGGCCCGTTGCAGCGGCCGTGCCAGCGAGAGCATGAACAGTCGGTTGACGCCCCAGCCGTGGCAAATGACCACCCGCCCGATGCGCGGGTCGCCGTCCAGCAACCAGCCCGACAGCCACCGGCCCCGCCGGGTGGGGAAACTCACCGCGATGCCGCTGACCCCGTGATCCGCCGGACTGCCCTCGACGGGTCGCCGCGGCGCCGCCAGGCTGTGTCGCAACCACCGCGTCGCCGCCCACGCGAGTGCCGCGAGGACCAGCAGCACCGCGCCGGTCCACACCAGCATCGTCATCCCGGCAGCACCTCGCGTAGCAGCGGATTGGGGAATCGGCGCTCGGTGGTCACCGCGTAGAACGTCTCACTCATGGCCGGCAGGCGATCGGCCTCGAGCAACTCCCCGCTGTCGAGCTCATCGCGCACCACGATCGGCGGAATGACCGCGAGCCCGATCCCCTCCCGGGTCAGGAGCCGGAGCATGGCCATGTCATCGATTTCCGCGGCAATCTGGGGCCGGATATCGTACTGCGAGAGTACGGCTTCAAAGGCGGTGCGCAGGCCACTGGAGCGGGTCGGCAGGAGGAGTGGCGCCGTTGCCAGCCGACTCGCCAGCGGCTGCTCGCCACCCACGCGCGCCGGCACGCCGATCAGGCTGACCGGCTGTTCGGCGAGGCGATGGGTAATAAACGGGTGCAGCGCATCCAGCCGCGGCGGGGCGTTGGTCAGGACGACATCCAGCTGCAGCGTACTCAGCGCGTCAAAGAGCTCGCCGGCACCGCCGGCGCGAAGCACTACCTCGACATCGGTGCGATCGAGCACCGGGCGCAGAAAGGCGAGCTGGAAATTCCGCGACAGCGTGGCGAGCGCCCCGACCCGCAGCGCCTGCCGGGTACGCCCCGTCTGCTGGAGGGTAGCGAGCAGTTCATCCCCCGTGGCGAAAATCGTATCCGCATGATCGAGCGCGATCCGCCCGGCCTCGGTCAGGTGCAGGGCGCGCCCGCGCCGATCGAACAGCGGTTGACCGAGGCGCTCCTCGAGCTGACGGATCTGTGATGACAGCGCCGACTGGGAGATGCGCAGTCGCCGAGCCGCCCGTGTGAGGTGGCCCTCGTGGGCGACCACCTGGAAATACTGCAGATGATGATAGTTGAGCTGCGCCATATCGTTCTATTTTATCGAACAATAAGCGCGGATATCAGTATTTTTAACCGATGAATGACTTCATTAGGATGTCGCGAGCCTGATCACCGGGGGAATCAATGAGTCTTTATTTTCTACCATTAGTGAGTGCCGCGATACTGGCACTGGCCGCCGTGCTGGCCATCCGGGCACCTGGTCAGCGGCCGCGACGACTGCTGATCGCCGCCGAGGCCGCGACCCTCACCGGCCTCGCTGTCGCCATCGCCACGGCGATCGTGTTCGCACTCGACGGACCGGGCACCAGTCTCCTGGTCGGCGCCGGCGGTATCGGCTTCAGTGCCCGTGTCGATAGCGTCAGTGTCCCGATGATCCTGCTGGTGGGTTTCATCGGCTGGGTGGTAGTGCGCTATGCCCGGGTCTACCTCGACGGCGAGGCCCGGCAAGGCGTCTTCATGGGCTGGCTGCTGGCGGCACTGGCCGCCGTTCTGCTCCTGGTGCAATCGGGCAACCTGGTCCAGCTCGCGCTCGCCTGGATCGTCACCGGTCGCTGTCTCCAGCAACTCCTGTGCTTTTATGCCGAGCGCCCCCGGGCGGTCAGGGCCGCCCGTAACCGGCTGGTGTTCGTGCGGGTCGGTGATCTCGCCCTGCTGGGCGCACTCGGGCTGCTGATCTGGCAATTCGGCAGCACGGACATCGCGTCTGTCCTCGAGAGCGCTCGATCCGTGACCGGCACGGCCGTCACTCAGACAGCCGTAGCCCTGCTGGCTATCACCGCACTGCTCAAGTCGGCCCAGTTTCCCACCCATGGCTGGCTCACCACCGTGATGGAGGCCCCGACGCCGGTCTCGGCCCTGCTCCATGCCGGTGTGGTCAATGCCGGCGGATTTCTTTTGATCCGTCTGGCCGACGTGGCTCTGCTCAGCCCCGCAGTCCTCGCCTTACTGGTCGTGGTAGGTGGTTTCACGGCCCTGTTCGGCGCCATGGTCATGCTGACCCAGTCGGCGGTTAAGACCTCGCTCGCCTGGTCAACCATCGCCCAGATGGGCTTCATGATCATGCAGTGCGGACTGGCGCTGTTCCCGCTGGCGCTTTTGCACATCGTCGCGCATTCCCTCTACAAGGCGCATGCGTTCCTGTTCTCCGGTGCCGCCATTGAGGGTGTCGCCAACATCCGTCGCCCCGGGCCCGTGGCGACGCCGAGTCCGGGGGCGGTCGGCCGTGCATTCCTCATCGCGCTGCTGATCTACGGGATCATCGGGTTTGCATTCGGCCTGGACGAAAAGCCCCCCCAGGCCATCGCCCTTGGCGCCATGCTGATCTTCGGTGTGGCGTATCTGATCGCCCAGGGGCTCGCGGATGCCGCACCGCGGACGCTGACCCGGCGTACCGCCCTGTACTCGGTTGGCGCCTCGATCAGCTATTTCACGCTCCAGGTGGGCGCCGACGCGTTCACCGCCCGCGCGTTGCCGGTGGCGCCCGCGCCCGGCCCCCTGGAATGGGCCCTGCTGATCCTGACCGTTGCCAGCTTCGGACTGGTCGCGCTCGCCCAGGCGCTCTTCCCGCTGTGGGCCTATCACCCGGCCATGGGCGGATTGCGCGTGCACCTCGCCAACGGCCTGTATATCCACGTCCTCGTCGAGCGGCTGCTCGGCCACTACGGAGACCCCCATGTCCGCTGATCCGATGAGCCTCGCCGATGAGGTCGGTCGCCAGATCCCGCCGCTCTGGCCGCTGTCCGCCTCGGTGGCAGTCAATCCGTTTCTCGGCCAGGCGGATCAGACACTCGCATTCACCCATGCCCAGCTGCGCCGGGTGGGCGGTGTCGACGCGATCGCCCCGCGTGCCTTTCGCTGCCGGCAGGTAGACAGCGGGACGATCACCCGGGCCGATCTGGCGGCGGCACTGATGGCGTCACCGCACGCGGACCGGCCCGCCAACTGCGAGCAGCTGATGGCGGCGGCGCGGGCACCTCGCCCCGCGGCTGACCCCGCGCCCACCCTTGCCGAGCTGGCAAAATCGATCTCCGGGACGGACTGGCCGGAGATTGTCGAGGAGCGTTTCGGCCACTGGGCGGCCGGCTACTTCGACCAGGGCCAGGCCCTGTGGGCGGCGCCCCGGCGCGGTGACACCTGGACCGCCTTTCGCAGCCACGCCGTTCACGACCTGACGCCGGAAATTCTCGGTCTCAAAGGATTTGCCCGCTTTGTCGCCGACGCGCCGGATCGCCCCGGCACCTACCTGCAACGCGCCATCGACCGGCTCGGACTGAGTCCCGAAATGCTGCCCGCCTACTGGCACACACTGCTGCTTACGCTGGGTGGGTGGGCGCAGTATGCCCGCTATCAGCAGTGGCAGGCGGAGCTCGAGGGCGGTACCGATTCCACCCTCGTCGAACTGCTGGCGATCCGGCTACTCTGGGACGAGGCGCTGTTCACCCATTACGGCGATGCCCTCGGCCCGGCCTGGGCGGAGGCGAAAGCGCGCTATGCACAGCCCGTCACCGTGACGCCGGACGATGTGGTCGACGAAATCCTCCAGGAGGCGGCCGAGCGCGCCGGTCAGCGCCAGCTTGCCGCGGTAGTGGGCACCGCCGGGCATGAGACCGAATCGGCCATGGCGCAATCCGCGGAGCGTCCGGCCCTGCAGGCGGCGTTCTGCATCGATGTCCGCTCGGAGGTCTTTCGGCGGGCACTGGAAAAGGTCGCTCCCTCGACGCAAACCTTCGGATTCGCCGGCTTTTTCGGTCTCCCGGTCTCGCACCAGGGCTTCGCCTCCGACGTGCAGGAGTCACGGCTGCCGGCACTGCTCGCTCCCGGCCTTCACTCGCGTGCGGGGGGCGGCGACCAGGATCCGGCGGATGCGGCGAAACGCCATACCGCGCGTGCCAAGCGGGCCTGGGGGCGGTTCAAGCTGGCGGCGGTGTCGTCCTTCGCGTTTGTCGAGGCCATGGGACCGGTCTACATCACGCGGCTGATCCGGGAATCCCTGGGACTTGCCGAGAAAACCCTACCCGGCGAGCCGACACCGCATTTCACGCCAGTGCCGGATGCCGACGAGCGTGTCGATACCGCCGAGACAATCCTGCGGGCGATGTCGCTGACCGAGGGGTTCGCGCCCCTTGTCCTTCTCATGGCCCATCACGCGAGCGTCACGAACAATCCCCATGGCAGTGCCCTGCAGTGCGGCGCCTGTGGGGGTTATGCGGGTGACGTCAACGCACGGCTGCTGGCCTCGTTACTCAATGATTCGACCGTTCGGGCCGGGCTCACGAATCGGGGTATCGACATCCCCGACGACACCTGTTTCATGGCCGGGCTCCATGACACGACCCGCGACCGGGTCCGGCTCTACGACCAGGATGTCGACAGGCCGGTGGACGGAAATCGGCTGAAACGCGTGCAGACCTGGATGGCCGGTGCCGGCGAGCTCGCCCGCACCGAGCGCGGCCGATCGCTGCCGCGGGCCGACAGCACCCGCGCCATCGAGCGGCGCGCCCGGGACTGGTCCGAGGTCCGGCCCGAGTGGGGACTGGCCGGCTGTCAGATCCTGATTGCCGCCCCCCGGACCGCTACCCGGGGCGTCGATCTGGGCGGACGGGCGTTCCTCCATGACTACGACTGGCGGCCGGATGCCGGCCAGGACTATCCGGTCCTCGAGCTGATCCTGACCGCGCCGGTGATCGTCGCCAGCTGGATCAGTCTCCAGTACTACGGCTCCGCCGTCGCCCCGGAGCTGTTCGGCGCCGGCAACAAGCTGATTCACAACATCGTCGGTGGCATCGGCGTGCTCGAGGGCAACGGGGGCATGCTGCGGACGGGATTACCGTGGCAGTCGGTCCACGATGGCGAGCGTCAACGCCACGACCCGTTGCGCCTGACCGTTGCCATCCAGGCACCGAAAGAGGCGATCAGCGACACGCTTGCGCGGCATCCGTCGGTGCAATCACTGTTCGACAATCGCTGGCTCCACCTGCTGGCGATGGACAACCACGGCCGGCTCGCCTGGCGTTATACCATCGACGGGCAATGGTCGGCGCTGACGCATCACCCCGAGGCAGACACGGCTTCGACGTCGACAAGCGCCTGAATACGCTAGACTCGGTGCCATGAATGATCATGCGATGCCATGGTCACACCGTGTGGAACGTAACGATGGAGCAAACCCATGCCGAGTACACGGCGTTTATCGACTCTCGGGATTTTAGTGGCGATCGCGCTGCTGATCGCGGGCTGCGCCTCCGTGAGCGGCAGCGGGGAATACAATCGCAGCTACGACTTCAACACGGTGGAGCGCACCGCCGTCATCTCGGTGGACGGGATCGGGGGCCAGGCGGCCCGTGATCAGGTCGCCAGCATGTTCAACCAGGCACTGCTGGGGCGGGGCTATAGCCCGATCGAGCGCAGCCAGATCAAGGCGGTGCTCACCGAGCAGGATTTCTCGCGCTCCGACGTAACGACAGCCTCCGGCGCCGCACGAGCGGGCCAGATCCTCAACGTCGACAGCGTCATACTGGTCAACGTCCCCGAGTTCGGCGATGACATGAGCATGAGCGCCCAGATGGTGGATGTGAACGACGGCACCATCCTCTGGTCGGCCTCCGGCAGTGCGCGTTCCGGCGCGAACATGAGCCGCCGGGCAGGCCAGATACTCGGCGCAATCGGCGGCGGCATCATTGGCGCAGAAGTCGGCAGTGACAGCGGTACCGGTGCCATTGTCGGTGGCGTGGGCGGCGCCGTGGGCGGCGATGTCATTGGCAATGCCCTGTCCACCCGGCGCCAGGAGCAGACCGCCGTGCTGGTGGATCAGCTGACGCGGAGCCTGCCGACGCGCGGGATGGCGGGCGGCGACCCAACGAGATAGGCGGCGGCTATCAATCCGGCCGGACTATTGCATTTTCCCCGCCGCTCGTTCCGGCCTATCATTCCTACTCAATCTCAATTGCAAGGTCTTACCGACATGCCGATGTTCAGTTCCAAGCCCAACGCCCGTCATGATGATGTCCCGCGGCTGGGCATCCTCGTGACCAACCTGGGCACACCCGATGCGCCGACAACGCCGGCACTCCGACGCTATCTGGCGGAGTTTCTGGGTGACCCGCGCGTCGTCGAGATCAACCGGGTGCTCTGGTGGCTGCTGCTGCACGGGGTCATCCTCCGCACCCGGCCGAAGAAGTCCGCTGCTGCCTATGCCGAGGTCTGGGAGGAAGGCGGTTCGCCGTTGCTGACCATCGGCAAGAAACAGACCGCGGCGATCGAAGAGCGGCTTCAGGAGCGCCTTCCCGGCCCGGTCTCGGTCAAGCTTGCGATGCGCTATGGCAACCCGTCCATCCGCGAGAAACTCCAGGAGCTTAGGGACGAAGGGGCGGAGCGCATCGTGGTGCTGCCGCTCTATCCGCAGTACTCGGCAACCACCGTCGGCTCGACCTACGACGCCGTCTTTGACGAACTCAAGAAGTGGCGCAAGATCCCCGAGCTGCGGCTGGTCGGGCAGTACCACGATGATCCCGGCTACATCGAGGCCCTCGCGAACAGCATCCGCGAGCACCGCGAGGCGAATGGCAAGCCCGAGAAAATGCTCTTTTCCTTCCACGGGATGCCGCGGCGTTACCTGCTCAACGGCGACAACTATCACTGCCAGTGCCAGAAAACCGCCCGCCTGGTCGCGGAGCGCCTGGGACTGGCCGACGATGAGTGGCAGGTGACGTTCCAGTCACTGTTCGGTCGCGAGGTCTGGCTGAAGCCCTACACCGACGAGACCGTCAAGGCGCTCGCGGAATCCGGCATGAAGACCCTCGACGTGATCTGCCCCGGCTTCTCCGCCGACTGCCTCGAGACACTCGAGGAAATCGAGGGCGAGAACGCCGAGATCTTCGAGGATAACGGCGGTGAGCATCTGCGCTACATCCGCGCGCTGAACGCCCGCGAGGATCATGTCGACATGCTGACCGACCTGGTGGTCGATCATGTGCAGGGCTGGCCGGAGGCCGATCCGACCGTCAAGCGCAGTCGCCGTGATCCGCAGGCCACGCTCGAGCGTGCGCAGGCAATGGGCAGTGACCAGGCGATGAGCGGCGATCACTGACCATTGTCTTTCTCACCGGTCTCGCGGTGGGCCTCGGGCTCATCGTCGCGATCGGTGCCCAGAACGCCTTCGTCCTTAAGCAGGGTCTCCTCGGCCGGCACGTCCTTGCGGTGTGCCTGACCTGCGCGGTCTCCGACGCGATCCTCATCACCGTGGGCGTTACCAGCTTCGGCCGAGTCACCGAGTGGCTGCCATGGCTCGAGCCGGCGATGCGGACGGCCGGCGCGCTTTTCCTCTTCCTCTACGGCGGGCGGAGCCTGCTAGCCGCCCTGCGCACCCGTGGCGGCCTGCAACCGGACGCTGCCGGCACATATGCCGGTAGCGATCGAGCGAATTCACTGGGGACGACGCTGCTCACCTGTCTCGCGATCACGTGGCTCAATCCGCACGTCTACCTGGACACGGTGGTGATGCTGGGAACGGTCTCGTCGCAGTACGAGGGCGCGCGGGGTGCATTCGCCGGTGGCGCGATCGCGGGGTCTTTCCTGTTCTTCTTTGCGCTTGGCTACGGCGCGCGAGGGTTGCAACGCCTGCTCGCCCGCCCGCTGGCCTGGCGCCTGCTCGAGGCAACTATCGGCGTCCTCATGTGGCTGATCGCCGCGCAGCTGGCTTTGGGGGAATAGAGAGGTTCGGGACAGGCACAAAGTTAAAGTTCGGGACAGGCACGAAGCCGGCCCCGAACTTCATGGCTTATTCGCCGATCACGAGCGAGCGATCACCGTCCAGCGTCCACTCATGCAGCGAACCGTCATAGAGCGAGACATCCGGCAGATCGGCGATCTCGGACATACCGAACCAGGCAAGCGACGA
This sequence comes from Spiribacter vilamensis, assembly GCF_004217415.1. Lineage (NCBI taxonomy): Bacteria > Pseudomonadati > Pseudomonadota > Gammaproteobacteria > Chromatiales > Ectothiorhodospiraceae > Spiribacter > Spiribacter vilamensis. Next base: position 1,662,615 of record NZ_SHLI01000001.1, read on the forward strand.
TACGTGCCCCGAGTTGCAGTAACTGATCATCGGACCATCCACGCCCGGTAGCATCGCCGAGACGATTTCGCGCGCCGATTCCGGAGAGCGCCAGTAGATGACGCCATCCCGAGACTCGACAAAGAGCGTAAACGGTACGGGACGGGCTCCCGGCAGGTAGCCGCTACCGTCCACGTAATCCTTGCTCATCTGGCCCGTGAACTGCGCCAGCGGACGATTATCCACTAGCTGGGCCGACTGCTCGCCGTCAATCACGGCCTCGACGTCCTCAGTGGACGAAAACAGGGCGTCCCTCGGCGAGCCCGCGGTATAAGTGCCACCCGCCGACGACCCGGGCGAATCCGACACCTGTCCGCCCGCGGCATCCCAGGCGGCCGCACCGCCATCGAGGAGCGCGACGTTGTCATGCCCCAGATACTTCAGTTGCCAGTAAAGGCGCGTGGCGGCCGTGGCATCGCCGTAGACCTTGTCGCCCGCCGGTGCGATGACGATCGCATCGCCATCATCCACACCCAGGCCCTGCATGACGGTCTCGAAGCGCTCCGGTGACGGCGCCAGATACCGAATCGTGCCCTTCATGCCCGGACGCTCGGTCATGAATTCCGACATCCCGACAAACGGCGCACCATCGACGAACCCGGTGGCGTCATAATTGGATGGACGACGCGAGACGTTGATCAGGGTGATTCCCCCTTCGTGATCCAGCGCCCAGTCCGCGTCGACAACCGGTCCGGGGACCGTCACGGGCTCCGTCGTCTGCGCGACCGCGGCTCCGGGCAGCGCGATGGCCACCCCGAGAAGGGCCACGGGAATCAACTCGGGTACTCGCATTTTCACTCCTCCGGTCATCAGAATGTGAAACGACGGACATCCGGATCCGCCACAAGCGCGCCAATCGCCGGTGGCTGAGCGACGCCCACGCCCTCAATCAGATCGGCCTCGGTGAACTCGCGGTTGGGCAGGTAAATAGCGCAGACGTCTACCTGGACACCGTTGTTGATCAGCCCCTGGATCATCTGCGCCGGGCTCGCGTCGGGTCCGCGCAGGGTCTCCGACTCGCCCACCTCCGAGGTCACGGCGAGATCGCCCGCATCGTCGCAAAGCAGGATCTGCGGGTTTGCCCCGTTCTTCTGGGCCTGCATGGTGAGGATCAGGGCCATTGCCTGTGTCTCGTCCTCATCACTGGTCAGGATAGTGAGCATGTCGGGACCGTTCTGCGCCATCGCAACGGCGGAGAACAGGGTCAGGACAAGGGCGGCGAGAAACTGATGCATTGTCTTCATGATAGGTAACCCTGTTGTATCGTGGTGGTAGATCAGTTCTTGCTGCCGCAAGTGTTGACGCCAATCAGGCTGTAGGCCGGGCAGCTACTGAATACGGCGGTGGCGAGTGGCACCACGCCGATCCAGCCCCAGGCCATGCCCTGGCTGAAGACTGCCAGCGCGATCAGCGCCAGCCCCACCACGGCGCGCAGGGCGCGATCGACGGATCCGATGTTTTTATTGAGCATCTCTTTTCTCCTTACGGTACAAGTCTGGTTCAGGTTTAATGGCATTTGCAGTAGGCGCCTCCTGGCGATGACCGTTCAGTGATGAAGTCACACAACGCGAGTGGATTAGTGCAGTGAAAGAAGTCGAAGAGCCCGCAGTGACAGGCAATGCGTTGCTCAAAGCGCTCGATGAAACCACATGGCAACGCGTAGCCGAAGGCGGGAAGCGTCTGCAGATGCCCGCTGGTACGCCGGTCTTCGCGGCCGGCAACCCGTGCCAGGGCCTGCCGCTGGTACTCAGCGGCGAGATCCGCGTCCAGATGATCGGGGCGTCCGGGAACGAAATCGTCCTCTACCGGATCCAATCGGGTGAAATATGTGCGTTGTCTTTCAGCTGCCTGCTCACGCATAGCCATCATCAATCCGAGGCGGTTGTTGAAAAAGACAGCGAGGTGCTGATGATACCGGGAGCACTCACCGAGCGACTGATGGATGACGCGGTGTGCTTTCGGCGGGCGATACTCGAGAGTTACGGCCAGCGGTTGCAGTCGCTGATGCTGGTGATTGAAGAGGTTGCTTTCCGGCGCCTGGATGAGCGACTTGCCCAACGACTTGTCGAGCGTCAAGTGAACGGTCGATTATCCGCCACGCACCAGGATCTTGCGGTAGAATTAGGATCCGCTCGCGAGGTTGTTAGTCGGCTCCTGAAAGAGTTCGAACGTCGCGGGCTCGTTAAACTCGAGCGCGGGCTGATCACTATCACCGATCTTCCGGCGCTCAATCGAATCTGCCAGGTGAAAGCGGACGAAAATACCGCTTGAAGCCGGGGCCGGCGGTGCCGGCACAGGGTAGAGACAAGGCGCATGTGTTGCGCCCTGGTTGCAAAAGACAGAGGCAAATGTCATGGAATTTGATCCGGTACTGATATCGCGAATCCAGTTCGCCTTCATCATATCGTTCCACGCTATCTTCCCGGTGTTCACCATCGGGCTGGCGTCCTACGTCGCACTGCTGGAAAGTCTGCACTTCAAGACCGGCAACCCGGCCTGGGCGCAGCTGTCCCGGTTCTGGACCAAGGTGTTTGCCGTTGCGTTCGGTATGGGCGTGGTCTCGGGCATCGTCATGTCGTTCCAGTTCGGTACCAACTGGAGTAACTTTTCGCAGGCGACGGCCAATTTCCTCGGACCCATTCTGAGTTACGAGGTCGTGACCGCGTTCTTCCTGGAAGCCGCGTTCCTCGGAGTGCTGCTGTTCGGGCGGGACAAGGTTCCACGGGGCACCCACCTGTTCGCAGCATGCATGGTCGCGCTCGGCACCTTCATTTCGGCATTCTGGATCCTTTCCGCCAACAGCTGGATGCATACGCCGGCCGGGTTCGAGGTTCGCGATGGTATGTTCCACGTCACGAGCTGGATGGAGGCGATCTTCAATCCGTCGCTCCCGTATCGGTTCACGCACATGGTGGTCGCCAGCTTCCTGACCGGCAGTTTCGTGGTCGCCGGTGTCAGCGCCTGGTATCTGCTGAAGGGTCACATGGTCGAGGCGAACAAGAAGGCCTTGTCGATGTGTCTCTGGATGATCCTGTTTCTCGCGCCGGCGCAGGCCGTTATCGGTGATTTCCATGGCCTGAACACGATGGAGTACCAGCCGACCAAGCTTGCGGCGATGGAAGGTAACTGGGAGACCCAGGCCGGTGCGCCGCTTCTTCTGTTCGCGCTGCCGAGCAAGGACGCGCAGGGCAACCTGTTCGAGGTCGGAATTCCCAACCTGGCAAGCATCGTCCTCACCCATCATGCGGATGGCGTGGTACCGGGTATAAATGAGGCCTCGCCGGCCGAGCAGCCGCCTGCGTCCATCGTCTTCTGGACCTTCCGGGCGATGGTGGGCATCGGCTTCCTGATGATCGGTGTCGGGCTCTGGGGGCTGGTCCTGCGGCTTCGCCGGCAGCTCTACGAGCCGGGGATTTTCCATCGCCTGATGCCGTTGATGATCGCCGCTCCGTTCATCGCCGTTGTCGCGGGCTGGTTCACCACGGAATCCGGACGCGCGCCCTGGCTGGTCTACGGCATGGTCAGCTTCAGCGAGGGCATCACACCATCGCTGACCGGGTGGATGGCCCTTACCAGCCTGATCGGTTACATGGCGGTCTATGCCGTGATCTACAGCGCGGGTGGCTACTACCTGTGGCGGGTCGTCAAGGGCGGTATGGAAGATTCGGTCCCCGACAATGACGAGGCCGGCGCCCATCCCAAGCGTCCGCTTTCCGGTGGTGGTCCGATCGGTAATGCAACGCCTGCCGCTCCGCTGAAGGGAGACTGGACATGATTGACTTCACGATGATCTGGGCGGCGATTATCGCCTTCGGCGTCATCATGTACGTCCTCATGGACGGCTTCGATCTGGGCGTAGGGATTCTCTATCCCTTCGCCCCGGACGAGGAGTCACGGGATGTCATGATGAATTCCGTCGCGCCCTTCTGGGACGGTAACGAGACCTGGCTGGTGCTGGGCGGTGCCGGCCTGCTGGGCGCCTTCCCGCTGGTCTACTCGGTACTCCTGCCGGCCCTGTACCTGGGTGTTTTCGTCCTGCTTGCCGGCCTGATCTTCCGTGGCGTGGCCTTTGAATTCCGCTTCAAGGCAAGTCGCGAGAGGAAGGGCTACTGGAGCGCGGCGTTCTGCATAGGATCCGGAGTGGCCGCTCTGGCCCAGGGGATCGTTGTCGGTTCCTACATACAGGGCTATCAGACCGAGAACATGGTCTACACGGGCGGTGCTTTCGACTGGTTGACGCCTTTTACACTGGTTACCGGCGTGGGGCTTCTCGTTGGCTACGCGCTGCTTGGCAGCACCTGGCTGATCATGAAAACCGAGGGGGCGGTGCAGGACTGGGCCTATCGAATGGCACCGAGGCTTCTGGCGGGGCTGCTGGGTGTGTTCCTGATCATCAGTTTCTGGACGCCACTGGTCGACGAATTCGTACGCGATCGCTGGTTCAGCAACCTGTTCGTGATCTGGCTACTGCCGGCCGGGGCAATGGGCTGTGCCTACCTTGTCATGCGAGCCGTGCGTCGGCGTGACGAGGGAGTACCGTTCGTCGCCACGATGGGGCTTTTCATCTTTACCTATCTGGGGTTGCTCGCCAGCAAGTGGCCGTATGTCGTGCCCCCGGATTACACGCTGTATGACGCCGCTTCGGCGCCCGAGTCGCAGGCGTTCCTGTTGGTTGGTGTGCTTTTCGTGATCCCTGTCGTTCTGGCCTACACCGCGTGGACCTATTGGGTTTTCCGCGGCAAAGTGCGGGTCGGCGACGGTTATCACTAGGGAATGACGCCGAAGGCATGGCTGGCCCGGCAACGCCGTGAAGTTGTCGGGCCACTCCGGCTGGCCGCGCTGTGCGGCACCATTGAAGGTGGATTGATTATTGCCCAGGCGGGTTTCATCGCCTGGCTGATCCAGCAAGTCATCATGAATGAGCGGCCGCTGGCCGATTTCATGCTCCCGGCCTTGGGCCTGATCGGCGTTGTGGCGCTGCGTCCGGTCTTTGCATCACTCCGATCAGCCGCGGGCATCTCGGCCGCAGCAACGGTCCGGGCTACCGTTCGCCGACGACTCATCCATCATGTCGAGTCTCTGGGGCCAGCAGGCCTGGCCGACGTGAGCAGCGGTGAGCTGAGCAGTCAGCTGACCGATCAGGTGGATGCACTCGACGGATATTTCGCCCGCTACGTTCCGCAGATGACCATCGCCGTGATCGTGCCGCTTTCCATTGCGGTCGCGGCCTATTCCCAGGACTGGATCGCCGCCAGCTTTCTGTTGCTCTCCGCACCGCTCATCCCGCTTTTCATGGCGCTGGTGGGCATGGGCGCGGAACGGCTCAACCGGGATCAATTCCTGGCGCTGGGGCGCCTCTCCGGACAGTTCCTGGATCGCGTTCGCGGTCTGACCACGCTGCGGCTTTTCGGACGAACGCAAGATGCCGCCGATGGCATCGTTTCCGGATCGGACGAGTATCGGCAACGAAGCATGCGCGTCCTGCGCGTCGCGTTCCTGTCCTCCGCCGTCCTAGAGTTTTTCGCCTCGGTTGCGATCGCGGTGGTCGCCATCTATATCGGCTTCGGACTGCTCGGGTACATCGAGTATGGCCCGTCGCCACAGCTCACGCTCTTCAGCGGCCTGTTCATCCTCCTGCTTGCGCCGGAATTCTTCCAGCCGCTGCGGACACTCGCCCAGCACTACCACGACCGCGCCACCGCACTCGGCGCCGCCGAACTGCTTAACGAACTCGAATCACGGCCGACGGCGGAAGAAGGGTTCGGGACAGGCACGTTGCTCGAGGGTGAAAACTTCGGGACAGGCACGTTGCAGATATCCGGCCTGCGCGTCGACCGGGTCGGGCGGGGGACGGTCCTCTACGCAGAGTCCTTCAACGTGGATGCCGGCGAGCGGGTTCTCATTGAAGGCCCATCGGGGACAGGGAAGACCTCCCTCCTCCTGGCCATCGCGGGCCTCCTTCCGCCCGCCTCGGGCGAGATCGATCGCCGCTTCCCGGATCCGCGGATCGGCTGGCTCGGTTCACCGCCTTTCCTCGCCAATGCGAGCATTCGCGCCAATATCCGCTTCGGCAATCCCGAGGCCGATGATCCGATGATCCTCGAGGCAGCCCGACAGGCCGGCGTTATGGAATTCACGGAACGACTGGAACAGGGGCTCGACACCGTCGTTGGTGAACGCGGTCTTTCGCTTTCAGGCGGACAGGCACAGCGCGTCGCCCTTGCCAGGGCACTGGTATCACCGGCGCCGATGATCCTGCTCGATGAGCCCACCAACGCCCTGGACGCGACGACCGAGGCCTACGTTCTACAGGCTATCAACGCGCTGGCAAGCGAGGGTCGGGCCATCGTGATCAGCAGTCATGATGCAGCGCTCCGCACCGTGGCCGATCGACGGTACCGCATCAGTGAGCAGAGGCTCGAGATGATCGCCGATGAATGAGCTTAAACCCTATCTACAGATGCTCACCCGTTATCGTGGACGGCTCATGCTGGGCGCGCTGCTCATGCTCGCGACCAGCGCCTCCGGGATCGGCCTTCTCGCCCTGTCGGGGTGGTTCATCACGGCTACGGCCGTCACCGGTGCGCTACTTGCCGCCGGCGTCGCCGCCACACTCGACGTCTACGTGCCCGGGGGAGGTATTCGGGCGTTCGCGGTGTCCCGGACCGCCGCCCGGTACTTCGAGCGCATCTTCAATCACGACACGGTACTGCGACTCCTGCGGGACCTGCGTGGCCGCGTCTTTACCATGCTCAGCCACCTCAACCCCGCCGAGATGGCGCGTCTTCGCAGTGGCGAGCTCCTGAATCGACTGACCACCGATATCGATCGCCTCGACGGGCTGTACCTTCGCGGTCTCTCTCCTCCGCTAGTCGCGCTCCTCGCCATCTTTATCGTCGGCGCCCTGCTCGCGATCGGCGCACCCTGGCTCGGCGGAATCGTTATTTTGGTGCTGACCACCATGGCGGGCGGGTCACTGCTGGTGTCGTGGCGGACCGGTCAGCGCCTTACCCGCGATGCGGCAGAGTCGTCGGCGGCACTGCGGGCAACCGCCATGGATCACGTCACCGGGCTCTCAGAGCTGACCGCCTTCGGCAGTCTCGACTATCACCGACAGGCGGTTATGGATGCCGATGAACAGGCCCGTCACCGGGACGAACGGCTCGCGAAGCGGATGGCGTATGGCGAGGCATTTCTCAACAGCGGTGTGCAATTAACCGCCATCGGTGTCCTGCTCGTCGCGTTGCACCTCGTCCAGACCGATCAGATCAGCGGCCCCGTCGCTGTCATGATGCCGCTGGCCGTGCTCGCCCTCCTCGAGCCCCTGGGCGTGCTGCCGGCCGCCGGCCTCCAGCTCGCCCGGGCTCGGGCCTCCGCCGAACGACTGCACTACGGGACAGGCACAATCGAGGAGTCTGGCTACAGCACAGAGCCGGCGCTACGCACGAGCGGCCTCCCCGCTGCACCGCGGGTCAGTATTGATTCGGTATCGCTGATCCGGGGCGCGGGGGCGAGGGTCCTTGATCGCTTGAGTCTCGATATCCGGCCGGCAGAGACCGTCGGTATCATCGGGATGTCGGGATGCGGAAAATCCAGCATCGCCGCCATGGTGGCGGGGCAAATCAAGGCTGATAGCGGCACGATCCGGATCGACGGCACCAACATCGGCGACTTCAGCGTCGACTCGCTCTACGCAGACCTGGCCTACCTCACCCAGCAGACCGACCTTTTCAGCGGCACGTTTGCCGGCAACCTCCGGATTGCCAGTCGCGATGCGGATGAGCCGACAATGTGGGCGGCACTCAAGCGTGTCGAACTGGCTGACTTTGTCGCATCCACCGACAACGGGCTCCATACCTGGGTCGGCGAATCGGGAATGGAGTTATCAGCGGGACAGGCACGACGTCTTGCGCTCGCGCGACTTTTCATGCGCAATCCTGCAATCGTGATTCTCGATGAACCGCTCACCGGTCTCGACGAAGACACCGCCCGGGCGGTCTCGGCCACCCTCTCGGAGTGGCTGGCCGAGCGCACCGCGATCGTTCTGGGGCACGGATCGGAGGCGCTGCCAGGCGTTGACCGTTGCCTGGTCCTGCGTGCGGGCGGCCTTTCCGAGGCGATCTGAACAACAAAGGGACTCGTATGACGCACCGCATTGCATTGATCCCCGGAGACGGCATCGGCAAAGAGGTCATGCCCAGCGCCGTTCGCTGCCTCGACGCCCTGGCGCGCCGTCCGGGCCTTGATTTCGAGCTCACCGACTTTCCCTACTCCTGCGAGTACTACGCCCGACACGGCGCGATGATGCCGGACGACGGCATTGATCAGCTGCGCCCGCATGACGCGATTCTGCTGGGTGCGGTTGGTTATCCGGGCGTCCCCGATCACGTCTCGCTGTGGGGCCTGCTACTGCCGATTCGCCGGGAATTCGGGCAGTACGTCAATCTACGGCCCGTCCGGCTCCTCCGTGGTCTGACGTCTGCCCTGCGCGACCGCGGGCCCGAAGATCTCAACTACCTCGTGATCCGCGAGAACAACGAGGGCGAATACTCCGATATCGGCGGTCGGCTCTATGACGGGCTTCCCGAGGCCATGGCAATCCAGGCAAATGTCATCACGCGCAAGGGTAGTGAACGGATCCTGGACTATGCCTTCCGAACGGCACAGTCACGGCCGCGACAGACGCTCGCGTATGCGACCAAGTCCAACGGCATCAAACACAGCATGCCCTTCTGGGACGAACAGGTCGCAGCGATGGCGCCGCGCTATCCCGATGTCGCGGTCGAGCAGTACCACGTGGACATCCTTGCCGCGAATCTGGTCACCCACCCGGACTGGTTCGACGTAATCGTCGGAACGAATCTGTTCGGCGATATCCTCTCCGATCTCGGGCCGGCAACCGCGGGCGGCATCGGCGTCGCGCCCTCGGCAAATATCAACCCCGATCCGGCAATACCCTCCATGTTCGAGCCGGTGCACGGCTCGGCGCCGGATATCGCCGGTCAAGATATCGCCAACCCCATCGCAATGATCTGGACCGTCGTCATGATGCTTGAGGACCTCAAGGAGTACGACGCGGCCCGGGATCTGATGGGCGCCCTCGAGACCGTTACCGGCGAGGGCAAAGTCCTGACCCGCGACCTCGGCGGTACCGCGGGCACCGTCGAATTCACGGATCGACTGCTGGCGGAGCTGGAGTAGGTTCGTAGGTTCGGGACAGGCACAAAACAGGCTAGGTTTGGGACAGGCACGATACTGCCGCCGCCAACTTCAAAAATGATCCAGGGTAAAGCAATGCGAATCTTGCGTGGAATGACGGCAACCGCAGTGATCCTGGCCGTCCTGTCTGTGGCGGCAAAGGCGGAGATCGTGACCGATTCGATCCGTTACAGCCACGACGGCGAGGCCTTCGAGGGTTATGCCGCCTATAACGATGCACTGGGCGATGAACAGCCAACAGTGATCATTATCCACGACTGGGATGGTCTGGGCGATTACGAAAAAACACGCGCAGAGATGCTCGCGCGCAGCGGTTACGCTGCCTTTGCGATCGACCTCTACGGCACCGGCATCCGTCCCGAGCGGGTTGAGCGTCGGCGTGAACTGACGAATGCCCTCTACGCCGATCGGGCGCGGATGCGCGCGCTCATGCAAGCGGGGCTCGAGGCTGCCGGCACGCAGCAGGTAATGGACACTGATAACGCCGTCGCCATTGGCTATTGCTTTGGTGGCGCTGCATTGCTCGAACTGGCGCGCTCAGGGGCAGCGCTTGATGGCTTTGTGTCTTTCCACGGTGGGCTGGGCACACCGGAAGAGCAGAACTATGAACAGGTGGATGGGCCACTGCTCATCCTTCACGGGAGCAGTGACCAGGTAGCGCCGATGAGCGAGGTCGCCAACCTCACCTCCAGGCTGGACGAGGATGGAGCCACCTACACCATGGAGATTTACGGCGGCGCACGTCATGCATTCACCGATTGGGGAGCGTCGGATCGATACAACGCCTCCGCGGATCTGCAATCCTGGGCAGCGATGGAGCGATTTTTGGGACAGGCACTTTCCGAGCCGGCTGACTAGCCGGATGACTCAGCGCTGACAGCCGGGACAGTAGACCGTCGCGCGCTGGGCAAGGCGTACCGAGCGCATGGTTCTCCCGCACCGAGCGCACGGCTTACCTCCGTGCCCGTACGCATGCAGTGCCTGCTGAAAGTAACCCGGCTGGCCATCGCTACGGGCGAAATCGCGTAGGGTCGTGCCACCCGCGTCGATGGCTTCGCTTAGGACGTCCTGAATGGTGGCAGCGAGCCGATCGAACCGTTGTCGAGAAATCCGCCCCGCTCCACGCCCTGGGTGGATACCGGCCCGATACAGGGCCTCGGTCGCGTAAATGTTGCCGACACCGACAACGACCTGGCTATCCATGATGAATGACTTAACGGCTAACCGGCGGTTGCCTGCCCTCGCGTGCAAATAGCCGCCATCAAACGCCTCGCCGAGCGGCTCCGGTCCGAGTGAGCTCAACAGCGAATGGGATTCAGCGGGTCCCTCGGTCAGATGGACGCTCCCGAATCGTCGGGGATCATGGAAACGCAGGCATCGATCGTTATCGAACATCAAATCGATATGATCATGTTTTCGAGGGGTGGCGGTTGGCGACACGACACGGATGTAGCCAGACATGCCCAGGTGAAGAATGAGTGATCGTCCCGAGTCAAACCGCATGATCAGATACTTGCCGCGACGATCAAGGTGCTGCAGGCGCGCTCCCGTCAAACGCTCTGCAAGGGACGCGGGCACGGGCCAGCGCAGCCTCGTCTCACGAACCGCTACATGGGTAATGACCGCGCCAACACAATGAGGCGCCAACCCCCTTCGCGTCGTTTCAACTTCCGGCAGCTCAGGCATCAGGTCTCGGTCCATCCGGGATGCCGACACAAAAAGGCCCGCACGCGGCGGGCCCTGGAATCGGCGGTTTCAGACGCTTTTATTTGATTTTCGCTTCCTTGTAGACCACGTGCTTGCGGACTACAGGGTCGAACTTCCGGAACTCGAGCTTGTGCGGCGTGTTCCGGCGGTTCTTGTCGGTCGTGTAGAAGTGCCCTGTCCCGGCGGACGACACAAGTTTGATCTTATCGCGCATGATTTACCTCAGACCTTCTCGCCGCGGCTACGCAGGTCGGAAACGACCTGCTCAATGCCGAGCTTATCAATAAGCCGCATTCCCTTGCTGGAAATCCGCAGCCTCACCCAGCGGCTCTCGCTTTCGAGCCAGAAGCGGTGGTAGCGCAGATTGGGCAGGAACCGACGGCGCGTCTTGTTGTTGGCGTGTGAGACGTTGTTTCCGGTCATCGGGCGCTTGCCGGTGACCTGACAGACTTTGGCCATTTGGCCCTCCCGAAATCCGTTACAGAGCCGATGCGCAATTGCGCTCACTGAGCCGTGTTTTATACCAGCATCGATCGGCTACTGCAACGTCAGCGACCCTTACTCCTTGAATTTACTCCGGGAAAGCACAAAGTCTACTCATAAGAAAGTTTGGGACAGGCACAAAAAGGAAATGGAGTATCAGGACTACTACAAGACGCTTGGCATCAGCCAGGACGCGTCGGCTGAAGAGATAAAGAAGGCATACCGCCGGCTTGCCCGCCGGTATCACCCGGATGTAAGCAAAGAGCCTGACGCGGAAGCCCAATTCAAGCGCATCTCCGAGGCGTACGAGGTCTTGAAAGACCCGGAAAAACGCAGACTTTACGATCAGCTCGGGGAAAACTATCAAGCTGGTCAGGACTTTACACCACCGCCAAGCGGCCAACGCTACGGCTCACGGCGAACTTCCGGAGCTGGCACCGAGGAGAACTTCGGCGACTTCAGCGACTTCTTCGAGAGCCTTTTCGGAGGTGGCGCGAAGACTTCGGGATGGGACAGGCACTATGCCTCCTCGCGTGGTCGCGACACCAATGCCGAGCTGACCATTGACCTTGAGGACGTCTACGCCGGCTCAACGAAGACACTTACCCTGAGCACAGCGGGACAGGCACAACGCGAATTGAAGGTAAAAATCCCCGCCGGCGTAACTGACGGGCAAAAAATTCGGCTCAAGGGACAGGGCGAACCGTCACCGGATGGCAGCGACAGCGGTGACCTTCTAATCAGAATCATGATCAGGCCGCACAGGCACTTTCAGCTCGATGGGAAAGATGTCTATCTCACGCTCCCGATTTCCCCCTGGGAAGCCGCGCTCGGCGCCACGGTTGCAGTACCAACGCTCGGCGGCAGGGTGGATTTGAATATCCCGGCCGAGAGCCAGAGTCAGAAGCGTTTACGATTAAAGGGGCGCGGATTGCCGGGGAAGAAAACCGGCGACCAGTACGTTAGCCTTTTGATCGTGAATCCGCCGGTAGATGGGGAAGCAGCGAAGTCGATGTTCGAATCGATGCAAGCGACACTGGACTTTAATCCAAGAGCTAACCTCCTGTCGGATTGAATCCACGGTCGGCAGCCGTAAACAGTCTCGCGGCGCTGCGATAGCCCCTGACATAGTGGCGCCCGAGCTGGCGCGCGAGCCCCGCCGAGTGGTCGGGACGCCCGAGCATCGACTGGCTGTATCGCCGTCGGCCAGTGACAAATTCAATCACTCCGGACGCGGCCAGACCAAGCCGCGCTACGATTGGCGGTAAATCAGCCGCTATGACCGCCGAGTCTGGTCGCGACATGAATCGCCCGGTCCAGTCGAGGAGTTGCAGATACTCAAGCTCGGGGCCGGGCAGCTTGTCATCCACCGCATCCCGATCGCCGTTATCGAACGACATGATTGCGGGGTTCTTTGATTCGGGGCCAAGTCTTGATCGGGCAGCACTGAATCGTTGTAGCGCCGAGCATTCCGAAGCGGCTTCCGGACGGTCTGCCATCCCCGCCCTCACCGGGTTGAGATCAACGTAGGCCATGGCGGCAAGCACGGCACCCTCATCCGCCAGGGCCTGACAACGGTAACGGCCCTGCCAGAAGTGGCCGGTCACCCCATCCTCGCGATTGGCGCGTCGGGCAATCGGCTCGTTCAGGCACCGCATGAACCAGGATAGGCTCATCAGCCGCGAGCGGTACGCCTCGATCATGCGGTGCACTCCGGGATGAAAAGCAGTCGAGTGATCGGCGTTGATGATTTCATGCATCCAGGCAGGCCCCTTGAACACGGATAGCCAGCGACGCAGCACCTCGGCGGGCGACCACGACCTTGCTGCTGACTCATCGATCCGAACGACCAGGTGGTAGTGATTCGACATAACCGCATAGGCGCACAGATCAACGGCGAAGGCATCGACAAGCCGACCGAGCCGCCGGCGAATCCACTCGCGTCGATAGGAGTAATCCTTGCCGGTCAGTGGGTCATCGCCGCACAGGAATTGTCGCCGCACGCAGCGCGAGACCAGATGGTAGTAAGGCGTCACATCAAGGGCGATTTGGTTGCGGCGTGGCTGTCCCATCCGAAATAGCTCCCTGACCGGACTGTTCGTGTGGTGGTGTTGAGTAGCAAAAGAGTGGAGCAGTCGCCGGCCGCGCGGTTTGGCATCCTTTCCTCAACCGCGTTGCCGCCGACTGACCACGGTTTGAGTATTACCTGACAGGAAAACTTTCGCCAGCCGGATCAGAGGCTTAGGGATCGGGCGGTAGCAGATATTCGACAGGCGGAGGAATCCATCGGCAAACGCTGCGCAGCCGAGAGGATGTCGTGCGGTAAAAGTCGCCTCACCGAGACTACGGGACAGGCACAAACATGACAGGGAGACTAAAGGGGAGTTATCCAAGGTAAATAGGTGACCAGCCGCCGATCCGAGGACATATCAGCGTCCCTGCTGCCAAATCCGACGGGTCAGCGGCTGGTCGACTTTCAGTATCCACACCCTTTAACCCTGGTGGTATCCCCCATATGAGGGGGTAGGAGTCGTGCTTGTCGCGCTCTACTAAACCCCTTAACCTTCGACATGACAGTGTAGTTCGGGACAGGCACATTATCGGGGCTGTCCCGCAAACAACGCGCAGCTCGCGCACCGACCTCCATGCAGAACTGAATTCGACTACCTTAATTATGGGTTTAGCTTGATGACCGACGTGAACCTCGCCACAGCGCAGGAAAACATGGTGGAGCAGCAGTTACGGACCTGGGACGTGCTCAACGAACGAGTTCTCGAGGTCATGCAGAAGCTGCCGCGCCATGAGTTCGTGCCGACGGCATTCGCGAACCTCGCTTATGCCGATATGCAGCTGCCCCTCGGATATGACCAGGTCATGCTGGAACCGAAAGTCGAAGCGCGCCTGCTACAGGCACTCGATCCGCAACCCAACGAGCGGGTACTGGAGATTGGCACCGGTACGGGCTTTCTGACGGCCTGCCTGGGTGAGATGGCCGCGAATGTCACCAGCGTCGACATTTATGCCGATTTCACCGAGCTCGCATCGTCCAACCTCAAGCAGGCGGGGATCGACAACACCCGTCTTGAGACCGCAGATGCCGCAGCGGGCTGGGATGATGGGCAGCGCTATGACGTAATTGCCGTCACGGGGTCTCTACCCGAACTCCATCAGGGGTTTCACCGCAGTCTCGCAGAAGGCGGGCGATTGTTTTTAATAGTGGGACAGCCACCAATCATGGAGGCCGTTTTGATTACACGAGTATCGGATGATCAGTGGGCATGCGAGAGCCTGTTTGATACGAGTGCACCCGCACTGGTTGGCGCGCCCGTCACCCGCAGCTTCGCGGTCTGACGACTACCTCTCATCGGATCGACGCCTTGCTAACCGTCACACCCACGGAATTGTACGAGCAGTTAAGTACGGGACAGGCACGTCTCACACTGCTCGACGTCCGCGAAGACTGGGAGACTGCCATTAATCATCTCGAGGGCAGTGTTTTCGCACCCATGAGCCGGCTCAGTCCCGAGTTTTTAAACGAGCTACCGCAGGATAGAGATACAGTGGTGATATGCCATCACGGCATGCGAAGCGCTCAGGTAGTAAACTGGCTCGAGCAAAACGGACACCAGCGAGTCTTCAATTTGAGCGGCGGAATCGATGCCTGGTGCCGTTCCGTCGACCCCGATCTCCCGCAATACTGATCAGACAGGATCTACTCATGCTTTACCCGGAAAAAAGACCCACGGCCGCTGCCCTGTTCGTCGCCGCCCTTATGGTGGCTGTCCCAAACCTCGTTAGCGCCGAAGGTCTTTCCAGCATCTACGAACAGGCGCGCAGTAGCGATCCCCAGTTCCAGCAGGACGTGGCCGACCTTAATGCCAGAGAGGAGCTGCTGCCCCAGGCGAAGGCCGGGCTGCGGCCGGATGTCTCGCTGAATTCAACATTCGATGCGATAGACAACCGCAATCTGAACGATCAGTACCGTGAACTGACCTACGGGATCTCACTCAATCAGCCACTCTATCGCTATTCACAGAGCCAGGCGGTGGATCAGGCAGATGCGCAGGTCAGTCAGGCTCAGGCCGAGTTCGCGTTCGCGGAGCAGGAACTCATCCTGCGAGTGGCTGAACGGTATTTCGCCGTTCTCGACGCACGCGAAGCTCTGGATGCCGCCGAGGCCAATCTCGAGGCCATTCAGCGTCAGCTCGATCAGGCCGAGCAGCGCTTCGAGGTCGGCGTCATTGCTCGAACCGACGTTGAGGAAGCACGCGCCCAGGCGGATCTGGCACGTGCCGAACGGCTACAGGCGAAAGACGATCTTGCCAGCCGGCGCGAGGAACTCAGGGAACTGACGAACCGGGCACCCGCGGAGCTCAATCCCGTTAAAAGCGGCGTCTCGCTGACGCCGCCAGAGCCTGCAGAGTCCGCCGCCTGGAGAGCGCGGGCAGAAGAAGAAAACCGACAGCTCGCCGCCGCACGGTTCGCAGCCGAGGCCGCGATGGAAGGGGTGGATATACAACGCGGTGGACGCCTGCCAACAGCCGATCTGGTCGCCGGATACAACCGCTCACGTGAGTACGGAAAGCCTGGCCCCGAAACCGAAGCGAATCAGTTGAGCGCCGGCGTAGAGCTGAACCTTCCACTGTATCAGGGGGGTGAAGTATCCTCCGGCATTCGCGAGGCACAGGCCCGTTACACCGAAGCGCGCGGAGCGCTGGAACAAACCCGCCGCACAGTCGCCCGTAACGCGGCCAACGCCTACCGAGGCGTTCTGACAGCTCTTGAGCGGGTGCGGGCGCTTGACCAGGCACGGGTATCAACCCGGGCGGCCGTTGAGGCCACCGAGGCCGGCTTTGAGGTGGGCACCCGGACGATTGTCGACGTGCTTAACGCTCAGCGGGAACTGTTCAATGCGGAACGCGATTACGAGCAGGCGCGGCACGCTTACCTGCTCAATACCCTGAGACTGCAGCAGGCCGCCGGGACGCTGACCGAAGCGGATCTCGAGCGGGTCAACGCACTACTCGGACAGACTTGACCCATCGTTAGCGGCCAGAAGCGTCTCGTTAAGAATCTGCCGCGTCCGAGCGCTCGCGCCGCGGTGCGCCTGGATGACGGCCTCCGCGCTTCGGCCGGTCGCATCAAGAAAGTGCCTGTCCCGAACCAGGCGCTGCAGTGAATCGGCGAGTTCGTTCGCACCGTGCACCCTTATCCGTGCGCCCTGGTCCTCGAGAAGCCGGTCCACTTGCTGGAAATTCGTGACATGAGGCCCCATTAGTACGGGCTTACCGAGGGCAGCGGGCTCGAGCGGATTATGACCGCCAACGGGCACCAGGCTTCCACCAACAAACGCGACATCCCCCGCCGACAGATACTTGATCATTTCCCCGACGGTATCTGCCAGCAGTACGTGAGCGGTCTGATACCGATCGTCGTCCTTGCCGAGCTGCGACGCCTTGATAACGTGCCTGTCCCAAACCTCGGCCCCCTCACCAGCCGGCCACCGAAACCGTTCCGGATGCCGAGGCACGACGATGAGCATCGCGTCGGGAAAAGCCGCAAGCAGTGCCTCGTGTGCCTCGCGGACCTGGTCCGCCTCTCCCTGCCTGAGACTCGCCGCTACCCAGACGAAACGTTCAGGCCCGATCCGCGCTCGTAACCTTTGACCCGCCACAACCTGTCTGTGGTCAATCGCCTGGTCGAATTTGAGATTGCCGGTGACATGGATCTTCCGGTTCGGGACACCCATATTGTGAAAACGCCCAGCGTCTTCCTCGGTTTGCGCGCAAAGGCAGGCTATACCTTGAAGCGACTGGCGTATCAGCGCGCCAAAACGCGCGTAACGCGCCAGGCTCGCGGGGCTCAGCCTGGCGTTGATCAAGGCGACCGGGATACCGCGTGCCGCCAACGCCGCGAACCGGTTGGGCCAGATCTCGAGCTCGATGAAAATCGCCGCCCGGGGTGACAGGGCGCCGACAAAGCGGTCGACCGCCGTCGGCACATCAACGGGTGGATAGCCGCTTTGCACGCTCGCTCCGTAGCGACTGCGGATCGTTTCCAGTCCGGTTGGCGTATTCGTGGTGATGAAAAGCGGCCAGCCATCTTCAAGCAACCGGTCGATAAAGCTCTGCGCAGCGCGCGCTTCGCCGACCGATGCAGCGTGGACCCAGATCGCTCCCGGGGCCGGCGGTTGATCACGATAGTCGCCCCAGCGCTGGTGCAGCCCCCCTTTATACGCCGGGTTCCTGCGCCGGAGTCGCCACAGATAAAACCGGTAGGCGGGCGAGAGACAGCGTGACAGCATGCGATACGTGGTCAGATTCATCGGCTCAATCGCTTGTCGGCGGGCATTACAACGTGCCTGTCCCATTGCTTTGTCCCGTCGCTTCCGCGCTGAGTGATAACCTCAACGCCGTCGGTGAGGATTCACGGGGATAGGTGCGGTGATGGCCCATATCAACTTCCGACAACAGGAACGCGATTACTTTATCAGTCCGGCCTCCGCAGCACCTGATGACCTGCCGGCGTACCTGTTCGATGCGGAGTCACTCGAAGCGCGGGGAGCCATCGAGAGTCAGGCCCGGGGCCGTGCCGAGGCCTATTTCCTTCGCTTCAACGATCAGCGCCTCGTGCTTCGCCACTATCGTCGGGGCGGGCTACCCCGCCATCTCAGTAATGATCGATTCATCTGGGCCGGCCTCTCCCGCTGCCGACCTTGGCGGGAACTTGCAGTCACCGCTCGCCTCCGTGAGCTCGGGCTTTCCGTGCCTGTCCCGTACGGTGGGCATATCCAAAGGCTGGGACTGAGCTACACCGCGGATATCGTCACGGAACAGATCGCGGGTGCCCGACCTTTGGCCGACCTGGCCAGCGGCGGTATGCCCGACGCAATCTGGCGCGAAGTCGGTCGAGTGATCCGGTGTTTCCACGACGCAGGCGTTCATCATGCGGATCTCAATGTCCGTAACATCCTTATCGATGACCGTTTGAAGGCCTGGCTGATCGACTGGGATCGGGGTCATCTACGGGCAAACACCGCGATGAAGGCACGGAGCCTGGCGCGGCTGCGACGCTCTTTCAGCCGCGAGCCCACCCTGGCATCGGCTGCAGCTACTGGCTGGCCCGCTCTGATCGAGGCCTACAAGGAGGGTCCCTGAATCCGGTCGATGATCGCGCTGGTGGACTCTCCCTCGATGAAGTCGAGGACTTTGACCTCCCCGCCTGCCGCCGTGACGGCGTCGTAACCGGCAATAGCCTGTGGCTGATAGTCCCCGCCCTTGACCAGCACGTCCGGCAGTATCGCTTCGATTAGCGCCGCCGGCGTATCTTCCGAAAAAGCAATCACCCAATCCACGGATCCCAGCGCAGCGACAACCGCCATGCGCTGGGCGAGTGACATCACCGGGCGGCCGGCCCCCTTGAGACGTCTCACGGATTCATCGTCATTGATCGCGACGATCAGGCGATCGCCCAGCGAACGTGCCTGTCGCAAATAATGGACGTGGCCGGCATGGAGCAAATCGAAACAGCCGTTTGTCATCACAATGCGCTCGCCCCGCTGGCGGAGCGGTTCCAGAAGCCTGACCAGTGACTGCGGATCGGTGACCTGGTAGTCACCCGGTGACTGACCGGTGGCGGCCTCCAGCTCGGGCACGGTGACTGACGCCGTACCCACCTTGGCAACGACCAGCGACGCCGCGAGATTCGCCAGTGCCGTGGCCTGCCGCAAATCGACGCCCGCCGCCAGCGACGCCGCCAGCAGTGCGATAACGGTGTCACCCGCCCCCGTGACATCGAAAACCTCCCGCGCATGGGCCGGCAAATGGAAAGGCTCTGCTCCACGGCGTAGCAGGCTCATACCCGCCTCGCCCCGCGTCACCAGCATTCCGTCGAGGGAGAGTTCATCGAGGGCTGCGGGAACAACTTCCTCGAGACCGTGCCTGTCCCAAACCTCCTGATCCCGATCAACTCCGCTCGCCCCCTGCTTTTCCTGGTAGCGCTTGAACTCGCCAACATTCGGGGTCAGCAGTGTTGCGCCTGCGTATCCATGCCAGTCCGTGCCCTTGGGGTCGACGAGGATCGGGACAGGCACTTCTCTTGCCTTGCCGATCAGTGCCTCGACATGCGAGAGGGTTCCCTTGGCGTAGTCGGAGATGATGACGACATCGGTCTCTGCGAGCGCCTGCGCGAACACGTCCGTCAGGCCGTTCGTTTCCGTGGCGGTGAACGGCCGCTCGAAATCGAGCCGCATTAGCTGCTGACGCTGACTGAGGACCCGCAGCTTGCAGATGGTCGGATGGGTGTCGACACGCTGTAGCAGTGGCTCAACGCCCCCCTCCCGCAGGCGAGACTCGAGGAGCCGGCCGTGATCATCGTCACCGATCAGCCCGATAACACGCACTTGGGCGCCCAGCGCGCCGAGGTTCATCGCAACGTTCGCGGCACCACCGGGGCGCATGTCTTCGCCATCCACCCGCAGCACCGGCACCGGCGCCTCCGGCGAGATCCGGCTGGTGGGTCCATGCCAGTAGCGATCGAGCATGACATCACCGACCACGAGTACTCGGGCGCTACCAAAATCCGGCAATTCCAGCTGCATCAAGACCCTCAAAACGGTAAATTGTGCGAATAATGATTCAGATTCTAGCAGGCACCAAGATCGATCACCCGCCAGCGCTCAATCAGGGCAGGCGCTAACGTGTCCGACTCCAGCACACCATCGACGGGCACGCGTCATCGCATCGGGCAGCGCCTCTCGCTGGCACTGCTCTGGATGCTCGGCAAACTGCCGCCGCGTATTGCCCTGTTTATCGGCGAGACCATCGGTCGCCTCTTCAACCGCCTCCCGACCCAGCGACGCCGGGTCGCGCAGAGAAACCTCGAGCTCTGCTTCCCGGAGTTGGGACAGGCACAACGTGAGCACATCACTCGCGCCAACCTGCGCTACACCGGGCGAGGGATCGCGGAAACCGCGCTTGCCTGGTTCGGGGGAGCACGCGTGGATCATATTCCCTGCGACGTCCACGGGCTGGAAAACCTTGAGGCCGCGCAATCCGGCGGATCGCCGGTCATTCTGTTGTCAGGGCATTTTTTGTGTATCGAGCTTGCCGCGAGACTGATCGGGCCCCGGATCCGGATGGCTGCGATCTACAAGCCGATGCGCAAAAAACCGCTGATGGACCGGACAATGCTGCGGAGCCGGTCGCGGACACTGGCGGATGTGCTGCCAAGGACAGACCTCCGCAAAATCGTGCGGGTTCTCAGACAGGGAACGCCGGTGTGGTATGCGGGAGACCAGGATTACGGCGTCCGCAACAGCGAGTTCGTGTCCTTTATGGGTGTCCAGACACCCACCACCACCGGATTGATGCGTCTCAGTCGAATGAGCAGCGCGAAGGTCGTACCGCTTTTTTTCAACATCAACGCCGATGGCAACGGCTATGAGATATGGCTGGAGCCGGCGATGGAGGGATTCCCCACCGGCAACGATCGTACCGATGCCCAGTGGATGAACGCGGTGATCGAGCGCGGGATTCGCGCCCACCCCGAGCAGTACCTCTGGCTCCACCGCCGGTTCAAGCACCCGCCTCCGGGTGAGCGGCCGGCCTACGGCGATGCGCTGCAGAAACCCCGCAACCGTTATGGAGCAGCACCGTGACTAACCAGCCCGAGGACGCCGTCCTGGTCGTCGGACCCGGCTGGGTGGGCGACATGGTGATGGCGCAGAGCCTTTTCAAAGCGCTTCGAGAGCAGGCACCCGACCGGCCGGTCGATGTCGTAGCACCCCCTTGGGGACAGGCACTTCTCGAGAGAATGCCGGAGGTTCGCCACACGTTCACTTTACCGGTACCGCATGGCGAGTTCGGACTGAGTCGGCGCTGGAGTTTGGGACAGGCACTAAAACGACTCGGCCACTCCCAGGCGATCGTATTGCCACGATCGGCGAAAGCCGCCCTTGTCCCGTGGCTCGCGCGCATCCCAAAACGCACGGGCTACCTCGGCGAGCATCGCTACGGGCTGCTTAACGACATCAGACCGCTCGACCGGCAGAGCACCTACCGAACGGTCGATCGTTTCGTCGCGCTGGGTGATCCGAATGGGTCGGAGTTTGGGACAGGCACAAACCAGCCCACCATCCAGCCACCCGCACTCACCACTTCCCGCGATCAGCAGCAGGCAACCCTCGAAACTTTGGGAATCGCTGATAAGTTCGGGACAGGCACAATCCTCACCCTCTGCCCCGGCGCCGAGTACGGTCCCGCCAAGCGCTGGCCGGCGGCGTCGTTTGCGGCACTGGCGAACAGATACCTGGAGCGCGGCTGCCAGGTGGTGTTGCTGGGTTCTGACAAGGATAGTGAGCTGACCCGGGATATCGCCGCTGCAGCGCCCGGCGTACTCGACCTGGCTGGCCAAACCACGCTGAGCCAGGCGATTGATCTGCTCGCAGCCAGCTCGGTCGTCGTCACCAACGATTCCGGGCTCATGCACATCGCCGCCGCGACATCCGCGCCGGTCATCGCCCTGTACGGTTCGTCAGATCCTCAATATACTCCGCCACTTAGCGATCGCGCGGAGATCATCTACCGCGGCCTCGAGTGCAGCCCCTGCTTCCAGCGACACTGCCCGCTCGGGCACCTTAACTGCCTGCGGGGCATCACACCGGACCATGTAACCCACATGATCGACCAGCAACTGGGCCAGATCGCCTGAATGGGTATTCTCCGTACCAGTGCTTTCTGCGGCACATGATGACTGTACAAATGGCAGTAGCACATAATTGCAGTTTCCAGACCCGAACGGGATCGAAGCGATGGCTCACCAACACTTCGGTCGTGCGGCGATGATTCGCTCAGTCATGCCAATCATCTGCAAAGTTCGAAACGCCGATAAGCGGCGACAGATACTGTTGACACCGCTCAAGCATAGAAAATTTGATCGTCCATAGGCTGATGTGTCCAATGAAGACGGGAAGAGACACTTTATCGGTGTCTCTGAGTAACTCACGGACAAGGACGGCGGCTCTGGCGCGGAGCGCCTTTAGCAGAGGTGTAACCGTCTGAGCGTTTTTAGGGGTCTTCGTTCCGGCATCGACTGAGCGCGTGCCCCGGTCACTGGCAACGAGCAGATATCGATGAAATCCGGCGTGGTCTCGCTCCCTGCGAACGAAAGATATAGCCGATATTCAAATAAACATACTTTTTGCTATTTCGTTAGCGCTGTCTTAACGACTTCGTCCGACGTTTCACCAATCGAGGATGACATGAACACTCACTTAGATGCCACCTGGGCAATTACTTTTCGCACGCTTTTTTTTCGCGCCATAATCTATGTCCTCGTCATAGGAGCAATTGCACAAGGGGCTTATTGGGAGGCGCAGTATTTGCCAGAGGTGCGTTTCTCAGAGCTTGGCTTTACCGAGTTAACGCAAACCTGTGTTCTTATTACTTCATGCTTACTACTCGTATACATTCGCCAAGTTTTGCAGATTTGGCCCAATTTGACCTTACTGCTCTTAGCTTTCGTTGCCGCCTCACTGGTGCGCGAACAAGACGCGTTTCTCGATCATTATGTCGCAACACACACCTGGAAAATATTAGTCTCGCTGATCGTTATCCCCTCTATTACATGGGTAGTGATCCAGCGACGCCGATTTCTGGCCGAATTCGCCCGCTACAGCAACACACTCTCATTAGGGTTATTTACTGCGGGCATACTCGTTACCTATGCCTTTTCTCGCCTGTTCGGACGCCAGGTTTTCTGGCGAGCCGTGATGCAGGAAGGTTACATGCGTGACGTGAAAGACATGGCCGAAGAAGTCATCGAGCTTTTGGGTTACAGCATTATATTGATCGCAATAGTGGAGCTACTATTGCTTGCGAGGCGTATCTATCGATCCCACTAATTCAGCACTTAACGCTGCGGCAAGACTCAGTACTTAACAGAACATCCTACACCCGGTATCAATATACCGCTCTAGCAGTGGAGCCCTAGACACCCTGCCAATCAAACGAGCGTTTATAGCTCGCATGCGGCTATTCCCATAGCCTCAACCCTAAAGGCGTCGTTTGTTCGGTTTTCTCAAAATATTTCTGCATTACCAATAGCCCGATAAGGTGCTCTCTAGGTTCATTTAGAAAGGGCTTGACGTAGTTATTGGCGTTGCGAACAATTGCTTTAGCCTGTTCCGGATGATCTATGTAATACTGCACCTTACTGTCAAGATCGCTGTAATCGTCAGAGACCTGAACGTAATGAAATCCTGCCACCAAAGCACCTTCCATAAACCAGGTTTCAAATTTTGGCTTAGTCATAAAGCATAATGAATTAGAAGCCATGATCCATTTCAAGTTGGTAGCGACATCATTACCTTCGATACTTAAAATGAACTTGTAACCGAGCTGCTGCGAAATACCCAAAAATCCTTTATTGCATACCTCGTCGCTAGACTCTTGACGACTGTCCCCCACGTCACACAAGGGATGATCGCAAAAGCGCTTGACGAATTCTTTGCGATGTTGCTGATGGCAACCACCGCGCCAGACAAGCAGATTCTTTTTATGCTCGAACGGCTGTTGGTCATTAACGAAAAAATAGTGTCTTACGCGATTCAATTTGAGCAAAACCGAGGTGTGATTATCATGACGGATCGGGCGGCTTTTAAGAAACGTGAGCTGGTCTGTTACCCTCGTGACATCACCCGGCTGATAGAAAAGTCGGACTGATGGATCGAAGGCCATCAAATATCTTTTCATATCGATGTAATAAGCCCAACTTTTCCCTTTGGTGAAATCACCCGCCCGTTCTGCTCCGGAGGCTAAACGCGCTGTCTTCTGCCACTGGTTGTAATAGTTAACTCGTCTCTGGATATCTTCAATATCACCCTCTGATCGGTGCGCTTCCAGACACTTAAACCAGCGCTTCCTCTGGTTAATATAGTAACTTCTTGGCAGGCCTATCTCGCTTATCCCTTTAAGATAGAACGTAAGTTTGTGACGGTTTTTTCTCAATTTGTCTTTTAGCAAGGCAAAACTCTCATTTCTGACCTGGGCGTCTAACAGTCAACCAATAGCTAGCAAGGCCTTTATCACTGAGGGCGCAGACATCCTCTAACGCGATCAATATTCCAGCGGAATCTCCACCTTTTCGGTTCGTGCAGGTAACCGGGCTCGGCGGCCATAGTGCTCGTGTGCTACATCTGGGCCCTCTAGGAACAATAACAGCAGAGGGTTCAAGCGGAGGCCGACGAGATAGTTCATGGCTATTGTTACAAGTTACAAGACTATACATGCTTAGGGGAGCTCTATATCACGCGTTAGCTGCTCTTGAGGTCCTCGGTGAAAGGTTCGTAGCGGAAACCTCAGGGGCTCAACACAGGGGGTGCGATGATCTACAAACACCGCCAAACGACGCCACGTTTGCGCGAATGGCTCCGCGATTCGGACTTGCCCGAGTGAGCGCCAGCGAACAGATACAACTCC
This sequence comes from Spiribacter vilamensis, assembly GCF_004217415.1. NCBI lineage: Bacteria > Pseudomonadati > Pseudomonadota > Gammaproteobacteria > Chromatiales > Ectothiorhodospiraceae > Spiribacter > Spiribacter vilamensis. The sequence continues at coordinate 1,687,541 of NZ_SHLI01000001.1, forward strand.
GCGCGGTCGATGGTGCTAAGTTGGCGGCACCTCAAAATCCGCATAGACCGTAGCCATAGCCCCGCGACCTTCACGCCGCGCTGCCAGCCGGGTAATAAATCAATTATAATGAGGCTACAGCGCACACTGCTACCGACCACCCGCTTCGACACCGACACCGACACCGACATCGGTCGAGCCTTGGTGTTGTCGGACTATACCCGATAATCCAATCATCACTTTCCGTGGCGAACCCTGCGCCACATCACTTTGATTCAAACAGTCAAGCGCTAGCGGACGGAAACGTGATTATTGCAGACCCGGGTATATGGACAGGCAGATCTCGATAGGTATAATTCATTGCCTCGAGCAAGATTCATAAAATTCACCAAAATTTTTGGCAAAAGAAAATAAATCCTTTGTTGCAAAGAAATAATATAATACCTTTCGTCATGCGTAAGTTGAATATCAATGCGGGTGGTTTTGCCCATTCCGCGACGGACAACAGCCTCGCGTTTGGAATCTTTCTATTACCGACCCTTTCACTTGCCCTCCCATCGGGCTATTCGTACGGTATTATCATCATATTATTGAGCGCCATCGCAATTCGGGTTTTTGACTCGGAAAAATACCAGTCTGGCTTCGCGCTCTCGACACCGGTCAGTCTTATTATACTATCTCTCGTTCTGTACGCTGTTTTCTGGATCGGCGATGCCGCATTACGTGGCGAAGGCGTAAGTGACTTCGATCGGCCGATTCGGTTCCTAATAGCAGCCCTATGCCTTAGCGTTATTGCACGCACACGAATCGACTCGGCATGGCTCTGGATGGGCCTTGGCCTTGGGAGTATCAATGCGGGAAGCGTAGCACTCTGGCAATGGACCGTTAATGGAGCATCACGAGCAAGCGGATTCGCACCGACAAATAAATTTGGCCTGATTGCAATCACTATGGCGTTAATGTGTTTGAGTGGACTCATCTGGAGCACCAGCACTTCTTGTTCCGGCAAAAAGAGATTCTTCATCTCGGGTCTGCTTGTAATCGGATCTTTTTTCGGATTTACAGCAGCAATGTTATCCGGTAGCCGTGGGGCTTGGATTGCGCTGATACCTGCGACGATCGTTTATTCGCTAGTGCTTACGCGAATACTCCAGGCGAAATACATATTACGCCTAACGTCAATGTTAGGCCTGTTTGTAATCCTTCTAGTCTATATTTTACCCACAAGTAATATCGTAAATCGCCTAGAAGATGCCGGCAGCCAACTAGAGGCCTACGTTAACGGGGATTTTGTTGGTGGTAGCGTCGGCTTCCGACTAGAGATGTGGAAAGGTGCGGGCCTCCTTTTCATAGAGCGACCATACATTGGTTGGGGTGAGCTTGGGTATTATTCGAAAATGCATGAACTGGAAACCAATGGTGCCATTCAAGAACATACAGCACGTTTTACCCACGCTCATAATGACTGGTTCAACGTCCTCGCTAAGAAAGGCTTAGCCGGTGGACTTATCCTCCTCGCGGTATATTTCACACCGTTGGTTTTTTTCATACAAACGACACTACGCGCAGGAAGAGCAAAGGTTGTGAACACACACATGCTTGCTTTATCAGTTTCTGGCATCGTACTGGTGTGCAGCTTTATGTCTGTCGGTATCGCACAGGTAACATTCAACCGGAATATTGGCATCATGTTTTATGCGTTCATGATCGCAGTACTGGTCGGTCTGTTAGCCCGTGACCGATTGCCGCAAGAAAACTAAGGTCAAGAAATTAAACAGCATCGCCTCCGTAGAATTTAACGAGTTACTGCAGTCAATCAGCTAACCAAGAGAGACATTTTGTAGGCCGTAGACTTTTTCATAAACCCTCAAGGAAAACCGCCCACTCCGAGAAACTTTTACAAAAGCCTTTCCGCTTATTATACGGGTGCAACTTCTATGCTGATCCGCTCGCAGCACTTAGACCGATTGCTTTTTCCTGCTATATCGCGACATTTATTTTTTGGTGGCTCTCCGGTTTTTAGGGCCTGCGTGTCGTAAAAAATTCCGCAGACGGCAAGCAGGTTTTGTCTACCTCCCAAAATAATGAAGAAAAGTCGGTCTAAGCAGAAAAGCGTACGTCAGCCGACGTTGAGTTGTTCGTGCGATTTGCGAAAGGACGTAAACCATTTAGCGTCTTTGTGATCTTGGTTCTCGAGGAGCTATCACACACTAATATTCTGAATCTATGTATTCAGTCATCTTCAGGGTCAGTACAAGTCCCGATTTTAACGAAGAACCTTATTGCTCCATCTGATGTATCGGCATCACCTTTCTATAAAATTCGTACCACCGAGGCGAAAGGATTAAAGTAAATAATGAAAACACAGGAATTGACTATTTGTATTGTTAGTCAGATAAGATGCACTTCGGTCTGTTACTCTCTAGCACTAGCTACTAAACTATCATAAACACAGATATATTTTTCCACCATTCTTTCAGGGCCCATCGACTCTGCGACACGCCTTCCCTCAGTACTGAACTTTAACGCGAGATCCGGCGTATCAATCACCTTCGAAATGGCAGTGGCGAGGGCATCAGCGGTTTCAGGCTCAACGAGGAGCCCCGAAACAGAATCGGTAACAATATCGGGTATACCTCCAACCTGCGAGGCAACAATTGGCACTTCAGCCGTCATTGCCTCTAGCAGCACGGAGCCCAGGCCCTCGTGACGGGACGGAAACGCAAATACGTCCAGTGCTCCAAGGTAATCCTCAATAGGAGTGACATGACCCGGAAAGTGGATCCACTTCAGGCCCTGCGCTGCGCGCTCAAGGACCGCCCGATCCTCTCCCTCTCCGAAGAAGACCAACTCTACAGGGTACCCCGCGGCGCGTAGCTGCTCCCCAGCCTGGATAAGGATCGTCTGCCCCTTGTCAGAATCCCTCAACGCACCCGCATTGCCGATCAGGATATTGGCGGGGTCCGTCATCAGGTGGTCTCGTATCGCCGGTGTGGCGCTACGAGTCGGCGTCAGGCCGGAATGGGCGGAAGGTATCAGGAAGACCTCATGTCCCGGACAGAATGACTGCAGCCCGTCTCGTGCTGCCGAGGATATGGCAACGAGGGCGTCCGCCTGGTGATACGCGAGACGCGTGAGAAACCGGTCCTTGGGGGCCTGCTGCATTCGCCGCGTCACAACATATCTGATCCCACGCAGCTTTTTCAGCCACCAGGCCCAGTAAATCCCTCGTCCGTCGTGGACATGGGAGATACCCCAGTTCCCGATGGTCCATGGCCGACGCAGGCACTGGCGAGGAGAGAACGTGACCACCCCTTCAAGATCCAGAGCGGCTTTTGCCAACGGTTCATCGGGATATGCACAGAGCCCTTGTCGGTACCCTCTTGCCGCAAGCTCCCGCATTAGAAGCCAGGTCTGCTGTTCACCACCTCGCCACCCGCGGGCAACGTTGATATGCAAAACACGGGGCGTTGCTTCAGCCACCTTGACGGCTCGCTGGCGCATTCGCATCCAGCCACTTCATGTAATCTGCAACGCCATCAGACACGGATCGGAATGTACCGGTATACCCAGCTGCGCGGAGTGCATTCAGATCGGCCTCCGTGTAGCTCTGATAGGCCCCGCGGAGGTCGTCCGGAAAAGGTATGTATTCAATCCCCCCATAACCGAAATGCCGCGTTACCGCGTTCGCCACCTCATTGAAGCTCTCTGCAGCCCCGGTACCACAGTTGAACACGCCACTGACTTGCGGATGGTCCAGCAACCAGAGATTGACGCTCACGACGTCGTCAACATAGACAAAATCACGCTTTTGTTCGCCGGCACTATAGCCGTCGTACTCGCCGAAAAGCTTGACTGTTGCTCCGGCGTGGAGCTGTCTGTAGTGATGATAGGCGATGCTCGCCATACGTCCCTTATGGGTTTCTCCGGGACCGTATACATTGAAATACCGCAGCCCGGCGATTTGCGAATCCGTTGCTTGCATTTGCCGCTCGACATATCGATCGAATAACGCCTTGGTATAGCCGTAGACATTGAGGGGCCGCTCTTTGCCGATCCGCTCTTTGAAATCCGTACCCATGCCGTAAACGGCTGCCGAGGATGCGTAAATAAATGGAATCTGGTACGCAATCGCGATATCCAGCGCGCCTTTGGAAAACGCGTAATTGTTCTCCATCATGTATCGACCGTTCCATTCGGTCGTGTCGGATGAAGCACCAAGGTGGAAAATGGCATCTACGCCATCGTCACCATTTTCTACCAACCAGTCCAGAAATTCGTCTTGATCCAGGTATTGGTCGATATTCGCATCGCGAATATTGAAGAACTTCTCGCCGCGCTCCAGGTTATCGACAACGACGATATCATCGCGATCGTGGGCATTGAGGCCATGAACGAGGTTGCTCCCAATGAACCCTGCACCTCCGGTTACAACTATCATACCTTCTCCAGAACCGGGCCTTCATACCCGAACGTGTCGATTTCGAACTGACATTTACGACGCACTAACCGGTCGGCTTTCGGTGCTTTACTGAAAAGCTCAGCGACGCTAGGACCTGATTTGGGGCGAATACCTTTTTTCGCAGTCATCCCGGAAAAATTATCCGCCAGACCGGAAAGACCACTGAACTCTTCTTCCAGGGATAGAAGATCCTCGCGGAAGTTTTCATAGCGAATGAAGCGATCGATTACGCATCGATTGCCAATAAAGTACTGCCTGTGATTACGATTCATGAGACGCTTTTTTTCCAGGCACCAGGACTGGAAAGCAGGAAGTTCGCCTTGATCGCGGTTACCCCAGTAGTAAGAGGACACCATATAGTCCCAAGGATTTCTCACGATAGAGACCTTGGTCATTTGCTCCCAGCGTTTTTTACCCAGATGTAATCTGGCTCTCGATGCTGAGCAATGATGATGATACCTAACTACTTCTTTCCCTCTTAATGCGTACCGCAGATCTCGAATTGTTGGACGAACAAAGACTTCAGCCGTCGACTTCTCATAATTCATGGGTCCTGGATAACCGAGCTTTTCTCTTACCTGGTCATCTCCTTCTTTCGGGTCAATAGGCGTTATCACATCACCACTCTGAGCAAACGCCGATAACGCAATCTCGAGGGAACTGCCAGCAGTCTTTCGAGACTTAAGAAAAATAATACCAGGATCATGCAGAACGATCATTTCAAGCCTTTTGCTTTTTGTAGGGATTCGGGCGTCCGGATTCTCTTTTTTCGAAACGGGTGTAGGTCCACAGATACTGCTCCGGCTTTTCCCTCACAACCCCTTCAATCTCCCGATTGAGCGCCGCCGCGGCAACCGCCGGATCCACATCCCCCACCGGCTCCGTCACCTGCCGCCAGTGCAGACGATACCCCGTCCCCCGCTCCAGCCGCTCCGCCCAGCCGATCACCACCGGCACCCCGGTTCGCCCGGCCAGCTTGCCAAACAACGTCATGGTTTTGGCGTCACGGCCAAAGAATGGCGCAAACACGCCCTCACTCGGCGGCGACTGGTCGGGCAGCACACCCACCGCCTCACCCGCTTTAAGCGCTTTGAACAATGCCCGGATGCCCGAGGGCCGCGCCGGCCACAACATCGCACCGCTGCGTGAACGCCCGCGATTGAGCAGCACCTCCAGCTCTTTCCAGCGCGGCGGGCGGTACAGCGAATTGAGACGAACCCGCTGGGCGAGCCACATCTGCAGCATCTCCCACGAACCGTGGTGGGGGGCAATAACCAGCAGCCCGCGTCCCTCGGCGAGTAGCTCGTCGACGACATCAGCGCCTTCCACTTCCCGGATCAGCCCCAGCAACCGGGGCACCGGCCAGTGCCAAATCGCAGCGAGTTCGATGAGTCCTTTGGCGTTCTCGCGCAGCGCTGCCCGTGCCAGGTGCTCGCGCTCGACTTCGGACCAGTCCGGAAAGCAGATATCGGCATTGACGCGTGCGACGCGCCACTCCTCACGCCTCAGGCGCTCGGTCAGCCATCCGACCGCGCTGCCGAGGCGATGCAGGGCAGACAGGGACAGCCGGGAGAGGACTCGGAGGGCGATATCAATCGCCTTCGCCCGCCCGTGCAGGGGAGCGCTGCCGGCGTCGGAAGGAGGGGCCGAGTCAGTCACTCCCGGCGATGGTGTTCGGCCAGTGCCGGATCATCCGGATCGAAGTCACGAATGAAGAACTCCGCCCCGCAATAGTGGCACTTCGCGTGTCCCGTCTTGTGCACCGGCAGATAGACCCGGGGGTGGCTGTTCCAGAGATACATCCCAGGCATCGGGCAGGAGAGCGGGAGGTCGTCCACCGTGATCTCGTAGCGGTTCTCGCTATTGGGTCGGATCAGGTCTTTTCGATCATGCGTCTGTGGATCGGGCACGTCAGTCTCCTCGATTCGGTTCCGCGCCGGCGTTCAGACGACGCGGGTCAGCCAGTCGCCGTGGATCTCCGAACGGCCCTCGACGGCGGCGAAGAAGCGGCTCTGGACGTCGGTGGTAATCGGGCCGCGCCGGCCTTCACCGATCATCCGGTTATCCAGCTCACGGATCGGTGTCACCTCGGCGGCGGTTCCGGTAAAGAAGGCCTCGTCACAGACGTAGACCTCGTCACGGGTGATCCGGCGCTCGCGGACCTCGTAACCTGCCTCGCGGGCGATCGTCATGATGGCATCCCGCGTCACGCCGGCGAGCGCCGAGTGGAGCTCCGGGGTATGGATGACGCCATCCCGCACCATGAATAGGTTCTCGCCGGTGCCCTCGGCCACGAACCCTTCCGGGTCGAGCATCATGGCCTCGTCGTAACCGCAGGCCACCGCTTCCTGGAGCGCCATCATGGAGTTGATGTACTGCCCGTTCGCCTTGGCGCGACACATCGCGATGTTGACGTGGTGACGAGTGAACGAGGAGGTGCGGACCCGAATGCCCCGCTCCATGTTCTCCTCGCCCATGTACGAGCCCCAGCTCCATGCGGCAACGATCAGATGCGTCTGGAGGTTGTCGGCCCGCAGCCCCATGCTCTCGGCCCCGAGAAAGGCCATGGGCCGGATATAGCCACTGTCGAGGCCGTTCTCACGCACGGCGTTGACACAGGCGTCGCGCACCGTCTCCGGCGTCCAGGGGATAGTCATCCCGAGGATCTTCGCCGAGTCGAACAGCCGGCGGATATGCTCCGGCAACCGGAAGATCGCCGGCCCCTGTTGTGTGTTGTAGGCCCGGATCCCCTCGAACACGCCCATACCGTAGTGGAGCGTGTGTGTGAGCACATGCACCTGGGCATCGCGCCAGGGCACCAGCTCGCCGTCCATCCAGATCCAGCCATCCTGCTCGGCCATGCTCATCAGCCGCTCTCCTCAGCGTTCGTGTCCGATCCTGGCTCCATGACCGTGTTCCAGACGTCGATGACCGCTGCACGGGGACCTTCGACGGCCGCCTCGGATACCCGCGCGGACTGCTCCTGGAGGGTTAATCGATGGACCATGCCGCGATATTGACGATAGGCGTCGGCCAGGACTCGGGCTTGTTCGGTGGTTAACTCGCCCGCCCGTTCGAGCTCGTCGAGCAGGCGGATGTTGTCGGTATAACGCAGTATGCCGGGATACTGTTGCACCCCGGCCAACGTGCCGTATTGAACCATGAATTCAATATCCGCGATACCGCCCCGGTCCTGTTTGATGTTGAACTCACCGGCACGGCTCGAGCCCAGTTCACGCCGCATGCGCTCGCGCATCCGCCGGACCTCTTCGCGCAGTTCATCACGTCGACGCGGTCGGGTGAGAACCTCCCGCCGCAGCTGGCTGAAGCCCTCCCGCAGGGACTCGCCGCCGGTCACCATGCGTGCCCGCACCAGCGCCTGGTGCTCCCACGTCCAGGCCCGTCCGCGCTGGTATTCGACGAAGGCGTCGAAGCTGATGGTCAGCAGGCCCGACTGGCCACTGGGCCGTAACCGGGTGTCGACCTCGTAGAGAATGCCGCCCGGTGTCGGGGTGTTGAGGATGTGGATGAAGCGCTGGGCGAGTCGCGAGAAGAACACCGCCGGTTCCACGGCCTTCTCGCCGGTGGTCACCGACCGCGCCGGCACCGGGTCGTGGAGGAAGACCACATCCAGGTCGGAGCCATAACCGAGTTCCAGCGAACCGAGTTTGCCGTAGGCAATCACACCGAAGTCGGCGACCTCGCCATCGCTGCGCAGCGGCTCGCCATAGCGTTGACTCACCTGGCGCCAGGCCAGGTGCAGCACCCGCTGGAGGATCACCTCGGCAATATCCGTCAGGTAGTCACTGACCAGCATGACGGGGATCGCGCCGGCGAGGTCCGCCGCGGCGACCCGAAGCACCTGGGTCTGTTTGAACTGCCGGAGGATCTCCATCTGCCGTTCGAGATCATCGCCGTCGGCACTCGCCATGCGACTGTCGCAGTCCGCCGCCAGCGCCTCGCGGCTCAGGGGCGCGTAGAGCGTGCGCGGATCGAGCAGCTCATCGAGCAGCATGGGGTGCGCCGAGAGATAGCGGGCGATCCAGGGACTGCTGCCCACCAGGCGAACCAGCTGGGAGATGGCCATGGGGTGTTCGTTGAGTAGGGCCAGGTAGGCGGTCCGGCGAACGATCCCGTCGAGCAGCGTCAGCAGCCGGGCCAGCGCCGCATCCGGCGATTCGCAGCCATGGACGGCCGCCATCAGCATCGGCATGAGCCGGTCGAGGCGCTTTCGGCCCTGCTCCGAGAGGGCACGCACCCGCGCCCCGTCGCGGAAACGCTGGATCAGGGTCAGTGCCGCAGCGGGATCCGTGAAATCGGCGAACGAGAGGATCTCGCGACCGGTCACCTCATCCACCGCGTCGTGCCAGATATCGGCGAAATCCGGTTCGTCGGTGACTTCCGCCTCGTCCTCCTGCTGCGGGGCGACGAACACCTGGTCGAAATGCCCCTGAACACGCAGGCGCCAGTTATCCAGTTCGTGGTGGAGCTCGCTCCAGTCCGCCGCGCCCATGGCGAGCACCAGCCGCTCGCGGTCGAGATCGTTGGTGGGCAGATCATGGGCCTGGCGGTCGTACATCGCCTGAATTCGGTTTTCGATCCGGCGCAGATAGCGATAGGCCTCGGTGAGATCGCGCTGGGCATGCTCGGGGATCAGCGCCTGCTCGCAGAGATAGCCGAGGATCGGCTGCAGGCTGCGCTGGCGTAAGGCCGCCTCCTGTCCGCCGCGGATCAGCTGGAACGCCTGGGCAATGAACTCGATTTCGCGGATCCCGCCGCGTCCGAGTTTGACGTTGTCAGAGAGCCGGCGGCGACGGACCTCGCGGGTGATCATCGCTTTCATCGAGCGCAGCGACTCGAGCGCCCCGAAATCGAGGTAACGGCGATAGACGAAGGGCGAGAGCATATCGAGAAGTGCCTGTCCCGAAGCCTGGTCGCCGGCCACCACGCGGGCCTTGATCAGCGCGTAGCGCTCCCACTCGCGCCCCTGGTCGACGAAGTAGAGCTCCATCGCCGGGATGCTCATGGCGAGCGGGCCGCTGTCGCCATACGGGCGCAGCCGCATGTCGACCCGGAAGCACTGCCCGTCGGGCGTTTGTTGATCGAGGGCGGCGATCAGTGAGCGGCCGAGGCGCAGGAAGAACTGCTCGTTGGCCCTCGGCTTGGCAGCATCGGTGAATCCCGGCTCGGGAAAGGCAAAGATCAGATCGATATCCGACGAGAAGTTGAGCTCCTTTCCGCCGAGCTTGCCCATCCCCAGCACGATCATCTGCTGGGCGTTGCCGGCATCGTCCCGGGGGGTGCCGATCTGCTGGCAAAGCCGCGGATAGAGCCAGGCCAGAGCCTCGTCGATCAGGGTATCGGCGATCGCGGAGAGATCCGCGAGCACCTCGTCGAGGTCCGCCCGCGCGGTCAGATCCCGCCAGGCGATGCGCAGCATCTCGCGGGCCCGAAAGCGTCTCAGGACGGAGTGGAATGCAGCCTCGTCATCAACGCCATCGAGGCGTTGCCGAAGACGCTCCCGGAAACCGCCTTCCGGGTAAGCGCGATTCAGGTCACCGCTGTCGCAAAGATCAACCAGGATGCCCATATCACGCACACAGACCCGGGCCGCGAAATCACTCATGGCCCAGACCCGGGGGAGGTCGGCGAGCACGGCATCGTCGCCGGGCAGGGTTACATCGTCCGGGAGTCTCTCCAGCGCGGTGGCGACGGGTGTCGCTAGTGCCTCGGGCAGCGCTGCCAGTGTGTTTCTGAGAGGTTGCGGCGCGGTTTCCATTTCCATTCAGGCAGCTTAAACACCAAAAGGGACCGCCACAATTTCCAGGGTTCGGGACAGGCACGTAACAACCGCCCACAAAAAAGCCCCGCCGAAGCGGGGCCTTGCTGGCAAACCGGCCCGACGGGCGGGCCGGCGGACTGCCGGGGGATGATTACATCATGCCGCCCATGCCGCCCATGCCGTCCATGCCACCCATGCCGGCGCCGCCGCCGTCATCCTTCTCGTCCGGATGGTCGGCGATCATGCACTCCGTGGTGATCATCAGTCCGGCGACTGAAGCGGCGTTCTGCAGGGCCGTCCGCGTGACCTTGGTCGGATCGAGGATACCCATCTCGACCATGTCGCCGTACTGCTCGGTCTGGGCGTTGTAGCCATAGTTGCCCTCACCGGCCTGCACGTTGTTCACAACGACCGAGGAGTCCTCGCCGCAGTTGTAAACGATCTGGCGCAGCGGCTCCTGCAGGGCCCGGCGAACGATGCCCACGCCCACGTCCTGGTCGTGGTTGTCGCCGGTCAGGTCCTTGAGACCCTTGAGCGAGCGCAGCAGCGCAACGCCGCCACCGGGCACGATGCCCTCTTCCACGGCGGCACGGGTCGCGTGCAGCGCGTCCTCGACGCGGGCCTTCTTCTCCTTCATCTCCATCTCGGAGCCGGCACCGACCTTGATCACGGCGACGCCGCCGGCGAGCTTGGCAACCCGCTCCTGGAGCTTCTCGCGATCGTAGTCGCTGCTGGAATCCTCGATCTGGGCACGGATCTGATCGACGCGCGCCTTGATCTCGTCAGCGCGGCCCCCGCCATTGACAACGGTGCTCTCTTCCTTCGAGACGTTGATCTTCTTCGCGGTACCCAGGTCTTCGAGGGTCGCCTTCTCGAGGGTCAGACCGACCTCTTCGGAGATGACCGTGCCGCCGGTCAGTACGGCGATGTCCTGCAGCATGGCCTTGCGGCGATCACCGAAGCCGGGCGCCTTCACGGCGGCGACCTTGACGATGCCGCGCATGCTGTTGACCACCAGCGTGGCCAGCGCCTCGCCCTCGATGTCCTCGGCAATGATCAGCAGCGGACGGCTCGACTTGGCGACGCTCTCCAGCAGCGGCAGAAGCTCGCGGATGTTGGAGATCTTCTTGTCGCAGATGAGGATGTAGGGATCCTCGAGCTCGGCGGCCATGCTCTGCTGATTGTTGATGAAGTAGGGGCTGAGGTAGCCACGGTCGAACTGCATGCCCTCGACGACGTCGAGCTCATTGTCCAGGCCGCTGCCCTCTTCGACCGTGATCACGCCTTCCTTGCCCACCTTCTTCATGGCGTCGGCGATAATCTTGCCGACTTCCTTATCGGAGTTGGCGGAGATTGCACCGACCTGCGCGATCGCGGTGTCGGTCTCGCAAGGCTTGGACAGGCTGTGGAGCTCCTTGACCGCGGCTTCAACGCCCTGATCGAGGCCCCGCTTGAGATCCATCGGGTTCATGCCGGCGGCGACCGCCTTCATGCCCTCGTGAACGATCGCCTGGGCGAGCACGGTTGCGGTGGTGGTGCCGTCGCCGGCGGCGTCGGAGGTCTGCGAGGAGACTTCCTTGACCATCTGCGCGCCCATGTTCTCGAACTTGTCCTTGAGCTCGATCTCCTTGGCGACGGACACACCGTCCTTCGTCACCGTCGGTGCACCGAAGGATTTCTCGAGCACAACGTTGCGGCCGCGCGGGCCGAGGGTCGCCTTGACCGCACTCGCCAGCGTGTTAACGCCTGCGACCATGCGGTGGCGGGCATCATCACCAAAACGTACGTCTTTAGCTGCCATTCTTTATTTCCTCTTGATTCTGTTGCTGTCGTGATGGGTGGCGATGATCAGGCGTTCAGCCCTCGATCACTGCCATGACGTCGTCTTCACGCATGACGAGGACGTCTTCCTCACCGACCTTGACTTCGGTTCCGGAGAATTTGCCGAACAGCACCTTGTCGCCGACGTTGACGTCAAGGCTGCGAACCTCACCGTTGTCGAGGCGCTTGCCGCTGCCAACGGCAACCACCTCACCGCGAATCGGCTTCTCGGCCGCGGTATCGGGGATGACGATGCCCCCGGGGGTGGTGCGCTCTTCTTCCAGACGTTTTACGACCACGCGATCGTGTAGCGGGCGAAGATTCATTGATTGATCTCCCTAGGGTTGATTGTTGTTGGTCCCAAGATGCCTTGTTAGCACTCGGCGTTGATGAGTGCTAATGATAGAGACGAAAGACGTCCCGTCAAGACCTTTCGGTGAGGTGGAGGCAGCAGTGCTAGGATTCAAGGGCTGATATGGCAATCATCAACCAAGGGGTTTGCATGACCCGAGGACCGATTAAGCGAGTGATGACAGGGATCGGCCTGTGGCTGATCATTGCACTCGCACCGGCGGCCGCCCAATCCAGCCTCAGCGACCTGTTCGGGGGTAACGGATCGGATACCGCCACGCTGCCAGTGGCGGAGGCCTTCGCCATCGACTTCGAATCGGACGGCGCCGAGGGGCCGTCGATCCGCATCGACATCGCCGATGGTTACTATCTCTATCGCGACAGCGTCACGATCCGGCGCGCGGGCGACGACAGCAATGGCTCGGCGCTGACGCTGGACTTCCCCGAGGCCCAGACCCACGTCGACGAATTCTTCGGCCGTCAGCCGATCTATAAACGGCCCGTCGATCTGCCGATCGGCAGCGAAAACGGGCTCGATGCATCGACACCCATCGCCATCACCTTCCAGGGCTGCTCCGAGGCCGGCGTCTGCTATCCGCCCTACCGGGTGACGGGCAGCGCCGACGATGCCTCGCTGGACTACTCCATCAATGCGCAGGGGGCACGCCTCGAGGCCAGCGAAACGGATGGGTCGGCTTCGGCACGGCCCACGGATCCATCCGCATCGGACACGCCTGCCGCCAGCGCGGGCGCAGGCGCCGGTGGCGGCGAGGCCGGACGTCTCGAGGGCCTGTTACAGAATGCGAGCCTGCCGGCCATCCTCGCCGGTTTCTTCGCCGCCGGGCTCTTGCTGGCCTTCACCGCCTGTCTCTACCCGATGATCCCCATCCTCTCCGGGCTGATTGCCGGTGACCCCCACCGCAGTGGCAGCCTGCGTGCGCTGCTTCTGTCGCTGGTCTATATCGAATCCACCGCCATTACCTACGCGCTTGCCGGTGTCGCGGCCGGTATGACCGGCTCCGCGGTGCAGGCGGACCTGCAGTCACCCTGGGTGCTGGGGAGTTTCGCCGCGGTGTTCGTCATCCTCGCGCTGGGGATGTTCGGCGCCTTCGAGCTGCGGCTGCCCGGCGCCGTGCAGACGCGCCTGACGCTGCTCTCCAATCGACAGAAAGGCGGAACGGCGATCGGCGTCGCGCTGATGGGCGTACTCTCGACGCTGATCGTTGGCGCCTGCTCGGGGCCGGCGCTGATCGCCGCCCTGGTATTCATCGGCAGCACGGGGGATGCCTGGCTGGGCGGGCTCGCGCTGTTCACGCTTGCCAATGGCATGGGCCTGCCGCTGCTGCTCATCGGCACGGCGGCCGGTCGCTGGCTGCCCCGGAGCGGCCCGTGGATGAATGGCGTCCGCGCCCTGTTCGGGGTGGGCTTCCTGGCGGTGGCACTGTGGACGCTGGAGCGCTTCCTGCCGGGCACCATCACCCTGGCGCTCTGGGGGTTGCTACTGATCGGCTGCGGCGTCTGGCTGGGCGGCATGGACCGCCCCGATACCGGCAGCGGCAATCACCAACGCGCCGCCCGAACGCTCGGACTGGCGGCACTGATCTGGGGTGCCGTCAGCCTGGTTGGCGCCTCCGCCGGTGGCGGCGATGTCCTGCGCCCGCTGGGTGACCTGTCGCTGTCGGGCGACGAGACCAGCGAAAGCCGGGCGATGGCATTCCGCGATATCGACACCGTGGCCGATCTCGATACGGCGCTTGCCGACGCCCGGGCCGCGGGCCGACCCGTGATGGTTGATATCTATGCCGACTGGTGCGTCTATTGCGTCCAGCTCGAGGAGCGCACCTTCACCGATCCGTCGGTGCAGGAGGCCGTGGCCAATGCCGTGTTGCTGCGGGCCGACGTTACCGACATGACCCCCGAACACCGGTCCCTGATGAGCCGGCTGGACGTCTATCTGCCGCCAGCAGTGATCTTCTACGGCCCGGGCGGCGACGAGCGGCGGGACGAACGCGTGGTCGGGTTCCTGCGCCCGGAGCCGTTCATTGACCGCGCGCGCCAGGGGCTTGGCGAGGCGGCCTCGTGAGTGGCGGCGTTCGCATCGCACTGACGGTCCTCTTTGCCGCCGTGATCGGTGCCGGCGGCGGCATCCTGGCGGTCCTCTGGCTACAGGACTCGTCCTCCGCGGAGACACTCCGCCCCGATTTCACGCTCGAGACACTCACGGATGGCCCGCGCAGTATCGGCGAGTGGGACGGGCAGGTTGTCGTACTCAACTTCTGGGCGACCTGGTGTGCACCCTGTCGCCGGGAGATCCCGCTGTTCTCGCGCCTGCAGAGCGACTACCGGGACAACGGCGTGCGCTTTCTGGGCGTTGCCATTGATGACCCGGGGGCGATTCGGGATTTCCTGGACACCGTCGACATGAATTACCCGAGTTTCTACGGCATGGAGGGCGCGATCGACGTGGCGGCCGACTATGGCAACCCCCGCGGCACGCTGCCCTATACCGTGGTGATCGATCGCGATGGCGTTATCGTGGAGCGCTTCAGCGGCGAGATCCATGAACCGGATCTGCGGCCACTGCTGAGTAAACTCGTCAACAGACAGGGCTGATCTGCACCGATCCCGCGGCGATCAGCGCCGACAATGGACAAAAAACGGTGACTGGGCCAGAATCAGGGTTTGTCTTGAGGGATGAGTGCCTGTAATGACGCGATTACTGGTTCTCCACGGTCCGAATCTCAACATGCTCGGCGTACGCGAGCCATCGATCTATGGTTCGTCGGGTCTCGATGCCATCAACGAACGCCTCGCGAAGCGCGCCGCGACCGCCGGCATCGATATCGAGTGCTTCCAGTCCAATGCCGAGCATGCCCTGGTCGACCGGATCCAGGCGGCGCCGGCGGCCGGCGTGGACGGGATCATCATCAATCCCGCCGCATTCACGCACACCAGCGTCGCCCTGCGCGACGCCCTGCTGGCGGTGGGCACTCCCTTCATCGAGGTACATCTGTCCAACATTCACGCCCGCGAGCCCTTCCGTCAGCACTCCTACCTGTCGGATATTGCCAGCGGCGTGATCGCGGGGCTGGGGCCGATCGGTTACGAGTTCGCCCTCAGCGCCCTGCTTGAAACCACCCAACGGAACTGAACCGCCATGGATATTCGCAAGATAAAACGCCTGATCGAGCTGCTGGACGAATCCGGCGTTAACGAGATCGAGATTCACGAGGGTGAGGAAAGCCTGCGCATCAACCGCGGCGTTACCCAGGTCGCGGCCGCGCCCGCCCCGGCACCCGCGCCAGCGTCACAGCCGGCCGCCGCCGCGGAGCCGCCGGCACGCGAGCCTGCCAGTGCCGCGGAGCCGACCGGTCACACCATCCGTTCGCCCATGGTGGGCACCTTCTACCGCGCCTCGTCACCGGACGCCGATTCGTTTACCGACGAGGGACGGAGCGTCGAGGTCGGCGATACGCTCTGCATTATCGAGGCGATGAAGATGCTCAACCAGATCGAATCGGACTACGCCGGCGTCGTGCGCAGCGTCCTGGTCGAAAACGGACAGCCGGTGGAGTTCGACCAGCCGCTGTTCATTATCGAGTAGGGTGACGGGATGATCGACAAGGTACTCATCGCCAATCGCGGCGAAATCGCCCTGCGCATCCTGCGCGCCTGCCGGGCGCTCGGCATCGGCACGGTGGCGGTGCATTCCACCGCCGACCGCGATCTCAAGCACGTCCGCCTCGCCGACGAGTCGGTCTGCATCGGCGGCCCCAGCTCCGCCGAGAGCTATCTGAATATCCCCGCGATCATCAGTGCGGCGGAGCTGACCGACACGGTCGCCATCCACCCCGGCTACGGCTTTCTCTCGGAGAACGCCGATTTCGCCGAGCGCGTCGAGCAGTCCGGGTTCCGGTTCATCGGCCCGCGGGCCGAGACGATCCGCCTGATGGGCGACAAGGTCTCGGCGATCGAGTCGATGAAGGCCGCCGGTGTCCCCTGCGTCCCCGGCTCCGACGGCGAACTGGGCGACGACGACGCCGAAAACATGCGCCTCGCCCGGTCGATCGGCTTTCCGGTCATGATCAAGGCGGCGGCCGGCGGAGGTGGCCGGGGCATGCGGGTGGTCCACAGCGAGGGCGCGCTGCTGCACTCCATCTCCATGACCCGCACCGAGGCGGCCAACGCCTTCGGTAGCAGCAGCGTCTACATGGAGAAGTACCTGGATAATCCCCGCCACGTCGAGGTCCAGGTCATGGCCGACGAGTTCGGCAACGCCGTCCATCTCGGCGAGCGCGACTGTTCCATGCAGCGCCGGCATCAGAAGGTGATTGAGGAGAGCCCCGCCCCCGGGATCACCGCCGAGGAGCGCGCCTTCATCGGTGAGCGCTGTGCCGAGGCCTGCCGGCGGCTGGAATACCGCGGCGCCGGCACTTTCGAGTTCCTCTACCAGGATGGCGAGTTTTTCTTCATCGAGATGAATACCCGCATCCAGGTCGAGCACCCCGTCACCGAGATGGTGACCGGCCGCGATCTGGTGGCCGAGCAGATCCTGATCGCCGGCGGTGACGCCCTCTCGTTCGAGCAATCGGATATCGAGTTTCGCGGTCATGCCATCGAGTGCCGGATCAACGCCGAGGACCCGGTCCGGTTCGTGCCCTCACCCGGCCAGATCACGCTCTACCACCCGCCGGGCGGTCCGGGCGTGCGAGTCGATTCGCATGTCTACAGCGGCTATCGGGTCCCGCCCCACTATGACTCGATGATCGGCAAAGTGATTACCTGGGGTGCCGACCGCAAGAGCGCCATCGCCCGCATGCGGACGGCGCTGAGCGAGCTGGTGATCGAGGGCATTACCGACAACACCGCACTGCACGAGGATCTGCTCATGGATCGCGGCTTCGAGGAAGGTGGCACGAATATCCACTACCTCGAAAAGAAGCTGGGTATCTCCTGAGCGATTACCCCGAGAGGAGCAGCCGGAAGCCGACGATCACCAGGAAAGCGGCGAAGGCCCGGCGCAGCCAGACGGCGGGCACGCGGCTCGCAACCCGCGCGCCCAGCGGCGCGAGGAAAACGCTGGCCACGGTAATCCCGCCGACCGCCGGCCAGTAAATGTAGCCCGTACTCAGCGCGGGCAGCTGATCCTCACCCGTCCCCGCGACGATAAAGCCGATACTGCCCGCAAGCGCGATGCTCACGCCGGCCGCCGCCGAGGTCCCGACGGCCTGGCGCATGGTCACGCCCGACCAGATCAGGAAGGGCACGAGGAGCGTGCCGCCGCCGATCCCCACCAGGCTCGAGAGCGCGCCGATCACGAACCCGACGCCACTCACCACACCGGGCGGGGGGATGACCCGACCCGGGGGTGGCTCGAGAGCGAAGATCATCCGCACGGCGAGCGCCAGTACGAACAGCGCAAAGATGATCCGCAGGATATCCCCGGACAGGGCCGCCGCCAGCTGCGCCCCGACCAGGGCCCCGGTCACCAGCCCCGCCACCAGCCACGGCAGCGCCGAGACCACGAGGTTGCCGAGCCGCCAGTGCGCGCGCGCCGACGAGAGCCCGGTGACGACGATCGTGGCGAGGGAGCTGCCCACCGCCATATGCATGGCCACATCCATACCCAGGCCCTGGGCCTGGAAGATCGGCAGCAGCATCGGCACGACGATCACCCCGCCGCCGATACCGAACAGCCCGGAGACAAACCCCACCACCGCACCGGCGGCTACGTAGATGAGCAACGAAAGCAACATGACCTCGTCAACACGACTGAAAACCGAGGGTAAGGCATTTGCTCTACAATGGGGATATCAACAAGCCAAACAGGGAGAGCGCGGTCATCATGCGCATCCAGACTGTCTGCATACTGGGCGGCACCGGGTTCATCGGTCGCCAGATCGCCAACCGCCTCGCCAATACGCCGATCCACATCAAGGTGTTGACGCGCCGCCGCGAGCGCAATCGCCATCTGCTGCCGATCCCCAACCTCGAGCTGGTGGAGGCGAACATCCACGACCCTGAACAGCTCGCGCATCACCTCGAGGGGGTGGATGCCGTCATCAACCTGGTGGCGATCCTCAACGAGTCGAGCAAACCGGGACGCGGCTTCGAAACGGTCCACGTCGATCTGGTGGCAAAGCTGCTCGAGGCCTGCCGGACCGCGGGCGTCCGCCGGCTCCTGCACATGAGCGCGCTGGGCGCGGCAGTCGACGGACCCAGTCGCTACCAGCAGACCAAGGGCGAAGGCGAGCGCCTGGCCCTCGACGCCCACGGGGATGACCTGACAGTCACGGTCTTCAAGCCCTCGGTGGTGTTCGGCGCCGCCGACGGCTTTCTCAACACCTTTGCCGGGATGCTGAAGCTCACGCCGGTGATGCCGCTGCCCACGCCCGACGCGAAGTTCCAGCCCGTGTACGTGGACGACGTGGCCGCGGCATTCGAGCATTCGCTCACCGATCGACGCACCTTCGGCCAGACCTATGAACTGGGCGGCCCGAACGTCTACACCCTCGAGGCACTGGTCCGCTACGTGGCGAAACTGCTGGGACTCAAGCGGGCGGTCATCGGGCTGCCGGACGGTCTCTCGCGGCTGCAGGGACGGATCCTGCAGCGCTTCCCCGGCAAGCCCTATACCTATGACAACTACCTCTCGAGCCAGGTCGACAACGTCTGCAGCCACAACGGCCTGCCCGATCTGGGCGTGCATCCGACCGCCCTCGAAGCGGTGGCACCGGGCTACCTCGGCGGGCGCAAGGCGCGCGATCGCTACGACGAGTGGCGGCGCGACGCGGGGCGTCATTCCGAGTGACCACGGCGGGCCTCGAGATCTACGAGGTAGGCGGCGCGATTCGCGACCGCCTGCTGGGCCGCGAGGTCCACGAGCGCGACTGGGTCGTGGTCGGCGCGACCCCCGAGGCGATGACCGAGCGCGGCTTCCGGCCGGTCGGGCGCGAGTTCCCGGTATTCCTGCACCCCGAGACCCACGAGGAATACGCCCTGGCACGCACCGAACGGAAGACCGGGCCGGGGTATCACGGGTTTACCTTCCATGCCAGTCCCGACGTGGGCCTCGAGGCCGATCTGGCCCGCCGTGACCTTACCGTCAACGCCATGGCGCAGGCGCCGGACGGGACCCTGATCGACCCGTTCCGGGGCCGTGACGATCTCGAGGCACGCCAGCTTCGGCATGTCTCGACGGCGTTCCGCGAGGACCCGGTCCGCATTCTGCGACTGGCCCGGTTTGCCGCGCGCTTTGCCCCCCTCGGCTTCGAGGTGGCGGCGGAGACCATGGAGCTGTGCCGGGAGATGGTCGCGAGTGGCGAGGTGGATGCCCTGGTGCCCGAGCGGGTCTGGCAGGAAACGGCCCGGGCACTGATGGCGCCGGCACCGGAGGTCTTCATCCGGATCCTGCGTGACTGCGGGGCACTGGCCCGGTTGATGCCGGAAGTGGATTGCCTGTTCGGCATACCCCAGCCGCCCCGTCATCACCCCGAGATCGACACCGGCGAGCATATCCTGCTGGTGCTGCAGCAGTCCGCGCGGCTCGAGGCCGATCTGCCGACCCGGTTCTCGGCACTGGTCCACGACCTCGGCAAGGGCATTACGCCGGCCGACCACCTTCCCGGCCATCGTGGCCACGAGGCCCGCGGCGTCCCGCTTGTGGAGACATTCTGCGAGCGACTGCGCGTTCCGTCCGGATGCCGGGACCTCGCGCGGGGGGTCACCCGCTACCACCTGGACTGCCACCGTGTTCGTGAACTCGACCCGGCGGAGGTGCTGGCGATGCTCGAGGGGCTGGATCTGTTTCGGCGACCGACCCGCGTGGATGCCTTCCTGCTCGCCTGCGAGGCCGACTATCGCGGTCGGCTGGGGCTGGAGGAGCGCCCCTATCCACAGGCCGAACAGGTGCGCGAGGCGCTGGTGCGATGCCGCCGCATCGACGCCTCGCGCTTTGTGGAGCAAGGCCTCAAGGGGGCGGCCATCGGTGACGCCATCCGCGAGGCGCGCGTCGCGGCAATCGCCGAACTCCAGGCCGGCGATTAACCCGAGAACATCACCAGCAGCACCACGCCCAGCACCAGCCGATAGATCACGAACGGTGTCATCCCTACCCGCGAAACCAGCGCCAGGAAGGCCTTGATGCACAGGTAGGCGGCCACCGCGGAGACCAGCGCACCGAAGCCGAACACGCCCCAGTCGACGGCGGTATCGGCGCCGGCCAGCTGCAGCGCCTTCCAGGCACCCGCCAGGCCGATGGCCGGTATCGAGAGCAGAAACGAGAACCGCGCAGCGGCCGTTGTGTCCAGACCCAGCCACAGCCCGGCGGTCATGGTGATACCCGAGCGCGAGGTCCCGGGAATGATGGCCAGGACCTGGGCGGCGCCAATGAAAAGCGCCGCTCCCGGCCCGATACTGCGCTCGTCACGATCACCGGCTCGGTGCACCACGGCCCAGAGCAGCAACCCGAAACCGATGGTGGCCGCGGCAATAATCCGTGGATCGCGCAGCAGGCCCTCGGCGGCGTCGGCCAGTACCAGCGCCCCGACGACCAGCGGCAGCGTCCCGATCACCAGGGCCCAGCCCAGCTGACTCTCGCCCACGGCCCGGCACTGCCAGGCCGAGCGGGCCGTATCACCGACCAGGGGAAGAATCTGTCGGCGGAAGTACAGCATGACCGCCAGCAGGGTCCCGACGTGAACGGCCACATCAAACGCCAGCCCCTGATCGGGCCAGCCAAGCAGACGCGGCACCAGGATCAGGTGCGCGGAGCTCGAGATCGGCAGGAATTCGGTCAACCCCTGGATAATCCCCAGCCAGAACACCTGGAGCAGGTCCACTCAGCCGCACCTCGAGCGATAGATCGGCGCGATCGCATCGATATCGGTGCGTCGGCGGTCGGCCTGCACGGGCGCAAACCGCGCGGCCGTTTCCGCGCTGAGGCCGCGTCGTATCCGCTCGCTGATGACCACGTCCCGCCCCCGTGCAAAGCCGGTCAGTCGCGCGGCTCGATTGACCGTATCGCCGATCGCCGTATGGGTCAGCCGGCTTTCGCAGCCGAGCGTACCCATTGCCACATCACCGCGGTGCAATCCGGCCCCGATGGGCGCCAGGGCGGCCTCGCCGTAGCGCACGGCCGGCAGTGCCCGGCTGACCACCTCCAGCGCACAACGACAGGCGCTGTCCGTCATGTCAGGACCTTCGAAGACCGCCATCAGTCCGTCCCCGGTAAAGTTGTCGACGTATCCGTCATAGTGCTCGATGATCCGGATCTGGCGGCCGATGCAGGCATCGACCGTACGAAACAGCCTGTCCGATCCGATGGTGCGCGACAGATCGGTAAAACCACGGATATCGGTGAAGAGGATACAGACATCGACGTTGCGGGGTGAGCGTAACAGCGACCGAGCGTGGGGACCGGCGTCGAGCAGCTCGCGAACCGGACGCGACAGATAGGGCGAGAACCAGTCGTGGCTGGCGGCATAAAGCGTGTTCGCGGGCCGGTAGCGATAGCGGCCGGGGGACTCCATTCCTCTCTCCCGTTACTCACATTCCGTGTGACCTTTTTTAGTACTAAATTAATCGACGTGAATTGACAAGCGCGCACGATGGTCGGCAAATGCAAAGCCCGGCAGGGTGGTCTCCGTACCGCGCCCGAGCCCCAGGACCTTGAACCGCTCGCCCATCTCGTCGGGAAAGATCAGTGGCTTGGCGCTCTGGGCAAGCTCGGCGGCGCGATTGGGGTCATCGCCGGCCTGCGTCTGCAGGACCTCGGGCAGCCCCGCCCCGGCCAGGAAATTGCCCTGGGTCGCAAAGCCGAGCAGATCCAGCCCCGCGTCCATCCCGGCCCGGGCGGCCGCGGTAAAGTCCACCGAGGCGGTAATATCCTGCAGCCCGGGCCAGAAGAACGGATCGTCATGGGCGCGATGGCGGTAGTGGCACAGCAAGGTGCCGGTGGCCCGCTGGGGGTGATAGTACTCCGCACGGGGGTAACCGTAGTCGATGAGCAGCGCAATGCCGGCCTCGATCAGCTCGCCCAGCTCGGCAATCCAGGGCGCCAGCGACGGGCACCACTCCGAGCAATACCCCGCGGGCAGACGATCACCGATCGCCGCCTCGATGGCCGTCACCGCACCGCTCAGTTCATCGTCCGCGACCTGCGGCTTCCAGCTCAGCGCGCCGGATTCGTCGTGGCCCACGGCAAGGGCCTCCACGCCGGTTTCGGTGCGCCGGAAACGCCGGACCGGCAGGGCGTCCATCACCTCGTTGGCGAGGACGACGCCACGAATCGGCGTCGCCGGCAGACGGTCGAGCCATGCCACACGGGCGCGCAGATCCGGATCAAGGGCATCGAACGTTCGTGCCTGCTCGGCACGCAGATCGGCACTGACCTCGACGATGAGATAGCGCGCCGGCAGGGCATCCGCCGCCGCCAGCGCCTCGAGGATATCGGCCGCCATCCGCCCCGTGCCGGCACCAAACTCCAGCACCGTATCACCGCCCACGGCATCGAGGCCGCGCTGCACCTCGCGCGCCAGCGTCCACGAGAAAAGCGGTGACATCAGTGGCGCCGTGGTGAAATCACCACCCGCCCCGAACCGGGTCTGCCCCGCGCTGTAATACCCCAGGCCCGGCGAGTACAGGGCCATCGCCATGTACTCGGCGAAATCCATACGCCCACCCGCCATGGCGATGGCCGCATCGATCCGCTCCCGCAGCTCGGCGCTGTAGCGGGCGGCAGTGGCGTCCGGCTCGGGCGGCGCCTCGGGCCCGTCTCGCCGGGCCATGGTCAGCCCCCGCTTTCGACGGAGAGATCAATCCCGGTGGGAACGACCCCGTAATCATCCTCGAACGACGCCCAGATGTCGGCATAGCGTCGCCCGTCCAGGGGGTGGCGCTCATCGGGCGCGATATCCACCAGCGGTTTGAGGACGAAGGCGTATTTGAGGATCTCCTCCCGCGGCAGGATGGGCACGTCGTCGCGGATCATGTACCCCAGTGTGAGCAGGTCGATATCAAGCGTCCGGGCGTTGTAGCGACGATCGGTCCGCTGCCGGCCCTGCTCGGTTTCGATTTCCCGACAGGCCGCCGCCAGCTGGTCGGCTGCGATATCGGTGTCGAGCCCGACCACCAGGTTGTAGAAGTCATCACCGTCGAATCCAACGGCGGTCGTCTGATAGACCGGAGAGACAGTCAGCTCGCCGAACCGCTCGTGGAGTGCGGTAATGGCGGCGCGCACATGGCGCTCGGGTTCGATGTTGCTGCCGATGCTGAGATAGGCGCGATTCATGGGACCTCTGATTGGCTTCGGATAATTCTGACACCGACACTCCGGGCCGCCGGGACGGCACCCGGTTTGCGCAGGGTCAACTCGACAGACTCGATGCGGGTGTCCTCCAGGACCGCCATTGCCAGACGTTCGGCCAGCGTCTCGATGAGCTGGCAGTCGGCGTCCGCCGCCCGCTGCGTCAGACGCTCGCTAAGCGCCGCGTAATCCACGGCCGCGTCGATCGCATCCCGCGCGGCGGCGTTCCGGGTGTCCACGGAGAGACTCAGATCCAGCTCGAGCCGCTGGGCGAAAGACCGCTCCCAGGGCCGGACCCCGATCACGGAACGCAAGGTCAGGGCTTGGAGAAACACGGTATCCATTGCTGCCGGAGCATTTCATGTCGCCGCGACCAGCACAAGGCCCGCTTGACCCCGCCTCGGCCAGCGGATGGAATACCGCCATGACGGACATCGCACTCATTGTTATCGGCTATCTGGCCGGCTCTCTATCCACCGGCGTGCTGGTCGCCCGGCTGCTGGGGATGCCCGACCCGCGCCACGACGGCAGCGGCAACCCCGGCGCAACCAATGTCCTGCGGCTCGGCGGGCGCGGCGCCGGTGCCGCAACACTCGCAGGCGATGCGCTAAAGGGCGTTGTACCCGTGCTTGCCGGCCATGCCCTCGGCCTGTCGGCGACCACCATCGCCGCCATCGGTGGCGCGGCGTTCCTGGGCCATCTGTTTCCGGTGTTCTTCGCGTTTCGCGGTGGCAAGGGCATCGCGACCGGGCTGGGCATCTTCCTCGCCTGGTCCTGGCTCCCCGGCGCTGCTGTCGTGCTGACCTGGCTGGTGGTCGCCGCACTGACCCGCCTGTCGTCACTGGCGGCGCTGGTCAGCTTTGCACTGGCTCCGGCCTGGTTCCTGCTGATCGATCAGTCGCCGGCGCTTGCCGGCGTCGCCGTAGGCATGGCCCTGCTCACCGGCTGGCGGCATCGCGGCAACATCCGCCGCATTGCCGGTGGCACGGAACCCCGCATCGGTCGGCGCTAGGCGTCCCCCGGCGGCAATAACTCGTCCAGTGGCCATCGCGGCCGAACGTCGATTCCGGGGGCGTCCCGCTCGCCGGCCATCAGCCGGCAATGCCCGGCATAGGCAATCATGGCGCCGTTATCGGTGCAGAACGCGAGCCGCGGGCAGGCCACCGCCGCGCCCTCGGCAGCGGCGACCGACTCCAGCCCGTGGCGGAGGGCCTGGTTCGCACCCACCCCGCCGGCAATCACGAGATGCCGAACGCCCGTTGAGCGCAGCGCGCGACGCACCTTGATCGCGAAGGTATCGACCACTGCATCCTGAAACGCCCGGGCAACGGCGGCGCGGCGGGCGTCGTCGTCAGGGCCCTCGCGAACGCTGTTGAGCACCGCGGTTTTCAGGCCGCTGAAGCTGAAATCGAGACCGGGGCGGTCGGTCATCGGGCGCGGGAAGCGCAGTGATCCGGCCTCGCCTTCGCGGGCCAGCGCCTCCAGCTGCGGACCACCGGGATAGGGCAGACCCAGCAGCTTCGCGGTCTTGTCGAAGGCCTCGCCGGCGGCGTCATCCAGCGACTCGCCGAGGATCCGGTAGCGCCCGATGCCCGCCACCTGCACCAGCAGCGTATGGCCGCCGGAGACCAGCAGCGCGAGAAAAGGAAACGCGGGGGGATCGGGTTCGAGCATGGGCGCGAGGAGATGCGCCTCCATGTGGTGGACTCCGAGAACCGGGCAGTCGAGCGCCCAGCCCAGGCTTTCCGCGATTGCCGACCCCACCAGCAGTGCACCGGCGAGGCCCGGGCCCCGGGTATAGGCAATGCCGCCGATCGCTTCCGTCGTTAATCCGGCCTCGCTCAGACAGTCCCGGATCAGCGGCAGCACCCGACGGATATGGTCCCGCGATGCCAGTTCAGGCACGACACCGCCATAGCGGGCATGGGTGGCGACCTGGCTGTGGAGGCGATGGGCGATGAGCCCGGCATCATCGGCGTAGAGCGCGATCCCGGTTTCATCACAGGAGGTCTCGATACCAAGCGTGATCATGGCAGGCAGTGGATGCGGGGCTTTTGCAATCGATTATTTCCCGGCTTAAACTATCGGACTAGTTGGAATTTCCGCAATTCTACGTCGTTCACATCAATACGGTAAGGTTGGAGCGTTATGCCGAACGTTAAGGTTCGCGAGAACGAGCCCTTCGAGGTGGCCCTGCGCCGCTTCAAGCGGTCCTGCGAGAAGGCCGGTGTGCTGTCGGAAGTGCGCCGTCGCGAGAGCTATGAAAAGCCCACCCAGGAGCGCAAGCGCAAGCAGGCGGCTGCGGTGAAGCGCCACGCCAAGCGCGTGCAGCGTGAAAACCAGCGCGGCCAGCGCCTCTACTAGGCAGGGGAATGCCTCGTGAGTAACCTCCAGGCGCAGCTCGGCGATGCCGTCAAAGCGGCAATGCGGGCGGGCGACAAGCCCCGGCTGGCGACGCTGCGAATGATCAGCGCCGCGATCAAGCAAAAGGAAGTCGACGAGCGTCGCTCCCTCGAAGATGCCGATGTCCTCGCGATCCTGGACAAGATGGGCAAGCAGCGTCGCGAGTCCGTCGAGCAGTACGAGGCGGCGGGTCGTGATGATCTGGTGTCGGCGGAGAAGGCGGAGATCGCGATCATCGGCGAGTTTCTGCCCAAGGCCCTTACCGAGGCCGAGATCGACGAGCAGATCGCCGCGGCCATCCGCGAAACGGGAGCCGAGTCGGTCCGCGAGATGGGTCGGGTCATGGCACGGCTCAAGCCGCAGATGCAGGGCCGCGCCGACATGAGCGCCGTCAGCGCACGCGTCAAACAGCAGCTCGGCTGACCCACCGAGCGGAGCCCGGCGCTTTGCCGCAGAGAGGCAATCATGGCCGGCAGAATCCCGGATTCCTTCATTGATGAATTGCTTGCCCGCGTCGACATCGTCGATGTCGTCGGTGAGCGCGTCCAGCTAAAACGCTCCGGCAGCAACCAGCACGGCCTCTGCCCGTTTCATGGTGAGAAGACCCCCTCCTTCACGGTCAGCACCGACAAGCAGTTCTATCACTGTTTCGGCTGCGGCGCCCATGGCAGCGCGATCCGCTTTCTCATGGAGTATGACCGCCTCGACTTTCGCGAGGCGGTGGCCCAGCTCGCCCAGATGGCCGGCATGGAGATGCCCGAGAACACCCAGGATTCGGGCCCTCAGCAGAATCACGCGCCGCTCTATGCCCTGCTCGAGCGCGCGGACCGCGCCTACCATCACTGGCTTCGGCAACATCCCCAGCGCCAGCGGGCGATCGATTACCTGCGCCAGCGCGGCCTGAGTGGCGAGATCGCCCAGCGCTTCGGGATTGGCTTCGCGCCACCGGGATGGGACAACCTGATCGGCCGACTGGGTGTCTCGGATGACCTGCAGCGCGTCGGCCTGGTGATCGAGCGCGACGGCGGGCGGGTGTACGACCGCTTCCGGGATCGCATCATGTTCCCGATCCGCGATCGCCGCGGGCGCACCATCGGCTTTGGTGGCCGGGTGCTCGATGACGGCGAGCCGAAGTATCTCAACTCCCCGGAGACGCCGGTCTTCCACAAGGGCGAGTCCCTCTACGGGCTCTACGAGGTGCTACAGGCCGACCGCCATCCGGCGGACATCGTCGTGGTGGAGGGCTACATGGACGTGGTGGCACTCGCCCAGAACGGCCTGCCCCGCGCAGTGGCGACACTGGGGACGGCGACCTCGACCCGCCAGATCGAGCGCCTGCTCAAGACATCGTCGGACATTATCTTCTGCTTCGATGGCGACAATGCCGGGCGACAGGCCGCATGGCGTGCCCTGGAGAATGCCCTGCCGACCATGCGCCAGGGCCGCCAGATCCGCTTCCTGTTCCTGCCGGAGGGCGAAGACCCGGACAGCCTGGTCCGCAGCCTCGGGCGCTCGGGGTTCGAGTCGCGGCTGCAGCAGGCGACCTCGCTATCCGACTACCTGATCGAACGGCTCGAGGCCGATACCGACATGCAGAGCATGGACGGACGCGCGCGCTTCGTTGAGAAGGCCCTGCCGCTCCTCCAGCGCCTGCCGCCGGATGTCTATCGGCATATGCTCTGCGAACGCCTCGCCGGCCTGGCGCGACTGGACACCGACTACCTGGAGGGCGTGGTCGACGGCCGCGAGACGCTCAACCGCGATCAGCAGGCGCGGCGCCGCGAGCCCACCGGGTCCGACAAGTCCGGCGTGCGCCGCACCCCGGTTCGGCTCGCCATCGCGCTGTTACTGCAATCGCCTGCGCTGGCCCGCCTTGTCGACGAGGTCGAGTCGCTGCGCGGGCTCGATGACCTCCCGGGACTGCCATTACTGGTGCAAATGGTTGAACTCGCCCGCAATGAGCCCCATCTCAACTCTGGAGCGATACTCGAGAGATTCCGGGACAGCGAGCACGAGAGCGCGCTCTGGAAACTCGCCACCTGGGATCATCTCGTACCCGCGGCCGGACTCGAGGCGGAGTTCGCGGATGCAATGGAGCAGATCCGCCGGATCACGACGGAAAGGCGCCTGCAGCATCTCAACGAGCGCCTCCAGGCCGGCACCCTCACGACCGATGAATGGTCTGAGTGGATACGAATCAAACAGACGGGGCAGTGATTAGTCGCAACCTTGTAGATTAGCCAATCAATGCTAATGTACTCTGTTGCGCAATAATTGCGTCCCTCCGACACAACTCCAGCATCGGTAGTCTATGGCAAGCCAGGATCAGCAGTCCCAGATTAGAGAACTCATTGCCCGTGGCAAGGAGCAGGGTTACCTCACTTATGCCGAGGTCAACGATCATCTGCCCGACGATATCGTCGAGCCGGATCAGATCGAAGACATCATCAGCATGATCAGCGACATGGGGATCCCGGTCCATGAGACCGCCCCGGATGCCGACACGCTCATGCTCAGCGACAGCGCCGTGTCCACCGACGAGGACGAGGCCGAGGAGGCCGCCGCGGCGCTCGCGGCAGTGGACGCCGAATTCGGCCGCACCACGGACCCGGTACGCATGTACATGCGCGAGATGGGCACCGTCGGGCTGCTCACCCGCGAGGGCGAGATCGAGCTTGCCAAGCGCATCGAGGACGGGCTCGACCAGGTCCTGCGGGCCCTGTCCGGGTATCCGGAGTCATCGCGCACCATGGTGGCCCTGCACCGGGGCATCCAGAACGGCGAGTTGCGCCTTGCCGAGGTGGTGGCCGGTTTCCGTGACATCACCGAGCTCGTCGATAACGTCCCCGAGGTGGTCGCGCGGCACCAGGTCCAGGCCGACGAGGCGGCGCGCGAGGCCGAGGCCCGGGAGGCCGAGGCCAGCGAGGATGAGGAACTCCCGGTCGCCGAGACCGGCCCCGACCCCGAGCGTGCCGCAGAGATCTTCGATCGGATCGAGGTCCTCCACGCCGAGCTGGTCGAGATCCTCGAGCAGTCCGGACCGGACGGCCCGCGCGTCGGCGAGATCCGCGACGAGATGACCGGCCTGTTCCTCGCCATCAAGTTCGTCCCCAAGGTGATCGATGGCCTCGCCGGCAACCTGCGCAAGGCGGTCGAGGGCGTACGCGCCGGCGAGCGCGAGGTCATGCGGGTCGCCACCAAGCAGGGCGGCATGCCGCGCAAGGACTTCATCGCCAGCTTCCCCGGCCACGAGACCGACACCGGCTGGGTCGACAAGGTCGCCGCCCAGCGCAAGAAGTACAGCAAGACGATGGAGGAGTGCCGCGACGCCCTGATCGAACAGCAGTCGGAGCTGATCCGTATCCGCGAGCTCACCGGCCTGCCGCCGGCCGAGATCAAGGAGATCAACCGGCGGATGTCGATCGGCGAGGCACGCGCCCGGCGGGCGAAGAAGGAAATGGTCGAGGCCAACCTGCGGCTCGTCATCTCCATCGCCAAGAAGTACACCAACCGCGGCCTGCAGTTCCTGGACCTGATCCAGGAGGGCAACATCGGCCTCATGAAGGCGGTGGACAAGTTCGAATACCGGCGCGGTTACAAGTTCTCGACCTATGCGACCTGGTGGATCCGGCAGGCCATCACCCGGTCGATCGCCGACCAGGCGCGAACCATCCGCATCCCGGTCCACATGATCGAGACCATCAACAAGCTCAACCGCGTCTCCCGGCAGATGCTCCAGGAGATGGGGCGCGAACCCTATCCCGAAGAGCTCGCCGAGCGCATGGAGATGCCCGAGGACAAGGTCCGCAAAGTGCTCAAGATCGCCAAGGAGCCGATCTCCATGGAGACGCCCATCGGTGATGACGAGGACTCGCACCTGGGTGACTTCATCGAGGACACATCGGTCATGTCACCGGTGGACTCGGCCACCCGCGAGGGGCTGAGGGAGTCGGTGCGCGAGATACTCGGCGGACTGACACCACGAGAGGCGAAGGTCCTGCGCATGCGCTTTGGTATCGACATGAACACCGACCACACCCTCGAGGAGGTCGGCAAGCAGTTCGATGTAACCCGCGAGCGCATCCGCCAGATCGAGGCCAAGGCCCTGCGCAAGCTGCGTCATCCGACCCGGTCGGACAATCTTCGCGGCTTCCTTGACGAGCAGTAACTCCCCGCCGGTTGCGGGCCCATAGCTCAATGGTCAGAGCAGAGGACTCATAATCCTTTGGTTCCAGGTTCGAATCCTGGTGGGCCCACCATTCACCGCCGGCACATCCCCTCGTTGTCAGAGGACCACACCCGAGCCACAGTGTTGTTTTTCGCACACACCTCGAAGCTTAACTCGTCCCTTCGAGACCAATTTCTCGCCCCGCGCCGCACTTAGCGTCAAAAATTTACCGAAAAATTTCCACAAAATGGTTGCACTCCAACCACAGCTCGATATACTCGAGTCGTGTTCAGGGGAATTACCCGTTGCCGATTAGCAACAGGACGATTCTCCTACCAGAAATCT
Organism: Spiribacter vilamensis; assembly: GCF_004217415.1. Classification (NCBI taxonomy): domain Bacteria; kingdom Pseudomonadati; phylum Pseudomonadota; class Gammaproteobacteria; order Chromatiales; family Ectothiorhodospiraceae; genus Spiribacter; species Spiribacter vilamensis. Next base: position 1,718,157 of record NZ_SHLI01000001.1, read on the forward strand.
GCGGGTAGTCGGCTGCATTCGGCAGTGCGTTGCCCAGACAGTGTTGTAAATAATGACTTTCAAGGAGTCTATGATGAATAAGACAACCATCGCGCTGCTGACCGCAGCCGCTCTCGGCACCAGCGGCCTTGCCGCCGCACAGACCGACGGCCCGAACTTCTCCGGCCGTGTGGATATTCGCTTCAACGACGTTGAGGACTCACAAGTTAGCGGCAGCAACGCAAGTTCAAAGCTGGCGATTTCTGGCGGCTCCGACGACGCGATCGCCGGATTGAGCACTTTTTACTACGCACGCATCGCGCTTCTTGAAAATGATAATAGTGCATTTAATGCGCCTGACGAGTCGTATGGCAATAGCATTGATTATGCCTACACTGGTTTTGAAGGTGACTTTGGTCAGTTGTCCTTCGGTATTGATGACGACCTTCTCTACAAGTATGTAGGTGCTTACACCGACCTGTATCGTGGCGTCGGCCCGGCAACAGGCGGAGGCGGCCTCTACGCCAACGTTAATCGGTTCGGCCAAGACGCCTCGATCCAGTACAGCATTGATGTTCAGAACTTTTCTGTCGCAGCTTATGCTGACACCGCCGACGACGGTAACGGTGGCCTGAATCGCACGCAGCTCGCGGGCTCGGTTAATCTTGGCGCCTTGGATCTTGGTGTTGCATATTCCGACAACGATATTGACAACAATGATGACCAGATCGCGCTGGGTGGTTCCGTTGACGTGGGTATCGCCTCATTCCGGGCGACCTACCTTGACGACGCTGAAGGTAATAATCCCGTGCACGCCGCAGCAGTTGTTCCGCTGAGCGACATCTTCACCGCGACCGTTGGATACAGTGTCACCGACAATACCGACGACGACAACGAAGTGAACGCGATGCTGATGGCCGACCTTGGTGGCGGTCTGGACCTCAACGTGAGTGCGCGTGACAGCGACACGGATGGTCGGGATGGCGTCTCCGTCGGTGCCCGTTACAACTTCTAATCTGAAGCGGTAACAGCCACTAAAACCCCGCTCCGGCGGGGTTTTTTTTGGAATCAAATCAACCCCAAAGCAAGCCACATCCTCCGGTTGCAAACCCTGTCATCCCTCTGAAATATTGCATATCCGGATAGGCATATATACTGTGGCTCCATTGTTTCGGAGCACGTCGCCTTATGCCGCACTACAACGTTCTTTTCCTGTGCACCGGCAACTCCGCGCGGAGCATCATTGCCGAGTCGCTCCTCAATCATATGACTGACGACCGCTTTACCGCCTACAGCGCCGGGAGCATGGCCACCGGGACGGTCAATCCGCTGGCCCTGAGGGTGCTCGAGGGCATGGATCTGCCCACCGAGGGCCTCTACAGCAAGAACTGGGACGTCTTCGCCACCGACGACGGCCCGACCATGGACTTCATCTTCACCGTCTGCGACCGGGCGGCCGCAGAGCCCTGCCCCATCTGGCCCGGTCAGCCGATGACGGCGCACTGGGGGGTGCCCGATCCGGCCGCCGCCGAGGGCACCGACGAGGAACGCCTGCGCGCCTTTCATGACACGGTGACAGCGTTACGTCGGCGCATCGGGCTATTCGCCAACCTGCCCATGCAGTCGCTGGATCGGATGAGGCTCAAGCGCGAGCTCGACGCAATCGGCGATGATATCGCGGAGGGAAACAATGGAAGCGATCGCGCAACCGACTGAACGGACCCTGGACCCGACCCGGATCTTTCGGCTCCTCGGCGAGGAGACCCGCCTGCGGGCCGCGTTGCTCTTGCAGCAGCGCCCCGAGCTCTGCGTGTGTGAGCTCACCGAGGCAACGGGCGTAAGCCAGCCCAAGATGTCCCGACATCTCGGCCACCTGCGGGACGTCGGCCTGGTAGAAACCCGGCGCAGTGGCCAGTGGGTGCACTACGCACTGCGCCGCGACCTCCCCGAATGGCTGCGCCAGACACTTGCGACGCTGGCAGGCGAGCGACCGTTCGCCGACGACCTCGCGGAGCTGCGCAACGCCATCATCCGTCACCGTGGCTACTGCGAGGAGTAATCAAAGCGACACCGGTATGACTGACGACACGACACCCAACCTCGACGAGACAGCGTTCCAGCCGAATGACGACTCGCAACTGTTCGCCGCGCCAGCCAATCGCCCGCCGCGGATACTCCTGCTGTACGGATCGCTGCGCGATCGGTCGTTCAGCCGGCTGACCGCCGAAGAGGGGGCCCGGATCCTGCGGCGACTGGGGGCCGAGACGCGCCTGTTCCACCCGTCCGGCCTGCCCCTGCCCGACGATGCCGACGCCGATCACGAGAAGGTGCAGGAGCTGCGCGAGCTCGCCACCTGGGCCGACGGTTTCGTGTGGAGCTCCCCGGAGCGGCATGGCGCGATGACCGGCATCATGAAGGCGCAGATCGACTGGATCCCGCTCAGCCTGGGGGCCGTGCGACCGACACAGGGCAAGACGCTGGCCGTCATGCAGGTCTGCGGCGGTTCGCAGAGCTTCAACGCCGTCAATCAGTTGCGCCTGCTGGGACGCTGGATGCGGCTTATCACCATCCCCAACCAGTCCTCGGTGCCGAAGGCGTTCATGGAGTTCGACGACGACAATCGCATGAAGCCATCGCCCTACTACAACCGCATCGTCGACGTGATGGAAGAGCTCGTGAAATTCACGCGCATGACCCGCGATCGTCGCGACTACCTGGTGGATCGCTACTCCGAGCGCATCGAGAGCGCAGACGCCCTGTCGGCGCGGGTCAACCAGCGGTCAATCTAAAAAAACGGGGGCCGAAGCCCCCGTAACATCACGTCAGTGGTTGGGGATCAACCCGGTTACTGATCGCCGAACTGGTCTTCCTCGGTCGATCCGGTCATGGCCGTCACTGATGACACGCCGCCCTGGATCGTCTGTGTGACCTGGTCGAAATAACCGGCACCCACCTCGCGCTGATGCCGCGTCGCGGTGTAGCCGTGCGGCTCGGCGGCGAACTCGGCCTGCTGCAGCTCGGAATAGGCCGCCATCTGCCGCTCCTTGTAGCCACGCGCCAGCTCGAACATCGAGTAGTTGAGGCTGTGGAAACCGGCCAGCGTGATGAACTGGAACTTGTACCCCATCGCGGCGAGCTCGTTCTGGAAGCTCGCAATGGTCTTCTCGTCCAGCTTGCCGCGCCAGTTGAATGACGGCGAGCAGTTGTAGGCGAGCATCGTGTTCGGGTGTTCTTTCTTGATCGCCTCCGCGAAGCGCTTGGCGAACGCCAGGTCCGGCGTGCCGGTCTCGCACCAGATCAGATCGGCGTAGGGCGCATACGCCAGCCCGCGGCTGATGGCCTGCTCTTCGCCGGCGTGGGTGCGGAAGAAGCCCTCGGCGGTACGCTCGCCGGTGATGTACGGCGCATCGTAGGGGTCGATATCCGAGGTGATCAGGTCCGCGGCCAGCGCGTCGGTACGGGCAACCACCAGGGTCGAGGCACCCATCGTGTCCGCCGCGAGGCGCGCAGCGACCAGCTTCTGCACGGCTTCCTGCGTGGGCACGAGCACCTTGCCGCCCATGTGGCCGCATTTCTTCACCGACGCGAGCTGATCCTCGAAATGAACGCCCGAGGCGCCGGCCCGGATCATGCCCTTCATCAGCTCGAAGGCATTCAGCACACCACCGAAACCGGCCTCGGCGTCGGCGACGATGGGCTGCATCCAGTCGATGCCGTCATCGCCCTCGGCGTGATGGATCTCGTCGGCACGCAGCAGGGTGTTGTTGATGCGATCCACCACCGACGGCACCGAGTCCGCCGGGTAGAGCGACTGGTCGGGATACATGGTGGCGCCCAGGTTGGCGTCGGCGGCGACCTGCCAGCCGGAGAGGTAGATGGCCTTGAGACCCGCCTTGACCTGCTGCATCGCCTGGTTGCCGGTAAGCGCACCGAGGGCGTTCACATAGTCCATCTCGCCATCATGCAGATAGCGCCAGAGCTTCTCGGCGCCCATGTTGGCCAGCGTGTACTCCACCGGCACGGTCCCGCGCAGACGCACCACCTCGGATGCCGGATAGGGCCGTTTGACTTCGGCCCAGCGCGGGTTCTCCTGCCAGTCTTTCTCGATTTCCGCTGCCGTTTTCATTGTATTCATCGCTCTCGCCTCCTCTTGACCTTGATCGGTCACCCGAGAATATGCGGCATTGCATCATTTCACAAGGTAATGTAGACAATACATATCATTGGATAAGCTAATAATCGGAGTCGACATGCCGATACCGGCCGACACCCCGTCCCACTACCGGCAGGACCGGCTCCGCCAGCTCCGGGCGTTCTGCTTTACCGCCGAGGCGGGCAGCATCTCCCGGGCGGCCGAACGCCTGTCGGTCACCCAGCCCTCGGTGTCGTTGCAGATACAGGCGCTCGAGCGAGAGCTCGACATCACCCTGCTCGAGCGCCGGGGACCACGCATCCGCCTCACCCCCGATGGCGAGGCGCTCTACGCCGAGGCCTATCGGCTGGTCGAGGCGATCGACGGGCTCGCGGAGCGCTTCGGCGAGGGCAATCGGCCGCTCGACAGCGGCCGGCTGGATATCGGCGCGGGGGAGTCATCGACGCTCTATCTGCTGCCGCCCATCCTCGAGCCGTTCATGGCCGAGCACCCCCACGTCCAGGTGCGGCTGCACCACCTCTCGGTCGGCGAGCTCATGGAGGCACTGCGCCAGGACCAGGTCGACTTCGCCGTGGGCGCGATCCTCGATATGCCCGACGAGCTGCGCTACCAGGCGATCTACGCCTACGGCCTGTCGTTGATCACCCCTCCCGACCATCCGCTGGCGCGGCGCGATGTGATCACCATGCGGGACCTGGCGGGGCAGGACTACATCACACCGCCGCGGGAGATGACCACCTGGCGGTTGATCGACCTGGTTTTCCAGCAGCATGCGGTGCGCTACCAGGTCCGCCTCGAGGTCGGTAGCTGGGAGGCCGTGAAGCGCTATGTCGGGCTGGGATTCGGGATCGCCATCGTCAGCAATGTCTGCCTGACCGAGGCCACTCCGGACATCGCCGTCCGCTCGCTGCCCGAGGTCTTCCCCAGGCGCACCTACGGCGCCATGTCGCGGCGCGGGCGGTTCCTGTCGCCACAGGCCCGGCGCTTCCTGGAGATGATGCGCCCCGATTTCTTCGACGCCGCGGATCTGCCGTCGGGACTGCGCGACTAGCGGTTGCTGAGCCGCAGCTCGATGCGCCGGTTGCGTGCCAGATCCTCCGGATCGTCCCCCTCGGCCAGGGGCTGATACTCGCCATATCCCACCGCCGCGAGACGATCCGGCGGGACCCCCTGGTCGATCAGGAAGTACAGGATGGACTGGGCGCGCGCCGTCGAGAGCTCCCAGTTGGAGGGGAATTCCGCCGTGCTGATCGGCCGCCGGTCGGTATGCCCCTCGACCTGTAGCACCCAGTCGATCTCCGGAGGAATCCGGTCGGCGATCCGCCGCAGTATCAGCGCCACCTGCTCGAGCCGCGCCTCGCCATCGGCGCCGATGTCGGCGGAGGCGGTCTCGAAGAAGAGCTCGGACTGGAACCGGAACCGGTCGCCGACGATCTCGATCTCCTCAATATCGCCCAGCACCTCGCGCAGCCGCCCGAAGAACTCGGAGCGGTAGTCGGAGAGCTCCTCCACCTCCTCTGCCAGGGCGACGTTGAGGCGCTCTACCAGGGTGTCGATACGGGCCTGCTGCTCGGCCACGGTCTCCTCCTCGATCTGCAGCGACTCGGCCAGGCTGCTGATCTGGTCACGGAGCGCCTGTACCTGCTGGCGCAGCGATTCGACCCGCGCCTCGGCATCGGCGGTCAGCTGCTGCTCCTGTTCGATGGCGTCCTGCCGATCCTCGATCTCCGCCACGAGGTCCCGGATCCGCAGATCCCGCGTCTCGATCTTCTCCTGGGCGAGTCGCGTGCGCTCCTGTGCATCGGCAAGCCGGGCCTGGAGCTCGCGGTTGCGGTCACGGATCGCGCCCATCTCTTCCTCGGTCTCATCGAGGCTGGCCTCGAGCTCGCCCACCCGCGATTCCAGATCGTCACGTACCGCCCGCAGGGCGGAGATGTCCTGCTGCAGCGAGGCGATCTCCATCAGGCTCGCCTCGAGGTCGGACTCGCCGATACGGACCTGCTCGCGGGCGGCTTCCAGCTCTTCACGGGTCAGTTCGAGGGCCTCACGCGCCTCGTCACGTTGCGAGAGTGTCGCATGCAGTTCCTCGTAGAGCCCGGAGACCTGCTCTTCCAGCCGGGCCCGCTGGTCGCGCTCCATGGACAGGGTATCGGCCATCTCGGAGAGCTCGGCGCGCAGTGACTCCAGCGCCTGGTTGCGGTCGGTGAGCTGAGTACTCAGGTAGAGCTGGGAGACCACGAACAGCAGCAGCACGAAGACGAAGGCGAGCAGCACCGCCGCCAGCGCGTCGACGAACCCCGGCCAGATATTGACCGACGAGCGGTTACGGCGATCACCCCCGCGCATCCGGCGATCAGCCCCGGGCGTTGTCGTTGAGGTGGGAGACGGTGCGGGTGAGCAGCCGAACCTCGTCGCGCAGCTCGCTCAGGAGTCGTTCGCGGTCGGTGACCATCTCCTGGCGCATGTCATGCAGCCCTTGGGCCATAGCTCGGAGCTGCTCGGTCTGTTCGCTCTCCTCGCTGCTGCGGGCCTCGCTGACATCGGCGAGCCGGCCGAGCACGCCCTGAAGTTCGGACTGGGTCCGGGTGAGGCCGATGAGCCCGCGCTGTTCGCTGTGCGACTGATCGGCAAGCCGCGACACCTCCTCGGTCAGCTCGATGATACGGGCATCGACCGTGCGGCGCTCCTCGTCGCCCCGCGCCATGATCCGCTGGAGCTTGTCGAGGCTGTCGGCGGTGTTCTCCAGCAGCGCCTGGATGTAGGCCGGCACCGAGCCGTCGGCATCGCCCCCCATGGCACCGCTCGACAGCCGTGTCTGCCCGGACAGCCACTCCTCGAGATCGTTATAGAAGCGGTTCTGGGCATGCGACGCCTGCAGATCGACGAACCCGAGCACCAGCGAACTGGCAAGACCGAACAGCGACGAGCTGAACGCCGTGCCCATGCCGGTAAGCGGCGCCTGCAGGCCATCGCGGAGTTCGGTGAAGATCTGACCGGCATCGGCGCCATCGATGCGCAGGTTGGTGATAACGCCCCCCACCGCGCGGAGCGTGTCGAGCAGCCCCCAGAACGTCCCCAGCAGTCCCAGGAACACCAGCAGACCGATCAGGTAGCGGGAGACATCGCGCGACTCGTCGAGCCGCGTCCGGATCCCGTCGAGCACCGTGCGCATGGACGTCGCGGAGAGGCTGAACCGATCGCCCCGCCGGCCGGTGAGCATACGGGCCATGGAGCCCAGCAGCCGGCTGGTCGGCAGCGAGGGCGCATCGCCCTCCTCGGCATGACGGAACCGGTCCACCCAGTCCACCTCGGGCTTGAGGACGAGGACCTGCCGGCAGTTGATCACCAGGCCGATGAAAAGGACGCCGAGGATCATCCCGTTGAACACGGGGTTCGCCATGAAGGCATCGGTCAGCGGCTCGAGCAGCAGGCCGCTGACGGCGGCCACCGCCGCCAGAAAGATAACGATCCAGATCAGGACGCGATTCGGATTGCGCACACCATTCCCCCGGTTGGATCTTCACACATCGGCCACACCATACCGTGATTTGCCGCTGGTTGTATCCTGTGGCTGCGTTGGCGGCCGCGGTTCGCTATCCTCGCTGCATGAATGATGCGATGCGGATCTACCGGAGTGCGCTCGGTCTCGCCCTGCTGGTGCTGACCGGCTTTCTCGTCTACTGGCTGCAGCCGATCCTCACCCCGTTCCTGGCGGGCGCACTGCTCGCCTACCTCGGTAATCCGCTGGCCAGTCGGCTCCAGCGAATCGGCCTCAACCGGACCGTGTCGGTCAGCCTGGTCTTTCTCGCGCTCACGGCGCTCGCCGTGGCGGTGACGCTGATGCTCATTCCGCTGGTGGGCCGTCAGATCGGGACGCTGCAGTCCCAGCTACCGGCAATGCTCGAATGGGCCCAGACCCGGGCATTGCCCTGGCTCGAAGCGGCACTCGGCGTCGATGCCTCGCTGCTTGATCTCGACGTCATTCGCGACACCCTGTCCGCCCACTGGCAGTCCACCGGCAACGTCGCCGCCGGTATCCTCCAGCGCGTCACCGCATCGGGCTTCGCGCTGGCGGGGGCACTGGCGAGCCTCGCCCTGGTGCCGGTGGTGGCGTTCTACCTGCTTCGGGACTGGAACAATGTCCTCGCCGCCAGCCTTGCACTGGTGCCCGATGCCTGGCGCGACACGGTGGCAGGGCTCGCCCGGGAATGCGACGAGGTGGTGGGCGCGTTTCTGCGCGGTCAGCTGCTGGTGATGATCCTGCTCGGCCTTTTCTACGCGCTGGGGCTGTGGCTCGTCGGTATCCAGCTGGGCCTGTTGATCGGGCTGCTCTCGGGGCTGGCCGCCGTTGTACCCTATCTCGGCTTTATCGTCGGTATCGCCGCGGCAACAATCGCGACGCTGTTCCAGTTCAACGACTGGCTGCTCCCGTTACTACTGGTATGGGGCGTCTACGGCGCCGGGCAGATGCTGGAGTCGGTAGTGTTCACGCCGCTGTTCGTCGGCGACCGGATCGGTCTGCATCCGGTTGTCGTGATCTTCGCGGTGCTCGCCGGTGGCCAGTTGTTCGGCTTCGCGGGGGTGCTCCTCGCGCTTCCCATCGCCGCCGTCATCGCCGTTTTGCTGCGCCACGCCCATGCCTTCGTCACCGGATAGGGGAATGATGTCCAAGCCCAAACCGCTCCCGCCACCGCCGCGCGAGCCCGATCTGGACGAGTGTTGCGGTAGCGGCTGTGATCCCTGTGTCTTCGATCTCTACGACCAGCGGCTGGAGCGCTGGCGAACGCGCTGCGAGGCCATCGAGGCCGAGAATCGCGCGGCCGGACATGACCCGGCGGGAGATACGGGCCGATGATGCGCCTGTTCAGCCTGCTACTGATCATCCTCGCGCTGGCGTTCCTGCTCTCGCCCCGATTCCGGCAATGGCTGCGCGCGCGGGCACCGATCTTCATCCTCGGCGCAATCGCCGTCGTCGCCATCGTGCTGGCCATCAGCGGCCGGCTCAACTGGATTTTCGCGGCCATCAGTGCCGCCCTGCCGGTGATCTGGCGCCTCGCGCCACTGCTCCGCTTTCTGCCACTGGTGGCACGGCTCACCGGGCGTCGCCGCGGCAAACAGGGGGACGAAACCGACACCGACGGTCAGCGACCCGCTTCGCGTAACGGCCGCATGACCCGCGAGGAGGCCGGCGAGCTGCTGGGCGTCGAAGCCGACGCCGACCGCGAGGAGGTACTCGCCGCGCATCGACGACTGATGCAGCGGCTGCACCCGGATCGTGGTGGCACCGACTACCTGGCGGCACGCCTCAACGAGGCGCGCGATGTCCTGCTCGGGGGGCGACGCTGATGGCCGGCATGATTGCTCTGGTGCTCTCACTGCAGCTCGTCGGCGAGGTAATGGTCCGGCTGACCGGCGCCCCCGTCCCGGGCCCCGTCATCGGGATGCTCCTGCTGGTCGGTGTTCTGGCACTGCGCGGCGGACCGCCCGAACCGCTCTCGCGCCTCGCCGAGACCCTGATCGGTCATCTCTCGCTGCTGTTCATCCCGGCCGGGGTGGGGGTGATCAGCTACCTGGGTCTGCTCGCGGACCGGTGGCTGGCGGTATCCATAACGGTGGTTGCGAGCACCCTGATCAGCCTTCTGGCAACCGCGGTAACACTCCGCCTTCTGCTCCGGCGGCGAGACATGGAGGGTTCTTAGTGGAGGGGTTTTTCCAGGTCTGGGCCTATCTCGAGGAGCAACCCCTGCTCTGGCTGACGGTAACCGTCACGACCTATGCACTGGCGCAGTGGCTGTTCGCCACCAGCCGCCGGTTTCCGCTGCTCAACCCGGTCCTGATCGCGGTCGTGGCGACCGTGCTGCTGTTGCTGGCAACCGACACGAGCTACGACACCTACTTCGAGGGGGCGCAGTTCGTCCACTTCCTGCTCGGACCCGTGACCGTGCTGCTGGCCATTCCCCTCTACGAGCAGCTGCCGCGACTCCAGCGCCAGTGGCTGCCGATCGTGGTGGCGCTGGGCGTGGGCTCGGTCACCGCCATCGGCAGCGCCGTTGCCATCGGCTATGCGCTGGGACTGGGGCCGACCACGTTGCTCTCGCTGATGCCCAAGTCGGCGACGACACCGATCGCCATCGGCGTCGCGGAGAAACTCGGGGGCGAGGCCTCGCTGACGGCCGTTTTCGTCATCATGACCGGGATTACCGTCGCAGTGGCGGGCATCCCTTTGCTACGGCTGATAGGCGAGCGCGACGGGACAGTAAAAGGATTCGCGATGGGCGTAGCCGGGCATGGCATCGCCACCGCCCGGGCGTTTCAGCACGGCCAGCCGACAGGCGCCTACGCGGGACTGGGGATGGGGCTCAACGCCACCCTGACCGCGCTGCTGGCGCCGCTGGTCGCCTGGTTACTGGGCCTTTGACAAGGTGAGATCGACAACCACGCGCACCTCGTGGTCCGATACCGATGGATCGCTCCAGTCACCCTGGCCAACGCCGAAGCGGGTCCGGTCGATGACCACCGAGCCGTCCATGAACGCCCGATTGCCATCGGTCTCCCAGGTAAACGGCAGCGTTACCGGATGGGTGTTCTCGCGAATGGTGAGCGTGCCGGCCGCCTCGTAGCCCTCCGCGGTCGAGGTTATCTCGTCGGCGACATAGGTCGCTTCGGGGAATGCATCGACGTTGAACCAGTCTTCACCCGGCAGGGCCGAGTCGCGCTGGGAGCTTCCGGTCTCGACACTGCCGGTCCGGATGCGTACGTCGAACCGGCTGCCCGGGAGATCGTCGGCGGAGAAACGCAGATCCGCGTCGAAGGACTCGAATCGGCCCTCGAACTCCCCGCCCTGCTGGGTCGCCTCGAAGCCGAGCCGGCTGTCCTCATCGACCACCGTCCACTGGGTAGCGGCCAGGGCGGGGGCGGGGGCGCCGATCATCACGGTGGCTGTCAGCCCGGCGGCGATCAGCCGGTTCGTCATGCGAACAAAGCGCTGAGTCATGGTTAATCCCTCTTCTCCGAACCATGGCGCACGGGCAGCATGCGTCGGAGAATGTTGTCGCGAAGGACGAAGTGGTGTCGCAGTGCACCGCCGATATGGGCAGTAAGCACGACCACGAAGCCCCAGAAAAAGGTCAGATGCAGGGTGCTCGCTAGCCCCCCCAGTGACTCGCTAGCCGGGGTCAGATTGGGGATCTGGACCAGCCCGAAGACATTGAGCGGGAAATTGGCAGCGGAGTTGATGACGTAGCCCGAGAGCGGCATGAGCAGCATCAGCGCGTACAGCGAGCGATGCCCGGCCTTCGCGAGCCATTTCTCATGACGCGGCAACGTATCCGGCAGCGGCGGCGTGATGTTGATCCAGCGCCAGACCAGTCGCAGCACCACCAGTGCCAGGAGCGTAATGCCCAGGCTCTTGTGCAGCGAGTAGAGCTGGAACTGTGCGGCACCCGCCGGCATGTTCACCATGATCCACCCGAGCACCATCGAGGTGGCGATCCCGGCCGCCATGAGCCAGTGCAGCAGTTGAGCACCGGCGCCCCAGAACGTAGCGGTGTTGCGTACAGCGATCATCAACCCTCAGACCTCGCAGTAGCAGACTCGGTTCAGCGCATGCCCCGGGCCGTCTTGATGGTGTCATAGGCCTTCTGGATATCCTGGGCGCGCTCCTTGGCGATCCGCATCATTTCCTCCGGCAATCCCTTGGCGACGAGCTTGTCGGGGTGGTGCTCGCTCATGAGCTTGCGCCAGGCCTTTTTGACCTCCGCGTCGCTGGCATCCGAAGAGACCCCCAGGGTGTCGTAGGCGTTCTCGAGCTCCGACTCGGTCCCTGACTGGTTGGCGGCCTGTCCGCCCATCATGGTCTCGAGCCGGGCGAAATCCTCCTCCGAGAGACCCAGCCCCAGGGCGATGCGACGCAGCATGTCGCGCTCGGCATCGTCGAACTTACCGTCGGCAAGGGCCGCCTGGATCTGGATCTCGAGGAAGACGCGGACCAGCTGGACATGGCCCCGGCAGTAGCGGCGGAACTCTTCCAGCGTCTGGTCCAGATCGGCCTCGCCGTCACGTCCGGCGCTGAAGTAGCTGATCGCCTCCTCGCGCTGCGTCGGGTTGAGATCCATGCGCGCCATAACCTGGTTGGCGACGCGGATCTCGGCCTCGCTGACCCGCCCGTCGGCCTTGCAGACATGGCCCATGACCACGAACACACTGCGAAAGAAAGCGGCGTGGACCATCTGGCGATGGCCCGATCCCCCGCCGCCGAAGACACCGCCCAGGCCTCCTGCGGCCTTGCGGGCGAGGCCCCGGTCAAAGAAGTTGCCAATGACGAGGCCGATCAGCGCACCGATCCAGCCGCCGGCGAGTCCCCCGAACACGGCGCCGAGGATTTTCCCGATCCAGATATTCATGGCGTAAGGATGCCGTTACCGCCTCCAGACGTCCATGGATGGATGCAAAGAACAGCGCCGCGCTAGTTCGCCTTGTGGATGGCGCGCTTGTCCACGGCGAGCGCCGCCTCGTGCACCGCCTCGGACAGGGTCGGATGGGCATGGATGGTACGCGCCAGATCCTCGGCGCTGGCCTCGTACTCCATCGCAAGCGTGGCCTCGGCGATCAGCTCACTGGCCTGCGGCCCCACCATGTGGACACCCAGGATGCGGTCCGTCTCGGCGTGGGCGATGACCTTGACCATACCGTCGGACTGATCCATGGCCCGCGCCCGTCCCGTGGCACCGAACCCGAACGTCCCGCTGCGATGGGGAATACCCGCGGCCTTGAGCTGCGCCTCGGTGCGTCCCACCCAGGCGATCTCCGGGTCGGTGTAAATCACCCAGGGGATGGTGTCGTAGTTGACGTGGCCGGCATGGCCCGCGATGCGCTCCGCCACCATGACGCCCTCTTCGGAGCCCTTGTGCGCCAGCATGGGGCCGCGTACGACGTCTCCGACGGCATAGACACCGGGGATATTCGTCTCGCACTCGTCATTGACGTGAACGAACCCACGCTCATCGGTCAGCAGGTCGGCGTCATCCGACGCCAGCCCATCGGTATTGGGGCGCCGCCCCACAGACACGACCAGTCGATCGACCTGGAGGGTCTGTTTCCCGTCCTTGTCCTCGTAGTGGACGCTGATGTTCTTGCCATCCCGGGTCTCGGTGACACGGCAGCCCATCCGGATTTCCAGGCCCTGTTTGGCGAACAGCTTCAGCGCCTCGCGGGCGACCTGCTGGTCAACGGGCGTCAGGAAGGAATCCTGCGCCTCGAGCATCACCACCTTGGAGCCGAGGCGGTTCCAGACACTGCCCATCTCCAGACCGATCACACCGGCGCCAATGACACCCAGCCGTTTGGGCACTTCCTGGAACTCCTGCGCCCCGGTGGAGTTGACGATACGGTCACCGGACAGGGGGGCCGCTCCGATCTCGATGGGACGGGAGCCGGTGGCGAGGATCACGCTATCGGCCGTGAGGGTCTTTTCCTTGCCCTTGTGCGGCGTGAATGCGACCTGGCGATCGGCGAGCAGTTTGCCGTGCCCCTGCAGCCACTCGATGTCGTTGGCCTTGAACAGCTGCTTGATGCCGCCGGTCAGATCCGATACCACCTTATCCTTGCGCTTGAGCATCTGCGGGACGTCGAGGCTCGCGCCCTCCACCTTGATGCCGTGCTGGCTCAGCCCGGACTGGACGCGATGGAAGTGCTCGGACGAATCGAGCAGCGCCTTAGAGGGGATACACCCGACGTTCAGGCAGGTGCCGCCGAGGGACGGCTCACCGTCCTTGCGCCGGTACTCGTCGATGACCGCCACCCGCATGCCCAGCTGCGCGCAGCGAATCGCCCCTACATAGCCGGCCGGACCGGCCCCGATAACGATGACGTCGTATGAGTTCGCCATGATGACTCCCGGATTCGTTGGTATCAGACCTCGAGCAGAAGGCGCGCGGGGTCTTCAAGCATGTCCTTGATGGTGACGAGGAACTGGACCGCATCCTTGCCATCGACAATGCGATGATCGTAGGAGTGCGCCAGGTACATCATCGGTCGTACGACCACCTGGCCGTTTTCGGCCACCGGGCGCTCCTGGATCTTGTGCATGCCCATGATCCCGCTCTGCGGCGGATTGAGGATGGGCGTCGAGACCAGCGAACCGAAGATGCCGCCGTTGGTGATGGTGAAGGTCCCGCCGGTGAGTTCCTCGATACCGATCTTGCCGGCCTGCGCGCGCTGGCCGAAGTCGGCAATCGCGATCTCGATCTCGGCGAACGACAGCTGATCCGCGTCACGCAGCACCGGCACCATCAAGCCACGCTCGGTGGAAACGGCGATACCGACATCGTAGTAACCGTGGTAGAGGATGTCATTGCCGTCGATGGAGGCGTTGACATTGGGAAAGCGCTTGAGCGCCTCGACCGCCGCCTTGACGAAGAACGACATGAAACCGAGCTTGGTGTCATGGGTCTTCAGGAAGCTGTCCTTGTGACGGGCGCGAAGATCCATCACCGGCTGCATGTTGACCTCGTTGAAGGTGGTCAGCATGGCGGCGGTCTGCTGCGCCTCGACCAGCCGCTGCGCGATGCGCTGGCGCAGCCGGGTCATCGGCACCCGGCGCTCCTCGCGATCGCCGGTCGGTACAGCGGCGGCCGGTGCGGGCGTCGGCGCGGCGGGGGTGCTGGGCGCCGATGCAGGCTCGGGCTCGGGCGCCGGACCTGACTGCGGGGCCGGGGCCGGGGCCGGTGCCGGGGTCGGCGCGGGCGCCGCCGATGCGTCTCCACCCTGCTGCATGTGGCGCAGCACATCCTCCTTGAGGATACGTCCGTTCCGGCCCGTGGGGGTGATCTGTCGGGCGTCGAGGTCGTTTTCATCGACCAGCGTGCGAACCGCGGGGCTCAGCGACCGCATTTCGCCTTCCCCGGACGCGGCGGGGGCGTCGGCAGGGGCTTCGTTCGCCGGCGCGGGAGTCGACTCGGCCACCGGCTGGGCGGCCGCACCGCCGGCGGCGGCCTCTCCGAGCACCGCGACGACCTCGCCGGCCGTCACCGTCTCGCCCTCGGGCTTGAGGATCTCGCCGAGCACACCGTCTTCGGGAGCCGGTACCTCCAGGACGACCTTGTCGGTTTCCAGGTCGACGAGATTCTCGTCACGCTCGACCGCCTCCCCCGGTTGTTTGTGCCACGTAACGACCGTGGCCTCACTCACCGATTCCGGCAGTGCCGGTACTTTGACTTCGGTGCTCATCGACTCCTCGCTCTTTTTTTATCCGTGAATCTTGCCGAGCGCGTCCGCCACCAGGCGGCGCTGCTGTTCGTAGTGCACCTTGGCATAACCCACCGCCGGTGACGCCAGTGGCTCGCGACCGGCATAGGTGAGTTTCTGCTCGCGGGTGATGCACTGGGTGAGGTGGTGGTAGACCTGGTACCAGGCGCCCTGGTTTTTCGGCTCCTCCTGGCACCAGACCACCGACTTGACCGTCTTGTAACGCCGCTTGAGAAGCGCCGAGAGCTGCGCCTCGGGAAACGGGTAGAGCTGCTCGATGCGGATCAGGGCCACATCGCTGCGCTCCTGACGGCGGCGCTCCTCGAGCAGGTCGTAATAGACCTTGCCGCTGCAGAGCACGACCCGCTGGACATTGCCCGGCCGGACCCCCTCGGTATCATCGATCACCACCCGGAAGTGACCGCCCGAGAGGTCATCGAGCACCGAGGTGGAGAGCTTGTGCCGCAGCAGACTCTTGGGCGTCATTACCACCAGCGGCTTGCGCCAGTGGCGAAGCATCTGTCGACGGATCATGTGGAAGAACTGGGCCGGCGTGGACGGGATGCAGACCTGGATATTCTGCTCGGCGCAGAGCTGCAGAAACCGCTCGATACGCGCCGAGGAGTGCTCGGGCCCCTGACCCTCGTAGCCATGCGGCAGATACAGCGTCAGACCGCAGAGCCGACCCCACTTGGTCTCGCCGGAGGCGATGAACTGATCGATCAGCACCTGCGCGCCGTTGCTGAAGTCGCCGAACTGGGCCTCCCAGATCACCATCGTCTGCGGATCGGCCGTCGCATAACCGTACTCGAAGCCGAGCACGGCCTCCTCGGAGAGCAGCGAGTCGATCACCGTGAAATCGTCGCGGTCCTCGGGGATCGTCTTGAGCGGCGTATGCGTCGACCCGTCCACGGCGTTGTGGAGCACCGAGTTGCGGTGGAAGAACGTGCCCCGCCCGGAGTCCTGTCCGGTCAGGCGCACCGAATGCCCCTGCTCGAGCAGTCCGGCGTAGGCCATGGTCTCGGCGAAACCCCAGTCCATCGCCAGCGCACCCGCCGCCATCTTGCGCCGACTCTCCATGACCGAGGCGACGCGGGGATTGAGCTCGAAGCCCTCCGGGAGCCACTGCAGCTTTTCCTGGAGCGCACGGATCCGATCCACCGACAGGGTGGTGTCCACCGGCTCGTCCCAGGTGGCATCGAAGTAGGGCGACCAGTCCACGGTGAACTCGTTGTCCTGTTCCTCGAGGGCACCGGGCGCCACGACCTCGGCGGCGTCGAGCGCATCGCGGTATTCCCGCTCCATGACCCGCGCGCCATCCTGGTCGATGACGCCTTCCTCGGTGAGCTGGTCGGCGTAGAGCTTGCGTACCGACGGACGCGCCTTGATCTTCCGATACATCATCGGCTGGGTTGCCGACGGCTCGTCCGCCTCGTTATGGCCGTGGCGCCGATAGCAGACGAGATCAATGACCACGTCGGCATGGAATTCGCGCCGGTAGTCCATCGCCAGCTGCGTCACGAACAGCACGGCCTCGGGATCGTCACCGTTCACGTGGAAGATCGGCGCCTGCACCATCTTCGCCACTTCGGTGCAGTAGAACGTCGAGCGGGTGTCCAGCGGGTTGGAGGTGGTAAACCCGATCTGGTTGTTGATCACCAGGTGGACCGTGCCGCCGGTGTAGAAGCCCCGCGCCTGGGAGAGCTGCAGGGTCTCCATGACGACGCCCTGCCCGGCCATGGCCGCATCGCCGTGGATAAGCACCGGCAGCACCGATCGGCCATCCTCGTCGTTATGGCGGTGCATGCGCGCCCGGGCCGACCCCTCGACCACCGGATTGACGATCTCCAGATGCGAGGGGTTGAAGGCGAGCGCGAGGTGCAGCGGACCGCCGGGCGTATCGATGTCCGACGAATAGCCCATGTGATACTTCACGTCGCCGGCGCTGGCGTGTTCGGGCGCGTGGTCGCCCTCGAACTCCGCGAACAGCTCCGTCGGGGACTTGCCCATGATGTTGATGAGCACGTTCAGGCGCCCGCGGTGCGCCATGCCGAGGACCATTTCCTCGACACCGTCACGCCCGCCACGCTGCACGAGCTCGTCGAGGATCGGGATCGTGGCCTCGCCGCCCTCGAGGGAAAACCGCTTCTGGCCGACATACTTGCTGTTGAGGTACTTCTCGATGCCTTCGGCGGCCGTCAGGCGGCTGAGCAATGCCTTTTTCTCGTCGTTACTCAGCTGCGGGCGAGCCAGTGGTTTCTCGAGGCGCTCCTGGATCCAGCGCTTCTGCGCGGTATCGGTGATATGCATGTACTCGGAGCCGATCTTGTCGGCATAGACCCGCTGCACCAGGTCAATGATCTCGCGCAGGGTCAGGCGATCGGGCGCGGCAAGGGAGCCGGTGTTGAACGCGGTATCGAGATCGGCATCGGTCAGGCCGTGGAACGCGGGGTCCAGGTCGGGCACCTGCGGGCGTTCACGCAAGTGCAGCGGGTCGGTATCCGCATGCTGGTGGCCGCGCACCCGGTAGGCATTGATCAGGCGCAGCACCGCCGCCTGCTTCTGCGCGGCCATGGCGTCCATGCCGTCGCTGGCGATCTGCGCACGCCCCCGTCGGCTGCTCCGGCCGATTTCCTCGAAGGCCTCCCGGATGGGTGTGTGCGGGACATCGCGTCCGGATCTCGGATCCAGCGCCTCCAGGTCGCGGAAGTATTCTCGCCAGCGCGGTTCGACCGTGTCGGGATCGTAGAGATATTTCTCGTACAGTGCCTCGATGAAGGTGGCGTTGGCACCGTTGAGGTAGGAGTGACTAAGCGATTGTTCGAAGGTACCACTCATTGGAGTTTACCTGGCATCTGCGGTGGGAAAGCCGTTTTGTGGCGTGAGTTCAAAATAACCCGGAGCCCTATTAAACGCAACGGCAATGGGGAGTTACGACGGCCTGCAGGGCCACTGCATAACGGCACTCTCCGCGACCACCACCAATTCTGACCCCGAGGTCAGCAAAATGCCCGGCGGGACGTCGCTGGCTAGCCGTCGTCCACACTGGACGGAGGGCGATCGCGGGGCGTCGACTCGAACCAGCGGGAGAAGAAGATCCCCAGCTCGAAGAGTAACCACACCGGCACCGCCAGCAGGATCTGCGAAATGATATCCGGCGGCGTCAGCAGCATTCCGATGGTGAAGGCACCGACAATCACGAATGGCCGCTTGGCCGCCAGCGCCTGGCGCGTCGTCGCGCCGCTGCGCACCAGCAGGATGGTGGCGACCGGGACCTCGAAGGAAGCGCCGAAGGCGAAAAACAGCGTCATGATGAAGGACAGGTATTCGCCGATATCCGTCATCATCGCGACCCCGTCCGGCGTCGCCGAGGCAAAGAACTGGAACACCAGCGGGAACACCACGAAATAGGCGAAGGCCATTCCCAGGTAGAAGAGCACGACACTGGAGAGAACCAGCGGCCAGATCAGGCGTTTCTCGTGGCGGTAGAGCCCGGGCGCCACGAACGCCCACAGCTGGTAGAGCAGGAACGGAATACTGAGGAAGAACGAACCGGCGAGGGCGACCTTGAGCGGGATCAGGAACGGCGTCGCCACCTGGGTGGCGATCATCGAAGTGCCCTCGGGCAGGACGGCCATCAGCGGATTCGCGAGCGCGGTATAGAGCGGTTCACGAAACGGATAGACCGCCAGGAACAGGATCAGGACGCAGCCACCCGAGTAGAGCAGACGCGTGCGCAGCTCGAGCAGATGGGTCAGCAGCGGACGATCTTCGTCACTCGGGTTTGAATTGCTTGCCGGATCACTCACCGGGGTTTATCCCCGTCATCTCCGGGCGTCGATGCCTCTGCCTTGTCCGTCGCGTCCGCCGGTTTTTCAACCTGGCCCACCGCATCGGTGACGCTGCGCCTGGCCTCGCTGGCCTCGCGATCGATGGCACGACGGGTCTCCCGAACGCTGTCGACGTTGACCTCGCGCTCCACCTCGTCACGAATCGACTGGAACGACGCCCGCGCCCGTCCGGCCCAGAGCCCCATTGTTCGCATAAGGCGGGGCAGGCGCTCGGGGCCGACGACCACAAGGGCGATCGCCCCGATGATCAGCAGCTCCCAGAAGCTGACATCCAGCATGGACGCGTTCCTCCAGCGCTCAGGTGTTGCCGCCGGACTGATCCTTGTCCTTTACCTGCTCGCGCCGGGCGGTCGAGGACGAAGCACTCGAGGTATCGTCGTCGGCCTCGAGGCCCTCGCGGCTCTCCTCGCCCTCCTGCGCGTCCTTCGCCGCCTTCTCGCCGTCGCTCATGGCGCTCTTGAACCCCTTGAGCGCTCCGCCGAGATCGGTGCCGACGTTACGCAGCTTCTTGGTGCCGAACAGCAGCAGCACAATGACCAGTATCAACAAAAGAGACCAGGGACTGATTCCACCAGGACCCATATCGAATTACCTCCAGCGCGTGCCAGTCGGCACTATTGCCCTTATTTGCCCCGCGCCGCCTTTTCAGCGACCCCCGAGAGCCCGAAGCGGCGCTCAAGCTCGGCAAGCACCGACCCGGAATCGAGCCCGTGGTGCGAGAGCATGACAAGGCTATGGAACCACAGATCCGCGGTTTCAGAAACAATGGCGTCGCACTCGCCGTTCTTCGATGCGACAACCGTCTCCGTGCACTCCTCGCCCAGCTTGCGAAGAATGCGATCGATGCCGCCGGCATGCAGCCCCGCCACGTAGGAGTCCGCCGGATCGGCCTGCCGCCGCTCCGCCAGCACACCGTCGAGCCGCCGAAGTATATCGTTACTCATCGTTCGTTCCCCCATACATCTCCGACGGATTGCGTCGTACGGCGTCGGTCACCTGCCAGCCATCCCCGTCGAGCGTCCGGTAGAAGCAGCTCCGCCGCCCCGTGTGGCAGGCCACATCGCCGGCCTGTTCGACCTGCAGCAACAGGGTGTCACCATCGCAGTCGAGCGCGATATCGCGCACGCGCTGAACGTTGCCGGAAGACTCGCCCTTGTGCCAGGGCCGCTGCCGCGACCGCGACCAGTACACCGCCTCACCGATGTCCCGCGTGGTCTCCAGTGTCCCGCGGCTCATCCAGGCCATCATGAGCACACGACCATCCATCGCATCCTGCGCGATGACGGGGATCAGTCCATCGGCGTTCCACGTGATTTCATCCAGCCAGCCCATTAGCGTACCTCGATACCGGCATCGGCCATGTAGGCCTTCGCCTCGGCAATGGTGTATTCACCGAAATGGAAAATGCTTGCCGCAAGCACGGCATCCGCCTGCCCTTCGATCACCCCGTCGACCAGGTGTTGCAGGTTGCCGACCCCGCCCGAGGCGATCAGTGGCACGCCCGCCTGCTCGGAGATCGTGCGGTTGAGGGCGTTGTCGAAGCCGATGCGCGTACCGTCGCGATCCATGCTGGTCACCAGCAGCTCGCCCGCCCCCGCATCGGCCATGCGCCGGGCCCACTCCACGGCGTCGAGCCCCGTGGGGTGACGGCCACCATGGGTGAATACCTCCCAGCGCGGGTCGGCCTCGGTACCACCGCTGCGCTTGGCGTCCACCGCCACCACGATGCACTGCGAGCCGAACCGGGCCGCGGCGTCGCTGACCAGGGACGGGTCGCGGATCGCGGCGGTATTGATGGAGACCTTGTCGGCCCCGGCATTGAGCATCCGGCGCACATCGGCCACCGAGCGAATACCCCCGCCGACGGTGAGCGGGATGAACACCTCCGAGGCCACCGCCTCGACGGTGTGAACCAGCGTATCGCGCTCCTCGTGGCTGGCGGTGATATCGAGGAACGTCAACTCATCGGCGCCGGCCCGGTCGTAACGGCGGGCGATCTCCACCGGATCACCCGCATCACGGATGTCGACGAACTGGACACCCTTCACCACCCGGCCGGCATTGATATCGAGACAGGGGATAATTCGGCGGGCGACCCCCATACTCAGCGCCCCGCAGCGGATTCGTCGGCGAGCCGCTGGGCCTCGGCCAGATCGATTCGGCCCTCATAGAGCGCCCGGCCGACAATGGCACCACTGATACCGGAGTCGGCGACCCGGCAGAGGGCGCGCACATCGTCGAGGTCCGTGACACCGCCGGAGGCGATCACCGGGATGTCGATGGAGCGGGCAAGATCGGCCGTTGCCTCGACATTGGTCCCGCGCATCATTCCGTCGCGACCGATATCGGTAAAGACAATGGCGTTGACGCCGGCATCCTCGAACCGCCGTGCAAGGTCACTCGCGGCGATATCCGAGACACTCTCCCAGCCATCGGTGGCTACCCGGCCCTCGCGGGCGTCGAGCCCGACCATGATCCGGCCCGGGAACTCGAGGCAGGCCTCGTCGACGAAGGATGGCGTGCGCACGGCCTGGGTGCCGATGATGACGTAGTTCACACCGACGTCGAGGTAAGTCTGGATAACCTCGAAGCTGCGCAGGCCACCCCCGACCTGTACCTCGACATCGGGGTGGGACTCGGCAATCCGGCCGATCAGATCGGCGTTCACGGGAAAGCCCGCCAGCGCCCCATCGAGGTCGACCAGGTGCAGACGCCGCGCACCGGCCTCCACCCAGCCGGCCGCGACAGCGAGCGGGTCATCCGAGAACACCGTCTCGTCCACCATGCGCCCCTGGCGCAGCCGGACGCATTTGCCATTCTTCAGATCAATGGCGGGTATCAGTTGCATGGTTCTCCATCCCAGGCAAGGAAATTCTTGAGCAGCCGCAATCCGGGCGCCTGGCTCTTCTCGGGGTGAAACTGCGTGGCGAAGACGTTGGCGGCACCGATGGCCGCGGCAAACACCGCACCGTAGTCGCTCTCACCCTGGACGATCGACGCGTCCGCCGGTTCGACATAGTAGCTGTGCACGAAATAGAACCGCGTCCCCGGCTCGATACCGGCGAACAACGGGTGGGACCGGGTCTGCGTCAGGCGGTTCCAGCCCATGTGCGGGATCTTCAGCCGCGGATCGTGGGCGGTAAGGACCCGGAAGTGGCGCACTGTCCCGGCGAAGTAACCCAGCGCCTCGACCCCTTCGTTCTCGTCGCTGCGGGTCATCAGCGCCTGCATGCCCATGCAGATCCCGAGAAACGGGCGATCCTGCATCACGCGCCCCAGCACATCGACCAACTCGTAGCGGTGCAGGGCACTCATGCAGTCGCGCACCGCGCCCTGACCCGGAAACACCACCCGATCGGCGGCATCGATGACCGCCGGGTCGTCGGTGACCCGGACCGAAGTTGCACCGACATGGGTAAGCGCCCGTTCCACGGAACGCAGGTTCCCCATGCCGTAGTCGATAACCGCGATCATAGCGCGCCCTTGGTGGAGGGCAGCTCATTGCCGAGTCGCGGATCGGTACTGCAGGCCGTGCGCAGTGCCCGGCCCGCGGCCTTGAACAGGGTCTCAGCGATGTGGTGGGCATTCTCCCCGTACAGGGCGTCCATGTGCAGCGTGACCGCGGCCTGGCTGGCAAACCCCTGCCAGAACTCCCGCACCAGCTCGGTATCGAACTCGCCGATCCGCGCCGTCGGGAAGCTCGCCCGAAAGTAGAGCCCCGGACGCCCGGACAGATCCACCACCACGCGCGAGAGCGCCTCGTCGAGGGGGCAGAAGGCATGCCCGTAGCGAACGAGCCCGCGCTTCTCCCCCAGGGCGGCGGCGAATGCCTGCCCCAGGGCGATACCCACGTCCTCGACCGTGTGATGGGCGTCGATGTGCAAATCACCGGTCGCGGCGACATCCAGATCAAACAGGCCGTGACGGGCGATCTGATCGAGCATGTGATCGAAAAACCCGACGCCCGTGCGACGCGTCCCCGCACCGGACCCATCCAGATCCAGGCTGAGCTGGATCCGGGTCTCGAGCGTGTCCCGCTTGATAGTTGCCTTGCGTTCGCTCATGCCTTGGGTGCCCTGACTGTGACGGCGTGGAGGATATCACGCCACCCGCGTCACTTTGAGTGAGGCGGGGCGCTCAGCCAGAACGTCACCGGGCCGTCATTGCAAAGGCTGACCTGCATGTCGGCGCCGAACCGCCCCGCGGCCACATCGGGGTGACGCTGCCCGGCGGTATCCACCAGTGCACGGAAGGCGCTGGCCGCAGCGTCGGCATCGGCCGCGGCCGAGAAGCCCGGACGGGTGCCCTTGCGGGTATCGGCCACCAGCGTGAACTGCGGCACCAGCAGCATCCCGCCCCCGGTCTGCGACAGGCTTCGGTTCATGAGCCCGGCATCATCGGCGAACACGCGATAGCCCAGCAGCCGCTCGAGCAGGCGCTCACCGCTCGCATTCGTGTCACCGCGCTCGACGCCCACCATCACGAGCAGGCCCGCGCCGATGCCCCCGATGGACTCGCCGCCAACCCGCACCTCGGCATGGCTGACCCGCTGGAGGAGGCCGATCAAGGGCCGTCCAGGCGTTTGAGACGAACCTCGAGCTCGCGCACGATCTGCATGTCCCCCCGCCGACGGGCGGCATCCAGGCCGGCACGAAACGTCTCGGTCGCCGTCGCGCGATCGCCGGCTTTCAACTGCAGGCGCCCCAGCGCCCGCCAGGCGGCGGAGTAGTCGGGATCGAACTCGATTGCCCGGCGCAGGTGTTCCTGGGCGCCCTCGGTATCGCCCTCGCGCGCCAGTGCCTCACCCAGGGTCAGGCGGGGCATCGCCCCGTCCCGGCCGCCGTCGATCATCTTTTTAAGCGCCTCGATATCCATACCCGAGAGGCTAGCAAGCCAGCCGTCAACGCCGCCAGAAGGCCGGTGTAAAAAGCACCAGCAGGGTAAATATCTCCAGCCGCCCCATGAGCATCGCCACGCACATCACCAGCTTGGGTCCATCACCGACGCTGGAGAAATTGGCGGCGACATCCCCCAGCGCCGGACCCAGGTTGGCCAGCCCCGAGGCCACCGCCGAGAACGCCGTCACCTGGTCGAGCCCCATGGCAAGCATGACCAGCAGGAGCAGCACGAACAGCAGCACGTAGGCGGCGAAGAACCCCCAGACGGCATCGATCACACGCTCGTTGACCGGCCGATCACCCACCTTGACCGGGATCTGGGCCTGCGGATGGATCAGCCGCAGGATCTCGCGCCCGCCCTGGCGCCAGAGCAGTAGGATGCGCACCACCTTCAGGCCGCCCGAGGTCGAATTGGCACAGCCACCCACCACCGCCACGAACAGCAGCAACACCGGCAGGAAGGCCGGCCAGACGTAGTACGAGGCGGTGGTGTAGCCGGTCGTCGTGGCGAACGAGACCACCTGGAAGATGGCGTGATGCCAGGTCTCGTCCAGCAGCAGGCTGTGCGCCGCCTGGTAGATCAGCAGCCCGCCGAGCACCAGCACGGTCACGACGGCGAGCACCGTGAGGAAGGTCACCAGCTCGGGGTCACTGCGCCAGGGTTCGGTACTGCGACGTCGCCAGGCCATGAAATGCAGCGAGTAATTGAGTGCCGAGATGATCATGAACACCACCGCGATCATCTCGATCAGCGCACTGTCGAAATAACCGATGCTCGCGTCGTGAGTGGAAAAACCGCCGGTGGCGATGGTGGTAAAGGCGTGCATGACGGCATCGAAGGCACCCATGCCGGCGGCCCAGTAGGCCAGCGCGCAGGTCACCGTCAGCCCCAGGTAGATGTACCAGAGCGCCTTCGCCGTCTCGGCGATGCGCGGCGTGAGCTTCGCGTCCTTCACCGGTCCGGGCAATTCGGCCCGGTAGAGCTGCATGCCACCAATGCCGAGCATGGGCAGGATCGCCACCGCGAGCACGATGATGCCCATACCGCCCAGCCACTGGAGCTGCTGGCGGTAGTACTGGATCGACAGCGGCAGCTGATCAATACCGGTCAGGGCCGTGGCGCCGGTGGTGGTCAGACCGGAGACACTCTCGAACAGGGCATCGACGAACCCGAGCGGCACCGCGCCCTGGAGCACCAGCGGCAGCGAGCCGGCGGCACCGAGCACGACCCAGAACATCGCCACCACGAAAAAGCCGTCCCGGATGCGCAGCTCGCGGCGTGACTGGCGGACCGGCAGCCACAGCAATCCCCCCAGGACCACCAGCAGCGCGAATGTCAGGAGAAACGCCGCGGCCACGCCATCGGCGGCGACCACCGCCACCAGTGCCGGCGGTATCATGGTCACGCTGAAGACCATCAGCAGGACTCCCAGCACGCGCTGGACGGCATCGGGATGCATAGGGGCTCCCTAGAGGAAGGTAACGCCGACCGAGAAGAGCTTCTCCACGTCGCTCAGGCGGCTCTTGTCGACCAGGAACAGAATAACGTGGTCCTCGGGCTCGATGACCGTGTTGTGATGGGCCATGACCACCTCCTCGCCGCGGACGATCGCGCCAATGGTCGTCCCCCGGGGCAGACGGATCTGATCGATACGCCGGCCGACGATCTCGGAGCTGCCGGAATCGCCATGGGCGATGGCCTCGATGGCCTCGGCGGCACCGCGGCGCAGACTGTGCACCGTGGCCACGTCGCCCCGGCGGATATGCGCCAGAAGGCTGCCGATCGTTGCCTGCTGCGGGGATATCGCGACATCGATATCGTCGCTCGACTGAATCAGGTCGACGTAGGCGGCGCGGTTGATGAGCGCCATGACCGTCCGCGCACCCCGGCGCTTGGCGAGCATGGCCGAGAGGATGTTCGCCTCGTCGTCATTGGTCAGCGCACAGAACACATCGGTGTTCTCGATGTTCTCCTCGAGCAGCAGATCCTCGTCGGCGGCATCGCCACGCAGCACGATGGTCTTCTTGAGCTCATCGGCGATCGCGCGGCAGCGCTGCGGATCCTGCTCGATGATCTTCACCTGGTAATTCATTTCCAGCGACTTGGCGAGACGCATGCCGATGTTGCCGCCGCCCGCGAGCATGATGCGCCGGACCGGCTTGTCGAGGCGGCGCAGCTCGCTCATGACCGCACGGATATTCTTGCGCGCGGCGACGAAGAAGACCTCGTCGCCGGCCTCGATCACCGTCTCGCCCTCGGGAATGATCGCGCTGCCACGGCGATAGATGGCGGCAACGCGGGTCTGAACCCCCGGGACGTGCTCCCGCAGGGTACGGAGCTCCTGGCCCACCAGCGGACCGCCGTAGTAGGCGCGCACCCCCACCAGCCGGACCTTGCCATCGGCGAAGTCCATGACCTGCACCGCCCCCGGGTGCTCGATCAGCCGCCGCACGTACTGGGTGACGAGCTGCTCCGGACTGATCAGGACATCGATGGGCAGCGCACCGGGACCGAAGATCTGCGGGTGCGAGAGGTATTCGACTGCCCGTACCCGGGCGATCTTGCTCGGGGTCCGGAACAGGGTGGCCGATATCTGGCAGGCCACCATGTTGGCCTCGTCGGAGTCGGTGACGGCAATAACCATGTCGGCATCATCGGCGCCGGCCCGCTCCAGCACCTCGGGGTAGGTGGCATTGCCCACCACCGTGCGCAGATCGAGGCGATCCTGGAGGGCCTGCAGGATCTGCGGCTCTCGATCGATCACCGTGATGTCGTTGTCTTCGCTGGTCAGGTTGGCCGCCACCGTGCCGCCGACCTGGCCGGCCCCCAGGATAATGATCTTCATGGCCGACCTCCGCCGGTTTCACCGCTATCACGCGGATCGATACCCAGCGCGCGCAGCTTTCGGTAGAGATGCGTGCGCTCCATGCCGGCGAGTCGCGCCAGCTGCGCAACACTGCCGTCCGCGCGTTGCAGTTGTCTTTGCAGGTAGGTCCGCTCGAAATGCTCGCGGGCCTCGCGCAACGGCAGGTCCAGCGCCTGCGGCCAGTCACCGGCGAGGCGATCCGGCGGACGATGGGCGAGCGCCTCTTCGACTTCGTCCACCTCGATATCGATGCCATCGCCCAGCACCAGCAGACGCCGGACCAGGTTGTGCAGTTCGTGCACGTTGCCATGCCAGTGATGGTTGCGCAGCCGGTTCTGGGCCGCCACGGTAAAACGCCGGTAGCCGAGCTGTTCGGCCTCGACCAGGCGGTCGACGTGAAAGGCCACCAGCTCGGGGATATCCTCGACATGCTCGCGCAGCGGCGGAACCGTCAGCGGGATGCCACTGAGGGCGTAGGCAAGATCCTGCCGGAAACGGCCCGCCCGGGCCTCGGCGACCAGGTCGTAGCGCGTCACCGCGATCATGCGCACATCGACACCCGCCTCGATCGCCGAGGCAAGCCGCGCCTGCGCCTCGGCGTCCAGATCCGCCGCGCCGTCGAGGATGAGCGTTCCGCCGGCAGCCGCCTCCAGCCGACCCGAGACCACCCGCCCGTCCTGCTCCTGACCGAAGAGCTCGACCAGCGGACCGGCGCGGCGTCCGCTCAGACCATGGATGTATCGTGCGAGGCACTTTCGGCCGCTACCCGGCTCGCCGTTGATCAGCACCCAGCTGTCAGTGGCGGCGAGGCGTTCGGCCTGCTCGCGCAGACCGCGCATCGCCGCACTGCGGCCCACCGGTTCAATCACCGATGCCGGTGCCGCCGCCGGCGCGGTGGCCGGGGCCGTCAGCGCCTGCTCCACCGTCGCCAGCAGCTTGCCCATGGACAACGGCTTCTCGACGAAGTCGAGCGCGCCATGGCGGGTCGCCTCCACCGCCGTTTCCACCGTGCCGTGACCGGAGATCATGACCACCGGGAAGGGGCAGGTCCCGCCCTGTGCCCACTCCTTTAGCAGCGAAATGCCATCGTCGCCGGGCATCCAGATATCCAGCAGCACCAGACCCGGCGGGCGTTCCTGCAGCAGCGCCCGGGCCGCGCTGGCGCTCTCGGCGGTCGCTACCTCGTAACCCTCGTCCTCGAGGATCTCGCGCACCAGCTCGCGGATATCGGGCTCATCATCAACAACCAGCACATAGGCCTTCGTCATCAAGCGTTCTCCCATCGGGCGTTGCCAGCAACAACACCGGGCAGCCGCACCGAGATACGGGCGCCACCATCGGTATTCCGGGCAGTGATCGTGCCATTGTGCTCCTCGACGATCTTTTTAACGATCGCGAGCCCCAGCCCCGAACCCCGAGGCTTGGTACTGACGTAGGGCTCGAAGAGCTGATCGAGCATGGTATCGGCGAATCCCGGTCCATTATCCTGAACGTCGAGTTCGACACCATGCGCGTGGCGCCCACTGCCCCGACGGGTAGACACGATGATGCGGCAGTTGCCGGCATCGTCCGCCTCGAGCGCATTCCGGATAAGATTGTTGAGCAGCTGGCGCAGACGCCCCGGATCGGCCTGCAGCCCGGGTAGCCCGTCATCCAGATCGACATCGATGAAGGCCTCGGCGGACTGCCCGCGATAGAGGTCGACCACCTCCTGCACCAGGGCGTTGAAGTCCACGGTCCGCGGCCGCAGCACCGGGGGCCGGGCGTATTCGGAAAACGCCTGCACCATCTCCTTCATCGCTTCCACCTGGTGGATGATGGTCTCGGTGGAGCGCTGCAGAAGCGCCGCCTCATCGCCACTGAGGCGATGGGCGACCTTGTGCTGCAAGCGTTCGGCGGAGAGCTGGATGGGGGTCAGGGGGTTGCGAATCTCGTGGGCCAGCCGGCGCGCCACCTCGCCCCAGGCGGCATCGCGCTGGGCCTGGATGAGCGTGGTGACGTCGTCGAACACGATCACTTCGCCGCCCTCGTCGCCCTCGCCCGGCAACATCGCGCCGCTGCAGATCAATGACCGCCGGCCCTCGGGCGTATCCAGGCTGAGCTCGGCTCGCCACTCGGCGTCGGAGGCCCGACGGTGGGCATCGACATGATCGACGAACGGGCCGAGATCCGGAAAGCGCTCGACCAGTGCCGAGAGCGGCTGACCCACGCCCTCGTCCAGCGGCAGCGACAGGATGTCCATCGCCGCCTGGTTGCAGGTGCGCAGCGTGCCATCGGGTGAGAGTGCCAGCACCCCCGAGGACAACCGGCCCAGCACCGTCTCCAGATAGGTCCGCTGTGATTCCACCAGCGCCTGGCTCTGCCGGGCCGCATCGCGGACATTGGCCACCCGTCGGCTCATGTCATTGAACGAGCGCACCAGGAAGCCGAGCTCGTCGTTACCGGCTGGCGGCAGCTGGGTGCCGTACTCGCCCGCCGCCATTGCGCGGGTACCCTCGGCCAGCCGGCTGACCGGGGCGACCAGCCGACGGGCCAGGTAGAACGCGGACCAGACCGCGAACAGCAGCGACAACAGCAGCACCAGCGACAGGGTCAGGCTGAAGCTGTCCTTCAGCGGCCCGCGCAGATAGGCGAGCTCGCGGTATTCACTGAAGGCCGTCTCCACCTCTGCCGCCAGGTCATTGATCCGAGGCGATACCTGGAAAAGCCCCTGCAGAATCCGTGTCTCGCCGGGGCCTTCCGGCCCGGGGGCCGGCACCAGTGCACGGATGTGCAACCCGGCGTTCTCGATCGGGTCGAGTCCGACGTAGGGCCGACCCTGGCGCAGCTGCAGGAGGATGCTCTCCTCGGGTCGATGGGGAAGAATACTGTCGGTATCGACGCTGCTCGCTGCGATGATGCGGCCGTTCTCACCGATCAGCGTGAGTTCGGAGGCGCGGGTGCGCCCGCGAAGGTCACCGAGCGCGACCGGTGCCATGGCCGAGCTCACATCGGCCAGCTCCTGCGCGGCCTCCTCGAGCCGCTGCTGCATGTCGCGCATGCGCTGATCCAGCGAGGCCTGGGAAAGGGTCAGGGCATCCTCAAGGGCATTCTCGATGCGCACATCGAACCAGCTGTCCACGCCCCGCTGCAGGAACTGCATCGAGAACCCGTACACCACCAGCCCGGGGACAACCGCCAGCACCACGAACAGCGCCATCAGCCGCAGCGTCAGCCGACTGCCGGTCTCCCGCGCCCGAAACGAGCGCACCAGCCGCTGCAGGTTGTTGATAATCAGCCCTAGAAGCACGACCAGGACCACGCCGTTGATCAGCAGCAGCCAGAGGTAGAGCTGGCCGAAGCGTGCCGAATTCTCGGTGGCCGCACTGAGCAGATAGAGTGATGCCACCAGCAGCACGCTGAGCAGGATACGAATGATGGCCTGACGCGGCAGCCGGGTCACGGACGCACCTCGAGCGTCTGCGTGCCACTGCGCAGCTGCCAGTCGGTATCGGTCCAGGCAACGGTCCGGAGCAGCCGCGGCAGGGCATCGACGTCCAGCCGGGTCTCGAGGTTGAGCCGGTAGTCGCGTTCCGGCTCGAGACGGTCACGCCTGATCACGGGCCATGCCTCGACCTCTCCGAGTTGCATCAGCAACGCATCGAGGGAGCGAAAGCTGCGGCTGTCACCACTCGCGAGGCGATTCAGCACATAGCGGCGACTGATGGCGTGGTAGGCCAGCCGGTAGCGCCGATGCTGATCGACCACCTGAACGTCGCGCCACCACCAGCGCGGTTGCTCGAGCACCAGGCGCTGAACGATGACCAGATCGACACCACTCTCGAGCGCCTCGATCGCCGTGCCGCTCAGCGAGTAGTCGATACGGGCATCCGCCACGAGCAGCCGATCGTCGAATCGACTCTCGAACGTGGCAATGCCGAACTCGGCCGCGTCGACGGCCGCGCTGACCGCCGCGAGCCAGAACACCGCGACCAGTGTCGCGGTGCGGCGCCTAGCGCTTTTCCAGGCAGGCATAGTAAAAGCCATCGACACCCGCCTCACCGGTCAGGATCTGCTGTCCGTAACCCGTCGATTGCCCCACCGACAGGCCCGGCGGTATTGCGCGCACATCATCGGCATGATCGCCGACGAAAGCCGCGACGACCGACTCGTTTTCGGCACGAATGATCGAGCAGGTGCAGTACACCAGCCGGCCACCCACCGCGAGCAACGGCCAGAGCGCCTCCAGCAGGCGACGCTGCTCATCGGCGAGGCGTGCGATATCGGCGTCGCGCCGCAGCCACTTGATATCCGGATGACGACGGATAACCCCGGTCCCGGAGCAGGGGGCGTCGATCAAAATGCGATCGAATGGCCGACCATCCCACCACTGATCCGCAAGCGTGGCATCCGCCGCCCGGCACTCGCCCTCGAGGCCCAGCCGATCCAGGGTTTCGGACACCCGCTGCAACCGCGCGGCGTCACTGTCGAGTGCCAGCAACGAAGGCCGTGAGCGCTCCAGCAAGTGCGCCGACTTGCCCCCGGGGGCGGCACAGGCGTCGAGCACCCGGTGGTGGTCCGCCGCGTCGAGCAGGGGCGCCGCCAGCTGGGCAACGGCGTCCTGGACCGAGCAGTCGCCCGCGTCAAACCCCGGCAACGCCTCCACGTTCACCGGGGTCTGCAACACCAGCGCGGCGTCGAATCCGGGCAGCGGCGCGGCGGCGATGCCCGCCGCCGCGAGTCGGTGCTGGTAGTCCGTCAACGAGACACGTCGCTGATTGACCCGAAGGGTCATCGGCGCACGGTCGTTCTGGGCCGCCAGCAGCTCCGGCCACTGCGCCGGCCAGTCGGCCCGCAGCCGATTGAGCAGCCAGTCCGGGACGGAGTCCCGTTGAGCGGGATCCGCATCCACCGCCGCCAGGCAGCCATCGCCATCGCGCTGAAAACGTCGCAGAACGGCATTGATCAGCTTCGCGGCCCAGGGCTTGCCACGCTGGCGCGCGACGGCGACCGTTTCCGAGACCGCTGCGTGGGCGGGCACATCCATCGCCACCAACTGGAAGAACCCGATCTCCAGCAGCAACGCCATATCCTGGTCGCGGTCGCGCAGGCGGGTGCGCAGAAAGCGGTCACGAATCGCCCCGAGCCGCCGATGATGGCGCAATACCCCGTAGGCAATCGCCCGGCACAGACCGACATCGCGGCCGTCAGCGTCCATCGGCGCATGCTCGGCGAGGGCGCGATCCAGCGATCGGCCACGGCCGAGCACGGCCAGCAGCACCTCGACCGCGGCCGCGCGGGGATCAGTGGAGGATTTCGCCGGCATACACGGGGTGTCCACGGAGGAAATCGGCGACCGGCTGGGCACGCCCGCCGGGCGCCTGAACGCGTTGCAATCGAAGCAGCCCGTCACCGGTCTGCACGTCAATGCCATGATCACCCACCGCAACCACGGTCCCCGGCGCCGCGGAGGCCGCGCCGTCCGAAACGGTCCCGGCCTGCCAGACCTTGAGGCGCTCCTCACCGCGCTGACAGCGAACGACCGGCCAGGGGTCGAAGGCGCGGATCCGGCGTTCGATCTCCACGGCCGAGCGCTGCCAGTCGATGCGGGCCTCGTCGGCACTGATTTTGCCGGCGTGGGTCATGCCGGTGGAGGCCTGCGGGGTTGCCGGACACTCCCCGGCCAGCCAGTCACCGAGCGTGTCGACAAGCAGCCCGGCGCCGAGCCCGGCGAGGCGGTCATGGATCGTGGCACCGGTATCCTCGGATCCGATCGGGGTGGAACGGACGGCGACCACCGGGCCGGTGTCGAGCCCCGGTTCCATCTCCATCAGGCAGACGCCGGTTTCGGTGTCACCGGCCTCGATCGCCCGCTGGATCGGCGCCGCGCCCCGCCATCGGGGCAGCAGCGAGGCATGGAGGTTCAGGCACCCCCGAGCCGGAATCGCCAGCACCGCCCGCGGGAGAATCAGTCCATACGCCGCGACCACCATGACATCGGGGTGATAGGCCGCGAGTCGCTCCTGCGCCGCAGCCTCGCCGAGCCGCTCGGGCTGTTCGACGGTCAACCCGTGATGCCGGGCCGCGGCTTTCACCGCCGAGGGGCGCGGCTGGCGGCCTCGTCCCGCCGGACGATCGGGCTGCGTATAGACGGCGACGACGGTGTAACCCGCCGCCATCAATGCGTCGAGGGCCGGCACCGCGAATGCCGGCGTGCCGGCATAGACGACCCGCGGCGATGCGGCACCGCCCGCCGCGATCAGACCGACCCCGTCCGGGCGGACTGATCGCCACGCTGCCGCGCCGCCTTTTCATAGCGCCGGCGCAACCGCTTGCGCTTGAGCTCGGAGAGGTGATCGATGAACAAACGCCCGTCTATGTGATCGATCTCATGCTGGAGACAGCGCGCCATCATGCCCTCGGCCTCGATCTCGAACTCTGCACCGTCAAGATCCAGGGCACGGACGGTCACGGCATCCACCCGCTCGACATTGTCGGTATACCCCGCAATGGACAGACAGCCCTCCTCGGCGATGTCCCGCGTCTCACCGCGCTGGACGATCTCGGGGTTGATGAACACCATGGGGTCGTTGCCTTCCTCACTGACGTCGACGACGACAACGCGCTCGTGGACATCGATCTGCGTGGCCGCCAGGCCGATTCCCGGCGCGTCGTACATAGTCTCGAACATGTCGTCGACAAGCGCACGAATCCGGTCGTCGATGCCCTCGACCGGCCTGGCCCGCCGGCGGAGCCTTTCATCGGGGTACTGGAGGATTTCGCGTATCGCCATGAGACTATCCGTTAAAAGCGGTGACGGTGTGATCCCGGGACAATGCCGGGTCAGGCATTCAGTGTATCGAACCGCCGCCACTCGCGACCAGCCAATCCCGACACGACAAGGAGAGACCATGATCGCGTGGATTAACCGGTCCGTGCTCGCCGCCCTCGGACTGATGCTGATGTCACTGCCCGTCATCGCCTCGCCGCCGGCGCTGTTCCCGGTCAGCCAGCACCTGCCGCGCATCGTGATGGGCGAGGAAGGCCGGCAACTCAGTGCGGTCGGCGACCGGATCTATGCCGCCGGCCTCGAGGGTCGCTCTGCAACCCGCTACTACCTGCTGCGCCCGGGCCCGGTGCTGACCGGCGATCGCGGCCAGCGCCTCGGTCGCAGCAGCATCACGCTCGGCAAGGCCCGGCTGGTCAGCCCGGGGACACCGGCACTGCTGCGAATCGAGCAATCCCGCCGCGAGGTTCGCCCGGGGGATTACCTGCTGGCCATCGATCCGGACAGGACCGCCGACCATGACTGATACCCCGCTCGAGAGCTGGCTCTGCATGGTCCGGCTCAAGGGCATCGGAGCGCTGACCGGCAACCGGATCCTCGAGGCCTACGGCGACCCGGCCAGCTACCTGGACGCCACCGAGGCCGACCGGGCCGCACGCGGGCTGCCGCGCGTCGCCGTCACCGCGCCGCGTGGCCGGGCGGCGGTCGAGGACGGGGTCGCTGCCGATCAACGCTGGGCCGAGGCAGCGGACTGTCACATCATCACGCTTAATGATCCGCGCTATCCGCCGCCGCTCGCCCGAATCGCCGACCCGCCACCGGTACTGTTCCTGCGCGGTGACGCCGAGGCCCTGCTGGCGCCGCAGATCGCCATTGTCGGTGCCCGCCACGCCTCCGAGAACGGACGCCGAACGGCCGAGGAGTTCGCCGCCCACCTGTCCGCAGCCGGCCTCACCATCACCAGCGGGCTTGCCCTGGGTATCGATACCGCGGCCCATGAGGGCGCCCTCGCGGTGAACGGTCCAACCGTCGCCGTCATGGCAACCGGCCCGGACCGGGTTTATCCGCGCGAGAATCGCGGGCTCGCCCACGCCATCGGGCACTGCGGCGCCATCGTTACCGAGATGCCGGTGGGGACACCGGTCACCCGCGGCCTTTTTCCGCGCCGCAATCGGCTCATCGCCGCGCTCTCGGTGGGGACCGTGGTGATCGAGGCGGGCCGTAACAGTGGTGCACTGGGCACCGCCTACCGGGCAATCGAGGCGGATCGCGAGGCGATGGCCGTGCCCGGTTCGATTCACAACCCCGTGGTCAAGGGCTGCCATGCCCTGATCCGCGCCGGTGCACGCCTGGTCGAGTCCGCCGACCAGGTGATCGAGGAAATCGCCCGGGCCGTCGAGGATTTCACGCCCCGAGTGCCGGCATCGAATAACGAGGACAACACCGAAACCGGCCACCCGGCATCGGACTGGACCGCGCTCGATCCCCAGGAAATCGCCGTTCTCGAGGCCATGGGCCACGACCCCGTGGCCTTCGATACCCTGCTCCGGCGGGCTTCATTGACGCCCGATATCCTTTCATCCATTCTCCTGAAGCTCGAGCTTTCGGGCGATATCGCGCCCTGCAGCGGCGGTTACTACATGCGAACCAGCAATCGAGCGGGCGGATGAAAGAAAACGTCTTCGAGATCCTGATGTACCTGTTCGAGAACTACTTTCAGGACACCGTCGACATCGATCCCAACCGCGCACAGATCGAGGCCGACCTTCGCGATGCCGGGTTTTCGGATCCGCAGATCCTCAAAGCGCTTGCCTGGATCGATGCGCTCGCGGAGACCCGTGACCTGCCGGTCTCCGCGCACGGGCCATCGGCGATGCGGATCTACACCAGTGCGGAGATGGCACGACTAGACATCGAATGTCGCGGATTCATGCTGTTTCTCGAACAGGCAGAGATCCTCACCCCCGGCGCTCGCGAACTGGTTATCGATCGGTTGATGGATCTGGATGAAGATCTGATCGATATCGACCAGCTGAAATGGGTCGTGCTCATGGTGCTGTTCAGCCAGCCCGGTCAGGAAGAGGCATGCGCTTCGATGGAAAGCCTCCTCTTTGAACCTCCCCATCCCACAAAACACTAAGCATTCATGTCGCATTCTCTGGTTATCGTCGAGTCGCCCGCCAAGGCCGGCACCATCAATAAGTACCTCGGCAAGGATTTCGAGGTCATGGCGTCCTACGGCCATGTCCGTGACCTGATTGCCAAGGAAGGGGCGGTCGATCCGGATCAGGATTTCGCCATGCAATACAGTGTGGTCGAGCGCAACGCCAAACAGGTGGACGCCATCGCCAAGGCGACCCGCAAGGCGGATGCGATCTACCTGGCGACCGACCCGGACCGGGAAGGTGAGGCGATCTCCTGGCATCTGCTCGAACTCCTGCGCGAGCGCGGCGTTATCGGCGACAAGCCCGTGCACCGGGTGGTGTTCTACGAAATCACGCGTGACGCGATCCGCGAGGCCATCGAGCATCCACGCGGCCTGTCCGGCGATCTTGTCGATGCGCAGCAGGCCCGTCGCGCGCTCGATTACCTGGTGGGATTCAATCTCTCACCGCTGCTCTGGCGAAAGATCACCAGTGGCCTGTCCGCCGGCCGCGTCCAGTCACCGGCGTTGCGGATGATCGTCGAGCGCGAGAAGGAGATCGAGGCCTTCGTTCCGCAGGAGTACTGGAGCGTCGAGGCCGATCTGCTGCAGGCGGAGACGCCGTTCGTCGGTCGCCTCCAGCAGCTCGACGGCGGCAAGGTCGAGCAGTTCACGATCGATAACGCGGAGACGGCCGATAACGCCTCGAAGCGGATCCTCGAGGCAAGCGGGGCCGACACCTCGCAACCGCTCGGCGAGTCGCTGCCGGCATCGAGCCAGGGCGAGCTGCTCGTCACCCGGGTCGAGAAAAAGCAGCGCCGGCGCAATCCCGCGGCACCCTTCATTACCTCCACACTCCAGCAGGAGGCGTCACGCAAGCTGCGGTTCTCCGCCCAGCAGACCATGCGCATCGCCCAGCAGCTCTACGAGGGGATCGATACCGGCAATGGCACGGCCGGGCTGATCACCTACATGCGAACCGACTCGGTCAACCTCTCCCAGGAGGCCATCCACGGCCTGCGCGAGGTCATCGAAAAGCGCTTCGGCAAGGATAAACTCCCGGCCAAACCCAACCAGTACCGGACCCGGGCCAAGAATGCCCAGGAGGCGCACGAGGGCATCCGCCCGACGGACGCCAACCGGGCGCCGGAGTCGATCAAGGGCCAGCTCTCCAATGATCAGTACCGGCTCTACGATCTGATCTGGAAGCGCACCGTCGCCTGCCAGATGATTCACGCCACCATCGATACCGTCTCGGTGGATCTCGCCGCCGGTGACGTCGCGAGCTTCCGGGCCACCGGCTCGACGATCCGCGATCCCGGCTTCATGGCCGTCTACCAGGAGGGCGCGGACGACCGGAGTGGCGATGCCAATGAACGCATTCTGCCGCCGCTCAGCGAGGGCGAGCGGATTCCGCTGACCGCGCTGCGGCCGGAACAGCATTTCACCGAGCCCCCGCCGCGGTACTCCGAGGCGAGCCTGGTGCGCGCGCTCGAGGAGTACGGCATTGGCCGGCCGTCGACCTATGCCTCGATCCTCGCCACGCTTGAGGCGCGGAATTACGTGACCCAGGAGAACCGGCGGTTCAAACCCACGGACACCGGGCGAGTGGTCACCAAATTCCTCACCGAGCACTTCGATCGCTACGTCGATTACGAGTTTACCGCCCGGATGGAGGACCAGCTCGACGCCGTCTCCCGCGGCGAGACCGAGTGGGTGCCAGTGCTGCGCCAGTTCTGGGATCCCTTCCAGGAGCGTATCGAGGAAAAACAGCAGGTCTCGCGCAGCGAGGTCATGAAGGCGCGCGAACTCGGCACCGATCCCCAGAGCGGCCGCCCGGTATCGGCCCGGCTGGGTCGCTACGGGCCCTTCGCCCAGCTCGGTACGCGCGAGGATGAAGAGAAACCGAAATTCGCCAGTCTTCGGCCGGGACAGAGCATCGATACGATTACGCTGGACGAGGCACTGGCGCTGTTCACGCTGCCCCGGGACCTGGGTACCACGCCGGACGGGCTGCCGCTCAGCGCCAACATCGGCCGCTTTGGTCCGTACGTGCGTTTCGGCGACCAGTTCGCATCCCTCAAAAAGGACGACGACCCGTATACGATCGATCGCGATCGGGCCCTCGAACTGGTCGAGGAGAAAAAGGAGAACATCGCCAAACGCACCATTCAGAGCTTCGATGACGGGGCGTTGACGGTCATGAAGGGCCGGTTCGGGCCCTACGTCACCGACGGCCGCAAGCGTGTCAAAGTCCCCAAGGACCGCGAGGCGGAATCCCTTACGCAGGAAGAATGCCAGGCCCTGGTCGACGAGGCGCCGGAGCCCAAGGGCAAGGGCAAGGCCGCGAGCAAGAAGACCGGCACCGGAACCGGCAAGGCGAAGACCACCCGCAAGAAATCGTCCTCGAACCGCTGACATGCGTGCGACCCGCCCGGCGCTGCGCCAGATCCGGGATTCCATCCTTGCCGGGGGTGTTGGCGCCTACCCCACCGAAGGTGTCTGGGGGCTCGGCTGCGACCCGCTCGATACCGCCGCCATTGAGCGCCTTATCCGACTCAAGGGCCGCGGTGCCGGCAAGGGCCTGATCGTGATCGCCGCGGATACCACGCAGCTGGACGGCCTGGTGCAATGGCCGAAACAGGCGCCAATCCGCGACACCATGCTTGCCACCTGGCCCGGCCCCGTCACCTGGGTCATGCAAGCCGCCGACGATCTGCCCGGACTGCTGACCGGCGGCCGATCCACCATCGCCGTGCGCGTTAGCCGACATCCACCGGTGATTGACCTGTGTCGCGGTATCGGTTCGGCGCTTGTCTCCACCAGCGCCAATCACAGCGGCAAGCCGGCGTGTCGGCGTCCCTGGCAGGTAAAGAAGGTGTTTGGCGACCGGCTCGACTGGTTCCTGCCGGGCCCGCTTGGCGGTCAGCGCGGTCCCTCCGAGATCCGCGAGGCGGAAACCGGACGCATCCTCCGCGCCGCGGCGCCGGCCTAGTCGCCGGCTCCCGGCAGCATCTCGCCCTGCTGAAAGACCTGCGAGCCATCGGCATAGGTCTCGCGCTTCCATACCGGGGCGGTTGCCTTGAGCCGATCGATGGCAAACCGCGCCGCATCGAATGCCTCGGCGCGATGCGCGGCACGCACCACCACCACCACGCTCAGCTCACCCACCGCGAGCCGACCGGTGCGATGCCGGATCGCGCAACTAATGATGTCGTAACGCGATAACGCCTCGGACTCCACCGCTGCCAGGGCACGTTCGGCGAGGGGCGCATAGGCCGAGTACTCGATATCAGTGACCGACTGACCGGCATGATGGCGCCGGACCGTGCCGCCGAAGACCACGACTGCACCGGCATCCGCGGACGCGGTATCATCGAGAAGATCATTGAGGGCAATGGCGGCGGCGTCTACCCGTTCGGTCATCGTAATCCTTCCGGTATGGCGTCGTTGCTATCGTCGCATTACCGCGCCCCCTGTCAAACCGACAACCTTCGGAGTGCTATGCCAGCCATCGACGCAACTGCCGTACGGCGTTACCTGCTCGACCTCCAGGACCGGATCTGCGACGGTCTCAGCCACCTCGACGGCAACGGATTCAGGGAAGACGCCTGGGACCGGGATGCCGGCGGCGGGGGGCGCACCCGCGTGCTCAGCAACGGCCATGTCTTCGAGCAGGCCGGCGTCAATTTTTCGCACGTGTTCGGCGACGGGCTGCCGGCAACGGCAAGCGAGCGCCACCCGGAATTGGCCGGGCGCGCCTTCCAGGCACTGGGCGTCTCGCTGGTGGTCCATCCCCGCAATCCCTACATCCCCACCTCGCACGCCAACGTGCGCTTTTTCCTCGCCGGGGCGGAAGACGCCGAACCGGTGTGGTGGTTCGGCGGCGGGTTCGATCTGACGCCGTTCTACCCCTTCGACGAGGACTGCCGCCACTGGCACCGGGTCGCCCACGATGCAGTCGCGCCCTGGGGCGACGACCTCTACCCGCGCTTCAAGACCTGGTGCGATGACTACTTCTACCTCCCCCATCGCGGCGAAACCCGCGGCATCGGCGGCCTGTTCTTCGACGACTTCAACCGTGGCGGGTTCGAATCGGCCTTCGGGCTCATGCGCTCGGTGGGCGACGGCTATATGGAGGCCTACCGGCCCATCGTCGAGGCCCGCCGGGAGATCCCCTACACCGAACGCGAGCGCGACTTCCAGCTCTATCGCCGCGGCCGCTATGTCGAGTTCAACCTGCTCTACGACCGCGGTACGAAGTTCGGCATCCAGTCCGGCGGCCGGACCGAGTCCATCCTCATGTCCATGCCGCCGCTGGCACGCTGGGAGTACGACTATCGCGCCGGTGAAGGCACCCCCGAGGCCGAGCTGACGCATCGATACCTGGTTCCACAGGCCTGGATCGAGCCGGACAGGCAGTCGTCACCCGAATAGCGACCCGGTCACGAATCCTCACACGGCCTGTGCCTGTCAGTCCAAAATGGCAGGGCGACAACACGGACTATGTGGGGTAGCTTGATCTCACAGGGCGGCGCGCTTTTTTGCGCAGCGCAACAATAACCTACAGCGCTCAGGGGTCTGGTCACACGAAAACCGGACGGCTAGGCTGTGATTCAGAAGAAACCGAACGAGGTCAGAGATGGCAGCAAAAATGACGCCCATACCGACGCCGGGCGACCAGGATCCGCAGGAGACGCAGGAGTGGCTCGAGGCGATCGAGTCGGTCCTCGAGTACGAGGGCCCGGAACGGGCGCAGTTCCTGCTCGAACAGCTCGTGGACAAGGCCCGACGCAGCGGTGGTCAGCTGCCCTTCAAGGCAACCACCGCGTACCAGAACACCATCCCGACCCAGCACGAAAAGCCTTTCCCGGGCGATCAGGCACTGGAATCGCGAATCCGCTCGATCATTCGCTGGAACGCCATGGCCATGGTGGTTCAGGCCAACCGCGACCGCGAAGGAATCGGTGGCCATATCGCGTCATTCGCCTCTTCCGCCACGCTCTACGAGGTCGGCTTCAACCATTTCTGGCGGGCCCCGAGCGAGGATTTCGGCGGCGACCTGGTGTTCATGCAGGGCCACTCCGCCCCGGGGATCTACGCCCGTGCCTATCTTGAAGGCCGTCTCGACGACGATGATCTGCACAACTTCCGTGCCGATCTGGCCAAATCGGGCAAGCCCCTCTCCTCCTATCCGCACCCCTGGCTGATGCCCGATTTCTGGCAGCTCCCCACGGTGTCCATGGGACTGGGTCCCATCATGGGTGTCTACCAGGCCCGCTTCCTCAAGTATCTCCACAATCGCGGCATCGTCGACACCTCGGATCGCAAGGTCTGGGTGTTCTGCGGCGACGGCGAGATGGACGAGCCGGAGAGCCTGGGGGCGATCGGCGTGGCCGCCCGCGAGGGCCTCGACAACCTGATCTTCGTGATCAACTGCAACCTCCAGCGCCTCGACGGGCCGGTGCGTGGCAACGGCAAGATCATCCAGGAGCTGGAGGGCGAATTCCGCGGCGCCGGCTGGAATGTCCTCAAGGTGCTCTGGGGGTCCGCCTGGGATCCGCTGCTCGCGAAGGACACCCAGGGCTTTCTGCGGCGGCGCATGGACGAGGCCGTGGATGGCGAGTACCAGAATTTCAAGGCCAAGGGCGGCGCCTACACCCGCGAGCATTTCTTCGGTGAATACCCCGAGCTCAAGGCCATGGTGGCGAATATGTCCGACGAGGACATCTGGCAGCTCAAGCGCGGCGGCCACGACTCCACCAAGGTCTACAACGCCTACAAGGCGGCCACCGAGCACGAGGGCCAGCCCACGGTCATCCTCGCCAAGACGGTGAAGGGCTACGGCATGGGCGAGGCCGGCGAAGGCCAGAACATCACCCATCAGCAGAAGAAGATGGCGGAAAACGCCCTCAAGGACTTCCGCGACCGCTTCCATATCCCGGTACCGGATGAACAGGTCGCCGAGGCGCCGTTCTACAAGCCGGCCGAAGATTCGCCGGAGATGAAATACCTGCATGAGCGCCGCCAGGCGCTGGGTGGCTACCTGCCGGAGCGGCGCATTACCGCCGAGCCGGTGAAAATCCCCGACCTCTCCGCCTTCGACGTGCTGCTCAAAGACAGCGGCGAGCGCGAGATGTCCACGACCATGGCCTACGTCCGCGCGCTGTCGATCATCGCCCGCGACAAGAGCCTCGCCTCGCGCCTGGTGCCGATCGTGCCCGACGAGGCGCGGACCTTCGGTATGGAAGGCCTGTTCCGCCAGCTCGGCATCTACGCCTCGAAGGGCCAGCTCTACGAGCCGCAGGATGCCGATCAGCTGATGTATTACCGCGAGGATCAGAAAGGCCAGATCCTGCAGGAGGGCATCAACGAGGCGGGCGCCATGTCCAGCTGGATCGCCGCGGCCACGGCCTACGCCAATCACGGCATCGAGATGATCCCGTTCTTCGCCTACTACTCCATGTTCGGCTACCAGCGGGTCGGCGATCTCTGGTACGCCGCCGGCGACATGCAGGCCAAGGGCTTTCTCATGGGCGGCACCGCCGGTCGCACGACGCTGAACGGCGAGGGCCTGCAGCACGAGGATGGCCACAGCCACCTGATGACCGCGGCGCTGCCCAACTGCCGCTCGTTCGATCCGACCTTTGCCTACGAGATGGCGGTCATCATCCAGGACGGCATGAAG
This sequence comes from Spiribacter vilamensis, assembly GCF_004217415.1. Lineage (NCBI taxonomy): Bacteria > Pseudomonadati > Pseudomonadota > Gammaproteobacteria > Chromatiales > Ectothiorhodospiraceae > Spiribacter > Spiribacter vilamensis. The sequence continues at coordinate 1,760,746 of NZ_SHLI01000001.1, forward strand.
CGGATGTACGAGGAGCAGGAATCGGTCTTCTACTACATCACGATGATGAACGAGAACTACCACCAGCCGGCGATGCCGGAGGGTGCCGAGGACGGCATCACCCGGGGTATGTACCGGTTCCGGCAGGGTGAGGCCGGCGAGCGTCGCGTACAGCTGATGGGCTCCGGCAGCATCCTCATCGAAGTGATCGCGGCGGCGGATCTGCTCAGGCAGGACTGGGGGGTCGAGAGCGACGTCTGGAGCTGCACCTCGTTCACGGAGCTTCGCCGTGACGGCATCGACTGCGAGCGCTACAACATGCTGCATCCCGAGGACACGCCCCGCGTCCCCTACGTGCAGCAGTGCCTGGCGGAGCACGAAGGACCGGCCATCGCCTCCACCGACTACATGCGGGCCTTTGCCGACCAGATCCGGCCCTACATCGACCGCCACTACGTGGTGCTGGGAACGGATGGCTATGGTCGGTCCGACACCCGCGAGAACCTGCGACGCTTCTTCGAGGTGGATCGCTACTACGTGACCGTGGCGGCCCTCAAGGCACTGGCGGACGAGGGCACGATCAAGCCCGACCAGGTCAGCAAGGCGATCGCCCGGTACAACATCGACACCGACGCCCCTAATCCGGTCACGGTCTAGCGGCGAAGCACGGCGCAGGAGGAAATTGCGTGGCAGAGGTCAAGGAAATCACCGTCCCCGACATCGGCGACTTCGATGCGGTGGACGTCATTGAGGTACTGGTAGGGCCCGGCGACAGCGTCGCCGCGGAAGACTCGATCATCACCCTGGAGAGCGACAAGGCAACCATGGAGGTGCCCTGCCCGGTGGCTGGCACCGTCACCGAGATGCTCATCAAGGCAGGTGACAAGGTCGCGGAGGGCACGCCGGTCGCCAAGGTCGAGGTGGCCGACGAGGCCGCTGGCGGCGGCGCCGGCGAGCCGGCGGCACCAGCCGCCGAGGCACCCGCCGAGGCCCCCGCCGAGGCGCCGTCGGCCGGGCTGGCCGCGGCGGCCGAGCCCGCGCCTGCAGCGGCGGAGAAGCCGACGCCGGCGCCGGAACCGGCACCGGCCGCATCGGCGCCCCTTTCCGCCGAGACCCAGCGACTGGCGCATGCCGGCCCGTCGGTGCGGCGGTTCGCCCGCGAGCTCGGTGTCCCGCTCGACCAGGTCACGGGGAGCGGTCGCAAGGGTCGGATCAGCCGTGAAGACGTCCAGGCCTATGTCAAGTCGGTGCTCGAGGGGGGTGCGACCGCCGCGCCGGCACCGGCCACCGCACCCGCGGCCGAGGGCACGGGTATCCCGCCGATTCCCGCGGTGGATTTCAGTAAATTCGGCGAGGTCGAGGAGATCGACCTGCCGCGTATCAAGCGCCTGTCCGGTCCGCATCTGCACCGCAGCTGGCTCAACATCCCGCATGTCACCCAGTTCGACGAGGCCGACCTCACCGAGCTCGACGCCTTCCGCAAGGCCGAGAAGGCCGAGGCGGAGAAGGCGGGAGTCAAGCTCACGCCGCTCGCCTTCATGGTCAAGGCATCGGCGCGGGCACTGCGCGAGTTCCCCGATTTCAACAGCTCGCTGCGCCCCGACGGGGCCGCCCTCATCCGCAAGCACTACATCAATATCGGTGTCGCGGTGGATACCCCCCAGGGCCTCGTGGTACCGGTTATCAAGGATGCCGACCGCAAGGGCATCTACGACATCGCCGGTGATCTCGCCGAGCTCTCCGGCAAGGCCCGGGACGGGAAACTCGGCGCCGGCGACATGCAGGGTGGCACGTTCAGCATCTCCAGCCTCGGCGGCATCGGGGGCACGGCGTTCACGCCCATCGTCAACGCCCCGGAGGTCGCCATCCTCGGTGTCTCCAAGACCGCCACCAAACCGGTCTGGGATGGCAGCCAGTTCATGCCGCGGCTCATGCTGCCGCTGAGCCTCTCCTACGATCACCGGGTGATCGACGGGGCCTCCGCCGCGCGCTTTACCAATTACCTCGCGGGTGTGCTCGGCGATCTGCGCCGGCTCATCCTCTAGAACCGAGAGGATCGCGATTCATGTCAGAAGCCAAGGAAGTTCGCGTCCCGGATATCGGCGACTTCGATGCGGTGGAAATCATCGAGGTGCTTATTGCCCCCGGTGACACCGTCGAGGCCGAGGGCTCACTGATCACCCTCGAGAGCGACAAGGCCACCATGGAGGTGCCGGCCCCGTTCGACGGGCGGATCGATTCCGTGCTGGTCAGTGTCGGTGACAAGGTGGCCGAGGGCGACCTGATCGCCATGGCCATCCCGGCCGAAGCGGCCGCCGACAGTGGCGGCGAAGAGCCCGCCACCGGCGAGGCACCCGCCGAGCCGGCGTCGACAACCGGCACCGCCGAACCGGCACCGGCAGCCGCTGCATCCGCCAGCGCCAACCAGGCCGCGCCCGATTCACCCGACTGCGATCTCCTCGTCGTGGGCGCGGGACCCGGCGGCTACAGCGCCGCCTTCCGGGCCGCGGACCTGGGGCTGAAGACGATCCTGGTCGAGCGTTATCCCAGTCTCGGCGGTGTCTGCCTGAACGTGGGCTGCATCCCGTCGAAGGCGCTGCTGCATGCGGCCAAGGTGATCGACGACGCCGCCTTCTTCGCTGACAACGGTATCGAGTTCGGCGAGCCGAAAATCGATCTGAAAAAGCTCGAATCGTGGAAATCCAGCGTGGTCGGCAAGCTGACCGGCGGCCTGGTGGGTCTGGCCAAACAGCGCAATGTCGAAACGGTGCACGGCCCTGCACAGTTCGTCGACGATTACCACGTCAAGGTCGACACCGCCGATGGCGAGCGCTCGATCAGCTATCGCAATGTCATTATCGCCGCGGGCTCGCGGCCGATCGCCCCGCCCGGTTTCGATCTCGATCATCCGCGCATCATGGACTCCACCGACGCGCTCAAGCTCGAGGAGGTACCGAAACGCATGCTCGTGGTGGGCGGCGGCATCATCGGTCTGGAAATGGCCTCGGTCTATCACGCGCTTGGCAGCGAGATCACCGTCGTCGAGCTGGCGGACCGGATAATGACGGGGGCCGACGCGGACATCGTCAAGCCGTTCAAGAAGATCATCGACAAGCGCTACGCCAACATCTACCTCAATACGAAGGTCACCGCGCTGAAACCGGACGATGACGGCGTGAGCGTCGAGCTCGAGGGCGACAAGGCCCCCTCCGAGGATCGCTTCGACCGGGTGCTGGTCTCCGTGGGCCGGCGGCCGAACACCGATCGGCTCAATCTCGAGGCCACCAGCCTCGAGCTGATGGGTAACGGCTGCATCCCCGCCGATGACCAGATGCGTACCCGCGTCGATCATATCTTCGCCATCGGTGATCTGATCGGCCAGCCGATGCTGGCACACAAGGCGGTTCACGAAGGCAAGGTGGCCGCCGAGGTCGCGGCCGGCGAGAAGAGCGCCTTCGATGCCCGGGTTATCCCGTCGGTGGCCTACACCGACCCGGAGGTTGCCTGGGTCGGTGTTACCCAGGAGCAGGCCAAAGCCGAGGGCATGGATGTCGAGATCGGCAGCTTCCCCTGGGCCGCCAATGGCCGCTCGCTGTCGCTCGGCCGCGACGAGGGCATCACCAAGCTGATCTTCGAGCGTGGCACGGAGCGCGTCGTCGGTGCCGGCATTGTCGGCCCCAACGCCGGTGACCTGATCGCGGAGGTCGGACTCGCGATCGAGATGGGTGCCGACATGCACGATATCGGCCTCACGATCCACCCGCATCCCACCATCTCCGAGACGGTGGGCATGGCGGCCGAGGCGGCGGCCGGTACGCTGACGGACCTCTACATACCCAAGAAGAAACGCTGACCGTCGATGGCTCGGTCCGCCGCCGTCGTTGCCACCGGGCGCTATCTACCCGAGCGCCTTGTGAGCAACGACGAGCTGCGGAGCCAACTTGCCACCAGCGGTCATGCCGACATCATCGCCCGGCTCGAGGCCGGCTCCGGCATTCGTCAGCGCTACCGGGCGGCACCGGACCAGGCGACCTCGGACCTGGCGGTAGCGGCCGCTCGAAAGGCACTGGATCGCGCCGGTTGTCGGGCCGGCGATCTCGATCTCATTATCCTCGGCACCGACACCCCCGATCGGATCACCCCGGCGACCAGCGTGATCGTCCAGGCCAAACTCGGCGCCACGGGGGCGGGAACACTGGATATCGGCTGTGCCTGTGCATCGTTTCCAACCGCACTCGCCACCGCCACCGGGCTGATCGCCACCAATCGGTCGCTGCGACGCGTCATGGTGATCGGCGCCTACATGATGCAGCGCCTCGCCGACCCGGATGATCCGATGATCTTTTTCTACGGCGATGGCGCCGGCGCCGCCCTGATGATGCCGACCGACGGCCCCGGCCTGGTCACCAGCGCCTTCCTGGCCGACGGCCGATACGCCGATGACTGGGGCATCGCCGCTGGCGGGACCGCGGAGCCGGCCAGTCACGACGCCGTGGCCGCCGGCCGCACCCGGGTGCGCGTAAAGCGGCGCTATCCCCCCTCGATCAACGAGCAGGGCTGGCCGCGGATCATGCGACGCCTGGCCACCCAGGGAGATTTCCCGCTGGCGACCGTGAACCAGGCGGTATTCACCCAGATCAATGCCGCCAGCATCGATAATGCCTGTGCCACGCTGGACCTGGCCCCGGAACGCGCCCCGAAGCTCATGGATCGCTACGGTTACACGGGCTCGGCCTGCATCCCCATTGCCCTCGATCACATCATCGAGCATCGGCTCGCCGGCGCCGGGGATCTGGTCACGCTGGTGGGTTCCGGCGTAGGTTACAACATGGCGGGGGTCGCCCTGCGACTGGAGGAGAGAACGACCCGATGAACGATAATGCCGAAACCGCCCGCGAGCGGCAGATCGAGGCCCTCGAGCAGCTGGCCGACCAGCGCTGGCCGGATAGCGAGCGCGCGGTCATCCGCCGATTCCTCGACTGCTATTACGCGAGTACCGCCACCGAGGACCTGACCTCGCGCCAGCCGGCCACGCTCTACGGGGCCGCCGTTTCCCACTGGCGCCTCGGTGACCGGCGGCCTGACGGCGAAATCGCATTGCGCGTCTACAACCCCGATCCGGAACAGGACGGCTGGGAGTCGACCCACAGCATCGTGCAGATCGTCGCCGACGATCAGCCATTCCTCATCGACTCACTCTCCATGGCGATGAACGAGCAGGGGCTGATGATCCATCTCATCACCCATCCCGTGCTCGAGGTCACGCGTGACACCGACCGTCGCGCCACGGGGGTCAGTGACCAGTCCGCGAGCGATGGCGATACCGAGGCCTGGATCCACATCGAGGTCGACCGCCAGGCCACCCCGGAGCAGCTCCAGTCACTGGAGGATGTCGTGCGCGATACGCTGCGCGATGTCGAAGTGGCGGTGACCGACTGGCAGTCCATGCACCGCCAGGCCCAGCAGGCCCGGCGCTCCCTCAAACGCCAGGCGCCCGACACCGATGATGACTACCTGGCCGAGGTGGACGCGTTTCTCGAGTGGATGCTCGATGAGCATTTCACCTTCCTCGGCTATCGCCGCTATGACCTGCGTCGCGTCGACGGGACCATGCGACTACAGGCGGTCAGGGACACGGGCTTGGGACTGCTGCGGGCGGAGCGCAACGCGCATCGACTGTCGCAGAGCTTCGAGGCGCTGCCCCCGGCGCTGCGTGAACAGGCCAGTGACCCCGATCCGCTGATCCTCACCAAGTCCAGCCACCGGTCGACCGTCCATCGGCACGGCTATATGGACACCATCGGCGTGAAGCGCTTTAACGCCCGGGGCGAGGTCATCGGCGAACACCGCTTCCTCGGCCTCTACACCTCGGGGGCCTACAGCCGCAATCCGCGCAAGATCCCGCTACTGCGGCGCAAGGTGGCGGCGGTACTCGAGCGCGCCGGCCTGCGCAGCAACAGCCACGCCGGCAAGGCGCTGGTGCATATTCTCGAGACCTATCCCCGCGACGAGCTCTTCGAGATCGACTCGCAGACGCTCTACGAGACCGCCCTCGGCATCCTCCAGCTCCAGGAGCGCCAGCGGGTGCGGTTGTTCCTGCGCCATGACCGCTTCGGGCGATTCGTCTCCTGCCTCGTCTACGCGCCACGGGACCGCTACGACACGACAACCCGGCAGCGCATGGAGAAAATCCTCATCGAGGCATTCAACGGCGCCCACTCCGAATTCACGGTGCAGCTCTCGGAAGCGGTGCTGGCGCGCATCCACTTCATCGTCCATTTCCGCGATACCGAGTCCCGGGCGGTCGACACCGAGGCCCTCGAGGCCCGGCTCGCGGCGACCACCCGATCGTGGTCCGACGACCTGGCACAGACCCTGCTCGAGCACTGCGGCGAGGCCCGCGGCACCGAGCTCCATCACCGCTACCGCGATGCCTTCAGCGCCGCCTACCGGGAGGATACCGGCCCTGGCAGCGCAACCCAGGACATCGAGCGGCTGGAAACCCTGGCCACGAACAACGGCCTGGTGATCAGTCTCTATCGCCCGCTCGAGGCGCCCGTGGGCAGTCTGCGCCTGAAGCTCTATCACGCCGGACACCCGATCAGCCTCTCCGATGTCCTGCCGGTGCTCGAGAACATGGGGGTGCGGGTCATCGACGAGCGCCCCTATGGCATCCGCCCCGATGAGGGCGAGCAATGCTGGATCCACGACTTCGGCCTGAGCCACGACCCCGATCTGACCCTCGATACCGGACGCCTGCGTGATGCGTTCCAGTCCGGGTTTGCCGCGATATGGCGGCACCGGACCGACGACGACGGATTCAACCGGCTTATCCTGCTCGCCGGCCTGGCATGGCGTGACATCGTCGTGTTGCGGGCCTATGCCCAGTATCTACGCCAGGCCGGGACCGCCTACAGCCAGCCCTACATGGAGTACACGCTGGCGGATCATCCCGCGATCGCGAGCGGACTCATCGACCTGTTCCGGGCGCGTTTCGATCCCGACAGCGCGGACACCGAACGCGCCGACCGGATCGCCGAGGATCTCACCCGGCAGCTCGATGCCGTCGAGAGCCTCGACGACGATCGCATCCTGCGCCGTCTGCTGGACGCGATGCGCGCCACGCTGCGCACCAATTTCTTCCAGCGCGATGACGAGGACCAGGTCCCGGAGACCGTGGCCATCAAGCTCCGGCCGGACCGCATCCCGGGTGTCCCCAAGCCGGTGCCGGCATTCGAGATCTTTGTCAGCTCGCCCCGGGTGGAGGGCGTCCACCTGCGCGGTGGGAAGGTCGCCCGTGGCGGACTGCGCTGGTCGGAGCGTCGCGAAGACTATCGCACCGAGATCCTCGGCCTGATGAAGGCGCAGATGGTCAAGAACGCCCTGATCGTGCCGGTCGGGGCCAAGGGCGGGTTTGTCTGCAAGCGCCTGCCCCGCGAGCGAGGCGCTCAGCAGGCGGAGGTGCTGGCCTGTTATCGGCTGTTCATCCGCGGACTGCTCGACGTCACCGACAATATCGTCGACGACGCCATCCAGCCGCCGGATCGCGTGATCCGCCATGACGACGACGACCCCTACCTGGTGGTGGCTGCCGACAAGGGCACCGCGAGTTTCTCCGACGATGCCAATGCCATCGCCGAGGAATACGGGTTCTGGCTGCATGACGGGTTCGCCTCGGGCGGCTCCACCGGTTACGACCACAAGGTCATGGGGATCACCGCACGGGGCGCCTGGGTCGCCGTCCAGCGGCATTTCCGCGAGCGCGGTCGGGATATCCAGACCCAGCCCTTCACCGCGGTCGGCGTCGGCGACATGTCCGGTGACGTGTTCGGCAACGGTATGCTCCAGTCCCCTACCACGCGGCTGATCGCCGCCTTCGATCATCGCCATGTCTTCATCGATCCGGATCCCGACCCGGAACGCAGCTATATCGAGCGCGAGCGGCTGTTCGGGCAGGGCCCGTCGAGCTGGGCGGACTACGACAAATCGGTGATCTCCACGGGGGGCGGTGTCTGGCCCCGCAGCGCCAAGTCCATCACCCTCCCGGCGGCGGCCCGCGAGGCGCTGGGTCTCGACCGCGAACGCCTGACGCCCACCGAGCTCATCGCCGCGATCCTCCGGGCCCCGGTGGACCTGCTCTGGAACGGCGGGATCGGTACCTACATCAAGGCGCGTTCCGAGAGCCATGCCGAGGTTGGAGACAAGGCCAACGACAGCCTGCGCGTGGATGCCGAGGACCTTCGCTGCCAGGTCGTCGGTGAGGGCGGCAACCTGGGCGTCACCCCGCTCGGACGGGTGGCCTTCGCTCTCGCCGGTGGCCAGATCAACAACGACGCCATCGACAATTCCGGCGGCGTCGATTGCTCCGACCACGAGGTGAATATCAAGATCCTCATGAACGCCGTGGTCGATGATGGCGACCTGACGGTCAAGCAGCGCAATCGTCTGCTCGGCGAAATGACCGATGCGGTTGCCGAGCATGTCCTCGCCAACAACTACCGCCAGACCCAGGGCATCAGCCTGATGCTCGACCGGGCGGCGGAGCGCCTTTCCGAGCAGGGGCGCTGCATGCGTCGACTCGAGCGCGAGGGTCGCCTCGACCGGGTGGTGGAACAGCTCCCCGACGACGAGACCCTCGCCGAGCGCGAGAAGCAGGGCCTGGGACTGACCCGTCCCGAGCTCGCGATCCTGCTCTCGTACACCAAGATCCGCGCTTTCGAGCAGCTCCTCGAATCACCGCTGGTGGAGGGCGAAGAGAATCTCCACGAGCTGGTCGGCTACTTCCCCGCGCCTCTGCGGGAACGCTTTGCCAACCGCATCGATCAGCATCCCCTGCGGCGCGAGATCATTGCCAACCACCTGGCCAATCACGTCCTCAACCGCATGGGAGCCACCTTCCTGTTGCGCATGACCGAGGCCACCGGCGCCGATATCACCGAGGCGGTCCGGGCCTATCTGGCCGCGCGGGATATCTATGGCCTGCGCGGGCTCTGGTACGAGGTCGACCGGCTCGACAACCGCGTGGCGACTCATCATCAGCAATCACTCCTGCACACCATCCGAGCGCTCCAGGAGCAGGCGACCCGCTGGCTGCTGCGCCATCAGTCGGGTCACAACGGCGACGCGGTGACCACCCGCGCCATGCAGCAAGCCATCGGAACGCTCGATGAGGCCCTGCCCGCACTGCTCACCGACGCGGCCGCCGAACGCCTTGCCGCCGAGCGCGAGGAGCACGTCGAAGCCGGGGTACCGGAGGCGCTGGCCGAGCGCATGAGCCGGGTGCCGAAGCTGTATCCCGGGCTTGATATCAGCGCCGCGGCAACGCTCACCGGTGCCGGCCTGACCGATGCCGCCGGCGTCCATTTCCAGGCCGCTGATCACCTCGCACTCAACGAACTGCGGGCAGCGATCGACCGATTCCGTGCCCTCGACGACTGGCAGGCGCGTTACCGCATCGGGCTGATGGAATCCCTCCACGAGGAGCATCGCCGGATTACCGAGGCCATCCTCCGCCACACCGCGGCCGAGCCCGCGGACAAACGGGTCGAGACCTGCCTGGCGGCACAGGGCAATCGGGTCGACTACCTGCGCCAGATCACCGATCAGATCAGCGCCAGCGCCAAGCCCGATGCGGCAATGTTCGGGGTGGCGCTGCAGGCGCTCCGCCAGGTGGCCGCCGACGCCCAGGGGTCGAGGCAATGACCGACTCCGTGGAACTCGCCAGCGCCGACAGTGGCGAAGGGCCCGCCCTTGTCATGCTGCATGGACTCTACGGGTCGGGGAACAACTGGCGCGGCATTGCCCGGCCGTTCGAGGCCAGCCATCGCGTGCTGCGCCCCGACCTGCGCAATCACGGCCAGTCGCCGCACTGCGCCGATATGGACTACCGGCGGATGGCCGCGGATATCGTCGCCCTGCTCGATCGCAAAGGCATCGACCGGGCGGATATCATGGGTCACAGCATGGGCGGCAAGGTCGCCATGACGCTGGCACTGACGGCGCCATCGCGGCTACGTCGACTGATGGTGGTGGATATCGCGCCGATGGCCTACAACCACGAAGTCGAGCACGGCGGCATTATTCGGGCGATGCAGGCCATCGACCTCGCGGCGGCGCCGGGTCGCGATGCGGTCGATCGCGAACTGGCAACCACGATCAGTCACCCGATGATCCGGCAGTTCCTGCTGACCAACCTGCAGCGGCGGGACAACCAGTGGGCCTGGCGTATCCCGCTGGATATCCTCGCCGACCAGCTGCCAGTGATCCAGGGCTGGCCCGAGGGCCTCGGCAGCCTCGCGGACCGGCCGGTCCGCTGCCTCCACGGGGGCGCGTCGGACTATGTCGCCGCCGCGGGCCGCGCGGCGATCGCCCGGCATTTCCCGGCCGCCGGGATCATCCGCTACGACGGCGTCGGGCACTGGCTGCATGCGGAGGCCCCGCAGCGATTCACCGACGATCTGAAAGATTTTGTGGCCGAAGACGACCACCCCTGACCACCCAGAGGGACCACCATGGCTGAGGACTTCAAGCAGAACGCGCTCGATTACCACCGCAACCCGACCCCGGGAAAGATCACGGTCACGCCCACCAAGCCGCTGGCCAACCAGCGCGATCTGGCCCTTGCCTACAGCCCGGGGGTCGCGGCCGCCTGCGAACTGATCGTCGATAACGAGCAGGAGGCGGCCAACGTGACCGCGCGTGGCAACCTGGTCGGGGTCATCACCAACGGCACGGCGGTACTCGGTCTGGGCGCCATCGGTCCGCTGGCGTCGAAACCGGTCATGGAGGGCAAGGGCGTCCTATTCAAGAAGTTTGCCGGCATCGACGTCTTCGATATCGAAATCGCGGAGAACGATCCCGGCAAACTGGTGGATACCATCGCCCGGCTGGAGCCGACCTTCGGCGCGATCAACCTCGAGGATATCAAGGCACCGGAATGCTTCGAGGTCGAGGAGAAACTGCGCGAGCGCATGAGTATCCCGGTCTTCCACGACGACCAGCACGGCACCGCCATCACCGCCGCCGCCGCGATCTACAACGGCCTGCGGCTGGTCGGCAAGCGCTTCGAAGACATCAAGCTGGTTACCTCCGGGGCCGGTGCCGCCGCGGTCGCCTGCCTGGATCTGCTCGTGTCGATGGGGCTTGATCCCGCCAACATCGTCGTCACCGACCGCCAGGGCGTGATCTACCAGGGCCGCACGGAGGACATGGACGAGCGCAAGGGCCTGTACGCCGCCGACACCAGCGCCCGCACCCTGGACGAGGTCATCGACGGCGCGGACATCTTCCTGGGCCTCTCGGTCCCGGGCGTGCTGACCGCGGACATGGTCAAGCGCATGGCCGACAAGCCGATGATCATGGCCCTCGCCAACCCCACGCCGGAGATCTGGCCCGAGGACGTGCTCGCCGCCCGATCGGATGCGATTATCTCCACCGGTCGCTCCGACTACCCCAACCAGGTCAACAACGTCCTGTGCTTCCCGTTCATCTTCCGCGGCGCGCTGGACGTTGGCGCCACCACCATCAACGACGAAATGAAAAAGGCCTGTGTACGCGCCATTGCCGACCTCGCCACCATGGAGTCATCGGATGTGGTCCGCGCCGCTTACGGCGGCAAGCCCCTGTCGTTCGGTCGGGAATACCTCATCCCCAAGCCCTTCGATCCGCGCCTGATCATCCGCATCGCCCCGGAAGTGGCGAGGGCCGCCATGGACAGTGGTGTCGCGACACGCCCGATCACCGACTTCGCCGCCTACCGGCGCCGGCTTTCCACCTACGTGTTCCAGTCCGGACTGCTGATGAAGCCCATCTTCGAGCGCGCCAGCCAGAATCCGCGGCGCGTTGCCTACGGCGATGGCGAGGATGAGCGCATCCTGCAGGCGGTTCAGCTGGTCGTGGACGATCGGCTCGCTCAGCCCATCGTCATCGGCCGACGTCGGGTGGTGAAGATGCGCATCAAGCGCCTCGGACTGCGCCTGGTCATCGACGAGGACTTCGAGCTGGTGGATCCCGAGGACGATCCCCGCTTCAAGGCCTACTGGCAGCTCTATCACTCGCTCATGGAGCGTCGCGGCGTCACCCCGGACCGGGCCCGGCAGATCGTGCGCACCCGCAATACCGTGATCGCCTCGCTGATGGTCCACCGCGGCGAGGCCGATGCCATGCTCTCCGGCGCAGTGGGGAAATATCACCGCCAGCTCGACTATGTCACCGAGGTGATCGGCAGGCGCGAGGGGGTGAGTAACCTCGCCGCCATGAACGCCATCATCACGCCGAAGGGCACGCTTTTCCTCTGCGACACCTATGTCAATCACCATCCCACCGCCGAGCAGCTCGCGGAGATGACCACGCTGGCGGCCGACGAGATCCGCCGCTTCGGCATTGTGCCCAAGGTCGCGATGCTCTCGCACAGCAACTTCGGCACCTCCGGCGATGCCGAGGCGGTGAAGATGCGCGAGGCGCTGCGGCAGGTCGAAAACCGTGACCCCTCGCTGGAAGTGGAAGGCGAGATGCATGGCGACGCCGCGCTGAACGAGGAAATACGGCGACGGATCTTTCCCAACTCGCGCCTCGACGGCGAGGCGAATCTGCTCATCATGCCGACGCTCGACGCCGCCAACATCGCCTTCAACCTGCTCAAGACCGTCACCGATGCGGTCTCCATCGGACCGGTGGTACTGGGAATGGCCAAGCCGGCGCACATCCTCACGCCATCGGTGACGGTACGCGGCGTGGTCAATCTCACCGCCCTCGCCGGCGTCGAGGCAGGCATGGTTGCCGAGAAGGACGGGAGCGCATCATGACCGAGGCGATTCGCATCCATCGCTTCGGCGGGCCCGAGCAGCTCCAGCTCGCCACTGTGCCGACCGGTGAACCGGCGTCCGGACAGGTCCACATCCGGCAAACCCATATCGGTGTCAATTACATCGATATCTACTTCCGGACCGGTCTCTACCCGCCCGCCAGCATGCCGTTCACGCCGGGGCTCGAGGGCGCCGGCGAGGTCGTGGCTGTGGGCGACGGCGTCACCGGGCTGAGCCCGGGGCAGCGAGTCGCGTACGTGGGCGGACCGCCCGGTGCCTATGCCAGCGAGCGGATCATCGCCGCCGACCGCGTCGTCGCACTGCCGAACGCGGTCAGCAGCGAGCAGGCCGCGGCAATGATGCTCAAGGGGCTGACGGCGCATATGCTCCTGCAGCGCGTCTGTGCCGTGCAGTCGGGGGATCGGGTGCTGATTCATGCCGCGGCCGGCGGGGTCGGGCTATTACTCTGCCAGTGGGCCCATCACCTCGGCGCCACGGTGATCGGCACCGTCGGCAGCCCGGAAAAGGCCGAACTGGCCCGGGCCAACGGCTGTGATCACCCGATTCTCTACCGCGACGAGGATGTCGCGGAGCGGGTCCGTGCGATTACCGGGGGTGCCGGCGTGCGGGTAGCCTATGATTCCGTGGGTGCCGACACGCTCGCCACATCGCTGGGATGCGTGGCAAAGCGCGGGCTGCTGGTGAGCTTTGGCCAGTCATCGGGGATACCGCCAGCCATTGCCGTCGGTCAGCTGGCCGCCGGCGGGTCGCTGTTCCTGACCCGGCCGTCGCTATTCGACTACATCGGCACGGCAGAGGAGCTGCAATCCGCCGCCAGGGCGCTCTTCGCCAGGGTGGCGGACGGTTCCATACGGGTCCGCATTGACAGCGAGTGGCCGCTCGCCGAGGCCGCCGGTGCGCATGAACGACTGGCGTCGCGTCAGAGCAGCGGGTCGATCATCCTCCGCGCCTAGTCGGCGCCGGCGTCCATTCGCGGCAGGCTGTTGCCGATCGGATCGAGGCCCAGGGCCTGGCGATAGGTCTTGCGAGCGCGGTCATGCTCACCCAGGCGTTCATAGAGCTCGGCGAGCATGCGCGCCATCGCCGGGTCATTACCCCGGGCCACCGCGGCCTCGAGGTGGTTCCGGGCCGGTCCCCAGCGCTCGCAGCGCGCCGCCTGCCGGGCCGCCGCATAGAGTAGCGCCGGATCCTCCGGTCGCTGGTTGAGCCACGACGTCAGGCGGTTGTAGATGCGCTCGGGCTCCAGCGGTAGCTCGCCGTACACCGCCACCAGCGCGGGCTCCCAGCGCTGGCGCAGCCAGCCACGCAGCTGCCGCTCCGCGGTGACCGGGCAGTCGGCGGCGATCAGCGCCCGCGCGTAACGCGCCTGCAGTGCCGGATCGCGCTGCCGGGCCTTGGGCAGTGACTTCCAGATGCGGCCCAGGCTGTCGGCGTTCGCCGACGTGCCGAGTTCGCCGATGCGCTCATCCAGGGCGCGCTGCTCGATCGCGGTCAGCTCCGCGCTCGGCAGCGACTGCTCGCGGCGCAGGTCCGGCAACAGATCGAGCAGCCCGGCGTAGTCGTCCACCGCCTGCATGGCGCGTGCCTGCAGCATCAGCACCCGATGATTGCGCGGGGCCTTTTCCCGCAGCCAGCCCAGGGTGGCAAGCGCCTGTTCCCACTGCTCGGCATCCACCTGCAACTGCGCCTGCAGCAGGCCCACCGCCAGCCGTGCCCGGGGGTTGGCGGCATCCGCCTCGGCAAGCAGATCGTCGCGACGCTGCCATTCACCCCGGCGCTGCGCGGCAATCGCCGCCAGCAGGTGATGCATCAGCGGCTGATCCGAGATCCGACTGGTTCCCTCCAGGTGGCGCTCCGCCTGGGCGTAGCGGCCCTCGGCGAGTTCGATGAGGCCGTCGATCAGCTCGCGCTGCGCCTTGCGCGTCCGCCGACCTGCCAGCCGGTCACGGACCTGTCCCGGCGCCTGCGCAGTCCGACGCAGCAACCCGAAGGCCAGGGTCACCAGCGCCCACAGGGCGATAAATGCGAGCACCGCCACGAACAGGCTCGTCTGGATGGTCCACTCGCCGACGCGGACCATCAGAAAGCCGCCCTCGTTGGCGAACCACTGCGCCGCCAGCACACTCGCCAGCAGCAGGACGATAAAGCCGATGAGCCGCCGGATCATGACCGGCCACCATCATTGAGCACGGGCGCCAGTGTCTCGCCAATCGGCGGACGCTCGACTCGAACCGTCTCATCCATCAGCCCGGCCAGCCGGTCCCTGACGGCGGTGACGCTATCGGCACTGGAGTCGAAATAGGCATCGACCCAGCCATCCACCCGCTCGAGGGCATTGGCATAGGTCTCCGGCTCGCCCCGCAGTGCCGCCAGTCGGGCCGACTCGATCTGCAGGCGCAGATTCTGCTGGAGAAGAAAGCGGGACTCCGGTTCCGGCAGCGGCTCGACCTGGCGATCCCGGCTGACCGTGACCAGCTCGCCCAGGCCGGCCATCAGGCGGTCGCCGGCCCGGTCCAGGCGCTGGCGCCAGCCACCGGAGGTCGGCTCGTCACCGGTCGCCACGTCGCCATCGGCGGTCTGGAAACGCTTGACGCCCGCCGCCAGTGGCAATGTACCGAGCTGATCGGCCACGCGATCAAGACCGCGATTGACGCTCACGAGGTCGACCTGGTCGACGGCCAGCAGCTGATCGACGGCCCGGCCAATCGCCTCACGCCGGTCGATGCCGACACCGCCCAGCCCGGAGAGCAGGATATCGGCGGCCTCGAGGGCCTCGAGGGCGCCGGGGATATCACCGTTGAACTGCAGCCGGTGCACCGCCATCCGCGCCAGGTAGCCGGCCTCGGCGATCCGCCAGTCGTCGGTCTCGGAATTCATGCGCCGGTAGAGCTGATCGACACGATCGGCCAGTTCATTGCGGGCGCTGGCCTGGTCCGCCACGCGATTCTCGAGCTTGGCCAGCGACTGCAGGCGCGACTCGAGCTGCTCGTTGAGGTTGGTGATACGGCCGTTGAGCTCGCCGGCAGTCTCCTGCTGATCACTACTCAGTGCCTCGAGCTCGCGCTGCGTCGCCAGGCCGGACTGGGCCTCGGTGAGTTGCTGCATCTGCCAGTAGAGATAAGCGCCTCCGCCGGCACTCAGCAGCAGGACCAGGATGGCGATGACCAGCGCTACATGTCCTGACGTGCGGCCGGCCGGTGGCGTCGCAGCCGCCTCGCCGTCACCCTTGCCACCGCCGGTGCCGCCGCCCTTTTTGCCCGGTGAGGCGGCCTCGAGGGCGTTATCGGTATCCTTGTCTGTCTTGCTCATCAGATCTCTCTCTGCAGCGCGGCACACACCGCGCGTGTAATGGCCGAATCGTCTGCACCGCTGGCAACGACCGGCCTGTCGAATCCGGCGCTGGTCGCGGCCGTCGCGACACGCTCGCTGACAGTGACCAGCCTGCTCTCCGCCAACCACTCTAGCGCGGATGCTCCCGCCATGCCGAGTAGGCAGGACAGGCCACTCACGCTGGTGATAATTGTGCAGTCAAGCGGCTGCGCCTGCCACTCCCGAGGGATATCGAGTTGACTCGCGGCATGAATACGACGGTAGACAATACTTTCATGCACGTCGGCGCCACGCGCCCGGAGCGCCGCGGATAGCCGCTGGCGGCCGTTTTCACCGCGAACGATCAGTACGCTCGTCGCCTCGCCCGGATCGAAGGCGGTTTCCGCCAGGAGATCGTCCGCACCTCCGCCGACACTCGGCGCCACGTCCACGCTCCGACCTCGCTGTTCGATCGCCGCCGCGGTACCCGGGCCGACCGCGGCAGTGCGAGCGCTCCGCCACATCGACGCCGGCAACCAGTCCACCCCGTAGCGGACAGCATTGGGACTGGTAAAGACCAGCCAGTCGGGATGGGCGGGAAACGCGTCGATGGCGGGGGGCACGGCGACAATGCGCAGGGTGGGTCGATGCAGCACCGCCGCACCCGCGGCCTCGAGGCGATGGATCAGCCCCTCCGCCTGGCCGGCAGGGCGGGTCACCAGGATCCGTCGACCGGCGAGGGCGTCGCGTTCCGTCACTCGATAGCGGCGAGGATCTCGCCGGCCCCCTGGCCGAGCAGATCTTCGGCGACGGCATGCCCCAACGCCGGTCCCTCCGACCGTGCCGCACGCCCCTCGGCGGTCAGCACCCGACGGCCGTCGCGGTTCGCCACCAGGCCGCGAAGCCAGAGCGTTTCGCCCTCGAGCATTGCATAGGCGGCCAGCGGCACATGGCAGCTGCCTTCGAGGCGGGCATTGACGGCCCGCTCCGCCGCCACCCGATCGTGGGTGTCCGGATCATCAAGCCCCCGAATCAGTGCCGCCACGTCGGGATCGTCGGCCCGGCACTCGATCCCCAGCGCTCCCTGGCCCACCGCCGGGAGGCTCTCCTCCGGTGCCATGACCTGCGTGATCTGCCCGGCCATGCCCAGCCGCTGCAACCCTGATGCCGCCAGCACAATGGCATCGAAGTGCCCCGCATCGAGTTTGCCCAGACGGGTCTGCACATTGCCGCGCAGCGACTCCACGACGAGATCCGGACGCCGCGCCCGGATCTGGCATTCACGACGCAGACTGGCGGTGCCCACCCGGCCACCGGCGGGCAGTTCGGCAATCGCCGCGTAGCGGCGTGACACCAGCGCATCGAAGGGATCCTCCCGGGCCAGGATCACCGGCAGGCGGAATTCGTCCGGCACCACCGCCGGCACATCCTTCATGGAGTGCACGGCGATATCCGCCTTGCCCGCCAGCATTCCCTCCTCGAGCGCCTTGACGAACAGGGCCTTGCCGCCCACCGCCATGAGCGGGCGATCGGTGATCTCGTCCCCGCGCGTCGAGAGGCGAACCAGCTCGACGGCCAGATCCGGATATCGCGCCCGCAGGCGGTCGGCGACATGCTCGGCCTGCCAGACGGCGAGCGGACTGCGACGGGTAGCAATGCGGAGGTGCGTGATGGACATGGGTGCCGGTGCCTGAAAACGACCGTGACGGCCAGTTGCAATGGTCTGCAACGATACCGCCTGACGGCCGACAGGCAAAACCTCAACCCGGCGTCGCGGCTGTCCTCATCCAGCGCCGGACGGTGGGCAGGCGGCGTCGACTGACCGGCAACGGATCGTCGCTGCCATCCACCAGGGCCCGGGTCTGGCCATCGAGATCCTTCTCCAGCCCGCGGAGCGCGTCGCGGGCGACCAGCGCACTGCGATGGACACGCAGGAAGCGTGGACCGAACTCGGCCTCGAGGCGACACAACGACTCCTCGATCAGATCCTCGCCGGCATCGTGCTGGACGGTGACGTACTTGTGATCGGCCACGAAACAGCGCACGTCATCCACCGGGATCAGGCTCAGGCCGTTGCGCCGGCGGCAGAGAATATGGCGGCGCTCATCACCGGCACCGGGGGCCTGGAGCCGCGCGATCTGACTCACTCCCAGCGGGCGCGCCGCCTGCAGGGCCGTCGCGAAGCGGGTCGGCTGCGCGGTATCGACGACATAGTCCACGCCGCTCTCCTCGAGTCGCGGGATGATCGGGTCGGCGAGTTCACCCGCCAGCAGAATCGCCGGTGCCGGCGTCATATTGGCCAGGTCCACGGCGACGGCCAGGTGGGCCTCGTCGCGGACACCCAGCACCACCACGTCCACCGGATCGCGACCATGGCTGGCCGGCGCCTCGGCAGGCGTCTCGAGGACGGCCGCCACGCAGCATCCGGCGCTGGTTGCCGCCAGCGCCGCCAGTCGTTGTCGCAGCGCAGGCTGCTCGCAGGCAATCACGATCTTCATCATTGCTGTCCCTCCCCTGGGATCATCGAATGGAGGATCGAGCATGCAAAAACGCGACGACGCCCACCGCCAACCGGTTCACAGACCGGGCATCCGGCGCGGAGGACCGGTCGGCTGCTATAATGCGACGTTCACACGAAAGGGATGCACGGCATGAGCGAGTCTGACGCCAAGGGCCTCTGGAGCGGCCGGTTCACCGAGGCCACCGATGCCTTCGTCGCGGCCTTCAGCGCCTCCGAACACTACGACCGGCGCCTCTACCGGGAGGACATCCGCGGCTCCCGGGCCCACGCCCGGATGCTTGCCGACTGCGGCGTGATCAGCGCCGACGACGCGGCGGCCATCGATACCGGGCTGGACGCCATCGAGGCGGAGATCGAGGCCGGCGGCTTCCCCTGGGATCCCGCCCTCGAGGATGTCCACATGAACATCGAGGCGCGACTGACCGAGCGCATCGGCGAGGCCGGCAAGCGCCTGCACACCGGGCGCTCGCGCAACGACCAGATTGCCACCGACATCCGCCTGTGGCTACGCACGGTCATCGACACCAACATCACCCTGTTGCGCCGCTTTCAGCGCGGACTCGTGGATCTTGCCGAGCGCGAGGCGGACACGGTCATGCCCGGCTTCACCCATCTGCAGGTGGCCCAGCCGGTGAGTTTCGGCCACCACATGCTGGCCTGGTACGAGATGCTGGTACGTGACGAGGCCCGGCTGCGGGACGCCCGCGGGCGAGTCAATCAGATGCCGCTGGGATCGGCGGCGCTGGCCGGCACGACCTTCCCCATCGACCGCGATCAGACCTGTGCGGCGCTGGGCTTCGACGCCCCTACCCGCAACTCCCTCGATGCCGTCTCGGATCGGGATTTCGCCATCGAGTTCGTCTCCGCCGCGGCGCTCACCATGACGCATCTCTCGCGGATGGCCGAGGAGCTGGTGATCTGGGCGTCGCCGCTCACCGGCTTTATCGATCTGCCCGACCGGTTCTGTACCGGCAGCTCGATCATGCCGCAGAAAAAGAACCCGGATGTGGCCGAACTGGTCCGCGGCAAGAGCGCCCGCGTCCATGGCGCCCTGCATGCGCTGCTGACGCTGATGAAGGGACAGCCACTCGCCTACAACCGCGACAACCAGGAAGACAAGGAACCGCTGTTCGACGCCGCCGATGCGCTGCGAGACAGCCTACGGGCGTTCGCCGACATGGTGCCGGCGCTGACGGTCAATCGCGATCGCACGCGGGCCGCCGCCCGCGAGGGATTCGCGACGGCCACCGACCTGGCCGACTACCTGGTCCGTCGGGGCGTGGCCTTCCGGGACGCCCACGAAATTGTCGGCAAGGCCGTCGCCTTCGGCGTGACCGAGGGGCGGGACCTCGCCGAGATGTCACTGGCGGAGCTGCAGGGCTTTTCGGCCACCATCGGCGAGGATGTCTTCGAGGTGCTGACCCTCGACGGCTCGCTGGCGGCACGCGACCACACCGGCGGGACGGCGCCGGCCCAGGTACGGCGCCAGGTGGTCGCGGCAAGGGACCGGCTCGGCACCGGCGCCGGCGACTAGCGGTCCAGTACGCGACCCAGCCACGCGCCGATGTCGACGATCTCCTGCATGCACACCTGGTGCGCCATCGGGTAGTCGTGCCACTCCACGGGATAACCGAGGCCCTCCAGGGCGTCGCGGGAGCCGGTGCCCAGCTGATAGGCGAGCACCGGGTCGTGGTGACCATGAGCGAGGAAGATCGGCGTGCGGCGGTTGGCGGCGGCATGGGCCTGGGCGAGGTGGTCGGCCAGTGGCAGATAGGTGGACAGCCCCATAATGCCGGCCAGCCCCGACGCATAGCGCAGTCCGGCATGGAGGGCCAGCGCACCGCCCTGCGAGAACCCGGCCAGCACCAGCCGCCCGGGCGGAACGCCGCGGCGTTCCTCGCGCTCGATCAGCGCCTCGATCCAGCCCGCCGCCCGATCGAGCCCCTGTTCATCCTGCGGCGTGCCCGGGGCCAGGCCGTAAATGTCGTACCACGAGGGCATGGCCATGCCGCCGTTGAGCGTCACCGGCTGCACCGGGGCATGCGGAAACACGAATCGCACCGCCTCCGGCACGGGCAGCCCCAGCTGCGGGACGATAGGCTCGAAATCATGACCGCTGGCGCCCAGCCCGTGCAGCCAGATGACGCTGTATCGGGCGTCCTGGCCGCCGGTTTCCACGGTCTCGAGTTGTTCCTGCTCGACCATCGTCTCTTTCCTCTGTTTATACTGATGTTCCACATGAAACACCGAGTCTGCATGACCCCACGTATCCTGCCCTTTCTGGCACTGATCACGCTAATCCTGGTCACCGGCTGCGGCGTCAAGGGCGATCTCTACCTACCCGACGACCGGGACGCCGCGGACAGTGAGGAGGGCATGTCGTGATCAGGCACAACAACGGCACCCTGACCATCGAGGATTGTCCGGCGCCGGTCCTCGCCGAGCGTTTCGGGACGCCGCTCTATGTCTACTCGCGTGCCGCCATCGAGTCGGCCTGGCGGGCCTATGACCAGGCCTTTGCGGCGTTCGATCACCAGATCTGCTATGCGGTGAAGGCCAACGGCAGCCTCGCGATCCTCCAGCTCCTTGCACGGCTGGGCAGCGGTTTCGATATCGTCTCCGGCGGCGAGCTCGCCCGGGTCCTGCGGGCCGGCGGCGATCCGGGCAAGGTCGTGTTCTCCGGGGTCGGAAAGAGCGAGGAAGAGATCGAGCAGGGGCTGGCTGCCGGTATCCTGGCGTTCAACATCGAATCCGAGGCCGAGCTCGAGCGCATCAGTGCCGTGGCCGCACGCACCGGCCGCACGGCGCCGGTGTCGCTGCGGGTCAACCCGGATGTCGACGCCCGCACCCATCCCTACATCTCCACCGGGCTCAAGGAGAACAAATTCGGCATCGATATCCATGCCGCCGAGGCCCTCTACCACCGGGCGGCGGCGATGCCGGGTGTCGCCGTTTCGGGGATGGACTTCCATATCGGCTCCCAGCTCACCGAGCTGGATCCGCTCGCGGACGCCCTGTCGCGCAGCCTCGCCCTGGTCGACCGGCTCGAGGCCGCCGGCATTCATCTCGAGCATCTCGATATCGGCGGCGGTCTGGGGATCCGCTACGAGGACGAGACCCCGCCCTCACCGGCGGCACTGGCCGAGCGGCTCGGCCCGCTGCTCGCCGGTCGCCGACAGAAGCTGCTCATGGAGCCGGGTCGCGCCCTCGTAGGCGAGGCGGGGCTTCTGCTCACCCGGGTCGAATACCTCAAGCCCGGGCACCGCGATTTCGCTGTCGTCGACGCGGCAATGACCGATTTGCTGCGCCCGGCGCTCTATAACGCCTGGCAGGGCATCGAGACCGCCGAGCCGGTGGACGCCGAGGCGCGGCTCTACGATGTAGTGGGACCGGTCTGCGAGAGCGCCGACACCCTGGGCCGCGAGCGCTCCCTGGCCCTGCTGCCCGGCACCCTGCTGGCGATCCACGCCACCGGCGCCTACGGCTTTGTCATGGCGTCGCAGTACAACGCCCGGCCGCGTCCCGCCGAGGTGCTGGTGGACGGCGACCGTGCCCACCTGATCCGTGAACGCGAAACCCTCGAAGCGCTCTGGCAGGGGGAGCACCTCCTGGATACGCCGTGAGCCTCGCGTTCACCAAGATGCAGGGCCTGGGCAACGACTTCGTCGTCTTCGACGCGATCAACCAGTCCCTGGACCCGACCCCGGCATGGATCCGGCGGATCGCCGATCGACGCTACGGCGTCGGTTGCGACCAGGTCCTGGTGGCCGAAGCCGCGCGCCGGCCCGACGCCGACTTCCGCTACCGGATCTGGAACGCCGACGGCCACGAGGTCGAGCACTGTGGCAACGGCGTCCGCTGCCTGGCCCGTTTCCTGCGCGACCAGGGATTGCATCGAGGAGGCCACGTCAGCCTCGAGACCGATGCCGGCCTGACCCGGGTCGAACTGATGGACGACGGCCGGGTTCGCGTCGACATGGGAGCGCCGATCCTCGAGCCGTCGGCCATCCCCTTCGAGGCCGCCGAGCGCCGGATACAGTACGAACTGACCGCGGCCGGTGTGAATCACGACGTTGCCGCCGTATCGATGGGCAACCCCCACGTGATTCTGCGCGTCGACGATGTCGAGACCGCACCGGTGGCAACACTGGGCCCCGCACTCGAGTCCCACCCGCGCTTTCCGAACCGCGTCAATGCCGGCTTTCTCGCGGTGGATAGCCGCTCCCGCGGTCATCTCCGCGTCTACGAGCGCGGTGTCGGCGAGACCCCGGCCTGCGGAACCGGTGCCTGCGCGGCGGCGGTGGCCGGCATCCTCAACGACTGGTTCGACCCCACTGTCACCCTGAGCCTGACCGGTGGCGAGCTGGTGCTACACTGGCAGGGTGAAGGCCAGCCGGTCTGGATGACTGGCCCGGCCGACACCGTGTTCGAGGGCAGACTGGCAACGGGAGCGACATGAGCGGTCAGACAGGCGAATCAGCGATGTCGGCGCATCCGATCGACGAACAGGCGGTACTGGACTACCTGCAGGCGCATCCCGATCTGCTGCAGCGGCACCCGGATCTCGTCAGCCGGTTAGAGGTCCCCCACCCGACCGGCGGCGTAACCTCGCTGATCGAATACCAGGTATCGATCCTGCGCGAAGAGAACCATGCCCTCGCGGAGCGCCTGGATCAGCTCCTCCAGGTGGCGCGCGACAATGATCGGCTGGTCGAGCAGATCCATCGCTTCACCCTCGAGCTGCTCGCCGCCGACGATCTCGACAGCGTGCTGGTCGCGATCCGTGACGGGCTGCGGCACGACTTCCGGGCAGACGTGGTCGAGGTCATCCTTATTGGTGAGTGGCTGAGCGCTGCCGGTGCGCCGGTCCTCGCGCCCGACGATCCCCGGGCGCAGCAGCTCGAAAGCGCCCTCGCCGGCGATCAGCCGGTCCTCGGCGAACTGGATGCCGAGCACCGGACACTCATCTTTGGCGACCAGGCGGAGGGCCTGGGGTCAGTCGCGGTGATCCCGATGGACGAACCTCCGGTGCGCGGGTTCATCGCCATCGGCAGTCGCGATGCCGATCGCTACCACGATGAACAGGGCACGATCTTCCTCGGCCAGCTGGGCGCCCTGGCGGCGCGGGTCCTGCGCCGGTCCTGCGCCGGTCCGTAACCATGCCCCCGCGCCCACCCCTCTGGACCGATCTTGATCGCTATCTTGTCCACCTGCGCGATGAAAGACGGCTGGCGTCGCTGACACGGCAACACTACGCACGCGATCTCTCCGGCCTGGGGCAATATCTGGCCACCATCGATATCGATGACTGGGCACGCGTGCGCAGCGATCACATCCGGGCCTGGATCAGCCAGTGCCATCGCCGCGGGCTATCACCCCGCTCGTTGCAGCGCCAGCTGTCCGCGGCCCGCGGCCTGTATCGCTTCCTGCAGCGCGAGGCCCGCCTCGATACCGACCCCACCGCGGACATCCAGGCGCCACGCGCGAAGCAGACGCTGCCGGCCACCCTGGATGTCGACGGCGCCGCGCAGCTCCTTGATCCGCCGGCGCGGGCCACCGACCAGGCCGATCCGCTGCGGCGCCGTGACCGCGCGATTTTCGAGCTCATCTATGGCGCCGGGCTGCGACTCGCCGAGGCAGCGGCACTCAATCTCGATGACACCGGTCGGGCACCACGCGAGCTTCGCGTCGTCGGCAAGGGGGCCCGCACGCGCATCGTCCCGGTGGGCCGCAAGGCGCGCGAGGCGGTCGGTGACTGGGTCGCGGTCCGCGATACCGTGGCCGCCGCGGAGGAGACCGCGCTGTTCGTGAGCCGCCGGGGTCAGCGCCTGTCGCACCGGGCCATTCAGACCCGCCTCAACCAGCTGGCACGCCTGCAGGGCCTGGATCGACCGGTCCACCCGCACATGCTGCGGCACGCGTTTGCCACCCACCTGCTCGAGTCCAGTGGCGATCTGCGCGCCGTCCAGGAGCTGCTCGGCCATGCCGACATCGGGACAACCCAGATCTACACCCACCTCGACTTCCAGCACCTGGCCGAGGTCTATGACCGGGCTCATCCGAGGGCGCGCCGAAGGTAACCCCGAGGCGTCCGGCTGCGTTAACATTGGCGGTCAGGCAACCACTATCCAGCAACGTCCGGAGAGCAGTCTTGCAGCAGTTTGATGGAACCACCATTCTGGCGGTCCGTCGTGACGGGCAGGTGGCCGTCGGCGGTGACGGCCAGGTCACCCTTGGCGACACGGTCATGAAAGGCAATGCCCGCAAAGTCCGACGCCTTTACCACGATCAGGTGCTGGCCGGGTTTGCCGGCGGTACGGCCGATGCCTTCACGCTGTTCGAGCGATTCGAGGGTCAGCTCGAGCGCCACGGCGGACGCCTGACCCGCGCCGCGGTGGAAATGGCCAAGGACTGGCGCTCGGACCGTGCCCTGCGCCGCCTCGAGGCGTTGCTCATGGTGGCCGACGCCGAAACCCTGCTGATGATCTCGGGCAACGGCGACGTGGTCGAGCCCGAGCGCGAGCTGATGGCGATCGGCTCCGGGTCGGGCTATGCCCAGGCCGCCGCCCAGGCGCTGGTCGCCGAGACGGACCTGGATGCGGCATCGGTTGTCCAGCGATCGCTGGATATCGCGGCCGATATCTGTATCTACACCAATCACACGCTGACCATCGAAACCCTCGGTGACGGGAAGGCCTGATGAGCGAAATGACGCCCCGCGAAATCGTCCAGGAACTGGACAAGCACATCGTTGGACAGAGCGACGCCAAGCGCGCGGTGGCCAATGCCCTGCGCAACCGCTGGCGGCGGCTGCAGGTGGATGAGGCGCTGCGCCCCGAGATCACGCCCAAGAACATCCTCATGATCGGCCCCACCGGTGTCGGCAAGACCGAGATCGCGCGGCGCCTGGCAAAACTGGCGAATGCCCCGTTCATCAAGATCGAGGCCTCGAAGTTTACCGAGGTGGGCTATGTCGGCCGCGACGTCGAATCGATCATCCGCGATCTCACCGACAATGCGCTGCGGATGATCCGCGAGCAGGAGATGCAGCGCCAGTCCGGGCGTGCCGATGATGCCGCCGAAGACCGCATCCTCGACGCCCTGTTGCCACAGGCCCGGGGCAGCGAGAACGAGGACCGCGGCCAGGACAGCACGCGCCAGAAGATGCGCAAGAAGCTGCGCGAGGGCGACCTCGACGATCGCGAGATCGAGATCGAACTCCGCGGTCAGCAGTCGGGCATGGACATCATGGCGCCGCCCGGCATGGAGCAGCTCACCAGCCAGCTCCAGGGGATGTTCCAGAACCTCGGCAATCAGCGTAGCGAGCGCCAGCGGCTGACCGTCGCCGAGGCATGGCGGGTGCTGCGCGAGGAAGAGGCGGCCAAACTGGTCAACGAAGAGGAGATCAAGCAGAAGGCCATCGATTCGGTCGAGCAGAGCGGCATCGTATTCATCGACGAGATCGACAAGGTGGCCCGGCAGACCGAGCAGAGCGGGAGCGGCGAGGTCTCGCGCGAGGGCGTCCAGCGCGACCTGCTGCCGCTGATCGAGGGCAGCACCGTCTCGACGCGCTCGGGCATGGTGAACACCGACCACATCCTGTTCATCGCCTCCGGCGCCTTCCATGTCGCGAAGCCCTCGGACCTGATCCCCGAGCTGCAGGGCCGCCTGCCCATCCGTGTCGAGCTTTCATCGCTGGCGGTGGAGGACTTCGTGTCCATTCTCACCGACCCCGACGCCTCGCTGGTACGCCAGTACCAGGCGCTGCTGCGCACCGAGGGGGTGGAACTGGTGTTCACGACGGATGGCGTCGATCGCCTTGCCCGGATGGCCTGGCAGGTCAACGCCCACACCGAGAATATCGGCGCGCGGCGTCTGCACACCATCATGGAGCGCCTGCTGGAGACGATCTCGTACAGCGCGGCGGATCACAGCGGCGAGACCGTGACCATCGACGCCGACTACGTGGACGCCCAGCTCGCGGATCTTGCCGGCAACGAAGATCTGAGCCGCTATATCCTCTGAGGTCGCCATGAAACGCCCCGAGCGCCGCGATACCGGCCGTGTGCCCACGCAGATTCGTCTGCATCGCCAGTCCCGCACCCTGGCGGTGAGCTTTGACGACGGCCGCCACTTCGATCTGGGCGCGGAATACCTGCGGGTCCACTCGCCCTCCGCCGAGGTGCGCGGCCACGGCCCGGGCCAGGCCATCCTCCAGGTGGGCAAGGCGGCGGTGGGCATCGAGCGCATCGAGCCGGTGGGCCAGTATGCGCTGCGCATCCACTTTGACGACGGCCACAGCACCGGGCTCTATTCCTGGGACCTGCTCTACGACCTGGGCGAGAACGCCGAGGACTACTGGCAGGACTATCTCGATTCACTGGCCGCCGCCGGCGCACGGCGCGACCCCGGAGACAGCGCATGAACGAACCTGATCCAACCCGGCAGGACGAAACGCATTTCGGTTATCAGAGCGTGCCGATCGAGGACAAGGCCCGCCGGGTCGGCGAGGTCTTCAGCTCGGTTGCCAGTCGCTATGACGTCATGAACGACCTGATGTCGGCAGGACTGCACCGGCTCTGGAAACGTCAGGCCCTGCGGCTGATCAACGCCCGGCCGGGTCAGCGGGTACTCGACCTGGCCGCGGGGACCGGCGACCTCGCCGAGGGCATGGCGGCGCAGGTCGGTTCCACCGGCCAGGTCATCGTCTCCGATATCAACCCGGCCATGCTCGAGACCGGCCGCGACCGGCTGCTCAACGAGGGCGTCACGGGCAACCTCGACTACGTCATTGCCGATGCCGAACAGCTGCCGTTCCCGTCGCGGTGCTTCGATCGCATCAGCATCGGATTCGGCCTGCGCAACGTCACCCGGATCCCGGCGGCGCTGCAGGCCATGCGCGCGGCCCTTCGACCCGGCGGCCAGGTCGTTGTCCTCGAGTTTTCATCGCTCTACCTGCGCGCCCTGCAACCGGTCTATGACCTCTACTCGTTCCGCATGCTGCCGCTGATGGGGCACCTGGTCGCGCAGGATGCCGACAGCTATCGCTACCTTGCGGAGTCGATCCGCCAGCATCCCGACCAGGAGACACTGAAAGCGATGATGGAAACCGCGGGCTTCGAGGATGTCGACTACATCAACCTGAGCGGAGGGGTGGTTGCGCTCCACCACGGCCATGTCTACTGAGTGGCTGCCGCTGGGACTGATCGAGTCGGGCATCAACCGGATCCTGCACCTGGATCCGGCCACCCCCGAGCGCCTGGCGCCGCTGAACGGCCGCGAACTGGGACTACGACTGACCGAACCGGCGGTGGCACTGCGGGTGGCGTTCAGCGACGAGGGGCTGACACTGATCAGCGACGGGACCGACATGAATGACTGCGATGTCGTGCTCGAGGCGTCCCTCGCCGGCCTGACCGGATTGATCCTGTCACGCGGTCGGCGCAGCCGCGATGTCTCCTTCAGGGGTGATATCGGCACCATCCAGGAGGTGCGGACGCTGTTCAGTGAGCTCGATGTCGATCTCGAGGCGCAACTGGCACAGCTGGTCGGCGAAGCCGGCGCCGCACAGGTCGCCACGGGCCTGCGCGAGGGCGGTCGCTGGGGCCAGCGCAGTGCCGATACCCTGCTGCGCAACGCGGTGGAGCTTGCCACCGAGGAGCGCCGCTGGCTGCCCACCGCCATCGAGGTGCGGCATTTCCTTGCGGATGTCGATCATGTCCGCGAAGACGTGGATCGTCTGGAGGCTCGGCTGCGACGGCTCGAGCGGCGCGGGGGGCGATCATGATCCGACGCGCACGGCTGCTGCTGCGCCTGGCACAGATCAACCTCGTGCTGCTGCGCCATGGCCTCGACGAGGTACTGTTCGCCACCCGCTGGTTCCGGCCGTTCCGCTTCCTGCGGCTCTTCATGCCCTGGGCCTGGTTCGAGCGCCATCAGCGCCCCCGTGGCGAGCGTATCCGCACGGCGCTGGAGGATCTCGGTCCGATTTTCGTCAAGTTCGGCCAGATCATCTCCACCCGGCGTGACCTCCTGCCACCGGATATCGCCGCCGAGCTGGCCCGCCTCCAGGACAGCGTACCGCCATTCCCGGGCGAGGAGGCGCGCGCCATCATCGAGGCGGAGTACCAGCAGCCGGTGGATTCCTGGTTCGCCCATTTCGATACCGAGCCGATGGCCTCGGCGTCCATTGCCCAGGTGCATGCGGCCCGCCTGCACGGCGGCGAGGATGTCGTGGTCAAGGTGGTACGGCCCGGCATCGAGCAGGCCATTGCCCGCGATCTCGGCGTGCTCTACCTGTTCGCACGACTCGCCCAGCGCTACTGGTCCGAGGGCTTTCGCCTGCGGCCGGTGGAGGTGATCCGCGAGTTCGACACCACCCTGCACGATGAACTCGACCTGATGCGCGAGGCGGCGAACGCCACGCAGCTCAAGCGCAATTTCCGCGACTCCGATCTGCTCTATGTCCCCGAGGTCCACTGGTCCGGCACTCACCGACGGGTCATGGTCATGGAGCGTATCTACGGCCTGCAGATCAGCGACATCGAGGGGCTCCACCGCGCCGGCGTCGACATGAAGGTGCTCGCCGAACGCGGCACCGAGATCTTTTTCACGCAGGTATTCCGGGACAGCTTCTTCCACGCCGACATGCACCCCGGTAACGTCTTCGTGGATGTCCGCGATCCCGCCAATCCGCGCTACGTGGCGGTGGATTTCGGCATCATGGGCTCACTCAACCCGGTCGATCACCGCTACCTCGCCGATAACTTCATGGCGTTCTTCAACCGCGACTATCGCCGCGTGGCCGAACTGCACGTGGAATCGGGCTGGGTGCCGGCGGATACCCGCATCGATGAGTTCGAAAGCGCCATGCGCACGGTCTGCGAGCCGATTTTCGAGCGGCCGCTGGGGGAGATCTCGCTGGGTGCCCTGCTCATGCGGCTGTTCCAGACCGGACGTCGGTTCGACATGGAAATCCAGCCCCAGCTGGTCCTGCTTCAGAAGACGTTACTGGCGATCGAGGGACTGGGCCGCCAGCTCTACCCGGAGCTCGATCTCTGGGATACGGGCAAGCCCTACCTCGAGCGCTGGATGCGGGACCAGGTAGGGCCCGGCGCCTTTCTGAAGAAGGCCCGTCAGGAGCTCCCGCACCTGGCCGAGACGCTACCGACCCTGCCCCGTCGCATCGACGAGGCCCTCGGCGAGGTCGGCCGCACCCGCGAGCAACTCGTCGAGCAGCAACATCAGCTTGCCGCCATGCGTCGGGAAATCCGCCAGGGCGGCCGGCGCGGCTTTGCCACCGGTGTCGGCGCAGCGCTGGTCGTCTCGGCGTTTATCGTCGCCGCGCTCGACGGCCGCAGTCCCGTCATGCTCGGCGAGGCACCGCTGGTGAGCTGGGTCGTGGGCAGCCTCGGAGTCGTAATCTGGGTGGCCGCCTGGCCACGCAAGGATTAGTTACCGAGGATCGTCAGCCCCTTGAGCAGATTCAACGCCTCGGCGAGGGCATAATCCCGGGTCGCCAGTGGCGACGCCGGCGCATCCGCCGGTAACTCACCCTCATCGGTCTCGCCGCGCAGATGGCGCGGCAGGTTCGACTCGCGCAACCGGGCCGGATCCCCTTCGGCGTCACTGACCCGCAGGTTGGCCACTTCGACATCCGGCTGGATGCCCTCCGCCTGGATCGAACGGCCATCCGGCGTGTAGTACCGGGCGGTGGTCAGCTTGACCGCGTCGCCATCGCGCAGCGGCAGGATGGTCTGCACCGAGCCCTTGCCGAAGGTGGGCTCGCCCATGATCACCGCACGCTGATGGTCCTGCAGGGCCCCGGCGACAATCTCCGCCGCCGAGGCCGAGCCGGCGTTCACGAGCACCACGAGCGGCGCGCCGTTCAGGGCATCGTTCGGCGTCGCCGTGAACGCACCGCGGGAGCGCGCTATACGACCGTTCGTGGAGACGATCTGACCGCGGCTGACGAAGGCATCGGCCACGGCGACGGCGGCATCGAGCACACCGCCGGGGTTGTTGCGAAGATCCAGCACCAGCCCGTCGAGCGGGTCGGCTTCGCGGCTGAGCCGATCCACCGCCTCGAGGACATCCTCGCCGGTTCGCGACTGGAACTGGCTGATGCGTACGTAGCCGAAGGCATCGTCGAGCAACCGGGCGCGCACGCTGTCCACTTGGATCACCGCCCGCTCGAGGGTGACCTCGATCGGGGCCTCGGCGCCGTCGCGCAGAATACTCAGGGTCACCGATGTGCCGGTCTCGCCGCGCATGCGCTCCACGGCCGCCTGCAGATCCAGGCCCTTCACCGACTGACCGTCGATGCGAATGATCAGATCGCCGGGTCGGATATCCGCGGCCTCCGCCGGTGTGCCGTCAATGGGGGCGATGACCTTGATCAGTCCGTCCTCGGTACCGACCTCCAGCCCCAGGCCACCGAACTCGCCACGGGTGCCCTCCTGGAGCCGCTCGTAGGCCGACTGATCGAGATAGGCCGAATGCGGGTCGAGCCCGGAGAGCATGCCGCGAATGGCATTCCGGATCAGTTGCTCGTCGTCCACCGACTCCACGTAATCACGCTGGATACGCTCGTAGACCTCGGTGAAACGCTGCAGCTCTTCCAGCGGCAGATCGTCGTCGGCCGATGACTGCGCCGTCACGGTCTGGATACTGGCGAGCAGCAGCGCCATCAGCACCCCGACCGTCAGCGCCTGTAGCAGTCCGGGTATCCGCATCATTCCACCCTCACCCCTGATTGTCGCGCGACCGCAGCCAGACCAGCGGGTCGACTGGCTCGCCATCGGCGCGCAGTTCGAAATAAAGCGCCGGCTCGGCGCGACCGCCGCTACGACCCACGGTGGCGATGACATCGGTGGCCGCCACCCGATCGCCGACATCGACGTAGAGCGACTCGTTGCGGCCGTAGAGACTGAGATAACCCGCACCGTGGTCAATAATGAGCAGCAAACCCGACCCGCGCAACCAGTCGGCAAACACCACCTGCCCGGGCGCGACGGGTCTGACCGGGTCGCCGGACTCGCCACCGATCAAAAGCCCCGTCCACTCCAGATCACCCGCGCGCTGACCGCCATACTGCGCGAGGAGCGGCCCTTCATGCGGCCAGGCCAGCGCGCCGGTCGCCATCTCCGCGTCCCGCCCCGGTGCCGGGCCGGTGGACGCCAACTGCTCGCGCAGATCCTCGATCAGCCCGTTCAGGGTCTCCGCCTCGTCGCGGCGGGCTTCGAGCCGGGTGTCGCGGTCGCGGATCCGCCCGCGAATCTCGGCCAGCAGGGCATCGCGCTCGGAAAGATCGGCCTCGAGTTTACTCAGGCGCGTCTCGCGTTCGTCGCGATCGGCCTGCTGTGCATCAAGCGCCGCCTCGCGCTCGGCGCGCTGGTCGCGAAGTCGACGAATGGCCGACTCGGCCTGGCGAACCTGCTCGCTCCGTGCCCCGGCCAGCACCTGCTGGTAGACCAGCAGCCGCTGCAGACGCGCGGGATCCTCGGCGTTCAGCACCAGCCGTAGCGCGGTCGACTCGCCCTGCCGGTGAGTGGCCCGCAGGCTCTCCGCAAGCCGCTCGCGATGCGCCTCGCTACGACGCGACTGGGTGGCAATCGCCGATTCCAGTTCGGCAATCCGCTGCTCGCGGCTACGGATCTGCGCATCGAGCTCGCTGAGCGCCTGGCGCTCGCGGCCGATCCGCTGCTCGAGTTCCGCCAGTTCCGCCTCCAGGCCGCCGGCGCGTTCGCGATCCTCGGCGAGGCGGTCCTGGAGCTCGCCGATCTGCTCGCGCAGGGTCTCGAGCCGCGCCTCGCGCGATTCGAGCTCGTCGGTCTGGGCCAGCGCGGTAGCGATCGGCAACAACAGACACACGGTCAGAAGGCATCGGGTCATCGGCGTGGCGTCTCGACTGGTATACTCTGCAGCTCAATTCGCATCCTAACAGCGCCGGGTCATGGATAGAGTCATAGAATTCAGCACCAACCATCCGCTGCTCATCGCATCGCTGCTCGTCATACTGGCCGCCCTGGTAGCCAATGAGTACCTCAGTTACCGGCGTAGCCGCCAGGCGGTCGATGCCACCGAGGCGACGCGGCTGTACAACCGCGATGCCGCGGTATTCGTCGACATTCGCGACGAGAATGCCTTCCAGGGCAGCCATCTGCCCGGGGCCATCAACCTGCCGATGGCCCATATCGATAAGCGTCAGGACCGACTGAAACGCTTCCGTGACCGCAAGATCATCGTCTACTGCGATAACGGCCAGCGCACCCTCAAGGCCATCCAGGCCCTTGAGGCACAGGGCTGGGCGGACGTCAGTCAGCTGCGTGGCGGCATCGACGCGTGGCGCGAGGCGAGTCTTCCCACGGAAGGTCGCGGCTGACCGCTACCCCATTCCCCACACCGACTCCAGGGAGACGAAATGGCCGAGACAACGAACGGAGACGCCCGCGGCGCCAGTGAACAGGGCGCCGGCGAGGCGACCAATCCGCAGCAGTTCACCATCCAGAAGATCTATCTCAAGGACAGCTCGGTAGAGACCCCCGGCGCCCCCGAGGTCTTCACCCAGTCGTGGAAGCCCGAGGCCAGGGTCGAGCTGAATACGCGGCGCAACACCGTGGGCGAGGGCCTCTACGAGGTCGTACTCACGGTGACCGTCACCGCCACCGTGGAAGAGCGCACCGCCTATCTCTGCGAGGTCCACCAGGCGGGGCTGTTCACCGTCGCCGGCTTCGAGAGCAACGCCACCGACCAGCTGCTCGGGGCGTATTGCCCGGGCGTGCTCTTCCCCTATGCCCGCGAGGCGGTGAGCGACCTGACCGGCAAGGCCGGGTTCCCGCCCATGACCCTCTCGCCGGTCAACTTCGACGCCCTCTACGCCCGTCAGCGCCAGCGGGAAGCGGCCAGCGCCGAGTCGGCCGACGACCAGGAAACCGATAACCCGGGCTGAGGGAATGGCGGAGTATGCCGTGCTGGGCGCCGGCTCGTGGGGCACGGCGCTCGCCCTGGTGCTGGCGCGCAGTGGCCGCGACGTCCGCCTCTGGGCCCATGATCCCGACATGGCCCGTGCCATGTCGGCCACCGGCTACAATCCCCGTCATCTGACCGATATCCCGCTCCCGGCGGCGATCCGACCGGAAAGCGACCTGGCCACCAGCGTCGCCACCGCCACGACCGTCCTGGTCGCGGTACCGAGTCATGCCTTTGCCGCAACGCTGCAGGCCCTGGCGCCGGTCATCGCCGCCGGGACGCCGGTGATCTGGGCGACCAAGGGACTCGACAACGCCGGCGGCGGACTCCTCCACGACGTGGCAGCGGCCACCCTGCCGGATCATCCGCTCGCGGCACTGTCCGGGCCCAGCTTCGCCGGGGAGGTCGCCCGCGGCCTCCCCACCGCCATCGTGCTCGCCTGCCGCGATCGCGCGGTCGGTGCCCGCCTCTGTTCCGACTTCCACGACGAACGCTTCCGGGTGTACCCGAGCGATGACCTGATCGGTGTCGGCCTCGGCGGCGCGGTCAAGAATATCCTCGCGATCGCCACCGGTATCGCCGACGGGCTCGGGTTCGGGGCCAACGCCCGCAGCGGACTGGTCACCCGGGGGCTCGCCGAGGTTCGACGGCTGGGGGCCGCGCTCGGCGCCGACGACCGGACCCTCACGGGCCTCGCCGGGCTCGGCGATCTGATGCTTACCTGCACCGATGACCAGTCACGAAACCGGCGCATGGGGCTCGCGCTGGGCCGCGGGGAGTCCATCGACACCGCGACGGCCGGGATCGGCGCGGTCGTGGAAGGCATCCGCACCGCCGTCGAGGTGGGCGAACTCGCGCGGCGGCTGGGCGTGCAAATGCCGATCTGCGCGGCGGTCGAGTCGATCATCACCACCGGGCAATCGCCGCTGAGCGCCGCGGAGGCGTTGATGGAGCGCCGCCCGGGTGCGGAATTCGACGACCGTCCGGACTGACTCAGTCGATGGCGACGCTGCCCGCGAAGTCGACCTGGCGCCAGGCCTCGTAGACCGTGACGGCGACACTGTTGGATAGATTGAGACTGCGATTGCCGGGTTGCATGGGCAGTCGCAGCCGCCGTGCTGCGGGGATCTGCGCCATCACCGCCTCCGGCAGTCCGGCGGTCTCGCTGCCGAACAGCAACGCGTCGTCGGGCTGGTAATCCGGTCGATCGAAACGGACCCGGCCACCAGTGGTCAGTGCCCAGACTCGGCCGGGTGCCACGGCGTCGAGGAAGGCCGCGTAATCGTCATGCACCCGCATCGAAGCGAACTCGTGGTAATCCAGCCCCGCCCGGCGCATCCGCCGGTCATCGAGCGCGAACCCGAGCGGCCGGATCAGGTGCAACCGCGCACCGCTATTGGCGCAGAGCCGGATGACGTTGCCGGCGTTGGGCGGGATCTCGGGGCGATGGAGGACGACATGGGGCAGCATGAGCGTCGATTATACCCGCATCTGTAGATCCCGGATCTTGCGTGTCAGGGTGTTGCGCCCCCAGCCGAGCAGGCGAGCGGCATCCTGGCGTCGGCCGCCGGTGCGCCGCAGCGCCGCTTCGATCAGGACCCGCTCCAGGCGCCCATGGGCCGCGGCGAGCGCGCCATCACTCTGGCTCTCCGCCTGCTGATCGGCCCAGCGCGCCAGTGCGCTCTCCCAGTCCGCAGGGCCACTGACGGGGGTGGTGTCATCCACGCCGGCGAGCTCCGGCGGCAGATCCTCGAGCTGTACCGTGCGACCACTGGCCATGACCGTCAGCCAGCGGCAGGTGTTCTCCAGCTCGCGGACATTACCGGGCCAGGGCAGCGCCTGCAGCCGCCGTTCCACCTCCGGGGCGAGCTGCTTGGGTTCGACATTGAGCTCGCGGGCGGCGCGGCGCAGGAAGTGATCGGCCAGTGACGGGATGTCCGCCTGGCGCTCGCGCAGGGCGGGGCAGTGGATGCGAATGACATTGAGCCGATGGAACAGGTCCTCGCGGAAGCGCCCGTCCGCGACCAGCTGATCCAGGTTCTGATGCGTGGCGGCGATGATGCGTACATCCACCCGCATCGGCGTATGCGCCCCCACGCGATAGAATTCGCCGTCGGCAAGCACTCGCAACAGCCGGGTCTGCAGCTCGGCCGGCATATCACCGATTTCGTCGAGGAAGAGTGTGCCGCCGTTGGCCTGCTCGAAGCGGCCGCGCCGAATCTGGTGCGCGCCGGTGAACGCCCCCTTTTCGTGACCGAAGAGCTCGGATTCCATCAGATCGCGCGGGATGGCCGCCATGTTGAGGGCGATGAACGGGTTCTCCGCCCGTGGGCTGTGGCGGTGCAACGAACCCGCCACCAACTCCTTGCCGGTCCCCGATTCACCGTTGATCAGCACGGTGATATTGGAGCGCGACAGGCGACCGATGGCACGGAAAACCTCCTGCATCGCCGGCGCTTCGCCGATGATCTCCGGCATTTCCCCGCCCGGGTCGACCGCCGGGGCACTGCTGCGAACCACCGCGGCGGCCCGCCGAACCAGATCGATCGCCTCCTCGACATCAAAGGGTTTGGGCAGGTATTCGAACGCCCCGCCCTCGTAGGCCGACACGGCCGCGTCGAGATCGGAGTGCGCGGTCATAACGATAACGGGCAACTCGGTATCGAACTCGTGGATCCGCTTCATCAGCGTCAGCCCGTCGAGCCGCGGCATGCGGATATCGGTGATCAGCACATCGGGAGACCCGTCCGCCATCGCCGCCAGTGCCGCCTCGCCGGACTCGAATTCCACCGCCTGCAGGCCGTCCCGCTCCAGCGCCTTTTTCAGAACCCAGCGCATCGAGCGGTCGTCGTCGATAATCCATACATTGATTGCGTCAGCCATCAGGCATCCTCCAGCGGTAACCAGACGGTGAAGACCGTGTGCCCGGGCTCGCTGGTGCACTCGATCAACCCGCCATGCTGATTCACCAGGTTCTGGGCAATCGGCAGGCCAATGCCGCTGCCCTCCGCGCGTCCCGTCACCATCGGGTAGAAAATCTGATCCTGCATCGCCGGGGTAATGCCCGGTCCGTTATCAATCACATCGACCCGTGCCACCAGCCGGTGCTGACGATCGCCGATCGTGAAACGCCGCTGTGTACGGGTCTGCAGCGTGATTCGCCCGCGGTCACCGACCGCCTGCAGGGCGTTGCGTACCAGGTTGAGCAGGGCCTGGATCAGCTGATCACTCGCCGCCTCGATGACCGGAATACTCGGATCGTAGTCGCGCTCGATCCTGACCCCCTCGGGGGCCTCCACCACGGCCAGGCTGCGGACATGCTCGAGGACCTCGTGGAGGTTGGTGGGCGTGTGCTCGATCCGCGAATCGGGCCCGAGCAAGCCATTGACCAGCGTCCGCAGCCGGTCGGCCTCGCTGATGATGATCCGGGTATACTCGCGCTGGTCATCGTCATCGAGTTCCGACTCCAGCAGCTGTGCCGCCCCGCGCAGGCCACCCAGCGGGTTCTTGATCTCGTGCGCCAGGCCGCGGATAAGCTCGCGAATCGCCTGGTTCTGCGCGATCAGCCGGTGCTCGCGGGAGATGCGCAGGTGGCGATCGAGCTGCTCGAACTCGAGCAGCAGCGTTGCCGTCTGCTCCAGGGGCGTGATTGCGCAGTCCACGGTAATGGTGCGATCGAGCCCGAGGGTGAGGCGCATCTCGCGCTCGGTATAGCCCGCCGCCTGGGCAAAGGCCTGTTCCACCGGTTCCTCGAGAACGGCCAGGGCCGGGACGAGATGCGTGAACCGCTCACCCAGCGCCTGTCGACTACTGATATGCAGAAGCGATTCCGCCGCTGCGTTCATGCGAACGATCCGCCGCTCGGTATCGATCACCACCACGGCACGGGTCAGGTTATCGAGGATCTCGCCGGCATCGATTGTCGCCGCACTGGTCATCATTACCCTCGATTAAAGAAAAAGACCCCCGCAGGTGCGGGGGTCTCTGGTCGAACATCCTCGCACCGCGAGCGGATCAGACGCTGTAGTAGAGGTTGAACTCGATCGGATGGGTGGTCATCCGCAGCTGCTGAACGTCCTCGCGCTTGATATCTATATACCCGTCGATGGCGTCATCGCTGAATACACCCCCCACCTTGAGGAAATCGCGGTCGGCATCGAGGGCGTCCAGCGCCTCCTCCAGCGAGAAGGCCACCTTGGGAATATCCGCCTCTTCCTCCGGCGGCAGGTCGTAGAGGTCCTTGTCCATGGCATCGCCGGGGTGGATCTTGTTCTGGATGCCGTCGAGACCGGCCATCAGCATCGCGGCAAAGCACAGGTACGGATTGGCGGTGCTGTCCGGGAAGCGCAGCTCGATGCGCCGGGCCTTGGGGTTGGCCACCCAGGGGATACGCACGGAAGCGGACCGGTTACGCGCCGAATAGGCCAGCAGGACCGGCGCCTCGAAACCCGGGACCAGCCGCTTGTAGCTGTTGGTCGACGCGTTGGCGAAGGCGTTGATCGCCCGGGCATGCTTGATCAGCCCGCCGATGTAGTAGAGCGCCGTCTCCGAGAGACCCCCGTACTGGTCACCGGCAAACAGCATGTCGCCAGTCTTGCCGATCGACTGATGGACGTGCATGCCGCTGCCGTTGTCACCGACAACCGGCTTGGGCATGAACGTGGCGGTCTTGCCGTAGGCCGCGGCGACGTTATGTACCACGTACTTCAGCGTCTGCACCTCGTCGGCCTTTTTGACCAGGGTGTTGAAGCCCACCCCGAGTTCGCACTGCCCGGCGGTGGCGACCTCGTGGTGATGCACCTCGGTGGTCATGCCCAGGTCCGTCAGGCACTCGAGCATCGCCGAGCGCATGTCGTGGAGGCTATCCACCGGCGGGACCGGGAAGTAACCGCCCTTGACGCCCGGGCGATGGCCCATATTGCCGTCGGGATAGACCTTCTCGGTATTCCAGTCCGCTTCCTCGGAATCGATCTTGTAGAACGAGCCGCTCATGTTGGTGCCGTAGCGGACATCGTCGAACACGAAGAACTCGTTTTCGGGGCCGAAGTAGGCGACATCGCCGATCCCGGTCGACTGCAGATAGGCCTCGGCACGCTGGGCGATGGATCGCGGATCACGGCCGTAACCCTGCATGGTGTTCGGCTCGATGATCTGGCAGACCAGGTTGAGGGTCATGTCGTCGAAGAACGGATCGAGCATCGCCGTTTCCGGATCGGGCAGCAGGATCATGTCCGACTCGTTGATGCCCTTCCAGCCATCGATCGATGAGCCGTCGAACATCTTCCCCTCGGCGAAAAGGTCCGCGTCCACGGCCTGGGCGGGGAGTGTGACGTGCTGCTGTTTGCCCTTGGGGTCGGTGAAACGCAGGTCCACGAAGCGGACCTCGTTGTCCTTGATCATTGCAAGAACGTCGTCGGCGGTTTGAGCCATCGTTTGGCCTCCAGTCATGTCCGTTAAAAAGTCCCCCGGAGTGAAGCATTTTCCGTGCCAATCCATCGGGGCGCACCAAATCGGGCCCCGACTGAACCCATACCAGGCATCATCGGGGTGCATGCACCATCGTAACGCTTTTACGTGATCAAGCGCACCAAACCCGTGCGCCAGGCGGCGAAGCGCGGCCTGACAGGGGCGCCGTGCGCGGGCTATACTTCAGGCCTTTCGCCGTTTCGCTGGAGAGCCCCCATGACCTTTCAAGCGCTGATTCTCGCGCTCCAGAAATACTGGGCCGATCGCGGCTGTGTGCTGATGCAGCCCCTCGACATGGAAGTTGGGGCGGGTACCTTCCACCCCGCCACCTTCCTGCGCTCGATTGGCCCGGAGCCGTGGCGCGCCGCCTATGTACAGCCATCAAGGCGACCCACCGACGGCCGCTACGGCGAAAACCCCAATCGACTGCAGCACTATTACCAGTTCCAGGTCGCGTTGAAGCCGTCGCCGGCGGATATCCAGGAGCAGTACCTGGGATCACTCGAGGCCCTGGGTATCGACCCACTGGTCCACGACATCCGCTTCGTTGAAGACAACTGGGAGTCGCCCACCCTCGGTGCATGGGGACTGGGCTGGGAAGTCTGGCTGAATGGCATGGAAATCACCCAGTTCACCTATTTCCAGCAGGCGGGTGGACTCGACTGCCGACCGGTCATGGGCGAGATTACCTACGGCCTCGAGCGGATCGCCATGTATCTCCAGGAGGTCGAGAGCGTCTTCGACCTGGTCTGGACCGAGGGCGTTGACGGGCCGGTGACCTATGGCGATGTCTACCTGCAGAACGAGCGGGAG
The DNA here is from genome assembly GCF_004217415.1 of Spiribacter vilamensis. Taxonomy (NCBI): domain Bacteria; kingdom Pseudomonadati; phylum Pseudomonadota; class Gammaproteobacteria; order Chromatiales; family Ectothiorhodospiraceae; genus Spiribacter; species Spiribacter vilamensis. The sequence goes on from NZ_SHLI01000001.1 coordinate 1,800,628, forward strand.
CAGTCCCGGTACAACTTCGAGGAGGCCGATGTCGACAGCCTGTTCGGGTGGTTCGATACCTGCGAGCGCGAGGCCCTGCGGCTCGTGGACCAGGGGCTGGCGCTGCCCGCCTACGAAATGACCATGAAGGCCTCGCACGCCTTCAACCTGCTGGATGCCCGGCACGCCATCTCCGTGACCGAGCGGCAGGGCTATATCCTGCGGGTTCGCACCATGGCGCGGGCATCGGCCCGTGCCTACTACGACTCGCGCGAGGCGCTGGGCTTCCCGCTTAACGCCACAACCCCGGCCGCGCGGGGTGCGGCATGAGTGACGAAACCGCAACGCTGCTATTCGAACTGGGCATGGAGGAGCTGCCACCCGGCGCCCTGGACGATCTCAGCGACCGTCTTGCCACCGCCATCGCGGGGGGGCTCGAGCGGGCCGGTGTCGAGCACGCGGCAGTCAGGGCGCTAGGCGCACCGCGTCGCCTCGCCGTCCAGATCGAGGCGGTGGCGCGACGTCAGCCGGATCGCGACTTCGAGCGTCGCGGCCCGGCCCGGTCCGTCGCTTTCGATGACAACGGCGCACCAACCCGTGCCGCCGAGGGATTTGCCCGCTCCTGCGGCGTCACGGTGGACGATCTGCAGACCCTGGAGACGGACGAAGGTGCATGGCTCGTGCATCGCGGCACCGAGACCGGTCGCGATACCCGCGAGCTGCTGCCCGGCATCATCGAGCATGCGCTGAGTCATCTACCGATCCCCAAGCGGATGCGCTGGGGGGATCAGTCCAGTGAGTTCGTGCGACCGGTCCACTGGGTGGTACTCATGCTCGATGAGGCGGTGGTGCCGGTGACGGTTTTCGGAGTCAATAGCGGCCATGAGAGCCGCGGGCATCGTTTCCACCACCCGGCGCCGGTGGCACTGAAGCACGCCGATGACTACACGGCGGCGATGCGTGGTGCGCATGTGCTCGTCGATCGCGCCGAGCGGCGTAATCACATCCTCGAGGGCGTCCGTGCCGAGGGCGAGGCCATTGGAGGCCATGCGGTTATCGACGCCGAACTGCTCGACGAGGTCAACGCCCTTGTCGAATGGCCAGTCGTCCTGTCGGGGAGTTTTGACGAGGCGTTCCTGCGGGTACCGCCGGAGGCGCTGATCTCGAGCATGGAGGGCCACCAGCGCTATTTCCCGGTCCGTGATGCCAATGGCCATCTGCTGCCCCGGTTCATTACCGTCGCCAACATCGAGAGCCGCGACCCGGCCCGGGTCATTGCCGGTAATGAGCGGGTGATACGGCCCCGGCTGGCCGATGCCGCTTTCTTCTGGGACCAGGATCGGGCGCGGACCCTGGAATCGCGCCGATCGGCCCTCGGGCAGGTAGTGTTCCAGAAACAGCTCGGCAGCCTCGCGGACAAGTCGGAGCGCGTCGCCGACCTGGCCGCGCGCTACGCCGATCGCTTCGAGACCGATGCCGGGCAGGCGCGGCGCGCCGCACAACTGGCGAAGGTCGACCTGGTCACCGAGATGGTCGACGAATTCCCCGAGCTGCAGGGGATCATGGGCCGCTATTACGCCACCGAGGATGGCGAGGCCCCGGCCGTCGCTGTCGCCCTCGACGAGGTCTATCAGCCACGATTCGCCGCCGATGCCATTGCCGCGTCGCCGCTCGGCCGGCTATTGGCCGTTGCCGAGCGCGCCGATACGCTCACCGGGATTTTCGCCATCGGCAAGGCCCCTACCGGTGCCAAGGATCCGTTCGCGCTGCGTCGGGCCGCGGTCGGTCTGCTGCGCAGCCTCATCGAGGGGCAGCATCCGGTCGATCTGACAGCCCTCCTCCACGATGCCGCGGCAAGGCAGCCGGCCGGGCTCGATGCCGAGGCCCAGGTCAAGCCACTCGTCGAGTTCTGCCTGGAGCGCCTGCGCGGGCTCTACCACGAGGCGGGCTACGGCGCCGAGCTTTTCGAGGCGGTGCGCTCGGTCCGCCCACTCGATGCCATCGAGCCACTGGACTTCGATCGACGGCTGCGTGCCTGTCACGATTTTGCCCGGCTACCGGCTGCGGGCAGTCTCGCCGGCGCCAACAAGCGCATTCGCAACATCCTCCGCAAGGCCGACTGCACGCCGCCGGCGGAAGTGGATGCCGAACGCCTGACGGAGCCGGCGGAACGGGCGCTTTACACGGCCATGGAGGAGCGCGCTCCGGCGGTGGAGGCACTGATTGCGGAGGGCGCCTACAGCGAAGCCCTTGCACGCCTCGCAGAGCTGCGTGAGCCGGTGGATCGGTTCTTCGACGGGGTCATGGTCATGAGTGATGATCCGGCCGTGCAGGCGAACCGCCTGGCGCTCCTGCAACGCCTCCAGCACATGTTCCTGGCAATCGCCGATGTATCGGCGCTCCCGGACTCGGGCTGAATCATGCGCCCCGGCTGCGTGCTCCTCGACCGGGATGGCGTCATCAACGAAGATGCGGACAGTTATATCCTCAGTGTCGAGGCGTGGCGGCCAATCGCGGGTAGCCTCGAGGCGATCGGGCGTCTGACAGCCGCCGGCATTCCGGTCGCAGTCTGTACCAACCAGTCGGCAATCGCCCGGGGCATGCTCTCGAACGAGGGACTTGCAGCCATCCATCACCACATGCGCACGGCCGTCGCCGGAATCGGTGGAGCACTGGCGGGGATTTTCTTCTGCCCGCATGGCCCGGAGGCCGGTTGCGGCTGCCGCAAACCGGCACCGGGCCTGATCAATGAGGCCCTGCGGCAACTCGGCTGCCAGCCCGCGGATGCCATCATGATCGGCGACAGCCGACGGGACATCGATGCGGCGTTGCGTGCCGGCGTCCCGGCCTGGCTGGTCCGGACCGGAAATGGCCGTCATACCGAATCGCGGCAGTCCGATAATATCCCGGTCTACGACGACCTGGCCGCCGCCGTGGACGCGCTGCTCGCATGAGCCGGGTCGAACCGGACCGGGGGGCGCCGCGCGGCAGTCTGGTGCGAGGCATTCTGTTTCGGGCAGGCCTCGTCGTGACCGTCGTGATCTGGGCCACACTGAGTATTCCCAGCTTTCCGCTCCCGCTGCGCTGGCGTTACTGGTGGATTACCCGCTGGTGCCACATCGTCTCGTTCATGCTCCGAACGATCGGTGGTATCCGGTTGCAAGTCAGAGGCCTGGAGAATCTCCCCAATGAACCGGGCGTCATGCTGGCGAAGCACCAGAGCGCCTGGGAGACCCTCAATCTACTGCCCTTTTTCTATCCGCAGAGCTGGGTTTTAAAGCGCGAACTGCTCAAGATCCCGGTGTTCGGGTGGGGACTTGCCCGGCTTGATCCGATCGCCATCGATCGCAGCGCCGGGCGCGAGGCACTGCGCCAGGTGATCCGGCAGGGTAAAAAACGACTCGCGCAGGGGCACTGGGTGGTCATTTTTCCGGAGGGGACGCGCGTGGACCCGGGCCAGCGGGGCCGCTATCAGCAGGGCGGTGCCTTGCTGGCCTGCCAGGCGGGGGTCGACGTCACGCCCGTTGCGCACAACGCCGGTGAGCACTGGCCCCGGCGTGGCGCGCGACTGATCCCCGGCACCATCACGCTCGAGATCGGTCCCGCGATCCCGACCACCGACCGGACACCGGCGGCGGTCAATCGCGATGTCGAGGCATGGATCGAGTCAACGATGGAGCGACTGACCGATCCTAGATATCGAGATTGCTGACCTGCAGGGCGTTCTTCTCGATAAACGCGCGACGCGGCTCGACATGATCGCCCATCAGCGTGGTGAAGATGTCATCGGCACCCACCACATCCTCGATCTTCACCTGTAGCAGCCGGCGGGTCTCGGGATCCATCGTGGTTTCCCAGAGCTGATCGGGATTCATTTCACCGAGCCCCTTGTAGCGCTGCACCGACAGGCCGCGCTTACCCTCATCCATCAGCCATTCGACCGCACTGCGGAAGTCGGACACGGACTGCTTGCGCTCGCCACGCCGGATCTCCGCCCCTTCGCCGATCAGGGTCTCCAGCGACTCGGCCAGGCGACGGATGCTCTCGTACTCCCGCGACAGGAAAAACGAGGCCGGGAACGAATGGGGATACAGAATGCCGTGCATTCGCTTGGTGATCACGGCGTCCTGGAAACCGCCATCGGGCCCGATCTGAACACGGATACGGTATTCGGTGCCGGTCGGCTGACCCTTGTTGATCTGCTCACCAAGCGCCTCGAACCAGGCCTGGAGGGCCTCGCCGTCACCGAGGTTATCCTCGTTGAGCGGGGGCCGATCCACCATGGCCCGCAGGATAACCGGATCCACCCGACGCCCAAGGTGGTCGATCATCTCCATGGTGTCGAGGTACTGACGGATGAGCTTCTCCAGCGCCTCGGGGCCGATTACCGGTGCATCGACTTCCGGTAGCAGGCTGGCGCCGGACAGGGAGAGCTGGAGCAGGTAGTTGGTCAGCTCGCGCTCGTCCTTGACGTAGTGCTCCTGCTTGCCGCGCCGGACCTTGTAGAGCGGCGGCTGAGCGATGTAGATGTGACCGCGCTCGACCAGGGTCGACATCTGACGATAGAAAAACGTCAGTAGCAGGGTCCGGATATGCGAGCCGTCGACGTCCGCATCCGTCATGATGATGATGCGATGGTAGCGGAGCTTTTCCGGATCGAACTCCTCGCGCCCGATCCCGCAGCCGAGTGCGGTAATCAGTGTGCCGACCTCGGCGGAGGAGAGCATCTTGTCGAAGCGCGCCTTCTCGACATTGAGGATCTTGCCCTTGAGCGGAAGGATGGCCTGGGTGCGACGGTCGCGACCCTGCTTGGCCGAACCACCGGCAGAGTCCCCCTCCACCAGGTAGAGTTCGGAGCGGCTCGGGTCCTTTTCCTGGCAATCCGCCAGCTTGCCGGGCAGGCCGGCAACATCGAGTGCGCCCTTGCGGCGCGTCATCTCCCGCGCCTTGCGAGCGGCATCACGTGCCCGGGAGGCGTCCACCACCTTTTCGACAATGGCCTTCGCGTCGTTGGGATGCTCGTAGAGGAAGGCGTGCAACGCCTCCGAGAGCGTCGACTCGACCGCGCCCTTCACCTCGGAGGAGACCAGTTTTTCCTTGGTCTGCGAGGAGAACTTGGGATCGGGCACTTTCACCGAGACGACGGCGGTCAGGCCCTCGCGGATGTCATCACCGCTGGGCGTGACCTTGAGCTTTTTGCTATAGCCCTCGGTGTCCATGTAATGGTTGAGGGTCCGGGTCAATGCACCCCGAAACCCCGCCATGTGGCTGCCGCCATCCTTCTGGGGGATGTTGTTGGTGAAACAGAAGATTGCTTCCTGGTAGGAATCACTCCACTGCATCGCCACTTCCACGAGGATGTCATCGCGCTTCGTGCTGAGGAAAAAGACCGATGGATGCAACGGTGTCTTGTTCTTGTTCAGGTGCTCGACGAAGGCGCGGATACCGCCGGCGTACTCGAATGCATCCTCCCGCTCGCTCTTCTCATCCTTGAGGACGATCCGCACGCCGGGGTTGAGGAACGACAGTTCCCGAAACCGCTTCGCGAGGATGTCGTAGTTGAACTCGATCTGCGTGAAGACCTGGGCGCTCGGGTGGAATGTAATCCGTGTCCCCGTCTCCTCGGTCTCGCCTGCGAGCTTGAGCGGCGCTACCGGCTCGCCCTCCTGATACTCCTGCATGTAGAGCTTGCCGCCCTTGTTGACGACCAGACGCAGGTGGTCGGAAAGGGCGTTCACCACGGACACGCCCACACCATGGAGCCCGCCGGAGACCTTGTAGGAGTTGTTATCAAATTTCCCGCCGGCATGGAGGACGGTCATAATGACCTCGGCGGCGGAGCGGCCTTCCTCCGGATGCATATCAACGGGGATACCACGGCCATTGTCCTGCACCGACACCGATTGATCGCCATGGATGATGACCTCGATCTCGGTACAGAACCCGCCCAGGGCCTCGTCCACGGCATTGTCCACCACCTCGAAGACCATGTGATGGAGGCCGGTGCCGTCATCGGTATCGCCGATATACATCCCGGGGCGCTTGCGGACGGCGTCCAGCCCACGGAGTACCTTGATTTGGGAAGAGTCGTATTCGCTGTTTGCGCTCATCGGATGACCTTTTCGTACAAGGCACCAATTATAACCGATATCGGCAAGGAAGACGCGGGCTGGCGTTAACCGTCCGTCGTTGTGATTCGGCCATGTTCCACGTGGAACCATCGGGCCGCGCCAATCACTGGAAGCAGATCACCCTCGATCGCCGTCAGGAATACCTGGGCACCACCGATCTCCAGTCGATGCACCAGCTCCGCCCGATGACCACCATCGAGTTCCGCAGGCAGATCATCGACCAGAACAACCGGTCGTTGAGTAGACGCGGCCGACCAGTGTTCGATTAGCGCGAGCTTGATCGCCGCAACCAGGAGTTTTTGCTGGCCACGACTCAGAAAACCCGTTGCCTCGACACCATTGGCGATGATTCGCCAGTCGGCACGGTGCGGGCCATGCAGGCTGAAGCCCTGTGTGATCTCCTGGTCGCGAGCCTCGGCAAGCACTGTTCCGAACGCCTCGCCGGCGCGCCACCCCGATCGATACCGCCAATCCAGTGCCAGGTCTGGCAGCCACTCCCCCGCGATTGTCAGCGCGTTGGGTATCACCGCCGCCAGAAACCGGCGTCGATGGGCATCCACCGACTCGGCCGCCTCGACCATATCCGGCTCCCAGGCAGAGGCGAGGCGTCGCTGGCCGGACTTGAGTGCCGCGTTCCGCTGTCGGAGCGCCCGTTGGTAGCGACGCCAGTCATCCCGATAGGTAGGTTCCACGTGGAACACTCCCCAATTCAGAAAGGCACGCCGTACCACCGGCCCGTCCGTCAGCAGGCGTTGGGCCTCCGTGTTGAGCACCTGCAGTGGCAGCAGCCACGCCGACTCCGACAGGATAGTGACGTCTCGCCCATCAAGCCGAACCCGTGTCTCCCCGTGCCCGTGCTGCACGCCCAGCCGGTGAATGCCCCCCTGGGCCCGGATCCGGCCGCTGACCAGTGCCTCGGACTCACCACTACGGATCAATCGAGCGGTGCGATGCGTAATGAAGCTGCGCGAACGGGCGAGGAAATGAACCGCTTCCAGGAGGCTGGTTTTGCCGGCGGCATTCGCCCCCTGGAAGATGTTGAGGCGCGGGTGGGGGTCGATCGATCCGGCCTCGAGGTGTCGGACGGATTGCCAGCGAAAGTGGACCAGGCCATCCGCATCCGCTGACTCCTCCATCCCTAGAGGCGCATCGGCATGACGACGTAGCGGGCGTCGCGCATCGTCTCGCCCAGGATCAATGCGCTGCTGTTGGCATCGCGGACATGTAGCTGAACCGTTTTCTCATCGATCGCCGCCAGCGCATCGAGCATGTAGCTGGCGTTAAAACCGATCTCCATCGCCTCGCCGTTGTAGGTTGCCGGTACCTGCTCCTCGGCCTCTTCCTGCTCGGGATTGTTCGACTGGATTCGCAGCTGATCGGCCTCGAACCCGAAACGCACGCCCCGATACTTTTCATTCGCGAGGATGGAGGCCCGTACAAGCGCCTTGCGCAGAGTTTCCCGATCAACGACCGCAAAACTGCCCTCTTCTTCGGGAATAACCCGCTGATAATCCGGGAAACGTCCATCAATCAGCTTCGACGTAAACCGGATCCCGGCCAAAGTGACCTGCACATGCCCTGCCCCCAGGTCGATCTCGACGGGCTCGTTGTCATCATCGAGTAGTCGCAGCATCTCCTGGACACCCTTGCGGGGAACGATCACCTGTGCGTCTTCGCCCAGTTCATCGCTGGATGATACCGCGGATAACGCAAGCCGATGCCCATCCGTTGCCACCGCCCGCAGATGCTGACCTCCAAGCTCGATCAGCAGACCATTGAGGTAGTAGCGGACATCCTGCAGCGCCATCGCGAAATGGGTTTTCTCGATTAGCCACCGGAGCTGCGACTGCGGCAGCGCGAAGCGATGCGAGGGCTGGATGTCGTCCGCGGTCGGGAAATCATCGGCCGGTAATGTCGCGAGGGAGAATCGGCTCGGGCCTGCCTTGACGACAATTCGATCCTGTTCCTGCCTGAGATGCAGTGTCGCGTCGTCCGGCAGATTGCGGACGATGTCCATCAACTTGCGTGCCGGCACGGTTATCTGCCCCGGTTCCCCACCTTCGAGCGTCGATTCGGTTTTCAACTCTACTTCAAGATCAGTGGCTGTCAGGCAGAGTCGATCCTCGGTTTTCTCGATCAGCACGTTGGCGAGGATCGGTAGTGTCTGTCGTCGCTCGACAACACCGATGATCGATTGCAGCGGTCGGAGGAGGGTTTCCCGTTCAGTCTGGAATTCCATGGTCTGTCTCGTTCTTCTCTTATTACAAGAGTGTGTATTAAAGATTGTTGTAGTGACAAGGAACGCGCCAATCGCTGGATAAGCGGATTAGGTCGCTGATTTTAAACCGTTTCTTTTGCCTAACATCCTGTTTATGAATGCTGCTGGAGCGGGGATGACTGTTGGATAACCTGTGGACGGAATCCGGTCTTATTTTTGCACACAGGTTATCCACATCATGATGACAAGGTTCTCGACAGGTTGTGATAGTCCTCATCGAACCGGGCATCCGACTCTCTGAGCTCCTGGACCTTGCGACAGGCATGCAACACCGTGGTGTGATCCCGGCCTCCGAAAGCATCACCGATTTCCGGCAGGCTGTGACTCGTCAGTTCTTTTGCAAGCGCCATCGCCATCTGTCTCGGCCGGGCGATGGATCGACTCCGCCGCTTGGAGAGCAGATCGGAGACACGGACCTTGTAGTACTCGGCGACGGTCTTCTGGATGTTCTCGGTGGTAACGAGCTTGTCCTGTAGCGCGAGCAGGTCCCGCAGGGCCGATTTCGCGAAGTCGACGGTGATTGCCGATCCCGTGAAATGGGCGTTCGCCGTCACCCGACGCAGCGCGCCCTCCAACTCGCGGATATTCGAACGGATACGCTTGGCGATGAAGAATGCGACTTCGGGCGGCATGTCGATGCCGGCCTGATCCGCTTTGCTGAGCAGGATCGCGACCCGGGTCTCGAGCTCGGGTGGGTCGATGGCAATGGTCAGCCCCCAGCCGAAACGCGATTTCAGCCGCTCCTCGAGACCGTTGATCTCCTTGGGGTAGCGGTCGCAGCTCATGACGACCTGCTGGTGCCCCTCGAGAAGCGCATTGAAGGTATGGAAGAACTCCTCCTGGGAGCGCTCCTTGCCGGCAAAGAACTGGATATCGTCGATGAGTAGTGCATCCACGCCCCGGTAGTGGCGCTTGAACTCGTTGATCGCGTTGTGCTGCAGCGCCTTGATCATGTCTGCGACGAAGCGCTCGGAGTGGAGATACAAGACCCGGGCATCCGGGCGAGCGCTTACCAGCGCGTTGCCGATAGCGTGCATCAGGTGCGTTTTACCGAGGCCGACGCCGCCGTAGATAAATAACGGGTTATAGGCCTGTCCCGGGTTATCGACCACCTGTAGGCTCGCGGCGCGGGCGAGCTGGTTCGATTTGCCCTCGACGAACGTATCGAAGGTGAAATCGCGGTTGAGATTGGCGTTGTGCGGCGTTGATGCCGGCGCGCTGGTCCGGGCCCGCGATTCGCGCTCTTCCGATGCCGCGGCCCGGGGGGCGGATGGCTGGACGCCGATCTCCATGATCAACTGCGGCGGCGCATCCGGGAACTGGCTTGCCAGCAGCTCCTCGATGCGGGGTGAGAAATGCTCTTTCACCCAGTCGAGGACGAATCGGTTGGGGGCGAACAGTCGCAACTGGTTGCCCTGCTCCTCGGCCTGGAGGGGGCGGATCCAGGTGTTCAGCTGCTGATCGGGGAGTTCTTTCTCCAGCCGTTGCAGGCAGACCTTCCAGAGTGATTCGGACAAGAATGGGCTTCCTCAAGATCGTGGACAGACGGCGTCGAGTCTATCGTCTGGCCTGTTCGTGTACCAGCGAGACCCGACCGGACCGGAATGGCATAATTGACACCGGGCAGATCGCCGCAGTACCTTTTGCGGCTGTTTATCGACCAACCATTCAAATAAGGCGGCACCGTCATGAAGCGGACGTTTCAACCCAGCGTGATCAAGCGCAAACGCAATCACGGCTTCCGTGCCCGGATGGCGACCCGGAACGGTCGCAAGGTGATCGCGCGTCGTCGCGCGAAAGGACGCGCCCGGCTGACGCCCTGATCTTGGCCGAGGCAGCGGCGAGTTGTCGGCGGTTCCCCCGCGCTGCGCGACTGACGCAGTCACGGGAATTCCGCGGCGTTTTCGCCGATGCCCGCCGCCATGGCGATCGCCAATTCACCATCCTGGTCGGCCAGGGGGGTGCAGGGCGGCCGAGGCTCGGGCTCGCGGTTTCCAAACGCGCCGCTCCCCGAGCGGTGGATCGCAACCGGCTCAAGCGGCTTATCCGTGAGCGTTTCCGGCACCATATCGCGGATCTACCGATTGTGGATGTGGTGGTAATGGTCCGCCCGGTTGCCCGGCAGTGCGATAATTCGGTGCTGATTCGATCACTCGACAAGCTCTGGCAACGGATATCCGATTCATGCGAATCATCCTGATCGGCCTCCTTCGCGCCTACCGCTATTGCATCAGTCCGCTGTTCGGGCCCTGTTGCCGATTTCACCCTACCTGCTCGTGCTACGCGATCGAGGCGGTCGAACGCCACGGTGCCCTGCGCGGCGGCTATTACGCGATCCGGCGCGTTCTGCGCTGCAATCCTCTCCACCCCGGCGGCATCGATCCGGTTCCGGGCAGTGAAACCACGAGTCGTCACTCATGATGGACAACCAACGCCTATTCCTGGTCGGGGCGCTTGCCCTGGTGCTCCTGCTGATCTGGACCACCTGGCAACGCGACTACGGGACCGAGCCGGCACCGCAACAGGCCGAATCCACCCAGACAACCAGTGGCTCGGCGGAACCTGCAGCGGAAGCGCCGCCGTCCTCTTCATCGCAGGATGATTCGGAGACGGCACCGGATCGCGGTCCGGGCGGCGAGACGGCAAATGTGGCAACGAGCGGCGAGGATGTCATCCACGTCGAAACCGATACGCTGTCGATCAGCATCCCGTTGCAGGGCGGCAACATCAGCCAGGCGCAGTTGCTGAAACATTCGGTTTCCGAGGATGATTCGTCGCCGTTCACGCTTCTCAGTCCGTCCAGCCCACTCTTCATGGCCCAGACAGGCCTGGTGAGCGATGGCGGCGAGGCGCCCGATCACCGGGCCCGGTGGGAGGCGAGCGCCGATCGTTACGTACTCGAAGCCGGCCAGGATACGCTCGAGGTCCCGATCCGCTGGCGCAGTGGAGACGGTGTGACCGTGACCCGCCGGTACATCTTCGAGCGCGACAGCTATGTCGTGCGAATGGTCCACGAGGTCGAAAACAGCGCCGATTCGCCATGGCGCGCCTATCAGTACAGCCAGCTGCTGCGTTCGGCGGAGACCGAGGGTCCCGGCTTCCTGGGCGCCGCGAGCTATACCGGTGGCGTGATTTACAGCCCCGCCGAGAAGTACGAAAAAATCGACTTCGGCGATATGGAAGACGAAAATCTCTCGCGGGATATTGGCGATGGCTGGCTGGCGATGATCCAGCATTACTTCCTCGCCGCCTGGGTCCCGCCGCGGGACCAGGAAATGCGCTATTACACTCGCTTCGATGATGGCGAGTACGTGCTCGGCCAGAGCTCCCCGTGGCAGACGGCGGCCTCTGGTGAGACCGCCACCTTCGAGAACCGCCTGTTCGTCGGTCCCAAGGAGCAGGATCGCCTTGACGCAGTCGCCGCGGGTCTGGAACTGACGGTCGACTATGGCTGGCTGACGATTATCTCCAAGCCGCTGTTCATCGCCCTGAGCTGGATTCACGACGTCGTGGGCAACTGGGGCTGGTCCATCATCCTGCTGACGCTGGGCATCAAGCTGGTCTTCTACAAGCTCTCCGAGACCAGCTACAAGTCGATGGCGCGGATGCGCAAGCTCCAGCCGGAAATGCAGAAGCTGCGCGAGCGCTACTCCGAGGATCGTCAGCAGATGAACCAGGAGCTCATGCAGCTCTACAAGAAAGAGAAAGTTAACCCGCTCGGTGGCTGTCTGCCGATCCTGATCCAGATCCCCGTATTCATCGCCCTCTACTGGGTGCTGCTGGAGAGCGTCGAGCTGCGCCAGGCGCCCTGGATCATGTGGATCCAGGATCTGTCGGTGCGTGATCCGTTCTACGTCCTGCCTTTGCTGATGGGCGGATCGATGTTCCTCCAGCAAAAGCTGAATCCGGCGCCCATGGATCCGATTCAGCAGAAGATCATGATGGGATTGCCGTTCGTGTTCACGATTTTCTTCATGTTCTTCCCCGCCGGGCTGGTGCTCTACTGGGTGACCAACAACAGCCTGTCCATCGCCCAGCAGTGGTTCATTACCCGAAAGATCGAGGCGGGCGACAAGAAGGCGAATGCCTGACACCACGATCTGCGCGGTGGCGACGCCACCCGGTCGCGGTGGCATCGGCGTCATCCGGGTGTCCGGGCCGACCACCGCTAGCCTGATCGAGACGGTCGTCGGCCCGCTGCCGTCGGCCCGCCGGGCCAGCTTCCGCCGCTTTGCCGGCGATGATGGCGTGGCGATCGACGAGGGGCTGGTGCTCTGGTTCCCCGGACCCCACTCGTTTACCGGCGAGGATGTCGCCGAGCTCCACGGCCATGGTGGTCCCGTCGTCATGGATCGGTTGCTCCAGCGCCTCCTGGGACTGGGCGCCGAGCTGGCGTCACCGGGCGAGTTCAGTCAACGCGCCTACAGCAATGGCCGGATCGACCTCACCCGGGCCGAGGCCATCGCCGATCTCATCGAGGCCGGCAGTGAATCCGCCGCCCGAGCGGCAGTGCGCTCGCTGCAGGGTGAGTTCGCGCAGACCGTCGAGCGGCTGGTGCGGCGTCTTACCGACCTGCGTGTCCACCTGGAAGCGGGGATCGACTTCGCTGATGAGCCGCTGGAGGGCCTCGCGCTGGACGGCGTGGTGCAGCGGATCGAGGCGATCGCCGCGGAGGTTGCCGAGACCCGTCGGGCCGCCGGTCGAGGCCAGCGACTCCAGGAGGGACTGACGGTCGTGATCGCCGGTCGTCCCAACGCCGGCAAGTCGAGCCTGCTCAACGCGCTGGCGGGGCGCGACGCGGCGATCGTGACGGCGCTCGCAGGCACCACCCGCGACGTGCTCGATACCTACCTGCATATCGACGGCCTGCCGCTGCGGGTGCTGGATACGGCCGGCCTGCGCCAGGGGGGTGACGTGGTCGAGCAGGAAGGGGTCCGAAGGGCCCGTCAGGCAATGCGCGAGGCCGATCGTATCCTGCTGGTGACGGACGACACGGCGCCGGCGCTGGCAGCGGACGATTCCGAAATAACGGATCTGCAGGCGGAGCTCCCTGCGTCGGTGCCTGTGACCACGGTCGTCAACAAAATCGATCTCAGCGGCCGGACGCCGGGTGTCGCGAACGACGGGTTCGCCGTTTCCGCGCTGACCGGGGACGGGATGGCGGCGCTGCGCGAGCATCTGCGTGCCAGTCTCGGCGAAGACGACACCGAGGCGGTATTCATCGCCCGTCGGCGCCACCTCCAGTCGCTCGATGCCGGTGCCGCGGCCATCGACGAGGCCCTCGAGGCCGCCCATGCCGGCGCGGGGGAGGAGCTGGTCGCGGAGTCGCTGGGCGAGGCACAGCGGGCGCTCGGCGAGATTACCGGCGCGGTCACGCCGGAGGATCTGCTGGGACGGATCTTTTCGACATTCTGTATCGGTAAATAGCGGTAGGATCAGGGCATGGATAGCGGAAAAGCGCATGACGTCATCGTGGTGGGCGGCGGTCACGCCGGGACCGAGGCCGCCTATGCCGCCGCGCGGACGGGGGCACGCACGCTGCTGCTCACCCAGAGCCTCGATACCATCGGCCAGATGAGCTGCAACCCGGCGATCGGCGGGATCGGCAAGGGGCACCTGGTCCGCGAGATCGACGCCATGGGCGGGGTCATGGGCCGGGCCGCGGATCGCGCCGGCATCCAGTTCCGAACGCTCAATCAGCGCAAGGGCCCCGCGGTACGGGCAACCCGGGCGCAGGCGGATCGAGGCCTCTACCGCCAGGCGGTTCGCGGCATCCTCGACGAGGCAGCCGACCTCGCGCTGTTCCAGGACAGTGTCCACGATCTGATCGTGGAACGCGGCGAGGTGCGCGGCGTTGTCACCGGCATGGGGCTCGAATTCCGCGCGGCCGCCGTTGTGCTTACCGTAGGGACGTTCCTGGGTGGTCGGATCCATATCGGTGATCACAACCGTAGCGGCGGCCGGGCCGGTGATGGTCCGTCCATTGCGCTGGCCGAGCGACTGCGCGCCCTGCCGCTGCGGGTCGGGCGGCTCAAGACCGGAACGCCGCCACGGATCGATGCCGCCAGCATCGATTTCGCCAGTCTCGATACACAGCCCGGTGACGAGCATCCGGCCTTCTTCTCGCGCTGGAGCCGCGGCGACGAGCATCCGCGCCAGGTGCCCTGCCACATCACCCACACCAATGCCGACAGCCATGCGATCATCCGCGGTGCGCTGCACCGCTCGCCCATGTACAGTGGCGAGATTGATGGTGTCGGCCCGCGCTATTGCCCCTCGATTGAGGACAAGGTGGTGCGGTTCGCCGATCGTGATGCCCATCAGATCTTCCTCGAGCCCGAGGGCCTGGATACCCGCGAGGTCTATCCCAACGGCATCTCCACGAGCCTGCCGTTCGATGTCCAGATCGCCATGGTGCGGAGCATCCGCGGACTCGAGCATGCCCACGTCACCCGCCCCGGCTATGCCATCGAGTACGACTACCTCGATCCGCGCGACCTGCACCCGAGCCTCGAGAGCCTGCAGCTCCCTCACCTGTTCCTGGCCGGCCAGATCAATGGCACCACCGGCTACGAGGAGGCGGCGGCGCAGGGGCTGCTCGCCGGCATCAACGCCGCCGCCCGCGCCGGCGATCGGGCGCTGTGGATCCCGCAGCGCCACGAGGCCTATATCGGTGTGCTGGTAGACGATCTCACCACTCGGGGTACTACCGAACCCTACCGGATGTTTACCTCGCGGGCGGAATACCGCCTCCACCTGCGCGAAGACAATGCCGATCTCCGGCTCATGCCGGTGGCCCGTGACTACAAGCTGATCAGCGACGCGGCCTGGTCCCGCTTCGAGGCCTACCGCGCGGCGATCGACGCCGAGCGTCACCGCCTCGAACATACCTGGATCCGCCCGGCGAAACTGGGGAACGACGGAGGCGCCGCGCTGCTCGGCAAGCCGCTGTGGCGCGAGCAGACCCTGATGACGCTGCTCAAACGCCCGGAAATGGACTACGAGACGCTCCTTGCACTGCCCGGCGCCGGCGACGGGCCGGACGATCCCGTCGTCCGCCAGCAGGTCCTGATCGGGGCCCGCTACGAGGGCTATCTCAAGCGCCAGTCCGACCAGGTCGCACGCCAGGCCCGCTACGAGGATCAACCCCTGCCGGGAGATATCGATTACCACCAGGTCGCGGGCCTTTCCACCGAGGTCTGCGAAAAGCTCCAGCGCCACCAGCCATCCACCCTCGGGCAGGCGGGCCGGATTCCCGGGGTGACACCGGCGGCGGTTTCGCTCCTGCTGGTCCATCTGCGTCGCGACCGGTCCCGCCGGAGTGCCTGAATGACGACCCGCGGCGATCGTGACGCGGCCCGGTTGCGGGACGGCCTCGAGCAATGGGATCTGGACCCGGCGGTCGTGCCCGACCTGATCGCCTACCGCGATCTGCTGGCGCGCTGGAATCGGGTTTACAACCTCTCGGCGGTGCGCGATCCACAGGCCATGATCCCGCGCCATCTGCTCGACAGCCTCGCCGTGGTGCCCTGGCTGCCCGACGGGCGCCTGGTGGATATCGGCACCGGCGCCGGACTGCCCGGCCTGCCGATCGCGATTGCCCAGCCGCAGCGCCCGGTGACCCTGGTTGAACCGAGCGGCAAGAAGGTGCGGTTCCTGCGCCAGGTCTGTCTGACGCTGGCGCTTGAGAACGTCACCATTGCTCCGGTGCGGGTCGAGGATGTCGTCGTGGACGAACCCTGCGCCGCCGCCATCTGCCGCGCCTTTACCGATGCCGCGGGGTTCTGGGCCCTCGCCTCGCGGCTGGTTGACGATGCCGGCCAGGTGATCGCCATGAAGGGACGACCCGGAACCGAGCCATTGCCAGGGCTCGAAACCGCCGGCGTATCCTGTCGTCGGCAATCCCTCGAGGTGCCCGGGCTTGATGCGTCGCGACATTTGCTCATCATGGAACGATCGGTAGCCGCCACAGGATGACTGCATGAATCAGACACTGGCCATCGCCAACCAGAAAGGCGGTGTCGGCAAGACCACCACCTGCGTCAATCTCGCCGCGTCGCTCGTCAGCAATGGCCGACGGGTGCTGCTCGTCGACATGGACCCGCAGGGCAATGCCACTGTCGGCTCCGGGGTCGACAAGGACACGCTCGAGGCCAGCAACTACGAGCTCCTGATGGGCGAGGCATCGGCGCGCAGCGTGCGCTGCCGGGAGGTTCGCGGCGGGTTCGATCTGCTGCCGGCCAACGGCGACCTCACGGCGGCCGAGGTCGGTTTGATGGCCGCGGGCGAGGGTCGCGAAAAGCGCCTCCAGACGGCGATTGCGACCTGTCGCGATGACTATGACCACATCCTTATCGACTGCCCGCCATCGCTGAACCTGCTCACCCTCAATGCCTTCGTGGCGGCCGATCACGTCCTCATTCCCATCCAGTGCGAGTACTACGCCCTCGAAGGGCTGAGCGCGTTGCTCAACACCATCCACCGGATCCAGCAGACGGTTAATCCGGCGCTCGAGATCGAGGGACTGGTGCGCACCATGTTCGATGGCCGCAATAATCTCTCCAACCAGGTGGGGGCCCAGCTGCTCGCGCACTTCCCGGGGCAGGTCTATCGCACCCAGATCCCGCGTAACGTTCGTCTCGCCGAGGCCCCGAGCCACGGCCTGCCGGTATTGCAGTATGATCGGTCGTCGCGCGGCGCGGTCGCCTATCTCGCTCTCGCCGCCGAGTTGCTGCGGCGCCAGCGGGCCGCGGGTGCCGATGCAGGAGGATTGCGATGACCAATCGACGCAAGGGGCTGGGTCGCGGGCTGGATGCCCTGCTTGGCGAGGCGGGCGCTGCAGCGGACAGCGCCGTCGCCGACGATCTTCGCGAGCTGCCGCTCGATCAGCTCGAGGGCGGGCGCTACCAGCCGCGCCGCGAATTCGACCCGGCCGCCCTCCAGGCGCTGGCCCAGTCGATTCGCACCCAGGGGGTGGTCCAGCCGATCGTCGTGCGTGCCATTCCGGAGACCGACCGCTACGAGATCATCGCCGGTGAACGCCGCTGGCGCGCCGCGCAGCTGGCAGAGCTGGAGACGATCCCGTCAATCATCCGCGATATCTCCGACGAAATGGCGGTGGCGGTCGCGCTCATCGAGAACATACAGCGTGAAGACCTCAACCCGCTCGAGGAGGCCAACGCCCTGCAGCGGCTGACCGGGGAGTTCGGGATGACGCACCAGGCGATCGCCGAGGCGGTGGGGCGCTCACGGGTCGGGGTATCGAACCTGCTGCGCCTGCTCGAGCTGACCGCCGAGGTCAAGGCGTACATCGGCGACGGGGCGCTGGAGATGGGGCATGCCCGGGCGCTGCTGGCGCTCGATCCCGCGGCCCAGGCCGAAGCGGCGGCGCGCGTAGTAAGTCGTGGCCTGACCGTGCGCCAGACCGAGGCACTGGTTCGGCAGCTGCTCGCCGGCGAGTCCGGGGAATCCGTGGACCCGCCCCGCCCCGACCCCAATATCCGCCGGTTGCAGGACGATCTCGCCGATCGGCTGGGCGCCAGTGTGCGCATCGAGGCGGGCCAGCAGGGCAAGGGGCGGCTGGTGATACGCTATAACAGTCTCGACGAGCTCGACGGCATTCTCGAGCACATCCGTTGAAGCGAATGGGTGACTTCTCTATACTCCAACGACTTTCGCAGGGCGTTGCGACGGCGATATGTCGCTGAGACGCGTCGCGCTGCGGGTCATCCGGATACAGATGGCCATCGGGCTTGCCGCTGCGGCGATCTGGACACTGTCCAGTGGGATCGGAGCCGGGCTCGCGGCCGTATCGGGAGCAGGCATCAGCGCGTTCATGACGTTTTACGTCGCCGCACGCTGGCGTCTGAGAAGCGCCGCGGAGACTGACCCGAAGGTAATCCTCGGGACGTTCTACCGCGCCCAGATGATGAAGCTGCTGCTCGGATCGGTACTCATCGTCACCGCCGTCTACGCCTTTCGGGACGAAGCGGCTGCGCTGGTGACAACGCTGGCCCTGACACTGGTCGCCTACGGCCTGGTGTTACTGGGCGACATCGACTGAACGTGGACGCAACGGGACAGAAACGATTATGGCAAGCGGTTCGGCCACGGAATACGTCACCCACCACCTCGAGCATCTCACGGTGGGCGAAGGGTTCTGGACGTTAAACATCGATACGCTCATCGTCTCCTGGGTGCTGGGCCTTATCTGGCTTGGCCTTTTCTACAGTGTGGCGCGCAAAGCCAGTGCTGAAAGCCCGAGTGGGATACAGAACGCGATCGAGGGTTGTATCGAATTCATCGATCAACAGGTAAGAGACAGCTTCCACGGCCCGAAAGACTTTGTCGCGCCGCTGGCGCTGACTATTTTCATCTGGGTGCTCCTCTGGAACCTGATGGATCTCATCCCCGTGGATCTGTTCCCCGAGATCCTCGGCCTATTCGGTGTCGAGTATGTGCGAATCCTGCCCTCCGCCGACATGAATGCGACCTTCGGTCTGTCACTGACCGTACTGGCGCTGATCATCATCTACGGCATCAAGGGCAAGGGGTCGAAGGGCTTCGGCAAGGACATGGTCTGCCACCCCTTCGGTGCGCATCCGGCCCTCTGGATCCCGAACCTGTTGCTGAATCTCGTCGAGATGATCGCCAAGCCGGTGTCGCTCGGGATGCGACTGTTCGGCAATCTCTACGCCGCCGAAATCATCTTCATCCTTATCGCGCTGCTGCCCGTCTGGGCGCAGTGGGTGCCGGGTGTTGCCTGGGCGATTTTCCATATTCTGGTGATCCCGCTGCAGGCATTCATCTTCATGGTGCTCACGATCGTGTACCTGAGTCTCGCTTACGAGGATCACTGAGGGGTCGGCCGCAGGCCACCCATTCAAACGCTTTTAACCCTTAAACGACCCCTGTATTGGAGGAACCATGGAAGCAATCGCCCAGGTCCAGGCATTTACCGCCATCACTATTGGACTCATCTTCGCCTTCGCCGCCGTCGGCACGAGCATCGGCTTCGGTCTGCTCGGCGGGAAGTTTCTCGAGGGCATCGCCCGGCAGCCCGAGGTGGCCGGCGTTCTGCAGGTCCGCATGTTCATCGTGGCCGGTCTGCTCGACGCCGTCTCGATCATCGGCGTGGCATTCGCTGCCCTGCTGATGTTCGCCAACCCGCTGCTCGGCGCGCTGAACTGAACCCATCGGACGAGACGACAACCTGCCATTCACCGGCAGCCATCGGAGAGTAGACCGTGGGTATTAACGCAACGCTGTTCGGACAGATGATCACCTTCGTGGTGTTCATCCTGTTCACCATGAAGTTCGTCTGGCCGCCCATCAAACAGGCCATGAGCGAGCGCGAGAAGCGGATCGCGGACGGTCTGGCTTCCGCCGAGCGCGGCCAGCAGGAGCTGGAACTCGCCAAGGAGCGGGGTGCAGAGCACATCCGCGAGGCCAAGACACAGGCGGGCGAGATCATCGAGCGGGCCAACCGTCAGAGTGCGTCCATCATCGAGGAGGCGCGCGAGGAGGCCCGGGCGGTCGCCGAGCGTGAGAAGGCCGCTGCCGATGCCCGCATCGAGCAGGAGGTCAGCCAGGCGCGGGCCGCGCTCCGTCGGGATGTCTCGGATCTCGCCATCGCGGGTGCCAGCCGCATCCTCGAGCGCGAGGTCGACCCGAAGGCACATCAGCAGATGCTCGACGAGCTGGCTGAGCAGGTCTGAGGCAAAGGGATATGGCGCAGAAAACCACGGTTGCCCGTCCCTATGCCGACGCAGCATTCCAGCTTGCTCAGGCCGCCGGGGCACTGGCGGGCTGGGGCGAAGGGCTGGCGATGGCGGCGGCGGTTGTCGAGGACAGCCGCGTCGCCGCGGTGCTTGGCCACCCGCGTGTCGACGATGATCGCAAGGCCGGTCTCATTCTGGACGTATGCGGTGATGCACTCGATACCCGGCAGCGCAATTTCGTGCGGTTGCTGGTCGAGCGTAATCGCATCGGCGTGCTGCCCGAGATCAGTCGCCAGTACGACCGCCTTCGGGCCGAGTACGAGAAGACGCTGGATGCCGAGCTGATCAGCGCCCATCCGATTGACGATGCGGCGCGCGACCGGCTCGCGGAAGCGCTTTCACAACGCCTGGCGCGCACGGTGAGCCTGCAGACGCAGGTCGACGAATCGCTCATCGGCGGTGCGGTCATCCGCGCCGGCGACCTGGTTATCGATGGCTCGGTGCGCGGTCGGCTCAACCGGCTTACCAGCGCCCTCAGTCGCTAAGAGGACAGATTAGATGCAACTCAATTCCACGGAAATCAGTGACCTGATCAAACAGCGCATCGAGGGCTTCGAGTCCGTCGCCGAGGCGCGTAACGAGGGGACGGTGGTCAGTGTCAGCGATGGCATCATCCGTATCCACGGCATCAGCGATGTCATGCAGGGCGAGATGCTGGAACTGCCCGGCGAGACCTACGGCATGGCGCTCAACCTCGAGCGCGACTCGGTCGGCGCGGTTGTACTGGGTGATTACTCGCACCTCAACGAAGGCGACACCGTTCGCACGACGGGACGCATCCTCGAGGTGCCCATCGGCGAGGGGCTGCTCGGGCGTGTCGTCAATACGCTCGGTGAGCCGATCGACGGCAAGGGCGCCATCACCTTCGATCAGACCGCGCCCGTCGAGAAGGTCGCACCGGGTGTGATCGATCGCCAGTCGGTTGACCAGCCGGTTCAGACAGGGCTCAAGGCCATCGACTCGATGGTGCCGGTGGGACGCGGCCAGCGGGAGCTGATCATCGGCGACCGCCAGACCGGCAAGACGGCGGTGGCGGTCGACGCCATCATCAACCAGAAGAATACCGGCATTAAGTGCATCTACGTGGCGGTGGGCCAGAAGGCGTCCTCGATTGCCAACGTGGTCCGCAAGCTCGAAGAGCATGGTGCGCTCGACAACACCATCATCGTCGCCGCATCGGCAGCCGAGTCGGCAGCGCTGCAGTTCATTGCGCCCTACGCGGGCTGCACCATGGGCGAATTCTTCCGCGACCGGGGTGAAGACGCGCTGATCGTCTTCGATGATCTCTCCAAGCAGGCCGTGGCGTATCGCCAGGTGTCGCTGCTGCTGCGCCGGCCGCCGGGTCGCGAGGCCTTCCCCGGCGACGTCTTCTACCTCCATTCGCGGCTCCTCGAGCGGGCGGCGCGGATCAACGAGGCCGACGTCGAGCGGCGCACCAACGGCGAGGTCAAGGGCAAGACCGGGTCGCTAACCGCGCTCCCGATCATCGAGACTCAGGCCGGCGACGTCTCGGCATTCGTGCCGACCAACGTGATTTCCATCACCGACGGCCAGATCTACCTGGAGACCGACCTGTTTAACGCCGGTATCCGGCCGGCGATCAACGCCGGTCTGTCGGTGTCCCGCGTTGGCGGTTCGGCGCAGACCAAGATCGTCAAGAAGCTCGGTGGCGGTATCCGTCTCGCCCTCGCGCAGTATCGCGAGCTCGCGGCGTTCGCGCAGTTCGCCTCCGACCTCGACGAGTACACGCGCAAGCAGCTCGAGCGCGGTGAGCGCGCGATGGAAATCCTCAAGCAGGGTCAGTACGCCCCGCTGTCGGTGGCCTTTATGGCGCTGTCGCTGTTCGCCCTCAACGAGGGTTA
The DNA here is from genome assembly GCF_004217415.1 of Spiribacter vilamensis. Classification (NCBI taxonomy): domain Bacteria; kingdom Pseudomonadati; phylum Pseudomonadota; class Gammaproteobacteria; order Chromatiales; family Ectothiorhodospiraceae; genus Spiribacter; species Spiribacter vilamensis. Next base: position 1,822,658 of record NZ_SHLI01000001.1, read on the forward strand.
TCTCGACGATCTCGACAACAAGAAAGTCAGTGACTTCGAGGCCACTCTGCATCAGCATGTGGCGAACAACGCGGTCGAGCTCATGCAGAAGATCAACGACACCGGGGACTACACCGATGAAATCAAGGACCAGCTCACGGCGGTTCTCGATGATTTCAAGGCAACGGGTACCTGGTAAGGCACTTTAAGGCAGGAACGCCATGTCCGGCGCGAAAGAAATACGCACTCAGATCAAGAGTGTCGGCAACACGCAGAAGATCACCACGGCCATGGAGATGGTCGCGGCCTCGAAGATGCGTGGGGCGCAACAGCGCATGCAGGCCGCGCTTCCCTATGCCGACAAGATGCGCCAGGTCATCCGGCACCTGGCGCGGGCCAATCCGGAGTACCGGCATCCTTTCCTGACGGTGCCTGAAACCGAGGATCGGGTCGGATATATCGTTATATCCAGCGACCGCGGGCTCTGCGGCGGACTCAACAACAACCTGTTCCGTACGATGATCAAGGATCTGCGAGAGCAGGAGGCCGCCGGTCGCGAGGTCCGCCTGTGCACCGTCGGTTCGAAGGGGATCCAGTTCTTCAGCCGCCTGCCGCCGACGATCATTGCCGAGGTCTCGCAGCTCGGCGACAAGCCGGCGCTGGCCGATATCATCGGCACGGTCAAGGTAATGATGGATCAGTACGCGGAGGGAAGCCTCGATCGGGTCGTCCTCTGCTACAACCGTTTCGTCAATACGATGACGCAGAAGCCGGTGATGGAGCAGATCCTGCCGCTGCCGATAACCGAGGACGACGACAGCACCCGCTCCGCCCACAGCTGGGACTATCTCTACGAGCCGTCCCCGGCCGAGGCGCTGGATCAGCTCCTCGAGCGGTATATCGAGTCCCTGGTTTTCCAGGCCGTGGTCGAGAACATCGCCTGTGAACAGGCCGCACGCATGGTGGCCATGAAGTCCGCTTCCGATAACGCCGGCAAACTGATCGACGACCTGAATCTCGCCTATAACAAGGCGCGTCAGGCGGCGATTACCACGGAGCTCTCCGAGATCGTGGCCGGCGCCGAAGCCGTCTAGCGTGAACGGCTATCCACAACTGAATACAATGCTTTCGCGAAGAGGAACCGCCCTATGAGTTCAGGAAAGGTCGTCCAGATCATCGGTGCCGTGGTGGACATTGAGTTCCCCCGCGACTCCGTCCCGAAGATCTATGACGCACTCGATATCAAGGCCAACAACCTGGTCCTCGAGGTGCAGCAGCAGACCGGCGACGGCGTCGTTCGGGCCATCGCCATGGGCACTACCGACGGCCTCCAGCGCGGTGTCGAGGTGACCAACTCGGGGGAACCGATCTCCGTACCGGTGGGCGAGAAGACGCTCGGGCGCATCATGAATGTGCTTGGTGAGCCCGTCGACGAGGTCGGTGACGTCGGCGCGGAGCAGCGCTGGCCGATCCACCGCAAGGCTCCGTCCTACGCCGAGCAGGCCGGATCCACCGAGCTGCTCGAGACCGGCATCAAGGTCATCGACCTGCTCTGCCCGTTCGCCAAGGGCGGCAAGGTCGGCCTGTTCGGGGGTGCCGGTGTCGGCAAGACCGTCAACATGATGGAGCTGATTCGCAATATCGCCACCGAGCATGCCGGTTACTCGGTGTTCGCCGGTGTCGGTGAGCGGACCCGCGAGGGTAACGACTTCTACCACGAGATGAAGGACTCCGACGTCCTCGACAAGGTGGCACTGGTCTACGGGCAGATGAACGAGCCGCCGGGCAACCGCCTGCGTGTCGCGCTGACCGGCCTGACCATGGCGGAGTTCTTCCGTGACGAAGGCCGCGACGTGCTGATGTTCATCGACAACATCTACCGCTACACCCTCGCTGGTGTCGAGGTCTCCGCCCTGCTCGGCCGCATGCCGTCGGCGGTGGGTTATCAGCCGACCCTGGCCGAGGAGATGGGCGTCCTGCAGGAGCGCATCACCTCCACCCAGAAGGGCTCGATCACGTCGATCCAGGCGGTCTACGTGCCGGCGGACGACCTCACCGACCCGTCGCCCGCAACCACCTTCGCGCATCTCGACGCCACCATCGTGCTGGCCCGCTCGATCGCCGAGCTGGGTATCTACCCGGCCGTCGACCCGCTCGACTCCACCTCGCGGCAGCTCGACCCGCAGGTGGTCGGCCAGGAGCACTACGATACGGCGCAGGACGTCCAGCAGGTACTGCAGCGCTACAAGGAGCTGCAGGACATCATCGCCATCCTCGGCATGGACGAGCTCTCCGAAGAGGACAAGCAGAGCGTGACGCGGGCCCGGAAACTCCAGCGGTTCCTGTCGCAGCCCTTCTTCGTGGCCGAGGTCTTCACGGGCGCGCCCGGCAAATACGTGTCGCTCAAGGAGACCATTCGTGGCTTCCGTGCCATCGTCGACGGCGAGCATGACGATCTGCCGGAGCAGGCGTTCTACATGGTCGGCACGATCGACGAGGCCGTCGAGAAGGCCCGCAACCTGTAAGGAAGGCCGCTATGGCGACTACCATGCATATCGACATCGTGAGCGCCGAGGAGTCGGTTCACTCCGGCACGGCCTCTTTCGTCTCGGCACGGGCCGTCGGTGGCGAGGTCGGCATCTACCCGCGCCACGTCCCGCTGCTCGTGCAGCTGAAGCCGGGCGAGGTCACGGTGCGCGATGAATCCGGGGAAGACCAGTTCTTCTACGTCTCCGGCGGTACCATGGAGGTCCAGCCGGACGTGGTGACGGTGCTCGCCGACGCCGCGACACGCGCCCGGGATATTGACGAGGCCGCCGCGGAGCAGGCGCGCAAGCGGGCCGAAGATGCCCTCGCCAATCGCAGCAGCGAGATGGATTACGCCCGCGCCCAGGCCGAACTGGTCGAGGCCGCCGCCCAGCTACGAACCGTCCAGAAAATCCGCAAGGCCGCCAACCGGACCTGATCCCCGGCTGGACGGCCCTCCGGGGGGCGGGAAGGAGTCCCATGTCCAGTCCACCACTCAGCATCGTTGTCCTCGCCGCCGGCGAGGGCAAGCGCATGCGCTCCCGGCGGCCCAAGGTGCTCCAGCCCGTCGCGGGTCGTCCCATGCTCGATCACGTCCTCGAGACGGCCCGTCAGCTCCAGCCCCGGTCCATCCACGTCATTCACGGCCATGGCGGCGAGGCGGTGCAGGCGGCGTTCCCCGATCCCGATCTGCACTGGGTCTACCAGGCGCAGCGCCTCGGCACCGGCCATGCCGTACAGCAGGCACTGCCGCATATCCCCGACACCCACCAGGTGCTGGTGCTCTGTGCCGATGTACCGCTGACGCGTCCGCAGACGCTGCAGGCGCTGGTGGCCGAGGCCGGATCGGGCGTGTCGTTGCTGACGGTCGTGCTCGACGACCCCACCGGCTACGGCCGGATCCTGCGCGATGCCGACGGCACAGTCAGTGGCATCGTCGAGCAGAAGGATGCCACGGCCGAGCAGCAGCGGCTTAGCGAGGTCAACACCGGCGTGCTCTGCCTGCCCGCCGGGCCTCTGCGGCGGTGGCTCGACACGCTCGACACCGGTAACGCCCAGGGCGAGTACTACCTCACCGACTGTATCGCGATGGCGCACGACGAGGGCCGGGCCGTGCAGCCGATCGCCTGCGCCGACCCGCGCGAGGTACAGGGCGTTAACGACCGCGAGCAGCTGGCGACAGTGGAACGGGCCTGCCAGCAGCGCCAGGCGCGGACCCTGATGCGCGATCACGGCCTCGGCCTTGCCGATCCGGCGCGCTTTGATCTGCGCGGCACTCTCACCGTGGGCGAGGACTGCTTCATCGATGTCGACGCCATTATCGAAGGTGAGGTCACCCTCGGCGACGGTGTCCGGATCGGGCCTTTCACCCGGCTGCAGGATTGCAGCGTCGCCTCGGGCACCGAGGTACTCGCGCACTGCGACATCGAGGCGGCGGAGATCGGCAGCGACTGCCGGATCGGGCCTTTCGCACGCCTGCGACCGGGAACCATACTGGCGGCGTCGGCCCGCGTCGGCAATTTCGTCGAGGTCAAGCAGGCGCGGATCGGTGCGGGCAGCAAGATCAATCACCTGTCCTACGTCGGGGATGCACGAATCGGTGCCGACGTGAACGTCGGTGCCGGGACCATTACCTGCAACTACGACGGCCGCGACAAGCATGTCACGCAGGTCGATGACGGGGTCTTCATCGGCTCCAACAGCGCGCTGGTCGCACCGGTACACATTGCGTCGGGCGCCACGATCGGCGCCGGCACGATACTGCGGGACGATGTCGCCGCCGACAGCCTCGCCGTGGATCGGGGTCACGTCCGCCAGATCGCTGGCTGGGGCGCCCGGCGCGACGGATAATTCGATAAGGGGGAAACCGGATGTGTGGAATCGTCGGAGCGATCGCGGAAAGGGATGTCGCCCCCATTCTGCTCGAGGGTCTGCGGCGGCTCGAATACCGGGGCTACGACTCCGCCGGGCTGGCACTCCTTGATGCAGCCGGCGAGCTGCACCGGCACCGCGCCGTCGGCAAGGTCGAGGTCCTGGCGGCCGCGCAGGCGGCCCGGCCCCACAGCGGTGGGGTGGGCATCGCGCATACCCGCTGGGCCACCCATGGCGCCCCCACCGAGGCGAATGCCCATCCCCATGTCGCCCGCGATGAAGTGGCGATCGTCCACAACGGCATCATCGAGAACCATGAGGCCCTGCGCGAGCGCCTGACCGCGGCCGGTTACACCTTCGAATCGCAGACCGATACCGAGGCGGTGGTGAATGCCGTCCACGAGCGACTCGACGGTGGAGATGACCTGCTCGCCGCCACGCAGGGAGTCATTGCCGAACTCACCGGCGCCTATGCGCTGGGGGTGATCGCCCGACGTGATCCGCATCGCCTGATCGTGGCGCGGCGGGGCAGCCCGCTGGTGATCGGCGTGGGCATCGGCGAGCACTTCATCGCCTCCGATGTCGCCGCCCTGCTGCCGGTGACCCGGCGCTTCATCGATCTCGAGGAAGGCGACGTCGCCGAGCTCACCCGCGAAGCGGTACGGGTGTTCGACGCCGACGGCCACCCCGTCGAGCGCCCGATCCGGACCTCCGATCTCACCGCCGATGCCGTCGAGCGCGGGGCGTTCCGGCACTTCATGGCCAAGGAGATCCACGAGCAACCGAATGCCGTTGCCGAGACACTCGAGGGGCGGGTGGCCGATGATCGCATCCTGCCCGAGGCCCTCGGCCCGGCGGCGACGCAACTGCTCGGCGATGCCCGGCGGATCCAGATCGTCGCCTGCGGGACCAGCTATCACGCCGGCCTGGTCGCCCGTTACTGGTTCGAGTCCATCGCCGGGCTGCCCTGCGATGTCGAGGTGGCAAGCGAATTCCGCTACCGCCGCCACGTGGTATCGCCGGGGACTGTGTTTGTCACCCTGTCCCAGTCCGGGGAGACCGCCGATACCCTCGCCGCGCTGCGCGAGGCGAAGACCCTCGGATACCTCGCGACCCTGGCGATCTGCAACGTCCCCGAGAGTTCGCTGGTCCGCGAATCCGACCTGGTCATGATGACCCGGGCGGGGCCGGAGATCGGCGTTGCCTCCACCAAGGCCTTTACCACCCAGCTCGCCGCGCTGTTGCTCACGGTCATCGCCGCCGGCCGGGCCCATGGCCTGGCGCGCGACGAGGAAGCGCGCCTGATCCGGGCGCTGCGCCAGATCCCGCGCCAGATCGAGACGGTGCTGGGCCTCGAGTCACGCATCGAAACGCTCGCCGAGGCCTTCATTGACAAGCATCACACGCTGTTCCTGGGCCGCGGGACACAGTACCCGATTGCGATGGAGGGCGCGCTCAAGCTCAAGGAAATCTCCTACATCCACGCCGAGGCCTACCCCGCGGGCGAGCTCAAACACGGGCCCCTGGCCCTGGTGGATGCCGATATGCCGGTGGTTACCGCCGCACCCAACAACGAGCTGGTGGAAAAGCTCAAGTCCAACCTCCAGGAGGTGCGCGCCCGGGGCGGGCGGCTGTACGTGTTTGCCGACCCCGCGGCGGCGCCGGCCGCCTCGGCGGATTGCCAGGTGATCGCCCTGCCATCGGTGGACGAGGTCGTCGCCCCGCTGCTCTACACCATTCCGTTTCAGCTGCTTGCCTACCACGTCGCCGTCCTCAAGGGGACCGATGTCGACAAGCCGCGTAACCTCGCGAAGTCCGTCACCGTCGAGTGACAACGCTCGCGGGGTTGCTGCTAGGGGCCTGTGTCGCCATCAGCGCCATCGCCAGCCTGACCGGCTGGCTGCCGCTGCTGGCGGCGGGGATACCCGCCTGGCTGGCGGGCATAATCCTCTGGCCGGGCGTCCCCCGGCGTATCCGCATCCAGAGCACGGTGCTCCTTGGCGTCGGCGGCCTGGGGCTCGCCGTTGGCGGGGTGGCCGATGGCGCGGTGGACTGGCGCACGGCGATCGCCGGCAATGCGCTGCTGATCGCCATGCTCGCCGCGGTGAGTTTCCTGCGCCTGATTGCGGTGCCGCCTACCGCCGAGTCGGCCGATGTCCCGCAGGGTCGGCGCAGCCTCGTTACCACACTCGCCGGTGTGCACCTGTTCGGATCGGTGGTGAACCTGCCCACCGTGTTCATCATGGCGAGGCGCATGAGCGACGGTCATACCCTGACGCGCCAGCAGGCCATCACACTGGTGCGCGGGTTCGGCAGCGCCGCCTTCTGGTCGCCCTTTTTCGCCGCCATGGCCGCGGCGCTGACCTACGCGCCGGGCGCCCGGCTGCCGCTGCTCCTCCTCTTCGGGATACCGCTGGCGCTGGCGGCGCTTTTGCTGACGTTCCGCGACGTGAGCGCGCTGGATGTCGATGCCTTCAGTGGCTACCCGATCAACTTCAGCAGCCTCTGGCTGCCCGGCCTGCTGGGCCTCGCGATCCTGCTGGCGCACAGCTGGCGGCCGTCGTTGTCGGTGCTGGGGCTGATCGCCCTGCTCGCACCGACGGTGACGGCGGCAGCGCTGGCGGTAACCCATCGCCAGCCGGCCCGGGTGCTGGCCGAGCATGTCCGCACGGGCCTGCCGGCGATGCGTGGTGAGCTGGTCCTGTTCCTGTCGGCGGGGGTCATGGCGGCCGGCCTGATGAGCCTGGTGGCGGTGACCGGCTTTTCGCTGCCGTTTGACCGTTTCGGCGCACTGGAGGCGGGGTTGTTGCTGACCGGCCTGGTGGCGTTGTCCATCGTCGGGGTGCATCCGGTGATCGGAGTCGCCGCGGCGGCGGCGGTCGTGGCGCCGCTCGACCCCGATCCCAGCCTGCTGGCGAGCTGTTTCCTGGCCGCCTGGGGAATCGGTGTGGCGGTGAGCCCGCTGTCCGCCCTGAGCCTGGCGCTGCAGGGCGCCTATGACCTGCGGGCCCTGCAGCTATTGCGCTGGAACCTGCCCTACGCGGCGATCATGATCGCCACTGCCGCGGCGTTGTTCCTGCTGCACCCCGGCGGCTGATCCGCCGGATTCACTCGGCGGGGGTGTTATCCCCCTTTTTGAACAGATCGGCCATCCGGTCGGCCTCCTCGCGGGCCGAGACGATGGGGGTGATGTCGTACTGGACGCCGAGGTAGTAGAGCAGCTGACCGTTCTCGTCGAGCAGCGGCTGGACGGTCAGCTGGTTGTGGAACAGCTCGCCGTTCTTGCGGTAGTTGCGCAGCACCACCTCGACCCGCGAATGCGTCTTCATGGCCTCGCGGATCGTCTCCAGACCGGGCTGGTCGCGGTCATCGCCATGCAGGAACCGGCAGTTGCGGCCGATGATCTCGTCCTGCCCGTAGCCGGTGATGTCCTCGAACACCTTGTTGGCGAACACGATCGGATTGTCCGGCTGATCGGGATCGGACAGCGTGATGCCGTTCACGCAGGTATCGAGGATCTGGGTGAGGACGTTGGGGATGATCCCCGGGTCTTTCTCCGGTGTGAATTCCATCACTGCTCTCCTGAGGGGGCACGAGCGGTATCGGGCGTCTCCGATTCCACCAGTTGTTTGAGGTTGCGGGCGACACGATCTACGCCGGTCTGGACGGCGTGCGTGATGAGTTTCTCGAAGGGCCGGAAGGCGAGGCCCAGTTGCCCGAGCTCGAAGCGGAAGGTGAGCCGGGTCACGTCATCACCCTCGGCGGTGAACCAGAAATCGATGTAGTAGGGGTCTTTCACACCCTGGAAGCCGATGTGCTCATTGGGCTCAAGGGCGACGACCTCGAAATCCGTCGTGGTGCGACGACCCTGATCGACCCGCATCTGTCGGCCGCGCCAGCCCTTGACCAGCGGGCCCTCGGACAACGGTTTGAGGCTTTTCACCTCGGGCGACCAGCGCGGATAGTTTTGGACAAAGTCGTCGACGACGAACGAAAACACCACGGGACTGGGTCGGCGGATCATCGCGGTTGCGCTGGTTTTGACCATGATTCTCCCCGGCGCTTATTCGCCAGCCTTGATGTCTGCACTGTAACCCGATGTCGAAGAATTCCGGAACCGCGTTGTCACACCAGTGTGACCATTAACCGAGGGATTAATCGCCATGCCTTATTTTCGATTGTTTGCCGGCCTGATGGCCAGCTGCATCCTCGCCACCCCCGCCGCTGCCAGCGAGCCCGCCGTCCCCGGTCCGGATCTGACCGCCCGGGAGGTCGTGGACATCCAGCTACGGGCACTCAGCGACAATGATGACCCCGTCCCCGACGCCGGAATCGAGCAGGTCTGGGCGTTTGCCCACCCCGATAACCGCGCCGTGACCGGCCCCCTGCCGCGGTTCAAGCGGATGATCAAGGGACGGGGTTACGGCGTGTTGATCAACCACTCCCGTGCCGAAGTGGAGGCCCTGGGCGAGGGGCCTAACCGTGCCGTCTACCGGGTGCGGGTCGTGGCCCGTGATGGCGGTTTCCATCGCTTTCGCTGGCAACTCGAGAAGGCGTCCCTCGATGCCGGCGAGGCCTGGATGACCACCGGCGTGACGCCGGGCCGCGATACCGGTGAGAAGATGCTCTGAGGGCGTCCCGCTCAGGCGAGCGTCGTGGTGACGTCGATATTGCCCCGAGTGGCATAGGAATAGGGGCAGACCACGTGGGCGGCCTCGACGAGCCTTTCGGCGTCGGCGCGCTCGACGCCCGGCAGATCAACGGACAGGTCGACGCCGATGGCAAAGCCCTCGCCATCGTCACGCTTGCCCAGCGACACCTTGGCGGTGACCTGTGTCTCGGACGGCACCTTGATGCCCGCCTGGCCGCCGGCGAACTGCATGGCGCCGAGGAAGCAGGCCGAATAGCCACAGGCGAACAGCTGTTCCGGATTGGTGCCGTCGCCGCCGGGGCCGCCGAGTTCCTTCGGCGCGGTGAGCTTGACGTCGAGTGAGCCGTCGCTGATAGCGGCGTGCCCGTCGCGGCCGCCGTTGGCGGTACCGGTGGTGGTGTAGAGGACTTCCATGCGATTAACTCCTGTTGCTTAGATTCGGCCGGTGACGTCGTACTGGACGGCGACATGGTGGGTGACCCGTCCGTCCTGGCGGACCGGGACGACCTTCCACTCGAGGATGAACTCGCTGCCATCCTTGCGGTAGTTGACGGTCTCGCCGTGGAACACTTCGCCACGGCGGATCTGTTCGCCGAGGCGCTGGAGGACGGCGGACTCGGTCTTCGGCCCCTGCAGCATCCCCGGGGTCCGGCCGACGACCTCGTCGGCGGTATAGCCGGTGATCTCGGTAAACGCCGGGTTGACGTAGATAATCGGCCCGGCGCTGCCGTCCTCGGCGGCCTCGGTGATCGTGATGGCGTTCAGCGAGTGATCGGCGGTCGCCTTGAAAAGCGCGTTGCCGAGGGGTTCATCGATTTCGGGACTGTCCATTCCAGCGTGCTCCGTAGTGGTTGGGATTTACTACTTTACGCTCCCAGCCACGGGGGGGTGTGTCAAATACCGGCGTGGCGGCGGGACAGGCCACGGGCCAGGGTATTGAGGAGCGCGAACAGGATCGCGGCGACGCAGACGATGCTCGGCCCGGTGGGCGTATCGAGGTTCCATGATCCCCACATGCCGCCGAGCACCGAGACCGTCCCGACCACCGCCGCGATCAGCGCCATGCGCTCGGGCGTGTGACTGAACGGCCGGGCACTGGCGGCGGGGATGATCAGCAGGGCCGCGATCAGCAGTACGCCCACCACCTTGATCGCTACCGCCACCACGATGGCCAGCGCGACGGTCAGGATCAGCCGCTCGCGACTCGGATCGATGCCCTCGGCATGGGCCATCTCGGTGCTCACGGTGGCCAGCAACAGCGATTGCCAGCGCCACAGCGTCAGTCCCAGCACCAGCAGCGAGCCGGTCCAGATAATGGCCAGGTCGGTGCGACCGACGGCGAGGATGTCGCCGAACAGGTAGGCCATCAGATCGATGCGCACGTCGCTCAGGAACGACACCGCGACCAGCCCGAAGGCCAGCGATGAATGCGCCATGACCCCCAGCAGTGTATCCATGGCATAACCGCGGTCGGTGAGCAGGCTGACCGTCACCGCCATCAGCAGTGACACCGCCAGCACCCCGGCGAATACCGACATCGACAGCGCCAGCGACAAGGCAACGCCGAGCACGGCGGCATGGGCGGTTGCCGCGCCGAAGAAGGCCATCCGCCGCCAGACCACGAAACACCCCAGCGGTGCCGCGGCCAGGACCACGCCCAGGCCGGCGAGGGTCGCCCGCACCATGAAGTCATCCAGCATGGTCATGCTCCGTCGCCGGGGCATGGGGGTGGTGATCGGGATTGTGGCGGAAGATGGCGAGCGCCTCCTCGTCGTCGGTGCCGAACAGGGCACGGTACTCAGGCGCGGCCGTCACCGCCTCGGGACGCCCCTGGCAGCAGATGTGGTGGTTGAGGCAGATCACCCGGTCGGCGGCGCGCATGACGACGTGGAGGTCGTGACTGACCAGCAGGATGCCGCAGCCCAGGCGGTCGCGGAGTTGCTCGAGCTGGCGGTAGAAGTCCGCCGTGCCGGTCTGATCGAGCCCCTGCGAGGCCTCATCGAGCATGAGCAGATTGGGCTCGTCGATCAGGGCCCGCGCCATCAGCGCACGCTGGAACTGGCCGCCGGACAGCGAGGCCAGCGCCGTATCGGCGCGGCCGGGGATGCCGGCCTGCGCGAGCGCCTGGTCGATGGTCGCCCGGTCATGACGGCGTGGCAGGTTGAGGAACCGCCGCACGCTCAGCGGCAGCGTCGGGTCGATATGCAGCCGCTGCGGGACATAGCCCAGGCGTAGGTCGTCGGCGCGCCGGATATGGCCGCTATCGATGGCAAGGGCGCCGATCAGCGCTCGCAGCAGGGTCGACTTCCCCGAGCCGTTGGGCCCGACCACGGTGACGATCTCGCCGGCACGCAGGCGCAGGGTGATGTCCTCGAGGATGTGATTGCCACCGATACGGACGTTGAGGGCCTGCGCCTCGATCAGCGGGGTCTGTGGGTGCGTCATGATGGACGAGGAAGTTGCCATAGCCGTGGTTGTTCGAAAAGGCTTGATATTATCGTTATAGTATAGCATTACATTTACGCCTGTTGAGGAGTCATCCCGTGAATCATTTGTATCGATCCGACCGGACGCGCCGCACGGCGCTGGCCCTGGGGCTGATGGTAACCGCCCTGGCCGCGCCGGTGTCCGCTGCCCCCCAGGTCGCCACCGATATCGCCCCCGTCCACTCACTGGTCAGCCGGGTGATGGATGGCGTCGGTGAACCGTCGCTGGTGATCCAGCCGGGCGCCTCGCCGCACAACTATTCCCTGCGCCCGTCCGAGGCCGGTGCGCTGGAATCGGCCGACGTGGTCTTCTGGGTCGGCGATGAGCTGACGCCCTGGCTGACCGGAGCCCTGGACAATCTCGCGGGCGATGCCCGGCAGGTGGCACTGCTGCACACGGAGGGCACCGAGCGCTACGCCTTCCGTGACCGTGTGCTGGCCGAGGCCGGCGGGCATGACGACCACGGGCACGAGTCGCACAGCGATGATGGCCACGACGACCACGGTGACCATGGCGAAGAGGGACATAACGACGGCCGTATCGACCCGCATGCCTGGCTGGATCCGGCCAATGCCCGTCACTGGGCGGGCCTGATCGCCGAGACCCTCGCGGCGGAGGATCCCGCCAACGCGGATCAGTACCGCGAGAATGCCGAGGCGGTCCGCGCTGACATCAATGACATGATGGGGGACATCCGTGCGGCGGTGGAACCGGTCTCGGACGTCCCCTTCGTGGTCTTCCACGACGCTTACCAGTACTTCGAGCGGCGCTTCGGCATGAATACCGTGGGCGCGATCTCGCTCAGTGATGCCAGCGATCCGAGCCCGGCGCATATTGCCGAGATCCGCACCGTCGTCGATCGCCACGATGTGCAGTGCGTGTTCGCCGAGCCGCAGTTCAACCCGCAGCTTGTCGAGACCGTTCTGGGCGGGACCGATGCCCGCACCGGCGTGCTCGACCCGCTCGGCAGTGATATCGCCGTCGGTGACGAGTTCTACGCCACCCTGATCAATCAACTCGGCGAGCGCCTGGTGTCCTGCCTCGAGGGAAGCTGATGCGCTAGACTCGCGGAGCTATGAACCATGTCAACTTCCGCGATCTGCGCTACCTGGTCGCCGTCGCCGACCATCAGCACTTCGGTCGGGCGTCGGCGGCCTGCTATGTCAGCCAGCCGACGCTCAGCACCCAGATCAAGAAGCTCGAGGGCTATCTCGGGGTGCAGCTGGTCGAGCGCACCAGCAAGCGGGTCCTGGTGACCCCCGTCGGGCAGATGATCACCGAGCGTGCCCGCCAGGTGCTCAACGAGGTCGATGACCTGGTCAGCGTCGCCCGGGCCGCCGGCGACCCCATGAGCGGTGATCTGCGCATCGGCATCATCCCGACGCTGGGGCCGTACCTGATCCCGCATCTCTTCCCGGTCCTGCAGGCGCAGTACCCGAAACTGCGGATGCTGCTCCACGAGGAGCGCACCCGCGGGCTGGTCGAGCGGCTGCAGGAAGGTACGCTGGATGCCGCCATCATGGGGGTGCCGGTGCCCGACGAGGGGCTGGTCGCCCGGTCGCTTTTCCAGGAGCCGTTCGAGGTGGCACTGCCAATCGACCATCCGCTGGCGGCGCAGTCCAGTATCGGCCGGCACGACCTTGACGGCACGTCCATGCTGCTGCTCGAAGAGGGTCACTGCATGCGCGACCAGGCCCTCGATTTCTGCTCGCGGGTGGGTGCCCGCCAGGAGCAGGACTTCCGGGCCACCAGCCTCGAGACCCTGCGCCAGATGGTGGCCACCGGCGCCGGCGTCACCCTGATGCCGACCCTGGCCGTGCAGGCCGCCGGCACCCAGACCGAGGGGCTTGTCGTGCGGCCATTCGCCGGCCCACCGCCGGTGCGCGAGCTGGCGATCTATCGCCGTCGCGGCTGTGCCCGCGAGCCGGTGATCAGTGCGCTTGCCGAGCTCATCCGCGATTTGCCGCCGGTGAGGGCACTGCCCGCCACCTAGTTCCGGGGCGCGCTGATATACTCGCAGGAATGGAAGTCTCCGATCTGATCGACCCGCTTAATCCCGCCCAGCGCGAGGCCGTGACCGCGCCGCTGGGTCATGCCCTGGTACTCGCCGGTGCCGGCAGTGGCAAGACCCGTGTCCTCACCCACCGGGCCGCATGGCTGGTCCGGGTGGAGGGCGCCACGCCCTGGAACCTGCTGGCGGTGACGTTCACCAACAAGGCCGCCGCCGAGATGCGCGGGCGCATCGAGGAGCGCCTCGGGATCAGCCGCTCGGGCCTGTGGGTGGGGACATTCCACGGCCTCAGCCACCGCCTGCTGCGCCTGCACTGGCAGGAGGCGGGTCTGCCACAGGGCTTCCAGATCCTCGACAGCGAGGATCAGCGGCGGCTCGTGAAACGGGTCATGCGCGATCTCGAGCTCGACGAGAATCGCTGGCCGGTGCGCCAGCTGCAGGGCTTCATCAACGCCCGCAAGGATGCCGGCGAGCGCGCCGAGGACCTCGACAGCGCCGATCCGTACACCGGGCAGATGGCCCGGGTCTACGCCGCCTACGAGCAGGCCTGCCGCAGCGCCGGCGTGGTCGATTTCGCCGAGCTGATGCTGCGCACGGTGGAGATGCTCCAGAACCACCTCGAGCTGCTCGGTCACTACCGGCGCCGCTTCCGCCACGTCCTGGTGGACGAGTTCCAGGACACCAACGGCATCCAGTACGAATGGCTCAAGCTCCTCGCCGGGCCGGAGTCGGATGTGTTCATCGTCGGCGATGACGACCAGTCGATCTATGGCTGGCGCGGCGCCCGGGTGGAGAACCTGGAGCGCTTCCGCAAGGATTACACCAACACCCGGGTGCTGCGGCTCGAGCAGAACTACCGCTCCACCCGCACCATCCTCGATGCCGCCAATACGCTGATCGCCCGCAACAGCGATCGCCTGGGCAAAAAGCTCTGGACCGAGGGCGAGGCGGGCGAGCCCATCGCCCTCTATGCCGCGTTCAACGAGCAGGACGAGGCGCGCTTCGTGGTGGAACGGCTGATGGCCATGGTCGACGAGCAGGGCCTGGCGCGCAGCGATATCGCCATCCTGTACCGCTCCAACGCCCAGTCACGGACTTTCGAGGAGGCGCTGATGGCCCGGCGCGTGCCGTACCGGGTCTACGGCGGTTTGCGGTTCTTCGAGCGTGCCGAGATCAAGGACGCCCTGGCCTATCTGCGCCTGATCGCAAACCGCGACGACAGCGCCGCGCTGGAGCGCGTCATCAACACTCCCACCCGCGGCATCGGCAACCGCACCGTCGAGACCCTGCGCATCGCCGCGCGTGACCAGGACATCAGTCTCTGGGCCGCGGCGCGCGGACTGGTCACCCACGGCGGCGGCCTGCCGGCGCGTGCCGGCAATGCGCTGCGGGCGTTCCTCGACCTGATCGACGGCCTGGCGGCGGAGACCGCCGAGGTGGCCCTGCCCGAGCGGATCGAGACGATGCTGACGCGAACCGGGCTGCGCGCCCATCTGGGCAAGGACAGCTCGGACCGGGCCCAGGACCGGCTCGAGAACCTCGACGAGCTGATTACCGCGGCCGGCAACTTCGAGCAGGACACCAGCGTCGAGGCGGAGATGGAGCCGCTCACCGCCTTCCTCGCCCACGCCGCGCTGGAGGCGGGCGAGGGACAGGCCGGCGCCTGGGAGGACTGCGTGCAGCTGATGACCCTGCACTCGGCGAAGGGACTGGAGTTCCCGGTGGTCTTCCTCGCCGGGCTCGAGGAAGGGCTGTTTCCGCACCGCATGTCGGTGGAGGAGCCGGGCCGGCTCGAGGAGGAGCGCCGCCTTGCCTACGTGGGCATCACCCGCGCCCGGCAGCGGCTGCTGATTACCTATGCCGAGCGCCGCCGCCTGCATGGCCGGGACGATTTCGCCATCGCCTCGCGGTTCATCCGCGAACTGCCCCCGGCGCTGGTGGACGAGGTCCGGGCGCGGTTCTCGGTCACCGGCCCGAACGCCGCCGGGAGCGGCCTCGGGGAAGAGGCCGCCACCGCCACCGAGGCCGCGTTCGGGCTCGGCGAGCGCGTCCAGCACAGCCGCTTCGGCGAGGGTGTCGTGCTCGACTGCGAGGGCAACGGCCCCAACGCCCGTGTCCAGGTCAACTTCAACGATGCGGGCACCAAATGGCTGGTCGCCGCCTACGCCAACCTGGAACGGATCTGAGACCGCTATGAGTGATCCCGACAAGCGCCTGTTGCTGGTGGACGGTTCGTCCTATCTCTACCGGGCCTATCACGCCCTGCCGCCGCTCACGAACACGTCGGGCGAGCCCACCGGCGCGATCTACGGTGTGCTCAGCATGCTCCGGCGACTGATCGAGGACTACCGGCCCGTGCACATGGGCGTGGTCTTCGACGCCCCGGGCAAGACCTTCCGCGACGAGCTGTTCGCCGAGTACAAGGCCAACCGCCCGCCCATGCCCGACGATCTCGCCGCCCAGCTCGAGCCGCTCAAGGCGGTGGTCCGCGCCATGGGCCTGCCGCTGATCGAGGTGGGGGGTGTCGAGGCGGATGACGTCATCGGCACCCTCGCCGTGCGCGGTCGGGCGGACGGGCTCACGCTGCTGATCTCGACCGGCGACAAGGACATGGCGCAGCTCGTCAACGGCGGGGTCACGCTGCTCAACACCATGTCCAACACGACGCTTGATCGCGACGGTGTGATCGGGAAATTCGGTGTGCCCCCCGAGCAGATCATCGATTACCTGGCCCTGGTGGGGGATACCTCGGACAATATCCCCGGCGTGCCCAAGGTCGGTCCCAAGACCGCCGCCAAGTGGCTCGGCCAGTACGGTTCCATCGATGGCATCCGCGAGAACGCCGGTGCCATCGGCGGCAAGGTCGGCGAGAGCCTGCGCGCGCATCTCGACGAGCTCGATCTGTCGCGCCAGCTGGCGACCATCCAGTGCGACGTCGATCTGCCCCTGGCGCCGCTGGCGATCCGCCTCGACAGCCCCGACCGCGACGAACTGGCCCGGCGCTACCGGGGGCTCGGCTTTAACACCTGGCTGCGTGAGATCGAGGCCGATGCCGGCGAGACCGCTGAGCCGGCCGCCGCGACCGCGTATCACGACGCCGCCGATCCGCAGGCCAGCTATCACTGCATCCAGACCGAGGCCGATCTCGAGGCGTGGCTCGAGCGGCTCGCTGCCGCGCCTTTTTTCGCCCTCGACCTCGAGACCGACAGCCTCGATTACATGCGCGCCCGGGTGGTCGGCGTCTCGTTCGCCGTCACCGCAGGAGAGGCCGCCTATCTGCCGCTCGCGCATACCGGCCCGGATCAGCCCCGGCAGCTCGATCGCGATGCCACCCTGGCGCGGCTGAAGCCGCTGCTCGAGGATCCCGCCGCCGGCAAGCTGGGGCAGAACCTCAAGTACGACATGAGCGTACTGGCCAACCACGGCATCACCCTGCGCGGCGTGGTCCACGACACCATGCTCGAGTCGTACTGCCTGGACGCCACGGCGGCCCGCCACGACATGGACTCGCTCGCGCAGAAATACCTCAACTACCGCCCTATCGGTTACGAGGCCGTGGCCGGCAAGGGGGCGAAACAGATCACCTTCGACCAGGTGGCCCTCGACCAGGCGGTGGATTACGCCGCTGAAGACGCCGACATCACACTGCGGCTGCACGAGTCGCTGTGGCCGTCGCTCGCCGAGCGGCCCGGGCCGATGTCGGTGTACGAGTCCATCGAGCTGCCCCTGCTGCCGGTGCTCTCGCGGATCGAGCGCACCGGGGTGCGCGTTGATGCCGGCCTGCTGGCGACCCAGAGCCGCGAGCTCGCCGAGACCATGCAGCAGCTCGAGTCGCAGGCGCATACCGCCGCCGGCGGGCCATTCAACCTGGGCTCGCCCAAGCAGATCCAGGAGATCCTCTACGAGCGCCAGGGGCTGCCGGTACTGGCGAAAACGCCCAAGGGGGCCCCGTCCACCGCCGAGTCGGTGCTCGAGGAGCTGGCCGCGCAGGGGCATGACCTGCCGCGTCTGATCCTCGATTACCGGGGCGTCTCCAAGCTGCGCTCCACCTATACCGAGAAGCTGCCGACCCTGATCAACCCGCACACCGGGCGCGTGCATACCTCCTATCACCAGGCGGTGGCCGCCACCGGGCGCCTGTCGTCGTCGGATCCCAATTTGCAGAACATCCCCATCCGCACGCCCGAGGGCCGGCGCATCCGGCGCGCCTTTGTGCCCACGCCGGGCTATCGACTGATGGCGGCGGATTACTCCCAGGTGGAGCTGCGCATCATGGCGCACCTGTCCGGGGACGACGGGCTGCGCCGGGCGTTCGCCGAGGGACAGGACATCCACGCGGCGACCGCGGCCGAGGTGTTCGGCGGCGAGGCGGCGGCGGTCAGTGGCGATCAGCGCCGTGCCGCCAAGGCCATCAATTTCGGTCTCATCTACGGTATGTCGGCGTGGGGGCTCGCCCGCCAGCTGGGCATCGAGCGCGGCGAGGCACAGGCCTATGTCGATCGCTACTTCGAGCGCTATCCCGGCGTGCAGGCGTTCATGGACCGGACGCGGGAGACCGCCCACCAGCAGGGCTACGTGGAAACGGTGTATGGCCGCCGGCTCTACCTGCCCGAGATCAACAGCCGCAACAACCAGCGCCGCCAGTACGCCGAGCGCACCGCCATCAATGCCCCGATGCAGGGGACTGCGGCGGATATCATCAAGCGGGCGATGATCGCCGTGGACGACTGGATCGGCCGGGAGCAGCCGGATGCGACGCTGGTCATGCAGGTCCACGACGAACTGGTGCTCGAGGTGCCGGCCGGCGACGAGGCCGCGATTGGCGAGCGGATCCGCGGTTTCATGGCGGCGGCCGCCGACCTGGACGTCCCTCTGGAGGTGGAAGTCGGCATCGGTGACGATTGGGATACCGCCCACTGAACTTCGCTGAAGGCGGCGCTGTCATTAAAGGTGCGTCAGTGCCCGACGCGGTCCGCCACTCCCTCCCTTGGGTGCGGGCCAGAGCGATCCGGCCGTACCCCCCCCACGGTCGGATCAATCGTCCCCGGTATCCATACCCCCCTGGATGCCGGGGTTTTTTATGTCTGCAGCCAGTCGTCGAGCTGCCGGCGGGCATCATCCACCCCTTGCCGAGTCTGCGATGAAAAGAGCTGGGCGGTGGCCGCCGGACAGATCGCCCGGGCATCCCGACGCACCGATTGCAGCGTATTCCCCGCGCGACCACGACCGAGCTTGTCGGCCTTGCTGAGCAATACATGCACGGGCAGTCCCGCGGCCTCGCACCAGGTCAGCATCTGCGAATCCAGCGGGCCCAGCGGATGGCGGATGTCCATGATCAGGATCAGGCCGCGCAGACTCTGGCGGTTTTCGAGGTACTGCGGCAGGATCCGCTGCCAGTGCTCGCGCACCGACGCCGGGGCCTTGGCATAGCCGAAACCGGGCAGATCGATGAGCCGCGCCGTGGCGGCATCCTCGGCCAGGGGAAAGACGTTGATCTGCTGCGTACGGCCCGGCGTCTTGCTGACCCGGGCGAGCTGCTTCTGGTCGGTGATGGCGTTGAGGGCGCTGGATTTGCCGGCATTGGAGCGGCCGGCGAACGCCACCTCGTCGCCGCGGTCCGCGGGCAATTGCGCGGGTTCGACGGCGGAGAGGAGGAATTGCGCCCGGCGGTAGTCTAATGTCATTTTTCAGCTTTGAATCATTTAAATTGACCCCCCGTCGGGGGCGTTGGTATAACGCTAGTCTACCCAATAACTATCGGACATTATGATCGTCAAGTTGCTAACCGCGTTTACGGCGCTGCTGCTGGTGAGCGGCGCGGCCCAGGCCCAGCTCGAAAACGCCGACCCGCAGCGCGGCAAGGCGGCCTCGGCGACCTGTGCGGCATGCCACGGGCAGCAGGGCAATAGTATCGTGCCCAATTACCCCAACCTGGCCGGTCAACACGCGGATTACATCTACGATCATTTACAGTTCTACAAGTCCGGTGAGCGCGACAATGCCATCATGCTGGGCCAGGCCGCAGGGCTCGACAAGCAGACCATGGCCGATCTGGCGGTGTACTTCTCCGACCTGGATGCCGAGCTGGGTGAAACGCCGGAGGAGCTGCTCAGCACGGGGCGGAGCATCTACATGGGCGGCATCGCCGAGAAGGGGGTGCCGGCCTGCGTGAGCTGCCACGGCCCCGGGGGCATGGGCGTGCCCGGCAGCGGTTATCCCCGGCTCAGCGGCCAGAAGGTCGACTATACCACCGAGCAGCTGGGCCTCTATCGCTCCGGCGAGCGGTCCGGCTATGGCCAGGCCGGGCTGATGAATGACATCGCCTCGAAGCTCACCGATGAAGAGATCCAGGCGGTGGCCAACTACGTACGCGGACTCTACCCGACGGATATCGCCGCCGAGTAATCCACGAGCAGAGGTGGACATTCCATGGCGGAGAATGCTGCGGCAGTGACAGGCAGCCCGGCCGGCTCGAAGCGGCGCGAACGGCGTCGGTCGAGCCCGGTATGGCTGGAGTTCCTGGGCTCGATG
Organism: Spiribacter vilamensis; assembly: GCF_004217415.1. NCBI lineage: Bacteria > Pseudomonadati > Pseudomonadota > Gammaproteobacteria > Chromatiales > Ectothiorhodospiraceae > Spiribacter > Spiribacter vilamensis. The sequence continues at coordinate 1,842,715 of NZ_SHLI01000001.1, forward strand.
AACCTCGCCATCACCCTCCTGGTGGTGGTGAGCATCGCGTCGGTCATCGGAACCGTCCTGCCGCAGAACGATCCCTATAACGACTACCTCATCCAGTTCGGGCCGTTCTGGTTCCAGGTCTTCAAGGCACTGAACCTCTACGACGTCTACTCGGCCTGGTGGTTTCTGGGCATCCTCGGTTTCCTGATCGTTTCCACCGGGGTGTGCGTCAGTCGCCATATCCCCGGGGTCTGGCGCGAGGTGACCCGCTATCGCACCCATGTCCGCGAGCAGTCATTGCTGGCGCTCTCCAGCCACCGGCGCTGGCAGGTCGATGCCGATGCCGACTCGGCGGAGATGGTGGCCGACTCGGCGTTCCAGGGCTACGGCTATCGCACCCGCCGCGAGGTCCGGGGCGATACGGTGATCCTCGCCGGCATGAAGGGGACCGCTACCCGGGCGGGCTACGTGCTGACCCACCTTGCGGTCGTAGTCATCGCCGTAGGCGCGCTGATCGACGGCAACATCGGCCTGAAGATCCGCGAGATGACCGGCAACCTGGCCGTGGAGACCCGCGATCTGCCGGTGTCGCAGGTGCCGGGGGAGAGCTGGCTGGGGCCGGACAGCGGCTCGTTCCGGGGCAATGTCACCATTCCCGAAGACACCAATACGAACGTCGCCTTCCTGCAGGTGCGTGACGGTTACGTGGTCCAGGAACTGCCCTTCGAGGTCTACCTCGAGGACTTCCGTATCGATCACTACCCCAACGGCATGCCCAGCAGCTACGAAAGCGACCTGGTGATCCACGACCCCGAGCTCGACGAGCCGATCCGCGAGACGATTTCGGTCAACGAGCCGCTGACCCATCGCGGCCACACGCTCTACCAGGCCTCCTTCTCCGATGGCGGGACGGCGCTGGAGCTGACCGGCCACCTGCTCGACGGCTCCGGTGCATCGATGCCGGTCAACGGCCGGGTGTTCGAGAACCTGCGCCTGCAGCTCGGCGGCATGGAGCGCACCATGGAAATCGATGATTTCCAGCTCTTCAACGTCAATGCCGATCCGCGCGCCGTGGAGCGTACCGGGGCCCGCGACGAATTCCGCAACGTCGGGCCGTCGTTTAACTACACCCTGCGCGACGAGGCCGGCCAGGCGCGGGAATTCCAGACTTACATGGCGCCGGTGGAAATCGACGATCGCTGGTACTACCTGCACGGCATCCGCAACGGCCCCGGCGAGCCGTTTCGCTACCTGCATGTCCCGGCGGATGAAAACGCCTCGATGGAGACGTTCCTCGACTTTCATGCCGCGCTCGATGACCCGAACCGCGTCGAGCAGGCCGCCCAGCGCGCCGCCGACGGTCTGCTGGGGCGGATGGGGGTCGCCAATCCCGATCTCGGTGAGCGGGTGGCCGGCACCGCCGATGACATGATCGCCACCCTGCTCGATGGCGGCTTCGGGGCGGTGAATCGCCAGCTCGAAAACCGGGTCGCCGGCTCGAATCGCCCGGAGATGCTGCTCGAGTTCTCGCGCTCGGTCCTGCAGCGCACGATGTTCGAGATCTATCGCGAGGTGCTCGCCGCCCGCGAGGGCGTGCAGCTGTCGATGGTGCAGACCGATGCCGATCAGCGCGCGTTCTTCGAGGACGCGATGAACGCCGTCTCGACGGTGGCCGATTACGGATCGCCGGTCATCTTCAGCATCGATCACTTCGATCATCGCCAGGCGACGGGGCTTCAGATCACCCGCGCGCCGGGCAAGAATGTCGTGTATGCCGGCTCGGCCATGCTTACACTGGGGGTGTTCCTGCTCTTTTATATATCCCACCGGCGGGTATGGGCGCTGATCACTCCCCGCGAGGACGGCGGTGCCGACCTGCTGATGGCCGGCGCCAACCAGCGCCAGCCCGAGGCCTTCGCGGCGGAATTCGGGACAATGGTGGAGGCGGTCGACTCGCAGTTCGACCCACGCAAAACGGACCGAGGTTAGGTAAATGGTTGCGACCCGCGAGGAAATGATTCGACAGATGCGCCGGCCGTCGCTCTGGCAACGGCTGACGCTGGGCGACTGGGCCTGGGCGGCCCTGGTGGCGTTTGCCACCGCCGGGGCCTTCCAGGTCCTGGGCGACGTCATGAACGGCTACGAGGTGGTGATCACGCTGTTCACCGCCGCCGCGATGGTCGGCATCGGCTGGCACTGGCATGCCTCGCGGATCTACATGGGCGCGGTCTGCGTACTGAGCCTGTTCGCGGTTATGCGCTACCCGGCGCTGGAGGCCGCACAGACCGACTTCTTCCTGCGGTACCTGCTCTCCAGCCAGTCGGCGATCATGTGGATGAGCGCGCTGTTCCCGGCCGCAACGCTCGTCTACGGCCTCTCGCTGGTGACCGGACACGCCTTCACCGGCCGGGTCGCCTCGACGCTGACCTGGTTCGGCGCCGGCGCCGGGCTGATCGGCCTGCTGGTGCGCTGGCACGAGACCCACCTCTTTGCCGGCGGTATCGGCTACATCCCGGTCAGCAACCTCTACGAGGTCTTCGTGCTGTTTGCGGTGATTACCGCGCTGATCTATCTCTACTACGAAAAGGCCCAGCAGACCTATTCCATGGGCTTTTTCGTGCTGCTGGTGATCGCCGCCTCGGTGGGCTTTCTGCTGTGGTACCACTTCGAGCGCGGCGCCTCGCAGATCGAGCCGCTGGTCCCGGCGCTGAAGAGCTACTGGATGAAGATCCACGTGCCCGCCAACTTCATCGGCTATGGCTGTTTCGCGATCGCCGCGATGCTGGGGGTGGCCTACCTGATCCGCGCCCGCGTCCCCGACGGCAGCCGCTGGGCCGAGCGCCTGCCCACGCTCAAACAGATCGACGATGTCAGTTATCGCACGATTGCGCTGGGCTTCGCGTTCTTCACCGTCGCCACCATTCTCGGCGCCCTGTGGGCGGCCGAGGCGTGGGGGGCCTACTGGTCGTGGGACCCGAAGGAGACCTGGGCGCTGATCGTCTGGCTCAACTACGCGGCCTGGCTTCATTTGCGCTATACCAAGGGCCTGCGTGGTGCACCCATGGCCTGGTGGGCAGTGGTCGGGCTTTTCGTGACCACCTTCGCCTTCCTGGGCGTGAACATGTTCCTCTCGGGCCTGCACTCTTACGGTGAGCTTTAATATGCCAACGACACGATTCCCCCGCTTCCTTACCGGCGCCGCGCTGGCGTTGTTCTCCCTGGTGATCGGGCTGGGTGCCACCGGCGCCCTGGCCCAGGAGGGGTACCGCACGCTCGATACACCCCAGTCCACCGATACCGACGAGGGGCGGGTGCAGGTCCGGGAGTTTTTCTCCTACGGCTGCCCGCACTGCAGCGACTTCGAGCCGGTGCTGAGCAACTGGACCGCGGACAATGCCGACCGGGTCGAGGTGATCCATACGCCGATCACCTTTGGACGCGACAGCTGGGCGGTGCTGGCGCGGGCCTATTACGCCGCCGATGCACTGGGGATCCTCGATCAGACCCACCGCGCGCTGTTCGATGCCATTCATGACGAGGGCCGTCGGTTCCAGAGCCACGACGACGTCGCCGCCTTCTACGCGAGCGTGGCGGATGTCACCGAGGCCGAGGTGATGGATGCGCTGAATTCGTTCGCGGTCAGCTCCAGCCTCAACCGCGCCGAGCGCCTCGCCCAGGCCTACGGGGTCCGCGGGACGCCGTCCGTTGGTGTCGCCGGCCGGTACCTGGTGGATGTGCGCGAGGCCGGCGGCCAGCGGGGCATGCTGGATGTGGCCGATTCGCTGGTGGCCGATGAGCTGGGTGACGGCTGAGCGGTGACTGACCTGCCCACGGACGCCGACGCCCGCGGGTCGGCGCCCGTTACCGACAACGGCCCGCTCCTCTCTTCCGGGCCGCGATTACCGGCGCGGCTGCGGCTGATGAGCTTCAACATCCAGGCCGGTATCGAGACCCGCTACTATCACCAGTATTTCACCCGCGGGTGGCGGCATGTGCTGCCGGACCGGGGCCGCGTCCCCAACCTGCGACGCATCGCCGATACCATCCGCGAGTTCGACCTGGTCGGCCTTCAGGAGCTTGACGCCGGCAGTCTGCGCAGCGGCTTCGTCGACCAGACGGCCTTCCTGGCGAAGACCGCGGTCTTCCCGCATCGCTATATCCAGACCAACCGGCCACTCGGGCGCCTCGCCCAGCACAGCAACGGCCTGCTCTGCCGGATGCCCGCCACGGCGGTTACCGAGCACCGCCTGCCGGGGCGGATTCCCGGGCGCGGGGCGCTACTGGTGCGGTTCTCGACGCCGACGGGTGACCTGGTGGTGGTGTTGCTGCACCTGGCGCTCAGCCAGCGTGCCCGGCTCTCGCAGCTCGCCTACATCGCCGAGTGCATTGCCGACGAGCCGCACGTCATCGTGATGGGCGATCTCAACTGCCACTCGGCCAGCCCGGAGCTGCGGTATCTCTGCGCCGAGACCGACCTGCGCGAGCCGATCAACGAGGTGCCCACCTACCCGAGCTGGCGCCCGGCTCGCAATATCGACCATATCCTCGTCACCCCGAGCCTGGCGGTAGAGACGGTGGAGGTGCTGGATGCCCCGCTCTCCGACCACCTCCCGCTGACCATGACGGTCAGTCTGCCGGCAGCGCTGCGTGGTCCGATCCGAGCATCGGATCAAGGGCGGCACGCACCGTCTCGAGGATAATGGGCTGTGCCTGTTCGTTGGGGTGGATGCCATCGGACTGCATCAGCGACGGGTCGTCGGCGACGCCCTCGAGCAGCTTGGGGATGAGGGTGACGCCGGTGCGCTCCGCCACCTCGCGGTAGACATCACGGAACCGTTCGATGAAGGCGCTGCCATAATTCGAGGGCAGGCGGACGCCGGCGAGGATCACCCGGGCATCGGCGTCGCGGGCCTGCCCGATCATCGCGACGAGGTTGTCGCGCATGGTGTCGAGCGAGATGCCGCGCAGGCCATCGTTACCACCGAGCGCGATGATGACGATGTCGGGCCGGTGGGTGTCGAGGGCATCGGGGAGTCGTGCCCGACCGCTGGCGGTGGTCGCACCGCTGATGGCGGCGTTGACCACCTCGACCTGCGCGCCCAGATCGGTCGACAGGCGGGCCACCCATCCCGATTCGGTCGGCATGTTGTAGGCGGCCGACAGGCTGTCGCCGAGGACCAGTATTCGCGGCTCGGCGGCCGCGGTGGCGGTCATCGAACCGATGATCAGCAGGGTGATTACCCGTAACCAATTGCTACTCAGGAGCCGCACTCGCATGCCCGATACCATGGAATCATCCCCTCAAGGTTCGCCGGTGCTCGAAGCCAGCGCCCTCGCTATGCGCTTCGAGGCCCCGGAGGGCCGGATCAGCCTGTTCGAAAACCTCGATCTTAGCATTGATGCCGGCGACTCCCTGGCGATTCTCGGGACCTCGGGCTCGGGCAAGTCGACGCTGCTGGGGCTGCTGGCGGGCCTGGACCTGCCCAGTGGCGGCCGGGTCAGTCTCGATGGTCATGACCTCACCACCATGGACGAGGACGAGCGCGCGGCGCTGCGCAGCGGCCGGGTCGGGTTCGTGTTCCAGGCCTTCCACCTCCTGCCCGGTCTGACCGCGCTGGAGAACGTGATGCTGCCGGCGGAGCTCGCCGGGGACAGTGATGCCCGCGCCCAGGCGGCCGCCGCCCTCGAGCGGGTGGGGCTGAAGGATCGCACCGCCCACTACCCCGCCCAGCTCTCTGGCGGCGAGCAACAGCGTGTCGCCATCGCCCGCGCCTTCGTGAGCCGGCCGCGGATCCTGTTCGCCGACGAGCCCACCGGCAATCTCGATCACCACACCGGCGAGCAGATCATCGACCTGCTCTTCGCCCTCAACCGTGATTCGGGCACCACGCTAATCCTGGTTACGCACGACCATGCCATTGCCGGGCGCTGCGACCGGGTGCGCTACCTGCGCGATGGCGCGCTGGCGCAGGAGGCCGGCTGATGCTCTCGCTGCGGTTGCTCTACCGCGACTGGCGGGGCGGTGAGCTGCGCCTGCTCGCGCTCGCCCTGATCATCGCCGTGGCCGCGGTGACCGGCGTGTCCTGGCTCGCCGACCGGGTCGCCGGTGCCACCGAGGCCCGGGCGGCCGACCTGCTCGCGGCCGACCGCGCGGTGGAGTATCCCTCGCCCATCCCCGATGCCTGGCAGGCCGACGCCGAATCCCTTGGCCTCGCCACCGCTCGCACGGCGGTCTTCCCCACCGTGGTGCTGAGCGGTGACGAGAGCCGGCTGGTGTCGGCGAAGGCGGTCACCGAGGGCTATCCGCTGCGCGGCAGCCTGCGCACCCGGCCCGAGCCCGGTGCGGCGGAGGTCGAGCCGCCGGGTATCCCCGAGCCGGGCACGGCCTGGATCGAATCGCGGCTGCTGGGCCTGCTCGACCTGGAGATGGGCGAGACGCTCCGTGTCGGTGAGCGCGTTCTCGAGATTACCGCCATCCTCAGCTTCGAGCCCGATCGGGGCCAGGGCTTCGGCGGACTGGCGCCCCGGGTGATGTTCAACCAGTCCGACCTGGCCGCCACCGAGCTCCTCGGCGAGGGCAGTCGGGTCCGTCACAAGCTGCTCCTCGCCGGTGAGGCGGCGACCGTAAAGGGCTTTACCGACCGGCTGGCGGCCGAGCAGGGCAACGCCGTCGAGATCGAACGCCCCAGCGAGCAGGGCCGTGGCGCCTCGGAGATCATCGGCCAGGCGAAGCGCTTCCTCGGTCTGGCCGCCCTGCTGACGGTGATCGTCGCCGGTGTCGCGGTGCTCCTGACGGTCCGCCACTATGCCGAGCGCCAGATCACCGGCGTCGCCGTGATGCGCGCCATTGGTGCCACGCGCCGACAGGTGCTGGGCCTGATGGTGGGCAAGCTGCTGTGGCTGGGGCTGTTCGCCGGGGCGATCGGTGCAGGGCTGGGTTATCTCCTGCACCTCGGCATGCTCGCGCTGGTCGCGGAACTGATCGACACCCGTCTGCCGCCCGCCGGCTGGCAGCCGCTCGCCACCGGCTGGCTGACGGCAGCCGCCGCGCTCATCGGCTTTGCCCTGCCCACCCTCGCGCGGCTGCGTGATGCCCCGCCCATGCGGGTTCTGCGCCAGGATCTCGGCAGTGGACTGCTGCGAGCCGGCATGCCGCTATTTGTCGCCGCGCTGGCGATCTTCGGGCTGATGGCCTGGCAGGCGGGGGATCTACGCGTCACGCTGAGTGTCTTCGGTGCGGTGGCGGCGACGCTGGTGCTGCTCGCCGCGGTGGCGGCGGCGGTGGTCTATGGCGCCCGGGCCTGGGCGCGGCGCGGCGGCAACAGCCGGCTGCTGTGGCTGACGGGGTTCACGCGCCGGCCGGTAACGGCCACGATCCAGATCGTCGCCGTGGGCCTCGGGCTGATGAGCCTGTTCCTGCTGGCGGTGGTGCGTAACGACCTGCTCAATGCCTGGGAGAGCGAGATCCCGCCGGATGCGCCCAACCAGTTCCTCATCAACATCCAGCCGGATGAGCTCGACGGCGTGCGCTCGACCCTCGCCGGGGCCGATATCGATACCCGCTTCTATCCCATGGTGCGGGCGCGGCTGACGTCGCTTAACGAGGACTCTGTCGAGGCCGAGGACTACGACAGCGCCGAGGCCCGCCGCCTCGCCCGGCGCGAGTTCAACCTCTCGTGGACGAGAGATCTGCAGTCGGACAACCGCATCATCGCCGGCGACTGGTGGGGCGCCACGGAGGACCCGCCGCCGCAGCTCTCGGTGGAGACCGACTTCGCCGAGCAGATCGGCGTTGAACTGGGCGACCAGCTGACCTTTACCTCCGGTGGCCGCCAGGTCACCGCCGAGGTCACCAGCCTGCGCGAGGTGCGCTGGGAGAGCTTTAACGTCAACTTCTTCGTGCTCGCCTCGCCCGGGACCTTCGACGATCTGCCCCAGACCTGGCTGACCAGCTTCTACCTGCCGTCCGAGGACAGTGCGGTGCTGAACGACCTGGTGCGCGAGTATCCGAGCGTGACACCCATCGATGTGAGCAGTGTCCTGCGCATCGTGCGCACGATCATCGACCAGGGCGCGAGCGTGGTCGAGCTCATGGCGCTACTGACCCTGGCCGCCGGGGTGCTGGTGCTGCTGGCGGCGCTGCAGATCACCGGCGAGCAGCGTCGCTTCGAGAGTGCCCTGCTGCGGGCGCTGGGCGCGAGCGGCAAACGCATCCGGCGCATGGCCCGGCTCGAGTTCTGGCTGGTGGGCCTGGTCGCCGGCGGCATCGCCGGGCTCGCCGCCACCGCGGCCGGCGTGGTGGTGGCGGAGGTGCTGTTTAACCTCGACTACCCGTTCCGGCCGTTGACGCTGGTCGCCGGTGCGCTGGTGGGGCTGGTGACCGTCTGGGTGGCGGGATCGCTGGGGGCAAGGCGGTATTACCGGGTATCGCCGATGCGGTTATTACGAGAAGGCTGACGAGAGGTGCTGTGCCGCTGCCGTCCCCTCGTACCGGGCTCATACTTCGCTGGCGCTCAGAAATCGCCCGGTACGAGGGGACGGCAGCGACAAGCCATGGCTCGTGGGGGTGGTTGCTTCGGCTATCCGCCAGCTACGGGGCCTTGCTGGGCGAGGTGAAAGATGAGTGATGAGGCGTTCGACAGCGTATGGGACGCCATCGAGGATACGGCTGCTGAAGCGGAGAAGATGAAGCTTCGTTCGAGTCTGATGATGGCCCTCGAGCAGCATATTAGTCGGCAGGGTTGGACCCAGGGCGAAGCCGCCGTGCAGCTCGGCGTTACCCAACCCCGGGTGTCCGACCTGATGCGCGGCAAGGTCCACCTGTTCGGCCTCTACACCCTCGTGAACATGGCCGTAGCCGCCGGCCTCCACATCGAAATGCACGTACAAGACCCCGCGTGAGCCAGGGGGGATTAGAGGAAATTCTGCGTGTGGATCGGTTGATTAACCGCCAGAGCCCAGGTGTACCGGTTTCGTGCTCTTTCCCGGGCGATTTCTGAGCAGCGGCGAAGTATGAGCCCGGGAAAGAGCACGAAACCGGTGCTGTGCTTTAGCGTTCTTCCACCGGTAATCCCTCCAACGCCTCCCGCCAAGGCCAAGCCGGATCGCCGACGACAACGAAATTCGGGTTCAACGTCGACTCCTTGGTGTTATACCGCAGCGCCTCGCCGTCGGGCCGGATGACCGCGCCGCCGGCGGCCTCGACGATGCACTGGGCCGCGGCGCTGTCCCACTCCGAGGTGGGCCCGAAGCGGGGGTAGCAGTCGGCCTCGCCCTCGGCGACCAGGCAGAACTTCATCGAACTGCCCATGGAACGGGTCTGGTAGGCGGGCAGCCGCTGGAGCAGGGTCTCGACCTGGGGATGGCGGTGCGAGCGGCTCACCACCAGGGTCAGGTCGGTGCTCGGGGCGCGACGTGTCTGGATGTCGCGGGTCCCCGTCGAGTCATGGCGCCGCGCCCGGCCCAGGGCCACCTCGCTGTCCGCGCCGTCGCCGGGGCGATGCACCGCCTCCCAGGTGCAGTCGAGCACCGGGGCGTGGACGACGCCGATCACCGGTTGCCCGGCCTCGACGAGGGCGATGTTGACCGTGAACTCGCCGTTGCGCTTGACGAACTCGCGGGTCCCGTCCAGCGGATCCACCAGCCAGTAGGTCGTCCAGCCCTGGCGCTCGGCGTAGTCGGGCAGGCCGCCTTCTTCGGAGAGGACCGGGATGTCGGGAGTGAGCGCCTGCAGCCGATCGGCAATCAGCCGGTGGGCGGCATTGTCCGCGGTGGTGAGGGGCGAGTCATCGGCCTTCGATTCGACCTCGTAACCGGCGGCGTAGATTTCGAGGATCGATCGGCCGGCGGCCCGGGCGATGACAACGGCGTTTTCGGCAAGCTCGAACAAATCGTTATTATCCATGGGGTCGAATATACATGGCCGGCGGGGAAAGTTGACAGGGCAGAATCAGGGGGCTAGCCTCCGCTTAACAGCCATTCAGGCACCGTCCCCTTGAAATTTCCGTTGATTTGCCGGGCGGCTCCGTCCGATTGGTCCAGTCTTGATCAGTTACCGATACCCGTTTGGAGGAATGCTTCGTGAGCGACAATATCGTCCACGTGTCCGATGCCAATTTTGAATCCGAAGTCGTGAATGCCGGTCAGCCCGTCCTGGTGGATTACTGGGCCGAGTGGTGCGGCCCCTGCAAGATGATCGGCCCGATCCTCGAGGAAATCGCGGGCAGCTATGAAGGCCAGCTCCGGATCGCCAAGCTCAATATCGACGAGAACCCGGAGACGCCGCCCAAGTACGGTATCCGCGGGATCCCGACGTTGATGCTGTTCAAGAATGGCGGTGTCGAGGCGACCAAGGTGGGCGCGTTGTCCAAGGCGCAGCTCTCCGCATTCATCGACAGCAACCTTTAACCCGCGGGACACCTCCGGGGTGCGTCCCCTCCTCTCCTACCAAGGCAGCGGCCGTCCGTCGGGCGGCCCTTTGAACACTAATGAATCTCACCGAACTCAAGCATAAGCGCGCCGCCGAACTCGTCGAGCTGGCGCAGGAACTCGGCATCGAAAACATGGCGCGCTCGCGCAAGCAGGACGTTATCTTCGCCCTGCTCAAGGCGCACGCCAAAAAGGGCGAGGACATCTGGGGCGACGGCGTGCTGGAGATCCTCCAGGACGGCTTCGGCTTCCTGCGCTCGGCGACCAGCTCGTACATGGCCGGGCCCGACGATATCTACGTCTCGCCCAGCCAGATCCGGCGCTTCAGCCTGCGCACCGGCGACACCATCTCCGGCAAGATCCGGCCGCCCAAGGACGGCGAGCGTTACTTCGCGCTGCTCAAGGTCGACGAGATCAACTTCGAAAAGCCCGAGTCGGCCAAGTACAAGGTCCTGTTCGAGAACCTCACACCGCTTTTCCCCAAGGAGCGGATGACGCTCGAGCGGGGCAATGGCTCCACCGAGGATCTCACCGCCCGGGTGATCGATTTGAGCGCGCCCATCGGCAAGGGCCAGCGGGCGCTCATCGTCTCGCCACCGAAGGCGGGCAAGACGATGCTGCTGCAGAACATCGCCCAGTCCATCACCTCCAACAACCCCGAGACCTACGTCATCGTGCTGCTCATCGACGAGCGGCCCGAGGAGGTTACGGAGATGGAGCGCACGGTGCGTGGCGAGGTGGTGTCGTCGACCTTCGACGAGCCGGCGAGCCGTCATGTGCAGGTCGCCGAGATGGTGATCGAGAAGGCCAAGCGGCTGGTGGAGCACAAGCGCGACGTCGTTATCATGCTCGATTCCATCACCCGGCTGGCGCGGGCCTACAACACCGTGGTGCCGAGCTCCGGCAAGGTCCTCACCGGCGGTGTCGACGCCAATGCCCTGCACCGGCCGAAGCGCTTCTTCGGCGCCGCCCGCAATATCGAGGAGGGTGGCAGCCTGAGCATCATCGCCACCTCGCTGGTCGAGACCGGCTCGCGCATGGACGACGTGATCTACGAGGAGTTCAAGGGCACCGGCAACATGGAGGTCCACCTCGACCGGCGCATCGCCGAGAAGCGGATCTACCCGGCGATCAACATCAACCGTTCCGGCACCCGTCGCGAGGAGCTGCTGCTCTCGCCCGACGAGCTGCAGAAGGTCTGGATCCTGCGCAAGCTCCTCCACCCCATGGACGAGCTCGCCGCCGCGGAATTCCTCCTCGACAAGCTCAAGGATACGAAGACCAACAACGAGTTCTTCCAGGCGATGAAGCGCTAGCTGTCGGGCTGGCGCTCCCAGGTCTCGAAATCCATCGGGTAGGCGTGCTCGGCGTCCGCCGGATGGTGGGTGATGGCGGTGCGCTGCCAGTCCGGGCCCTCGAACACCGGAAACCAGGTATCCCCCGCCAGCTCGGCCCGCACCCGGGTCAGCTCGATGCGATCGGCGCGCGGTAGAAACGCCTCGTAGATGGCCGCACCGCCGATCACCATCAGTTCCGCCACATCCCCGGCCGCCGCGATGGCCGCCTCCATTGAATGCACCACGTCGACCCCCGGCGCCGACCAGTCCGGGTTGCGGGTCATGACGATGTTCTGGCGCCGCGGCAGCGGCCGGCCGATGGACTGGTAGTTGCGGCGCCCCATGACGATGGGCTTGTCCCGGGTGAGCGCCACGAAATGCCGCATGTCGTCCGGCAGGCGCCAGGGCAGGTCGTTGTCCTGTCCGATTACGCGGTTGTCGGTCATGGCGACGACGAAGGTTATCTGCATGGGGGCGGCTCCTAGACGGCGATGGGGGCGGTGATGCGCGGGTGCGACGTGTAGCCGTTCACCTGGATGTCATCGAAGCGGAAGTCGAACAGGTTGTCGATATCCGGGTTGAGCGCGAGGGTCGGCAGCGGCAGCGGATCGCGGGCCAGCTGCGTGTCGGCCTGCTCGAGGTGATTGAGATACAGATGGGCATCGCCCAGCGTGTGGATGAATGTGCCCGGTTCGAGGCCGGTGACCTGCGCGACCATGTGGGTGAGCAGCGCGTACGAGGCGATGTTGAACGGCACACCCAGGAACAGATCGGCGCTGCGCTGGTAGAGCTGGCAGGAAAGCCGCCCCTCGGCGACATAGAACTGGAACAGCACATGGCAGGGCGGCAGCCCCATGCGATCGACCTCCGCCGGGTTCCAGGCGCTGACGATGTGGCGGCGCGAATCGGGGTTGTCGCGGATCTGCGCCACCACCCGGGCGATCTGGTCGATGTGCCCGCCCTCCGGCGTCGGCCACGATCGCCACTGAACGCCGTAGATCGGCCCCAGATCGCCGTTTTCATCGGCCCATTCGTCCCAGATGCGAACATTGTTGTCCTTGAGGTAACGGATGTTCTGCTCGCCGGCGAGGAACCACAACAGCTCGTGGATGATGGCGCGCAGATGCAGCTTCTTGGTGGTTACCATCGGGAAGCCGGCGGCGAGGTCATAGCGCATCTGCCAGCCGAATACCGAGCGTGTGCCGGTGCCGGTGCGATCGGCCTTTTCGACGCCGTGATCGCGGACGTGGCGGAGGAGGTCGAGATACTGCTGCATGGCGGCGGGTGACTCCGTAGTGGGCTAGTTCGAGGCGGGGGACAGGCGGTGGCGATAGGCCCAGGCGAGCAACGCCAGGCCGGCCGCGACCATGGGGAGCGACAGCAGCTGGCCCATGGTCAGCCAGCCGCCCATCAGATAGCCGATATGCGCATCCGGCAGACGCACGAACTCCACCGCGAACCGGGCGAGCCCGTAGCCGGTGAGGAACACCCCCGTGATGGCACCCGTCGGCCGCGGATGGCGGGAGAACCCCCAGACCAGCGCGAACAGCGCCAGCCCCTCCAGCGCCAGCTCGTAGAGCTGCGAGGGATGGCGGGGTTCCGTGCCCAGCGGCGGGTAGACCATTCCCCAGGGCCATTGCGTGGGCGCGCCCCAGAGCTCGCCGTTGATGAAGTTGCCGAGCCGCCCGGCGGCCAGCCCCGGGGGGATCAGGGGCGCGACAAAGTCGCCCAGCGCCAGCGCGCCGATACGCTGGCGGCGCGCGTACCAGGCCATCATCACGATCACGCCGAGCAGGCCCCCGTGGAAGGCCATGCCGCCCTCCCACACCCGCAGCAGCGAGAGCGGATCGGCCAGCAGGTCGCCGCCACTGTAGAAAAGCGCGTAGCCGACCCGACCGCCGACCACGACGCCGATGGCGCCAAAGAGGAGCACATCGTCCATCTGCGCGGGGCTGACCGGGGTGTCGGCGCGCCGGGCCCGCAGTCGCCCCAGCCACCAGGCGAGGCCGAAGCCGATGGCATACATGACGCCATACCAGTGGATGTCGAGGGGGCCAAGGGACAGGGCGATCGGATCGATGGCGGGATACTGCAGCATGGGCGCTATTGTGACCGAAGCAACCGAGTCCGTCAGCTGTCTCTCATACCCGGATCCGCACAGTGGATGACCATGCCGCGGCCCCGCGATTTGGCCTCGTACAGCGCCGCGTCTGCCCTTAGCAGCAGTTTCTGGCTGTCATCGCGCTCGCCGCCCAGGGGCGCCAGCCCAATGCTCAGCGACAGGCCCCGGGGCGCTTCCGAGCCCGCGAGATGCAGCCCACCGACGGTTTCCTGGATGCGCTCGGCGACCTTCCCGGCCGCCTCGACATCCGTATCGGGCAGCAGGACAAGGAACTCATCGCCGCCGATCCGCCCGGCGATATCGGTGGTGCGCAGCGTTTGGCGCAGGGCCTCGGCGAAGTGGACGAGGGCCTCGTCGCCGGCGTCATGGCCGTGCGAGTCGTTGATCTCCTTGAAGTAGTCGATATCGATCAGCAGCGCGGTCGTGGCGTTGCCGATGCGATCCGTCCGCGCCAGTTCCTCCTCCAGTCGATCGAAGATATGACGCCGGTTCGGCAGCTCCGTGACCGGATCCGTATTGGCCAGATCGCGCAGGCGCTGCTCGTAGGCCTTGCGCTGCGTGACATCCCGGTACTGCCAGAGATGGCCCTGGTATGACCCCTCGAGGAAAATCGGCATGAAGTCGCGCTCAATCCGTCTGCCATCGGTCAGTTCGTGCAGCTCGCCGTGAACGGGAACGCGATTGGCGATGGCCTCCCTAGTGCGCTCGAGGAACCCGCGCGGGTCGGTGCAAAGCGCGGCGATGGCCGCCTTCGTCCGTTCGGTACCGCAACCCTCCATCTCACCGGGCGAGTCGCAGAGGTGGAACAGGCTGCAAAGAGCCGGGTTGGTCAGGACGATCGCCTCGTGCTCGTCCTCCATCAGTACCCCACCCTCGAGGCTGGTCAGCAGGGTCCGCAGGCGTTCGCGTTCGGTCTTCAGTTTCTCCTCCGAGGCGAGACGATCGGAGATGTCCATGGCCCCGATCACGACCAGCCACGCCCCGGTCTCCGGATCCGGCATCCGCCGGGCTTCCTCGCGGAACCACGCGCTGCCGTCGGCGGTGTTGAGGCGGGCCTCGATAACGGCCTCACCGTTTTCCCCGATGGCCTCGTGCAGGGCCTGGAAACCGGCCTGATCGGCGAACTCGTCGCCAAGCGTCGGGTGATCGCCGAGCCGGGCGGCGGCGGCCGGGTTGCGGCTGATGACACTCAGCGATTCGTCGTAGACCGAGACGAGCATCGATGAGTGGCGCAACGCCTGCAGGGCGCGCTGTGTCGGCGAATCCAGCACGTCCAGCCGCGTACCCTCCACCAGCATGGCGAGTCGCCCGTCTTCGAGATGAAAGGGCTGGCAGGCGCAGTGCACCGTGACGGGGTTCCCGTGCGGGAAGAATGACCACGAATCGACGATGGTCTCGCCCGCCTCGAGGCGGCGCAGGTAATCTTCCAGTTGCTGGCGCACCGCCTCGGTCATGGTGGCACCGAAATCCCGGGCGCGGAGTGATGCCAGGGAATCCGCGCCCCACAGTTTAATGGCCGCCGGATTGGCCCAGGCCATGGCGCGGCGCTCGATATCGAACACCCACAGCGGGCTGACCAGCCGATCGGTGAATGCCTGGATTGCCGGATCGTCCAGATCCATCTGACCATCTCCCTCTCTTGTCCCGGGCGTGGATAGTACTCGCTAAATCAGGCGATTAGGAAATGCCGGGTGTCCACCCGGCGGAGCGTTCGCTAGACTGCTTCGACAGATATGGCGCAATGGCAGAGTCAGGGAGATACCGTGCAGCAGTGGGCGCGTGCGATGGGCAGGATCGGATTGATGACGCTGGTGATCATGCTTGCGACGGCGGGCGGGGCGGTCGCGCAGACAACGGCCTACGTCACCGACGAGCTCGAGATCACTATGCGCAGTGGTCAGGGCAATGACTACCGGATCCTCCGCGTGCTGCCCTCGGGCGCCCGGCTCGAGGTCCTGCAGCGCGGCGAGACCTGGACCCGGGTGCGCGCCGGCGATACCGAGGGCTGGGTGCGCAGTATCTACCTGCAGTCCGAGCCCGGTGCCGCCGCGCAGCTCGAGGAGGCCACCAGCCAGCTGACCGAACTGCGCGACGAGAACCAGGCGCTGACCGAGGAGTTGGACGAGCTCGAATCCCGGCTGGAAACGGTTAGCGAGGAGAACGAGCAGCTGCGCGCCGACAACCAGCGCATGACCCAACGGCTGCAGCAGGCCGAGGAGGGGCTCGAGCTCGCCGACGAGAACCAGTCGCTGAAAAAGGAAGTGCTCGATCTCGAGCGCCAGGTCCAGGACCTCTCCCGCGAGGCCGATCGCATGGCCGATCGCGAGAACCGGGACTGGTTTATCGCCGGGGCCGGGGTGATCGTGTTCGGGATGCTGTTCGGCATTACCCTGACCCGCATTCGCTGGCGGCGGCGCAGCAGTAGCTGGAGCGAGCTGTAGGGCGCGGCCGACCATGACCGATCGCCTCAACGCCCTGGTGGACTGGTTCCGCCACAGCTCGCCGTTCATCCACGCCCACCGCGGGCGGACGTTCGTGGTGAGCGTCGGCGGCGAGGCACTGAGCGACGGCACCGCCGCGGCACTGGTGCACGACCTGGCGCTGTTGAACGGCCTGGGGATCCGTCTGGTGCTGGTGCCGGGCGCCCGGCCGCAGGTCGAGGAGCGCCTCAACGCCCGCGGTGCGGCGATCCGCTACGTGAACGGGCTGCGGGTGACCGATGCCGAGGCCCTCGGCTGCGTGGTGGATGCCGTGGGCAGTGTCCGGCTCGCCATCGAGGCACTGTTCTCCATGGGGCTCGCCAACTCGCCGATGGCGGGACTGCGTTTGCAGGTGGCGAGCGGCAATTTCGTCACCGCCCGACCGCTCGGTGTCCGCGATGGCGTCGACTACCGGCAGACCGGCGAGGTCCGGCGCATCGATACCGCCGCCATCCGCCAGCGCCTCGACGACGGCGCTCTGGTGCTCCTGAGCCCGCTGGGTGTCTCGCCCACCGGTGAGCAGTTCAACCTCTACGCCGAAGACGTCGCCGTGGCCGCGGCGCGCGGGCTGCAGGCCGACAAGCTGTTGTTCCTCCACGAGGGTGAGGGTCTGGTGACCGCGGCGGGCACGCCGCTGGGCGAGCTGACGGTGGAAGAGGCCCGTGACCGCTTCGAGTCGGCCGCCGGCGATGCCGAGCCCCTCCGCGCCCAGGTCACCCGCGCCATCACCGCCTGTCGGGGCGGGGTGGCCCGGGTGCACCTGCTGCCGCGGCAACGCGACGGCGCCATCCTCGGCGAGCTCTTCACCCGTGATGGCGTCGGCACACTGATTACGCCGCGGGCCTTCGAGCGCCTGCGGCCGGCCTCGGTAGAGGATGTCAGCGGCATCCTGGCGCTGATCGCGCCGCTCGAGGACGACGGCACGCTGGTGCGCCGCACCCGCGAGCGGCTCGAGACCGAGATCGGTGACTTCACGGTGATGGAGCGCGAGGGGACCGTGGTGGCCTGCGCCGCCCTGCATCGCATTGAGGACACGGCCGCGGCGGAGATCGCCTGCCTGGTGGTGCATCCCGACTATCGCGACGGTCACCGCGGCCGCCAGCTCCTCGAGCGGCTGGAGCGCGACGCCGCCGCGGCGGGCCTCGAATCGCTGTTCGTGCTCACCACGCGCACCGCCCACTGGTTCCGCGAGCAGGGCTTCGTCCCGGCGGATGTGGCATCACTACCCGCCGAGCGGCAGGCGTTCTACAACCTGGCGCGCGGTTCCAAGGTGCTGGTCAAGGCGCCCGGTTAGCGCTGCGCGACGCGCTCGGGCAGCTCGGTCAGCCGAACGTTGGCCATGACCCGGTCGAGCCGGTTGGTGGTGATCATGGCGCGCACCTCGTCGACATAGGCCATGCCCCGCTCGGAGTATCGCTCGAGCCCGCCGGCCATCTGCGCCGGGGTCATGTCCCGGCCGGCCTGCCGGGCCCGGGTGCGCAGCGAGCGAAAGCGCTCGTAGGCGTCGTGGCGGTTGAGGTTGTTCAGGTAGCTACGCACCGAGATGCGCAGGGTCTCGAACCGGCGCACGAAATGATCGGCATCGGCGTTACGGTTGCGCGGCGTCATGCCCTGGCTCGCGTCCCAGGTCCACTCGCCGAACAGGTTGTTGCCCTCAAGCGCGAAACGCGACGTGCCCCAGCCGCTCTCCTTGGCCGCCTGCGCCAGCGCCAGTGCCGGCGGAACGGCGTCCACGCGAGCCCGCAGCGTCTGCGCAGTGGCATCGGCCTCGGGATCGGTCTTGACCCCGTACTCGCGGGACAGCTGCGCGAGGACCTCGGTCTGGCGGTCTTCCGGCAGATCGCCGGCGATCGCCGCCATCAACTCCTCGCGCTGGGCCTCGATGCGGGCGTTCTCGGCCAGCACCAGCGGCAGCAGGGTCCGAAAGAACAGCGATTTCTTGACCTCGGTGCGGGTCTCGGCCAGGTCATTGGGGAATGACTGCACGCTCACCGGCGGGACCTGGTCGGCGGGCCAGGCATAACCGGCGTCGGTGAACACGCCTTGCAGGGCCTCGGCGCTGCTGACCTTCACCGGCTGCAGCGGCGGGACGTCACCATCGCTTGCGGCCGTATCGGGCCAGGTCAGCCAGGTTACCGCGATGGCGGCGAGTGTCGCCGTCAGGGGCAGTGCGTCGATGATCGTACGGAGCATGCCGGCCGACGCCGGGTTGTTATCGGTTGTTGTTGCCATCCTGCTTTTCCATGTCGAGGATATGTTGCCACTCCGCCTCGCTCACCGGCATGACCGAGAGCCGGTTGCCGCGCTGGACCAGCCGCATGTCGGCGAGTGCTGGCTCGGCCTTGAGCTCGGTGAGCGAGATCAGGCGATCGAGGTGGCGGATGTAGCGCACATCCACCATCAGCCAGCGCGGGTTGTCCGGATCGCTCTTCGGGTCGAAGTACTTCGCGTCGGGATCGAAGGCGGTGTGGTCGGGATAGGCCTCGCTGACCACCTCCATAACGCCCACGATCCCCGGCACCTTGGTGTTGGAGTGGTAGAAAAACGCCTGGTCGCCAGGCTGGAACCGATCGCGGAACAGGTTGCGGACCTGGTAGTTGCGGATACCGTCCCAGTGCTCGGTGCCGTCGGGTTCGGCGGCGAGATGATCGATGCCATAGACATCCGGTTCGGATTTCATGAGCCAGTAGGCCATTACGCTATCCACCAAAGGCTTGTGATCGGTTGACCGACCAGTCTAACAGAGATGGATTGTGTGATCCGTGACCACCCGGTCCAGGCGCTCGTCCCAGGGATCGTGGGGGATGGCAGGGTGCTGCTGGCCGGCATGGGCCAGGCCCACGCGCAGCGGCCGCCGGCCCCGACCCCGTCCCGCGAGGGTCCGGTCATAGAACCCGCCGCCCCGGCCCAGCCGATGGCCGGCGGCATCGAAGCCCACCAGCGGCATGATCAGCACATCCAGCGCCGCGACCGGGCACACGGGGGCGTCGGGACGGGCCGGCATGCGGATGCCGTATCGGCCGGTGACGAGCGGGGTGGTCGGGCCATAACGACGAAACACCAGTCGCTGCGAGGACTGGATGACCGGCAGGTAGACACGCTTACCCGCCCGCCAGGCGGCGTGGAGGAGCGGCGTGGTATCGATTTCGCCATCGGTGGCGAGGTAGAGCGCGACGTGTCGGGCTCGGCGCCACGGTGGCAGCCGGGTGACACGATGGGCGGCCGTTTCGGCGGCCTTGCGGGCCGCCCGGCCACGGATCCGGCGCCGCCGGGCTCGCAGCTCGCGGCGCAGATCCGTCTTGGTGTCTGAGTGGGTCCCCATCATGCCGTTCGGGCGTCGCCCTTGAACCCTTTGGTTCAGGTCGGGAAGGTCGAATGACGTCTTAGGCTTTCCGCACGCGGCGGACCTGCACACCAACGGCATTACAGCCCCTTCCCTAAGGCGCATGATTGTAGGGTCAAGAATGCATAAGCCCGGTGTCGAACACCACAGGGACCCATTTACAGTTTGCCTTGAGGAAGCGGGCGCGTCTAGCGTCGACGCAACTCGGCGGGGATGTCGACCTGGTCGAGGTAGTCATGGATGCGGGTATCGAGGGCCTGCAGGCGCTCCCCCAGCGATCCGTCGTCGTGGGACTGTGCCTGCGCCTCGAGCAGCTCGTGCATCAGGTTGAGCGCGGTGACGATGGCGATGCGGTCGGTGCCCACCACCCGTCCACCGTCGCGGACTTCGCGCATGCGCGCATCGAGCTGGCGGGCCGACTCGCGCAGCTCGGCCTGCTGGCCCGGCGGCGCGGCCACCATGAAATCGCGGTCGAGAATATTGACCTTGACCGGCTCGCTCATCCGTCCTGCTCCAGGGCCTTCAGCCGGCCGATCATCGCCTCGATGCGGGCGCGGGCGGTCTCGTTTTTCTCGAGCAGGGCGGCGCGCTCGGCGTTGAGGGATTCCTGGGTGCGCAGCAGCACGCGATTCTCGTCACGCAGCTGCTCGCAGAGCTGGATCAACCGCTCCACGCGCCGTTCGAGCCGGTCCGCCTGTTCGTTAACGGAATCAACCACTTGTCCCATCCCCTTCAACTGCCGCTGAGTCTAGCAGCAATGCTAGACTAATGCCCATGAATGAATCCGAACGCTATACCGATGTGGTCGCGGCGCTGGCGGGCGTCGAGGCCGAGATTTCCGCCGCCGAGGCGCAGGGCATGCTCTGCGGGCTTTTCTGCAGTCCCGAGACGCCCGACACGGCGCAGTGGATTGCCCAGGTGCTGGATGGCCTGTCGCCCAAGGGCGAGCCGGCCCGCGAGGTGCTCGAGACGCTGAGCGCGCTCTACCAGGACACCCGCGACCGGCTCGAGAACGACAGCCTCGAGTTCGAGCCGCTGCTGCCCGATGACGATGCCCCCATCGGCGAGCGCGCCGCGGCGCTGGGTCACTGGTGCGAGGGCTTCCTGTTCGGGATCGGCGTGGCGGGCAGCCACGACCCGGCGAAGCTGCCGCGCGAGGCCAACGAGGTGATCAACGACCTCACCGAGATCGCGCGCATCGACGCGGACGCCGAGTTCGACGAGGACAACGAGATCGCCTATACCGAGCTGGTGGAATACCTGCGCGCGGCGACCCTGCTGGTGCGCGAGCACACGGCGCTGCCCTCCTCGGCCCAGCCGGTGGAGGCCGGGGATCGCGCCGACCCCGATGTACTGCATTGACCCGGGATACAGCCGCCATGGACACCATTGAATACGCCCGTCGCCGCGATGCCCTGATGGAGCGGATGGGCGATGACGCCATCGCCGTGATCGCCGGGGCCGGCGAGCACCCGCGCAATCGCGACGTCGACTACCCGTTCCGCCAGGACAGCGACTTCCGCTACCTGACCGGCTTTATCGAGCCCGACGCCGTCGCCGTGCTGGCGCCGGGCCGGGCCGAGGGCGCGTTCATCCTGTTCTCGCGTGAGCGGGATCCGCTGCGCGAGACCTGGCAGGGCCGCACCATCGGTCAGGATGCCGCGCAGTCGGAGTACGGCGCCGATGCCGCCTACCCCATCGACGAGCTCGACGAGGTCATGCCCGGGCTGCTGGCCGACCGGTTATCGCTCTACTGCGCGCTGGGCGCCGACGACACGTTCGACCAGCGCCTCATCGCCTGGGTCAACGACGCCCGCTCGCGTTGGGGTGCGCGTGCGCCCCAGGCCTATGCGGCCATCGAGCCGCTGCTGCATGCCGAGCGCCTGGTCAAATCCCCCGCCGAGATCGAGCAGATGGGCGCCGCGGCTCGGATCTCCGCCGCCGCGCATCGCCGGTTGATGGCCAACCTGCGCCCGGGCATGCGGGAGTACGAGGTCGAGGCGGAACTGCTCTACGAATTCCGCCGTCACAACGGCGAGCCGGCCTACCCGATCATCGCCGGCGGCGGGGCCAATGCCTGCGTGCTGCATTACATCGCCAACCAGGCCGAGTTGCGCGACGGCGATCTGATCCTGGTGGATGCCGGGATCGAGCGGGCGGGCTATGCCGCCGACATCACTCGGACCGTCCCGGTGAACGGGCGCTTCAGTGCCGATCAGCAGGCCATCTACGAGGTGGTGCTCGCCGCCCAGCACGCGGCCCTCGAACGGGTCGCGCCGGGCGAGAGCTTCAACGCCGCCCACGAGGCCGCCACCCGCGTGCTGGTGACGGGCATGGTGGATCTGGGGCTGCTCGAGGGCGGCGTCGATGACCTGATCGAGTCCGGCGACTACCGGCGCTATTTCATGCATCGCACCGGGCACTGGCTGGGGATGGACGTCCACGACGTCGGGCCTTATAAGGTCGATGGTGACTGGCGCCTGCTGCAGCCGGGCATGGTGGTAACGGTGGAGCCGGGGCTCTATATCCCGCCGGGCAGCCCGGTGGACGAGCGCTGGCAGGGCATTGGCATTCGCATCGAGGACGACTGCGTGGTGACCCATGACGGTCACGAGAACCTGACCGAGGCGGTGCCCAAGACCGTCGATGCCATCGAAGCGGCGATGGCCTGAACCCGGAGGAGGCTTGAGCGCCATGGCGTCTGACAACGCGAGTGAGGATCATCGATTCGATGTGGTGATTGCCGGCGGTGGGCTCGTCGGCGCGAGCCTGGCCGTCGCGCTGCGAGACAGCGGCCTGACGGTGGCGGTGGTGGAGCCGGTGGAGGCCCGGTCCGACCAGCAGCCGAGCTTTGACGAGCGCCACACCGCGCTGGCGCCCACCTCGCGACGGTTCTTCACCAACCTCGGGCTCTGGCCCGCCATCGAGCCGGGGGTGGAGCCGATCGAGCAGATCCACGTCTCCGATCGCGGCCATGGCGGCTTTACCCGCCTCACCGCCGAGGCCGAGGGCCTGCCGGCGCTGGGCCACGTGGCGCCCAACCGGGTGCTGGGCCAGGCGTTGCGACCGGCGATGGAGGCGGCGGCGACACTGTTCTGCCCGGCGCGCATTATCGATAGCCACGCGCAGTACGCCGCCGATGACAACGATGACGCCGCGCGACTGATTGGCCGCAAGGTGCGCATCGCCACCGATAGCGGCGAGACGACGCTCACCACGCGGCTACTGGTGGTGGCGGACGGCGTGCACTCCACCACCCGCGCGGCGCTCGGTATCGACACCCGCGAGCGCGACTACGGCCAGAGCGCGGTCATCGCCAACGTCCGCGCCGAGCGGCCGCACAAAGG
Organism: Spiribacter vilamensis; assembly: GCF_004217415.1. Taxonomy (NCBI): domain Bacteria; kingdom Pseudomonadati; phylum Pseudomonadota; class Gammaproteobacteria; order Chromatiales; family Ectothiorhodospiraceae; genus Spiribacter; species Spiribacter vilamensis. Next base: position 1,865,751 of record NZ_SHLI01000001.1, read on the forward strand.
CATGGCCTACGAGCGCTTCACCCCCGAGGGGCCGCTCGCCGTGCTGCCGGCGGCGGGGGGGCGTGTGTCCATCGTCTGGCCGCTGCCCACCGAGACCGCCGAATGGATGGCCTGGGAGACCTCCGATGCCACCTTCCTGGCGCGGTTGCAGGCGACGTTTGGCTGGCGACTGGGCAAGCTGGAGGCGGTGGGCAAGCGGTCGCTCTACCCGCTGGCGGCGGTAACGGCGACGGAATTCGCGACCGACCGGGCCGTGGTGCTGGGCAATGCCGCCCATGCGCTGCACCCGGTGGGCGGCCAGGGGCTCAACCTGGCGCTGCGCGATGTCGCGGCGCTCGCCGAGGCGCTTGGCGGGGCCACCGATCCGGGTGACGCGGATCTGCTATCCGCCTATGCCCAGTCCCGCGAGGGCGATTACCGGCGCACCTACGCCTTCACCGACGGCCTGGTGCGTCTATTCAGCAATGATTCGCTGGCGCTGGCGGCGATCCGTAACATCGGCCTGACGGCGCTGGACCTGATCCCGCCGGCACGGCGGCTTTTAATGAAACAGGGGACGGGGGCGGCCGGCAATGTCCCGCCGCTGTGCCAGGACCAGGAGGCAACATCATGAGCGAGATTCCCGCCGATCTGCGGTATGCCACCACCCACGAATGGGTGCGCGACGACGGTGACGGTGTCATCACCGTCGGCATCACCGATCACGCCCAGGCCGAGCTCGGTGACCTGGTCTTCGTCCAGCTGCCCGGCGAGGAGGGCGCCGTCGAGGCCGGGGCCGCCTGCGCCGTGGTGGAGTCGGTGAAGACCGCCTCGGATATCCACGCGCCGGTGGACGGCGAGATCATCGCCACCCACGACGACGTGGCCGATGATCCGGAGCAGGTCAACACCGATCCCTACGGCGAGGGCTGGCTCTTTACGATGCGCATGGTGGACGACGCCTCGCTGGGTGAGCTGCTGGATGCCGACGGCTACGCCGAACTGATCGACGACGACGCGTAAGAGGGAGCAAGCCATGACCACGGAGGGGGGGAATAGCGGCGACCTGCTCACGCGGGCCCGGGCCTGGCGGGATGCCGATCCCGATCCGGCGACGCGGGCCGAGCTGGATGCGCGGATCGAGCAGGGCGACGTGCGCGACTGCTTCGAGCCGCCGCTGGGGTTCGGGACCGCCGGCCTGCGCGGCCTGAAGGGCCCCGGCCCGGCGCACATGAACCATCGCCTCATCCAGCGGGTGACGGCGGTGCTGGCGGACCTGCTGCGCGCCGAGGTGCCGGATGCCGCCGAGCGCGGCGTGGTGATCGGGTATGACGCCCGGCATGGCTCCGCCGAGCTGGCGGAGACGGCGGCGCAGACCATCGCCGGCGCCGGGCTGGGCGTGCACGTGTTCGATACCTATGCGCCGACGCCGCTGGTGGCCTTCGCCGCGCTGGAGCTGAATGCGACGGCGGGGCTGGTGCTGACGGCCAGCCACAACCCGCCGGAGTACCTGGGCTACAAGGTCTATGGCGCGCGGGCGGTACAGATCGTCCCGCCCACCGACGAGCGCATCGCCCAGGCCCTGGGGGCCCTGCCCGCTGGGGTCGAGATCCCGCAGCTGGATGCCGAGGCGGCCGCTGCGAGTGATCGCTGCCCTTACTGGCGGATGCACGGCGATGAGCTGCGATCGACCTACCGTGCGGCCATTGCCCGGCCGTCGTCGACGGAGACCCCGCTGCGGGTGGCCTACAGCGCCATGCACGGCGTCGCCGGTGATCTGGTTCGGGACGTCCTGGCCCAGCAGGGCGGGATTGAGCTCGTGGAGGTCGACGAGCAGGCGGCACCGGACGGGGATTTCCCCACCGTGCGCTTCCCCAACCCCGAGGAGCCCGGCGCGCTGGATCGCCTGACCGCTCGTGCCGCGGAGGTGGGTGCGGACCTGGCCCTGGCCACCGACCCCGATGGCGATCGGCTGGCGGTGGCGCTCGCCGACGAGCAGGGCGAGTGGCAGGTGCTGATGGGGGATCAGACCGGGGTGCTGATTGCCGATGCGCTGATGGACCAGGCCGTGAACGGTGGCGAGGACAACGATCAGCCGGCGCATAGCCGGCCGTTCGTGATGAACACGGTGGTCAGTTCGCGGCTGCTGGGCCGCGTGGCGGATTATTATGGCGTGGACTGCGAGCAGACCCTGACCGGGTTCAAGTGGCTGTGGAACCGGGCGCTGGAGCGCGAGACCGAGGGCGATCATTTCCTGTTCGCCTACGAGGACGCCATCGGCTTTTGCCCGACGCGCCGGGTGCGCGACAAGGATGGCATCGCCACGGCCGTGGTGGTCACCGAGATGGCGCGCGCGGCCAAGACCGCCGGGACGACGCTGTATGCGCAGCTGCAGGCGATCTACCAGCGCCACGGCCTGTCGGTGAACCGGCAGGTCAGCATCAAGCTCAGCGGCGATGACGCCCGTGATCGCATGAACGAGCGGCTGCAGGCCCTGAGGCAGACACCGCCCATCGAGGTCGCCGGACTGGCCGTCACGCGCATCCACGACTACCAGACCGCCCAACGTCACGCCCCGGATGGTAGCGATGCCGAACCCATCCCGCTGCCGGCGACGGACCTGGTCCAGCTAGACCTGGCGGGCCGCGAGGGGACCTATCACGTGAGCATTCGCCCGAGCGGCACCGAGCCCAAGCTCAAGATTTACCTCGAGTACCTGGGGGCGCCGGCGAGTGCCGATCTGGCGGGGGAAAGCCAGGAGGCGGATGGGCAGTTGGAGCGGATCGGGCAGGATCTGGAAAGGAAGTTGACCAATGAATGACTATAGGGCCCCCGTGCCGGCCGATGACGAGATCAGCCTGTTCGAACTCTGGGATGTGCTTGTCCGACGCCGCAGGACGATCATCGTCGTGTTCATCCTGGCCTTCGGGATTACCGCGGGCTATGGCCTGCTCAAGGAGCCTGTTCACCGGCTGACCGCGGTGATGGATGTCGGCCGGATCCCGAACCTACCGGATAATCCGACGACCTCCATCGATCCCTCGGACGCCGTGGCCCCGCTGGAAGCGGCGGGTTCGGTGGTGACCCGACTCAACGAGGTGTTGATTCCCCGGGTTCGGGAGGAGAACTCGGCGACGATGGCCGGATTGCCGGCCGTGAACGCCGGAGTCGCGGACAGCCGCGCCGGACTGATCCGCCTCACCGCCGAGGCCCCCGACAGTGTCACTGAGGACACGCAGACCCTCATGACACGGATCCTGGATGTGAGCGTCTCGGACTACCGCTCCCAGTGGCAGGCACAGTCGCGTTGGCTGGAGGATCGGATCGACTCCCTCGAGCGGCGGGAGGCCGCCATCAACAGCCGAATGCCCGCAGGCAATCGCGGTGCGATGGATGAGGCGCTGGGGCTGACCGGTGAGGAAGGCGAAGCCGCCGGTACCCAGGTGATGCACGACCTGATCACGACGGCCATCAATTACCGTTCCGAGGCCTACCGCTGGGATCTCGACGACGAGCTATCGGCGCTGCGGATGGCGTCTTCACAGATGGCCGGCCCGCGGATTGAGCGCGAGCCTGCCGTATCGGAGAGCGGCATTGGTGCGAGTACCAGCCTGTTGCTCGCTCTCGGCGCCGTCCTCGGCCTGATGCTGGGCGTGTTCGCGGCGTTCATCCGCGAATTCCTGTTCAATGCCCGCCAGTACCGCGAGCAGCCGGACGCCGATCAGACCTGATAGTAGTCCCGATACCACTCCACAAAGCGGCGCACGCCCTCTTCCACCGGTGTTGAGGGCTGGTAGCCGACGGCCTGTTTGAGGTCGTCGGCGCTGGCCCAGGTGTCGGGTACGTCGCCGGCCTGTAGCGGCAGCATCTCCATCTCGGCCTTTTTGCCCAGGCATTCCTCGAGCACGCGGATATAGTCGAGCAGCTGGACCGGCTGGTTGTTGCCGATGTTGAACAGCCGCCAGGGCGCCTGGCTGGTGGCGGGATCGGGGGCGTCGCTGCGCCAGTCCGGGTTGCCGGCGGCGACGTCGTCGCAGGCGCGGATCACGCCCTCGGCGATGTCCTCGACGAAGGTGAAGTCGCGCTGGTGGTGGCCGTGGTTGAACACCTGGATGGGCTCGCCGGCGAGGATCTTGCGGGTAAACAGGAACAGCGCCATGTCCGGCCGGCCCCAGGGCCCGTAGACCGTGAAGAACCGCAGCCCCGTGCAGGGCAGGCCGAACAGGTGGGCGTAGCTGTGGGCCATCAGCTCGTTGGCGCGCTTGGTGGCGCCGTAGATGGCGAGCGGATGGTCGGCCGGCTCGTGCTCGGTAAAGGGCATGTGGGTATTGGCGCCGTACACCGAGCTGGTGGAGGCGTAGACCAGGTGCTGGACGTCGTTGTAGCGACAGCCCTCGAGCACATTCAGAAAGCCGGTGACGTTGCTGTCGACATAGGCCTGGGGGTTGTCGAGGGAATAGCGCACCCCGGCCTGGGCGGCCAGGCTGATCACTCGGTCGAAGCCCTCGTCGGCGAACAGGGCCCGCATGGCGTCGGCATCGGCCAGGTCCATGCGGTGGAAGCGGAACCGGCCGGGGCCGTCGCCCTCGCGGGTCATCAGCCGGGCCAGGCGCGCCTCCTTGAGGCTGACGTCGTAGTAGTCGTTGACGTTATCCAGCCCCACCACGGTATCGCCGCGGGCAAGGAGCTGTTCGCAGGTGTGATAGCCGATGAATCCGGCGGCGCCGGTGACAAGTACCTTCATGGCTGCAGACGATACCGGGTGACGGCGCCGGGAGCCAGTTCGACGGAGGCCCCCTCCACGTGGAGGGGTTGCCATGCGCTACCCCATCCCGGCACTTTATGTCGCATACTTGTTCACGGATTGAACGCATCGGAGGGTGACGTTGAAGCACTGGTATGCCATCTACTGCAAGCCGCGCGAGGACGAGCGCGCCGAGCTGCACCTGGGTCTGCAGGATTTCGAGGTGTTCCGCCCGAAGCATCGGGTGCGACGCAAGCGCCCCGGCGGTATGGCGACGCTGATCGAATCGCTGTTCCCGCGTTATCTGTTCATCCATCTGGATGACATCGCTGAGAACTGGGCACCGATCCGCTCAACCCGCGGGGTGGCGGGCATGGTGCGCTGGGGCGGCCACGCCCCGCCGGTGCCGAATCACGTGGTGGAGTGCCTGCAGCGGAACGTCGACGAGGTGGGCTGCATCCCCACGCCGCCGTCGGATTACAAGCCGGGCGACCGGGTGCGCATCCTGGAGGGGCCGTTCGCCGGGCTGGAGGGCCTGTTCTACCGCCGGCGCGATGACGAGCGCATCATGCTGCTCATGGAGATCATGAAACAGCCGCAGAAGATGACGGTGTCGGAGTCGATGGTGGCGAGGGCGTGAGGGAGACGAGGCCTTCTGATTGACTGGATGTTGTGGGGTCCATCACACTTCGCGGAAATTGGATTTGGGCGCTGATTCGCTAAAGAGGGCGGGGTCGGTATCGGCGGTAGCGTGTCTAAATTACTGTAGGGGCGCGGGATTGGTGGGTTCCAACCGCCTCCGCGTTCCCGAAGTCGGCGGCCGGAACCCACCAATCCCGCGCTACAGCTCGTCGTCGTGTTCTTGAGGTCGGCGGCTAAAGGCAGCCAATCCCATAGCACACCCCATCCTCCGTGTTCGTGAAGTCGGCGGCGGGAATCCACCAGTCCCGCGCGACACCGTATCTCTGCGTAGTAATCATTAATGTCTGGTATTTCGAACACGGCGTCGCTGGATGAGGGTTTGGCGTTGCGGGCGTTGGAGGCGTTGGAGCGGGATCCGACGTTGAGTCAGCGGGCGTTGTCGCGGGAGCTGGGGGTGAGTCTGGGGAAGACGCACTACTGCCTGCGGGCGCTGATCGACAAGGGGCTGGTGAAGCTGTCGAACTTCCAGCACAGCCCGCGCAAGCTCCGATACGTCTATCTCCTCACGCCGCAGGGCATCGAGGAGAAGACGCGTATCACGTTTACCTTCTTGCGCCGCAAGGAGGCGGAGTACCAGGCGCTTCAGGCGGAGATCGCTGAGTTGCGGGCGCGGGTTGGGGCAGTGCCAAGTGGCGGTGCGGAGTAGGTAATCGATTGCGCGAACGGCGCTTATACGTGGTAAGCAGTTAGCATCGGTCGCGAAAAATTTACTTTGCCTCAATACCTCAATGACAAAAGCGCCAATGAGGAGGGGTGCAGGGAATGATTAGCGCAGGCATCGAACTCGCCAGGTTCTTCTACGAGAGTTACCAAGCGGATGCCGCCAACGATCTAGGTAAACAACGCATCCAAGAGACGATTCATCGCGAGCTCATGCTCAACGCGGAACTGGTCGGCGAAGCTAGCGAAGTGGTGGACCGCGAACCGCTCCTAGCCCATTCGCTCCTGATGCAGACTGAAACTGAGGGGTTTGCCGCGCTCGCAACGGCGGGCCTACCACTGGCCAGAATTTTCTCTGCGGGATGGTCTATGGACAAACACCCGAGAGTTACCGACCGTAGTAAGTTCGCAACCATTAGCCGGGTGAGTGAGCTCGTGGAACGCGCCTATCATCGGATACGCATCCAACAGATACGCAGCGAGATTGGACAGGAAAAAGCCTCAGCATCGCTCGGTTATCTCAAAATCCTGCTAGCTAAAGCGGCGCAGGCAACCCGCCCGGAAAACTAAAAGCACCGATATCCTGCGGCGATTATCCAACAAAACCACAACCCAAAGCCTATGACACACCCCACCATCCCTTTCATCGACCTCAAATCCCAGTTTTCGGCCCTCGAGCCCCAGATCCGTGAGCGCATGGATCGGGTGCTGGCGCATGGCCAGTACATCCTCGGCCCGGAAGTGACGGAGCTGGAAGAGCAGCTTGCCGATTTCGTTGGCGTTACCCACTGCTATGGCGTCGCGTCGGGAACGGACGCGCTCCAGATCGCCTTGATGGCGCTCGGGGTGGGGCCGGGCGATGAAGTTATTACGGTGCCCTATACCTGGATTTCATCCGCCGAGACGATTGCTCTGGTGGGGGCCAGGCCCGTGTTCGTGGATATCCAGCCGGATACCTGGAACATGGACCCGACGCAGCTGGAGGCGGCGATCACCGAACGCACACGGGCGATTATGCCGGTGGGGATCTATGGTCAGCCCGCGGATATGGCTGCGGTGAATGCCATCGCGGATCGTCATGGGCTTCTGGTGGTAGAGGATGCCGCGCAGAGCCTGGGCAGCACCCACCACGGCAAGCGTGCCGGTGGGCTGGGGACGATCGGTTGCACCTCGTTTTTCCCGAGCAAGCCGCTCGGTTGTTACGGCGACGGTGGTGCTCTGTTCACCGACAATCCCGATCTCGCCCAGCGTATGAAGCAGATCCGCAATCACGGGCAGGCGAAAAAGCACCACCACCCGATCCTTGGCATCAACGCCCGTCTCGATACACTGCAGGCTGCGGTCCTGCTGGCGAAGCTCGAGGTCTTTGATCAGGAGATTGATCAGCGGCAGACGGTGGCAAGCCACTACGCTCGAGCGCTGAGCGGCTCGAGTATCAAGGCGCCACAGGTCGCCAATTCCAATACCTCGGTCTGGGCGCAGTACACGGTGTTGTCGGATGACCGGGAGGCGCTGAAGGAGCGCCTTAAGGCCGAGGGCATTCCCTCGGTCAATTACTATGCGGTCCCGATGCATCGGCAGCCGGTGTTCGCCGACCTTGGCTATCAGGCCGGCGACTTCCCGGTCAGTGAGCACGTCGCCGATCATTGCCTGAGCCTGCCGATGAGTCCGGCACTGACGGCGTCGCAGATCGACCATATTACGTCCACGCTCGTCGCCCGTGCCGACTGAGCTCACCCCTCTGGAAACCTATGTATCGCGAACAAGCCAACCCCATTACCGGCCGACGTATCCGTGTCGCGATCGTCGGCTGCGGCCGGATCGCCAACAAGCATTTCGAGGCGCTGGAAAAGCATCAGGACAATCTGGAGCTGGTCGCCGTCTGCGATAGTCACCCGGAGACGCTCAAGGCCGCCGAGGCGCGCACGGGTGCCCAGGGTTATGCCAGTTATCCGGCCCTGCTGCAGTCGGCGGACATCGATGCGGTAATCCTCTGCACGCCGAGTGGCATGCATTCGCCGCAGACCATCGCTGCTGCAAGGGCCGGTAAGCACGTGATCACGGAAAAGCCCATGGCGACGCGCTGGGCGGATGGTCAGCGGATGGTGAGGGCATGCGACGATGCGGGCGTGGGTCTGTTCGTGGTCAAGCAGAACCGGCGTAACGCGACGTTGCAGCTCTTGAAGCAGGCCGTGGAGCAGAGGCGCTTCGGCCGTATCTACATGGTCAACCTCAACGTCTTCTGGACCCGCCCGCAGGAGTATTACGACTCGGCCCGCTGGCGCGGGACCTGGGAGTTCGATGGCGGCGCGTTCATGAACCAGGCCAGCCACTACGTGGACCTTTTGGACTGGTTGATCGGGCCGATCGAGAGTGTGCAGGCGTATACCGGAACACTGGCGCGGGATATTGAAGTCGAGGATTCCGGGGTGTTGAACGTGCGCTGGCGGAATGGTGCGCTGGGCAGCATGGCCGTGACGATGCTCACCTACCCGAAGAATCTTGAGGGCTCCATCACGATTCTGGGCGAGAAGGGCACGGTGCGTGTGGGGGGTGTCGCCGTGAATGAGATTCAGAACTGGCAGTTCGAAGATCATCGGCCCGAGGACGACAACATCCACGAGGCGAGCTATGAGACCACCTCGGTCTACGGCTTCGGCCACCCGGCCTATTACGAGAACGTGATCGCTACTCTGCGTGGCGAGGCCGAGCCGGACACCGACGGCCGCGAGGGCCTGAAGTCCCTGGAGGTCCTCATTGCCACTTACTTGTCTGCCCGAGACGGCCGTCAGATCGCCCTGCCGCTGGAGTACTAGACACCCTCATGGCCGACTACAAGGTTCACGAGACCGCCATCGTCGACGAGGGCGCCACCATCGGTGCTGACTCCCGAGTTTGGCACTGGGTTCACGTCTGCGGGGGTGCGCGCATCGGGGAGAACTGCTCCTTCGGTCAGAACTGCTTCGTCGGCAACCGCGTGGTCATCGGCAACAATGTCAAAGTGCAAAACAACGTCTCGGTCTATGACGATGTCATCCTTGAAGACGATGTTTTCTGCGGTCCGAGCATGGTCTTCACCAACGTCTACAACCCCCGTGCCGCCGTCCCGCGCAAGGACGAATACCGGCCCACCCACGTGAAGTGGGGCGTGACCATCGGCGCTAACGCCACCATCGTCTGCGGCATCACCCTCCATGAGCACGCCTTCATCGCCGCCGGGGCGGTGGTGACCAAAGATGTGCCCGACTTCGCCCTCATGGGCGGCGTGCCCGCCAAACAGCTCGGCTGGATGAGCCGGTATGGGGAACGGATCCCGCTACCCGTTGAGGGCGAGGGCGAATACCGTTGCCCCCACCTAAATGATCTCTACCGGCTGGAAGGGGGCCAGATGAAGCTGGTAGAGGCTGGCTGCCTTCCTTCCCAGTAGTAATGCGGAAAAAAGTCGTGCAATTCATGAGCCCGAAAGATGCGTGATCCCAGCCACCGCTCGGCTGGATCCTGCATAGGGACCTCATTCAATACATCGGGAGTCCTGCCCGTCTCACTGAACCGCTGCAGCACTGCTGAGCCTCTCGACTCTGAAACCATTCAGCTCTTTTGTTTTGATGCAATTGTTGCGCATGGCCGCTGAGAAGTTGAAAAAAACGGCGCGGCGCCTGCTGCCCAGGAATCGCTTCGCCCGCAGCGTCAGCATTCTGGCCGGAGGTACCGCGGCAGGGCAGATTATCGTCGTCGCCGCCTCGCCAATCCTCACGCGGCTCTACAGCCCGGAAGACTTTGGCGTACTGGCCGTTTTTGCCTCCCTGCTGGGAATCCTCGGTGTCATTGCCAGCCTGCGCTACCAGCTCGCGATCCCACTACCGGAGACCGACGAGGAAGCGGCCAACGTCACCGCGCTCAGCCTGGTCGTGGTGCTGGGTATGGCCCTGCTAACCGCGGTCATCGCTATACCCTTCCGGCAGCCGATTGCCGACGCCCTGAATACCCCGCTTCTGGCGGATTACATCTGGCTGCTGCCCCTGGGTCTGCTGCTAATGGGGATCTATCAGGTTTTCAACTATTGGGCTATTCGTAATAAGGCCTTTGGAGTACTCGCTCAAACGAAGCTTACCCAGAGCGTGGGCATGGTCGTAGTCCAGATCGGGGGGTATGCGCTCGGGCCAATCGCGCTATTGATTGGAAGGATCGTGGGGCAAGCGGCGGGTATATTCAGCTTAAGCACTACCGTAATAAATAAACACCGAGGCCAGTTTTTAGAAGTCACCTTTTCTAAGCTTGCCGGGTCTACTAAAAATCACCGATCCTTCCCTTTGATATCTACTTGGAGTGGGCTTTGTAGCTCTGGAGGATCACAGCTTCCTCCTTTGTTGATTGCCGTTATCTTGGGTCCTGGAGCTGCAGGTTTCTACGCACTTACAAACCGTGTCCTTTCACTGCCTGTGGGGGTTATTAGCAAATCAATGGGCGATGTCTTCTATGGTGAAGCCATAGAAGCCAATAAAAGAGAAAGTCTAGGTTTCTTGGTGGTAGACATTTATTCAAAAATGGTCGCCGCAAGTTTGCCAATAGCAGCGGTCCTTTTCTTTTCGGCGCCGGAAGCGTTTCGGTTGATATTCGGAGAAGATTGGGCAAAATCAGGTGAACTAGCAAGCTGGATGATACTTTGGGTCTTCTTCCAAGTTGTTACTACGCCCCTAGGAAAGGTGTTTCTTATCCTTGACCGTCACGGTTCTGCTTTGTTGTTTCAGTTGGCCTTCTTGGTGACTACGGTTATTTCTATTATAATCGGGGGGTTGTGGTTTGAAGATTTGATAGTATTGGTAGCAATTATGGCGACAGGCAGATCAGCTGTATATTGTTTCCGGCTTGGAAAAATACTAAAAATTTCTGAAGAACGAATACGGGAACTGTGGCATCCAATTTTTAGTAATCTTCCATATGCAGCACTATGCGCGTCACCTGTCATCTTTTCCGTTAATTTGCTATCAGAGACTGCTTATGAAAAATACATAAAGTTTTTCCTCTTTTGTCTTTCATTTCTCATGTCTGCAGTTCCCTTGCTGAAAATCTTTGCCAAACGCTAAAACCCGCGTTCAGTTACAACGGAGTGGCCGAATGAAATTTGCACTTTTTAATCAGGCCCTCGGTAAAATTATTTTTGTTCTTTGGCCTAAATATTTAAAAGAAGGGAATGAGCACTCCGCGTATATTGTTATAAAGCATTGGTTCTTGCAGAAGATTCTCCGTATTAATGGAGATGTGCCTTGGCCTGTACATCCAACCTCAAAAGTAACGAAACCGCAGAACATTGTAAGAGGAACAAGAACCCCTGGTCTCTCTGCTGGATGTCATATCGACGGTAGAAACGGAATTGTTTTTGGCTCGAATGTTTGGATTGGTCCCTTTGTAGCAATCATATCAATGAATCATGACGTGAGTGATTATCATGTATATGTGCCGGAAAAACCAATTCTCATTGGGAAAAATTCTTGGCTGGCGACTAAATGCGTCATTTTGCCTGGGGTTTTCTTGGGAGAGCACACAGTGGTGGCCGCTGGAGCTGTCGTTACAAAATCCTTTCCTGAAGGTAACCAGCTGCTTGCTGGTGTTCCTGCTATTGTGGTTAAACAACTAGGTGACTATCAAGGTCTCTAACTTGAGGCCTGCAAAGGTAAGTTGAACATTTAAACCCCTTTCTTGCGAGATGATCTTTCCCACCTGCAGTGGACACCTCAGTAACTTGTAGACTGGAGGTGAACCATGGCAACAGCAGCCAACGACATGCCCAAGCGCAAGAAGGCCCGCTACGGCGCAGAGTATCATGCCGAGGCCCTGTCGCTCGCCGAGCGAATCCATGTTGCAGCCGCAGCCAGTGAGCTCGGCCTGCACGCCACACAGATCTATCAGCGGCGGGCGAAGGCCGCACATGAGAAGTCCGTCAGTGACTGCGAGCGCCAGCTCCGCGAGGAGAACGCCCGGCTAAAACGGCAGCTCGCCGAGAAGACCGAAGAGGTCGAGATCCTGGGAAAAACAGCGGCGTACTTTGCGAAGAAGCTGGACTGAAGTACGCCGCCATCCATCAGCACCGATCAATCCACAGCATTGCCCGTCAGTGCACGGTCCTGAGCGTTTCACGCAGTGGCTATTACGCGTGACTGCGTCGGGTCGAACAAGGCTCGCAGCGGGAAGAGGCCAGGGTTAGACGGGATGCGAAAGTGGTCGAGATCTTCGAGGCCAAGAAGCGCCGCTATGGATCACCTCGCCTTGCCAGGGAACTGGAGGCTGAGGGCATGGCCATGAACCGTAAGACGGTGGCGGAGAGTATGCGGCGGCAGGGCCTGCGGGCCAAAGCGGCTAAGCGCTTCCAACGCACAACAGACTCGAACCACTGCCTCGGCGTCGCGCCCAATCGACTTGACCAGAACTTCAGTGCAGAGCGTCCGGACGAGAAGTGGGCGGGCGATATTACGTAGCTGCGCACCACGCAGGGCTGGCTGTACCTGGCCGTCGTGCTGGATCTTTGCACCCGCAAGGTCATTGGCTGGTCGACCAGCACTCGGATCGACGCTGACCTGGCCTGTACGGCGCTTCAGGCGGCGATCGCCCGACGTGGAGAGCCTCGCGGCGTGATCATGCACACGGACCGAGGCAGTGTTTACTGTGGCTGGCAGCATCGGAATCTAATCCGCCGTTACGGGCTGCTTGCCAGCATGAGCGGGCGGGGCAACTGCTACGACAATGCCGTGGTGGAGAGCTTCTTCCATAGCCTGAAGATCGAAAGCATCCATGGAGAGCCGCTGATGCATACGGAAGCACTACGCCGACGGCTTTTCGAAACCATCGAAATCGAGTGCGACCGAACCCGTCGCTACTCTGCCCTCGGATACATCAGCCCCGATGTGTTCGAGGCATCGATAGCGACTTAATCGAGTGTCCACTGTTGCTGGGCAAGATCAAACCGAACCCGTCGCCATTCTGCCCTTGGATGCCTCAGCCCTGAGGCATTCGAGGCCCGGACAGTGGCGTAATCGAGTGTCCACTGTTACCGGGCAAGATCAAGATGCTGTTTCGTTAAATCAGAGGTCAGCGCTACCAATGAACGTTTTAGTAGTAGGCTTAACGCCGGATTATTACTCATCGCCTGTGTCTACAGCTGTGACTGCTCACCGGGCAGCTATGCGTTCTACAAACATGGGCGCATCATTTATAACACGTTCAATTGTGTCCATGTTTAACGCGGAATATATTGACTTCATGTTGGATGTCGATATCTCAGAACTTCAAAATAAGTATGACGTATGCGTTGTTTCACTAGCCAGTCATCTCGGTCCTTCTCGCGATGTCAGCAAATTAGTGGGCTTTCTGAAACAATTAGATCTAAAAACAGTGTTTTTATCCGGCGGTCTTGACGCCGGTGCGACGGGCGCACAAAAAATTCATAAAAGTCTAATTGACCTTCTTGATTTATGTTCAGCAGATAATCAGTGGATAGGAGTGAGGGGAGCAGCGTCTGCGCTGTACTTACATCGCCAAGGCTTTAACAACGTGGTTCCTGTCGGTTGCCCAACAATGTATTCGCGTTTTTCAAGCGAAATACAAACACCAAGAATCGAAGGGGCAACCGACATCGCAGTTCCTTTTCATTGGAAGATCGCGGCAAATCTTATAAACGAGTTAAGCGATCATTTTTTGATTGGTCAGGATTCCATAGATGAGGAGTTATTTCTGGGCGGTAACGGACAACGAATAACAAATAACATTCATCGCAACATAGGGGGTTCAAAAAGAGAGATTCGCGAAAAATTAAGAGCCGCCATCTCAAAAAATTCCTATTTTCCTGAGAAATACGATAAATGGTATGAGGCGCTTGGGGCGCAGACGGCTTTGTTATCAGGAAGGTTGCATGGGGCAATCTGTGGCTTAACGCAAGGAGTGCCAACCGTTCTTGTTCCGTGGGACATAAGATCGAGAGAGATTGTTGATTACTTTTGTATGCCTGTTACCTCTAGCGATACAATTAGCAACGATGGGGCCCGCTCTGCTGTCCTTAATGCTGATTTCGATAAATACAACGAACGGCGAGCGGTATGTTGGGCAAGGTGGTCAGAATTTGTTCAGACGAACGGTCTAGAATTTCCTATGCAAGAGTCCAATAAAACACAAAGTTCGACTCGGGGATATGCGGAGTTGTTATGGAATGATAAAGAGCTGTTGGGAACAGCATCTCTATTACGAGATCGAGAAGACGATCGATATCCACTCTCTTTTCGTCGAATATTAAGAAATTTTAAGCGGAACGCAGTGTCCTATTATAAATAGGGTAAGCGTAAGATGATTGAAGCACGGGGTTGTGATTCTTGATGGAGTAGAAGGTGGAAAATGCGGGTTTTTAAAAAAGCCAAAACCAAGACGTTGCAATTATTTGGGCGGGGGGTTCTCTCGCCGCTGGAAAGTGTTCTTTTTTGGAAGTATCAAGATTCTCTTTTATTTCCGCCAGTATTTTTTCTCGGCGCTCCAAGATCTGGTACCACTTTAGCTATGCAGGTCATAACTGATGTTTTTGACGTTGGGTATATAAGCAATCAGCACTGTAAGTATTTCGGTGCCCCAGCGATAGCGGAGAAATTTTTCCACCCTACGGCCGAACGGCCACGGTCAGGTTTTCATTCGATTCACGGGCGAACAAATTCGGCGTACGAACCTGCGGAGTGCGGCCAATGGTGGTATAGATTCTTTCGACGCCATCCTAGGTACGTAGATTTAAAAGGCGCAAATAAACGTAAAATGCATCGTTTTCGGAGGTCGGTTAAATCATTAATAGATGCATTCGAGCGTCCTGTTGTGTTTAAAAATCCACACGCGGCGTTGCGAATCCAGCCCATTGAAAAGTTTATACCGGAATCTCTTTATATAGTTGTCCATCGGGATGAAATTGATAATGCGCATTCTTTACTAGACGTTAGGCAAAAGGTTCATAAGGATTATGGCAAGTGGTGGTCAATGGAACCACCTTCAATCGAACAGCTTGAGAAGCTACCTGCTCCAGAGCAAGTTGTAGAGCAAGTAAGACGAATTTACGCGACGATTAATCAAGATCTAAGCTTGAGTGATGTAAAGCCGTCGAAGTGCTTTTTTCTCAAGTACGAAGATCTTTGTGACGACCCAGCGAAAGAGATGGATAGGCTCGAACAGTTCTTTAAAGATAATGAGTGTCAAATTGAGAGGCTCAATCCGCCGCCAAAGCCCTTTCCTCGTCGCAATTCCATAACGATAGATGCGGAGCTCTATGCCGAGGTCAAAAAATATGCCGAAAAACATTGATACCGTGGAAGAATTTTGGTCATGGGATACGATCCGTAGAGCGCAGAAAAACGCTAACGAAAAATCAATCGTGCGGTTTTTAGAAGAATTTTTGGGATTCCTTGGCACGCCGGAAAGCATTGCCCGTTGTTTCCCTAGTGGACATTCGGCGTTAGAAACGCTGCTGGTCACGAGAAAAGATAATACAACTGGAGTTATGGCTCCGGCCTTCAACTGCAGACGGGTACAGGATGCAGTGGAGGAATCCGGTTGCACACTTAAGACGTATGACTTTTCCCCTGAGCCGGGATCTTTTGATTGGCAAGCCGTCGAAGAGGCTGTCACACCGGAAATTGGGGTTATCATCGTTACACACTATTATGGTGTACCGGTCGATTTAAGGGAAATTCGTGACTTCTGCAGAGAAAGAGAAATAATATTAATTGAGGATTGTGCCCATACCCTAGGAGGCTATGTAGGGGAGCATCAAGTTGGAACTTGGGGTGATGCAGCGATATTTAGTTTCAACTATGATAAGCCGATCTCCCTCGGTTGGGGTGGTTTAGGTGTGGTAAATTCTCTAGGCAGGTTTCGTTGTGAAGACTTTCTAGTTGATGAGCATGTTCCTCCAGACCTTGACGTCGAGATTTCCTCGCTTGATAAGTTTGTCAAAACTATGGAGGCGAGACGCTCGTCCATTCCACAGGGCAAAAACAAGGTCTCCCGTGATTTCTCGCGGCTTTTAAATAAAATGACCCGACTGCCAGTTTCTAAAAATCAAAATTCATTTGGTCGCATTCAGGCCGAGCTTGGGTCCTTGTGCCTTGAGAGTTATTCGGACGTTCGTTCAATCCGCAATAATAACGCGTGCCTTTTCGCGTCTCTTTGTCCTCAACCAACTTGGTCAGTTGGGAGTTCTGTTGTTCACCCAGCTTGGCTTAAACAAAAGATGTTTGTTCCCAGCTCAGAAAAATTGGCTATGATATCTAGCGAATTGAAATTGCAAGGGGTTCGGGCAGGCAACTTTAACTGGCCAAAGTTGATAGAAGGTGCAACTCACCAATCATGCCCAAATGCAGAAGAAGTAACTACGTGTTGGATGGATGTTCCGATACACCAAAGAATGAGTAGTGAAGAAATTAGAAGTGTTGTTTCACTAGTTAAACGCTACTTCTAGAATAGAGATTGGTGTGCGTCGCTCCCTTGATGTATTCCAATCTTTAAATTTGGGTTTGGCTTCTTGATTAGCGGCATAGCAAAAAATATTGGAGTTTTGGTGAATATCAGTATCGTGGAGTCGACAGATCGGTACCGTGTTCTTTGTGAGGAGCAGCCAACGATTCCACTGTTTTCCCAAGCATGGTGGCTGGATGCGGTAGTTGGCCCGGAGCAATGGAGCGTGGTCCTCGCGTTGCGGGGCGAGGAGGTGGTCGGGGCCCTTCCGTACTTTTGCAACTCTCGCTGGGGTATGACATTTTTTACCCAACCTCCGTTGACCCAGACCCTTGGACCATGGATGCGAACCAGCGAGGCCAAGTACGCCAAGGCTTTGGCGATGGAGAAGGATGTTCTCGGCGCTCTTGCGGATGGGCTGCCGGAATTTGCCCTTTATAGACAGAACTGGGATTGGGCGCGGACGAACTGGTTACCGTTTTACTGGAAGGGTTTCGAGCAAACGACGCGTTATACTTATGTTCTTCCAGATATTTCTGATCCCGATGCACTTTGGCAGGGTGTACAGAAGGATATACGGGGGAATATTCGAAAAGCATCCAATCGGTTTGGAGTTCAGGTCCGTTTTGCGGACGATATTGGCGAACTGTTTCCGGTTCTTCGAAAGACCTTTGATCGTCAGGGAAAACAGCTCCCGTTTGCAGAAGAGTTCCTGTATCGCGTTGATCGGGTTGCTTCAGAACAGGGTAAAAGGGCTATTGTGCTTGGGGAAGACGGCGAGGGTCAGCTGCATGCCGGGACCTATATCGTCTGGGAAGGCAACAGGGCCTACCAGCTTCTGAATGGCTACGATCCGGAGCTTCGGCAAAGCGGGGCCGGGAGTTTGTGTGTCTGGTCCGCTATTCAAAAGGCGGCTGAGCACGTTGGCCGTTATGACTTTGAGGGCTCCATGCTGGAACCAGTGGAGCGCTTCTTTCGCGCCTTTGGGGCGGCCCAGACCCCGTACTTCCGCGTCCAGCGAACGGATTCCCGGATCCTGCGCCTGGCCGAGTGCGGCCGAAATCTACTTCGCAAGGGTTGCTGATGCTGATCGTCGAGACCCCGGATACCCATGTCCCCGAGCGGGACTACATCCTAAACGTCCTGTTGGGGGAGTTCCTGGGGCAGTTCTGGACCCGAAAGTCCGCGGAGCGGCGGGATGTCCGAATTACCGTCGCGGGCCAGCAAGGGGAGCTGCTTCTCCCCGATACTCTCCTCAACACTTCGGAGGAGGCCTGGCTGACGATCGGCTCCCTGCCGTCTCGGCCCCTTCCGCGATGGGATGTGAGGCAGCTGGGAGAGGCGGTGACGGTTGTGGAGCAAATTGTCCCGGTCATCTACGGGGAGGCTCAGCCCGGCATCCAGCGATCCCAGAACAACCTACGGCTTCCCATCGACATTTTCGGTTCCGCTTTCTTCATGCTGAGCCGCTATGAAGAGCTGGTGGTGCAGGACCCGGACGAGCACGACCGTTTCCCGGCGTGGGCTTCGCTGGCTTATCAGGAGGGGTTCCTGGAGCGACCCATCGTCGATGAGTACGTGGAGATCCTTTGGGAGGCGATGCGCACTCTCTGGCCCGACCTAGGGCGCTCGAAACGGGAGCCCCGTACCCGGGTCACCTGCGATGTGGATAGTCCTTTCTGCTTCGATGGGTCGGTGCGGAGGATGGTCCGCCGGGCTGGCGGCGATCTGTTGAAGCGAGGCTCGCCGGGCGGTGCAGCGCGGACGGTGGTCGGTTCCTGGCTCGCGCGGAGGGGCGATCACCGCCTGGACCCGCACCGCAACGGTCTTGAGTTCATCATGGATGTGAACGAGCAGGTGGGCCGGTCGGTTGGCTTCTACTTCATCGCCGAGAAGACTGATCCCCGGTTCGACAAGCCGGTCAGCCTCGACGACCCGCGCATACGCTCGCTGTTTCGGGAGATCCATGCGCGGGGCCACGAGATCGGCCTGCACCCGGGGTACAACACCTATCGGCATCCGGAGGCCATGGCCCAGTCGGTCGAGACGCTTCGCCGAGTGATGGCCGATGAAGGTATCGAGCAGGCGCAGATCGGGGGACGTCAGCACTTCCTACGCTGGGAGACACCGACCACGGCGCGCCTGTGGGACGAGAACAGCCTCGACTACGACAGCACTCTGAGCTATGCCGACCGCCCGGGCTTTCGCTGTGGTACCTGCCGCGAATATCCACTCTACGACCTGGAGGAAAGGCGTGGGCTCCGGCTACGGGAGCGGCCCTTGATCGTCATGGAGTGCTCGGTGATTGCCGATCGGTACATGGCGCTGGGTTATAGCAACGAGGCTTTGGCGCTGATGGAGCGGTATCGAGAGATCTGCTACCAGTTTGGGGGAGACTTTTCGCTGCTCTGGCATAACTCGCACCTGGATTCAGCGGCGGACAAACGCTTCTATCGACGGCTCGTCGCCTGATCGCCTGACAGGGAACGAATGCCAGTCACAAGCCACAACGTTGTTGTCCATCGCCTGGTCAAGGAGCAGCACCAACCGATCCAGCCATCTCAGATGCGGGATGCGGTGCTCGACCGAGGCAATGAGTACGTCCAGAAGCTAATCGACAGCCTGCTCGCCGTCTACGGAACGCGCTACAACACTGCGCAGTATGGTGTTTTCGACGAAGGCTCTGGGCGCGGCACCTTCCCCGACGCCTTCCAGCATTACGCCGAACAGGCGATACCGGATGCAGACGAGTTCCTTGCACTCTCCCGTGCCGCCATGGACCGCCTGTATCAGCAGGCCAGCCAGCTGTCCTCGGCTAGTGGCGGCTACATGGTCTTCGCCGACTACAAGGGCTCGGGAGGACGTCAATTCCTGGTGGCAATGGTCAAGGCGCGGCCCGGGCTGACTCTGACCGAGGCGCCCCAGCCGGAGGAGCTGATGGCCCTCGACCTCGACCGGGTTCACCAAGGGGCGCGGATCAATTTCGCCAAGTTCGCCGACTACCAGGCGGCCGAGGCGGACGAGCGCCAGGAGATCCGCTACCTCAGCTTTGTCAGCCTCCGTACGGCCAGGGAAACGGCAGGCTACTTCGTATCGGCGCTGGGCTGCACGGCAGGCACGGCGGCGAGCCGCTCCACAGACAACCTGCTACGGGGGAGTAAGAAGCTCTTTCGGGAGACACCACAACTCACGCCGAACCGGGATGCCTTCGAGCAGAGGCTTTTGGACTATCTGCACGACAAGCGTGATGACCAGGGGCCGGTAAGGGTTTCGGAGGTGGCGCACCTCGTCCAGCAGCATATTCCCACGGCGATGGCGGACTCAGCCGACGAGATCGTGGAGCGGTTCGTCACGCGCCTTAATAGCGAGGAGGTCCAGGTCCCACCGGAGTTTCCCGTTCATGGGCCGACACTGAAGCGCCATACACCCATCACCGGCGAGAGCCCGTCCTGGAAGCTGGCCCTGGAGCGCGGTGCACTGGGAACAGACCCGGCTGCTCAGGTCCGTTACGACCACGAGCAGGGCACACTCACACTGCGCAACCTTGGGGATGCCCGCCAGAGCGCGCATTCGGGCGGCTGGTTCGGGACTGGGACGTCTTCACGCGGGCCTACCAGCAGGATCTGGTTACCTACCTCAGCGGCTTTGACTTCCACAAGGCGCGGCGGGAGGTCTCCAACGCCGAGCTGGATATCGCCGCGCGGCTCTCCGCGGTCATAACAAATATCGCTGGCAAGATACTAAACGTTCCCATTTCCATGATCGCGGTGGTTGCTCTGGTGAAAACGCCAGGGCTGGCTGAGCGGCTGCTGCTGCTTGTCGGGGTTGGCGTTGGCTCTTTCCTGCTGGCCGGGGCTGTTCGCAGTCAGCAGGCCCAGCTGGAACGGGTCACTCATGCAAAAGCGCTGACGCTGGATGCAATTAGAGGCTAGCGCGATGGCTTTCCCGACGAGCTGCGCGAAGAAGTCGAACGGATGAACACGCGTCTCGACGGCGATGAACAGCGTCTCCGCCGTTGGCTTCGGGGCTTCTATTGGCTCAGTCTGTTGCCGCTTGTGACTGCTGTGGCAGTGATGGTCTGGCTGTATCGAGAGCCGCTTGCATCGGCGATGCAGTGGTTGGCCGGCATGGTCGGTGCCTGAGATTCGCGCAGCTTTCCTTTGATTCGCTGGAAAAACCGTTACCTATTACTAAAAGTTTTATCGCTTACAGCTTACATGATGCGATCTAAGTGTCAGGTCCCGCATGATTTCTAACTTGTCTCGTGAATAGCTGAGGGTGGCTCTGTTGCCAGTCCTTCATCGCCTGAATGGGCGTTCGTTGCCCCAGCGCTTTCTGCGGTATGTGGTGGTTATACAGATGGCTGTAGCGCTTGATCGTGGTCCCCAGATCGTCTCGGGAGTCAAAGCGGTGGGTGGCGAGCACTTCGCTGATTCGGCCGTTGAATCGCTCGACCATGCCGTTGGTCTGCGGATGGCGCACCGGTGAGAGGCGATGCTCGATGCCCTCGCGCTCGCACAGCCGGTCAAAGACATGCCGCTGGGTTGGCTGCCGGCGCTTGTGATGGAGCCGATCGGTGAAGGCCTTGTCGTTGTCCGTAAGCAGCTTGCGGATCCGGAACGGCGCCCGGGCGCGGACAGCCTTGAGAAATGCCGTGGCCGACCGGGCATCCTTGTGCGCTTTAATCTCCACGTACACCCAACGCGTGGCGCGATCGATGGCCACGAATAGATACCGGCGCCCGGACTCATCGGGCATCTGCGGGAGGTACTTGTAGTCGATATGAATGTAGCCGGGCTCGTAGGCCTTGAACGGCTTTGCCTTCACCGCCTCGCAGGGCTCGGCGGGCGCGAGATCGGCCAGTCGAGCGACGCCGTTGCGACGCAGACAGCGATCCAGCGCCGAGCGACTGAGCGCGGGGTGGATGAACTCGCGCGTCACCGCCAGCAGATCATCAAGCGGGCGCCGCAGCGTCCGTCGCAGCTCAACCACAATCGCCTCCTGGGCTTCAGAGAGGCTCGCGAGCAGGTTCTTTCGCGTGTGCGAGCGATCATGGACATCGTCACGGCCGCGCCAATGGTGAACCGTGTTCACCGAGATCCGAAGCTCGTTTGCCAGCTCCTGGATGCCCTTGGACGAGGCCTGGATGTAGGCCCGGGTCTTCGGTGTTGTCGTCGCGTTCGCGTGCAGCCGGATGTTCATTCATTCGCACCTGTGCCAGTGTGGTCAGCACCTCTCGTGCCACCGACAAAAGATAGCTCCTTGGGGCTATAGAATCATCCGGTACCCGACAACTAATGAGCACTAAAGCCATTTTACAAATTTAAGCTCTTTTTTCCTTGTTGTTTTGGGTTTTGTGAATATTTTCGAACAGTGTCTGACGCAATACGTGTATGTGTACAAGGTAATTTTTCAAGCCGTATTCTTTAGATATCGTGGAATCGCGAGCAAAAGCATACTTCTGAAATAAATTAATTTGTTAGAGTCCCAAGCAAGTCTGCCGAGCGGAGAACGCCAACGAATGACAATATTAAAACGAACGACGGCCCCTCTCTTGCAAATGGCGTCTTGCATAGGTAATCGAATTTACCCGTATAGGAATGAGAATGCTTTGCTAATAAGTGGTTCTCCACGGGGGGGGACGACGTGGATAGCTGAAAGCATAGGGAATGCTATTGGAAGATATAGAAGTTTGTGGGAGCCTTTGCAAGGAGGAAATATCTCAAAACTAAACTTGGGATTCTCGAAACGCCCTTTTCTGGACGACAATTCCGTAACTTCTGATCAAAAAAATTTCTTTCATACGTTAGTAAATGCACAACAGGCTAACAGTCATCTGCTAAGGCTTCGTGAAAAACCTTCAAATATTTTTCATTTGTTCACGAACGGACGCTTAATCATAAAATTTGTTCGAGGGAATGGAGTTGTTGCATTAATTTCTGAGAAGTTTGAGTTACCTAAGCCTCTTATTATAATACGGCACCCCTGTGCAGTAATTTCGTCACAGATGCATATGGGATCTTGGGAAGATCATCCACATATTGATGATAATCTTGTTTTGAAATACCCACATTTATCGGATGTAGTGGATAGCAAAGCTCCCTTGGAGGAGAGGCTGGCAATGACCTGGGCAGCTGATGTTGTTGCCGCGAAGGCTAATAGTTCCCGGGTCAATATCGTCTTCTACGAAGATGTGGTTTTGAAGGGTTCTGAGGCCTTGGCTCCAGCCTTTGAGTCATGGGGTTGGACAAAGCCACCTGAAAATCTGGAACAGATACTGGGGCGACCAAGTTCTACCACTCACGCGTGGTCAACGCTTGATGATTTGGAAAGCAAGATAGGCAGATGGCGAAAAGACTTGGACACTGAATCTGTTCGGAGGGTTTTGAGTGTTTGTTATGCCATGGGTGTCAAGGATTACGGGGAATCAGTTTGGCCACAAACGCAGAATGATGCGTAATTTATGAGAATATTGTTCCATCATCCACTTCCACTGAACGAGCAGGCGAAGTCAGCCAGCGGAATCCGCCCCCTCTGCATGCTTAAAGCATTCCGCGATTCTGGCTATCAGGTTGATTTGGTGACCGGTTACAGCACGGAGCGAAGCCGTACAATCAAGGAAATTAAAAAAAACGTTAGGGCGGGCACTCAGTATGACCTGGTGTATTCGGAAAGCTCAACCATGCCGACGGCACTCACGGATCGCCACCACCTGCCGCTGCGGCCGTTCATGGATTTCGCGTTTCTTTCCTTCTGCAGGCGTCATGGCATTCCAATAGGCTTGTTTTACCGTGATATATACTGGCGGTTTGATAACTATGGTGAGGGGGTTAACGCCCTCAAAATTCTGATGGCAAGAGCCTTTTACTGGGTCGATCTATACGCTTATCAGAAAACGGTGGCTCGGCTTTACTTACCTTCAGTAGAGATGGGGAAGTATGTTCCCCTTGTAAACCCGGATCGGTTTACGGCGCTACCGCCGGGCCACGGTAGTATTTCAAGTTCGAACGAATTAGACGTTTCGGAGCGGTTGTCTGGCGAAGGTCCCTTGCGGCTATTCTACGTTGGCGGCATGTCGAGCCACTACCAGATGCACGTGCTCTTCGAGGTTGTTTCTCGGATCGCTGGGGTCGAATTGACCGTGTGTACGCGCGAGGCCGAGTGGCAAGCAGTGGGCAACGAATACCCTCCTTTACCTGCAAATATCCAGATAATTCACGAATCCGGTGAGGCGATGGAGGGCTATCTGCGAGCGGCCGATCTGGCGGTTCTCTTCGTGCGTCCACAAGAGTATCGGGAATTTGCCGCGCCCGTTAAGTTGTATGAATACCTTGGCCACCGGAAACCCATAATCGCCTCTCAAGGCACGCTCGCCGGTCGATTCGTCGAGGAGAATGCTGTTGGATGGACGATTCCCTACGAAGATAACGCTTTGCAAAACCTGTTAGAAAATCTGCTAACCCAGCCTGAAAGAATTGAGAAAGTGGCGCGGAGGGCTAGTTCCATTGCAGAGGACCATACCTGGCAAGTGCGAGCGCGACAGGTCATTGATGAGTTGGCAGGATGAAAGTCGCTCTCCTTGCAGGCGGGTCATCCATTCACACCATTCGCTGGGCGAACGGCCTGGACGAAGCCGGTGTTGAGGTGCATCTCATTACGCAGCATCCATTGCTTGAGCCGGTTGGCGCGTCCGTGCACGTTCACGAATTCCCTGCTCGGGGTGTACCGGGTTATTGCACGATGGTCCCGGGAGTAAGAAGGCTCCTTCGCGAGATCCAGCCGGACCTTGTTAATGCCCACTATGCGAGTGGTTACGGGACGACTGCCCGTCTAGTTGGCTATCGTCCTTGGTTATTGTCCGTATGGGGAAGTGACGTTTACGACTTTCCGGACAAAACCCCGTTGCATCGCTGGCTGGTTCGGCAAAATCTCCGCGCAGCGGATGCTGTTGCGTCTACTAGCCATTGCATGGCCGAGCGGACCCGTTTTCTGGCACGCGATCTTGGCGAGATCGCGATCACGCCGTTTGGTGTGGATAGGGAGGCGTTTCTGAGTGTTTCCCCGAGGAAAGGTGACGAAAGTGGGGAAGGCCAAGAGGTGATTGTGGGGACGGTCAAGTCCATGGCGCCGAAATACGGCATCGATACGTTGCTACGGGCCTTTGCAGCGGTGCGGGAACGGCTGCAGTCGGAAGGCAGCGCCCTGGCTGACCGTTTACGGCTTCGTCTTGTGGGTGACGGTCCTCAGGCCGAGGAACTTCAGGTCCTTGCAAAGGGCCTTGGGATCGCTGCGGCAACGACATTTGTGGGGCGGGTACCGCATGGGGAGGTACCACAAGAGCTGGAAAAATTGGATGTCTATGTGGCCCTAAGCCGGATGGAGAGCTTTGGCGTAGCGATCATTGAAGCAGGCGCTGCCGGCCTTCCCGTAGTGGTGTCTGATGCCGGAGGACTGCCCGAGGTGACGCTGGAAGGGAAAACAGGGTTCGTGGTCCCGCGAGAAGATCCTGGCGCCGCAGCAGAGGCAATTTTGCGGTTGGTGCAGTATCCGGAACTACGTACCCGTATGGGGGCCGCTGCCCAAACGCACGTTAATCAAAATTATAGCTGGCCCGCCTGCATTGAAACGATGCAAGGGGTCTACAAGGCCACCATTGAGGGGTACGAGAGGTAGGATGCAACGGATATTGACTGTTATAGGTGCCCGCCCGCAATTCATCAAGGCTGCCTCTGTCTCCCGCGCTATCCACGCAAAAGAGGGCCTTGCCGAAGTCCTGGTCCATACAGGTCAGCACTTCGACGCCAACATGTCGGATGTCTTCTTCGACGAGCTGGGCATTCCGGCCCCGGATTATCACCTGGGCGTGAGTGGTGGCGGTCACGGCGCCATGACCGGGCGCATGCTGGAGCGGCTGGAGGAACTCCTCGAGAAGGAAGCCCCGGACTGGGTGCTGGTCTACGGCGATACCAACTCCACCCTGGCTGGAGCCCTCGCTGCGGCCAAGCTGCATATCCCGGTGGCCCATGTCGAGGCCGGGCTGCGATCGTTCAACCGGCGCATGCCAGAGGAGCTGAACCGGATCCTCACGGATCAGCTCGCGGATATCCTGTTCACTCCCACGGACACCGCGAGCGATAACCTGCGCCGGGAGGGCGTGTCCGAAAGCCGCATCGCCCAAGTGGGGGACGTCATGTTCGATGCCGCGCTCTTCTACGCCGAGCGGGCGGCCGAGCGCAGCGCCATCCTGAACGAGCATGGCCTGAACAAAGGGGAATACGTCCTGGCCACTATTCATCGGGCTGAGAACACCGACGATCCGGAACGCCTGGGCGCTATCATGACGGGACTGGAAGCCGCCGCGCAGGAACGGCCGGTGGTTCTACCCCTGCATCCGCGGACCCGCGCTGCCATGGCTCGGGAAGGGTTCGAGCCCCAGCATATCCGACTCATCGAGCCGGTCGGCTATCTCGACATGGTGGCCTTGGAGAGCAATGCCGCGGTCATCGCCACTGACTCCGGCGGCGTACAGAAAGAGGCTTATTTCCATGGGGTGCCGTGCGTGACGTTGCGGGACGAGACGGAGTGGGTAGAGCTGGTCGAGATGGGCTGGAACGAGCTGGCGCCGCCGGGGAGTGCTGATATTGCCCTGCTCCTTCGGAATGTTGTGGAGCGTGACATAGGAAGAAAAGAGAATCGAGATAAGCGTAATATTTACGGTGAAGGGGAAACTTCTACCCACATAACTTCCACCCTGTCTGAGGAGTATTAGATGAGTAGGAGTATCAATTGGCCTGCGGGCGCCAAGTTTGCCTTTACGATTTTTGACGACACTGACAACTCTACTGTCACTAACACTAAGCCTGTATACGATTATTTATACGAAAAGAGTATATTTACTACAAAATCAGTTTGGTGTTTCCCTCCCAGAGGTGATTATGGAGGCCAGTCCCTGCAAGAAACTGATTACCTGAAATGGGTGAAGAACCTCCAAAGTCAAGGGTTTGAGATTGGGCTTCACAATGTGGGTGATGGAGCTTTCACGAGAGATGAGATTATTCGTGGCTTGAAGGAATTTGAGCAAAAAATCGGTACTGCTCCAAAAATCCATTGTAACCATGTTTCAAATCCTGACAACTTATATTGGTGGGATCGGCGTTTCGTCTGGCCTATTAGCGCGTTATATAGAGTTGCGTATTGGCTAAAGAAGAGATCTCCGGTTCCCGCAGGTGGAGATAATCCAACATCTAAACTTTTTTGGGGAGACGTTGCGAAAAAGAAGTTAAAATATGTACGCAATCTAACCTTTTGCCAAATAAACACGCTAGCCTGTGATCCCCGAATGCCTTGGGGCGACCCAAGCAAGCCTTATGTAAACTTCTGGTTTAGCTCATCGGATGGGCATAATGTTAATCTATTTAACGATCTTTTAGTTCCAGGTAACCTGGACAGGTTAGAAAACGAAGGCGGTGCATGCATCATTTACACGCACTTTGCAAGTGGGTTCGTCGACGATTGCGGCCGTTTAGATCCAGAGTTTAAACGCAGGATTGATGACTTGTCTTCGAGGGGAGGTTGGTTTGTTCCTTGTGGCGAGTTGTTGGATTACTTACAAGCGCAAGAAGGACGGGGAAAGGCAGGCTATTGGTATCGTTTATCAAGGAACTTGATGTGGGCTTTTGACAGAGTCCGTAAATATATTCGATATCGGATGTGAATATTATGACTGTAAAGCCCAATTTTGTCGGAATAGGCGGGCAAAAATGCGCGAGTACTTGGTTGTCAGAATGTCTACGTTCACATCCTAATGTCTTTATGAGCTCACCTAAGGAGCTGCGCTATTTTGTAGATCACGAGAAGAAAGGGATCGCTTGGTATTTGAGTTTTTTTGATAATGCCGGAGGTTACCAATGCCGCGGAGAGTTTGCATCAAACTACATTTACTTCCCAGAAAGTGCGGCCAAAATCAGGGAAGCTCTGGGTGAGGTCAAGATCATAGCGGTAGTCAGGGAGCCGGCGGGGAGGGTGCTTAGTCATATTAAGCACCTAATCAGGGATGGAGACTTACCACCTATGGAAGGGGTGATAGATGAAAGCAAACTCAAACAGATCGTAGATAAGCATCCAAAAGTTATTTCAAATTCTTTTTACTTCGAAGGGCTGGCTTCTTATCGTTCTGCATTCGGGGCAAGCTCGGTCTATGTGGTTTCTCAAGCTGCCTGCGAAAAAAAAACCTCTGAGGTTCTGTCGAAGTTATGGCGATTCTTAGGGGTTTCAAGTGATGTGATTGTTGGTGACGCCGAAAACGTTGTAAGCGCCGGTGTTAACCCTCGTTTCTATTGTCTAGAAAAATTACGTAGAAAAATTTTCTCGTCAGTGAAATATAGCGCGCCCTGGTTGATAAATGCATCCAAGAAGATCGGTGTTTCTTCTGCATATCGTAAAGTCAACCAGGGAAGATCAATCGATCTTGATCAAAGTTCGATTGATTTTGTATATGCTAAGTGCGGAAGAGATTGGGAAAAAACTCAATCTATTCTTGATGTGAACTAAAGAATAGCATGTCTGGAACGAAAACGTAAGACACGTATGCTTATTTTCTATATGTTGTGGTCTTCAATTTGGCTGTCTCTGCTTCCACTGCTATATGACTTACAGGTGGAAGGCTCCAATCTGAATGCGTTATGTAGTGGCAGCTAAGTTTCCCGATGTGCCTTCTAAACCGTAGAAGGAAACCAAAAACGTTGCGATCAAGATGGGAGCGGCAGCTTTCAGTGTCGGTCCGGTATCATCGGAGGACTGACGCTGTCTTTCAAGGTAGATGTCGCTAAAAAAGATCACGAGTTCTTTAACAGTGAGACGCTTTCTCCGGGTTTAGATCCACGGCGTCGGGTAGCCCGAAGTTGCGGATGGCACCGGGCCAGCGTTCAGGGTGAGCGTTACGCGCCTGCTCGTACGTTGCCCGGCGATTGGCCAGGATCGACGTTGCCTCGCCGCTGTGGCGCTGGTCGGGTGTGACGTAGTTGAGCGCGCTGTGGCGATGCTCGGTGTTGTACCAGTGGACAAAGCCGAGCACCCATTCGCGCGCCTGCTCGAGGTTCGCGAAGCCCTTGGCCGGGAACCCGGGGCGGTACTTCAGCGTTCGGAACAGCGCCTCGGAGTAGGCGTTGTCGTTGCTCACGCGAGGCCGGCTGCGCGACGGCGTGATCCCGAGGTCATAGAGCTTTTGCAGGAAGGTCGCCGCCTTCATGGGACTGCCGTTATCGGAGTGCAGGATCAGCGGCTTGTCTCTCAAAGCCAGATGCTCACGCCAGTGGGCTTTTTCGACGAGTTCGCTGGCAAGCTCCCCAGTCTCGGCCGCATAGACCTCATGGCCGACGATCTTGCGGCTGAACACATCGACGATCAGGTACAGGTACCACCAGGCACCGCAGATCGGCCCGGGGAGCCATGACACGTCCCAGGACCAAAGCTGGTTGGGTGCATCCGCCCGGTGGGTTGTGGGCGCCCGTCGGCCTTCAGGCGCCTTGTCGCGGCCACGGTGATGGTTCTGGTCGTGGTCGCGCAGCACGCGGTAGAACGTCGATTCCGAGGCGATATAGCAGCCCTCGTCGGCCTGATCGGCAACGATGTACGCCGGTGGTCGGCTGCGGTAATGGGGCTGGTTGCACAGAGTGATGATCACAGCACGCTCTACTTCAGAGAGTTTATTATGCGGCACTGGGCGCCTGGCATCGGGACGGGCATCGGCGCACGTCCCCTGCGGCGTGCTCCAACGCTGATAGGTCCTTACGCTCACGCCCACGATGTCGCAGGCCCTGGCCAGCCGAGCACCGTCACGCTGGGCCTGTTCGACCAGGGCGACGGTGTTTTGGCGATCTGGGAGGCTGGTCATTCGTCCTCGTCGTTGCGGCCCCAGATCGCCCCGGCTTTTTTTGATAACGTCAGCAACGCTGCCGTTTCTGCCAGGGCCCTGTCCTTACGCCTGAGCTCGCGCTGGAGCTGCTTCATGCGCTTTTGCTCGGCCTTGTGTTCCTGGCGTGAGCGCTTGTACTGTTCGGCGGCATTGGCGTTGGCGTGCATGCAGCTCTCCCGCCAGGCCTCGACCTGCTCGGGATAGAGCCCCTATTCACGGCAGTAGGCGCTGAACTCCGCCTCGCTCATCGGCGCGGTCTCGAGCACGACGCGGAATTTCTCCTCGCTGCTCCAGCCCTCCGGAGTCGATCCTCGTGATGGCAAAACCTGTCCTCCCTCGCGGGCCTGTTTGCGCCAATTGTACAAGGTCGCCATGGAGATCCCTTCTACCTGTGCGACTTCGGGGACTGTTCGATTCATCGGGGGTGCGAGCTTGCGCAGGACCGATTCCTTACGCTCTGTCGAGTAGTGCTTCATGGTTGTCACCTGCTAGTTGCGTTGAGGCGACAACTACGTTGACTCATAGGGCTGATGGCCGTTGCGCAGGGGAAGCTGATGATTCTGTTTCGGTAGGTGCTAATTAGTGTTGCACTTTTTTGGGAAGGCTTGAATTCCAGTATATTCAACTCTTCGGTTCAATCGGCTATCTTTATATGGTTGTGCTAAACCTCGGCGACGCAGTTTGGAGCTGGCCGTGTCCCGGTGCAATACGGAGTGCATGTTCACTGAGTCCCCCGCGTAACCGGGCGGTACGAGATAAGATGAGTAGAGCTGGTAGAGATCGGATTGAACGAGCGAGGACCGACGGGAAATGCTGATGTTGCTGAGTCTGTACGTTGTACGGTTGGACAGGTGCAGAGGGATAGGGAGTGCCATGGGTAGGTTGGACGGCACAGGTGTACTCTAGATAATTAATTAGAATTTTATCGCTATACGATTTTTAATTTTTCGATCGGATTTAGGGTGGTCCTTTCTGGCTTCTCTTCGAGCCACCAGAGCGATAACCAAACTCCGAAAGGGTATCGTTAATGAGCGCTAGACGGAAAGTGATTTGGTATATCCAGCATTACGCTGGTGGGCCCGGGGTTGGTCGATACCATCGTGGATATCACCTCGGAAAGAAATGGCTGGATTACGGGTGGGATGTCCACGTTATTGCCGCTGAGAACCATCATCTGATGGATTCAAGTGAATCCGTGAGAACCGACATGACAGTTGATGGCGTGAGTTACCACTTTATGCAGGTTCCTCCTTACACAGGCAACGGCTTGTCTCGATTGCGTAACATGCTTCAGTTTGGACGGTCCTTGCTGGATTTGCGATGCAATGAAATGATTCCGCATCCATCGGTCATAATATACTCGTCGCCTCATTTGTTTGCGGTTCCGGCTGTGAATCGGCTGTGTAAAGACCTGGCGGTTCCGCAAATTGCTGAAGTACGGGATTTATGGCCGTTATCGCTACACCAGTTGGTCGGAATGAAACGAGTCAATCCCATGGCGGTTTATTTGGGATGGCTCGAACGGCGATGGTATAAGCGAGCTGATGCGATTGTCTCCCTTTTACCGAATACGCGGGCTCATTGTGAAGAGAGAGGCGGAGATGCGGCACGATGGTACTATATTCCCAACGGAGTTTCGTTAGAGGAAATAGAAGAGCCTGCAGAAATCGATGAAAAGTTTTTAGCCAGTTTGCATGAGGCAAAAGCCAGTGGTAAGCGAATGCTCGCTTACGCTGGAGGAATCGGCAAACCAAATGCGTGCGAGTATATCTTTGCTGCTTTGGAAAAATTGGATGATGAGACGAAAGAAAGCTTAGTATTAGTCATGGTTGGGGACGGTACTGAGAAAGAACGCTTGAAGGAGCTGGGGGAGAATATCGGCGTGCAGGTGTTGTGGTCCCCCCAGGTTCCGAAGGCTCAAATCTGGACGATATTCTCCCTAGTAGATGCAGGCGTGATCGTATGGCATCGGAAGAAGCTCTACGAGTACGGGATAAGCGCAAACAAGATCTATGACTACATGCTTGCTAAGCTTCCGATTATTCATGCTGTAACGGCGAGTAATGATCCGGTAGCTGAGTCACAGTGCGGCTGGAGTGTGGAAGCTGAAGATCCTTCAAGACTCGAAGAATCTATTCGAGATTTTATTTTTGCATCATCCGAACTATTAAAGGAAAAAGGCGAGCGTGGTTACGATTGGGTGTTAGAGAATCATGAATACGGCAAGTTAGCTGCAAAATACCTGGATGTTGTTGAAGAGGTAACGAACCCTTGAGTTGTGCGTGGGGCCTGACGAGACAGGTTGATTGCGCCGGGCAGAGGACGGGTGTGTGCACTTCTGCGTGACTGGCGCCAGTGGCTTCGTGGGCAAGGCCGTGGTTCAGAAGCTGGTGTCACGGGGTGATTATGTGACGGCTATTGCCCGGACCCGTCAGCACAGAGCAAGTCATGGCGATCGTGTTGAGTGGGTTCAGTGTGACCTTTGCGAATCCACACCGCCACGTGAGTCGCTAGGTACAGTGGATGCAATTATTCATCTTGCTGGTCGGGCGCATGTGCTGAATGAGCGGGGTAGTGACACGGTGCCTGTGTTTCAGCGGGCGAATGCCGAGGCGACCGAACGCCTCGCTGCGCTTGCCGCACGGGTTGGTATCCAGAGGTTCGTGTTTGCCAGTTCCATTGGTGTCCACGGCAGCTCGCTGGCCGATGGGGCGCCTGTTTCCGAATCGTCGGTGATTGATCCGCTTGAACCCTATGCGGTTTCAAAGTGGGAGGCGGAGCAAAGACTCCGACGGGTTGAAGATGATACCAACCTGGAAGTGGCGGTCGTCAGACCTGCCCTTGTTGTCGGCCCAGCTGCCCCTGGCAACCTCAACCGACTTGCGAGACTCGTCCGGCGTGGTCTGCCGGTACCGGTGCCGCGTGTGGACAATGCCCGGTCATTCGTCGAGCTTGATCATCTTGTCGATCTGCTGATCCGCTGTGCGGAGCGACCGGAAGCCGCCGGTGAAACGTTTGCGGCTGCGGAGTGTGATTGGCCGTCTACACGGGAAGTTATTGAGTGGATTGGGGAGGGAGCTGGTCGCCATATGCGTTGCATTAGGCTCCCGAACTCATTTCTTCGTGGTGCCGCCCGGTTGGTGGGGCAGGGCCGACTGTACGATAAGCTATACGGCGATTTGCGTGTTGACGCGGCCCACGCTCGCCAGCGTCTTGGTTGGCAAACTCCGCGTCCATTGGCCGACGCTTTTCGAGACGTAGGCTGGGCTTTCCGCAACTCGACAGGGTGAGTGCATAGATTCAGGCTCTCATGACAGTAATGTTTTCGCTTTCAGCGGCTCTGATGGTCGCGTTTTTGTTGACGGGTATATTGCGCCGCTACGCCCTACGCACAGACCTGATGGACATCCCCAACGACCGCAGCTCCCACGAGGTACCGACGCCCCGAGGTGGTGGCGTGGCCATCGTGGTCGTATCTCTGGTCGGCCTGGTTGGGTTGGGTTTGTCGGCCGCGATGCCGATAACAGCATTGCTCGCTTTGGGCCTTGGAGGAGCGGTGGTTGCAGGGATTGGCTGGCTCGATGATCACAGGGATGTCCCGGCCCGTTGGCGCCTGCTGGTGCACCTGGTAGCCGCCGCCTGGGTTGTCGTATTGGCCAGAGGCGCGCCGCCGCTGGCGCTGCCCGGAGTGAGTTGGGAGTGGGGTTGGTTCGGTGCGGTTGTTCTGGTTTTATTCATCGGCTGGATGCTGAACCTCTACAACTTCATGGACGGCATCGACGGGATTGCTGGAGTCGAGGCAATCACCGTGGCGGGTCCCGCCGCCGCGATGCTGTGGTGGTTGGGTGCATTGGAGTGGGCCTCAGTAGCGGCGTTGATGGCTTCGGCGACGCTCGGTTTTCTGGCCTGGAACTGGCCGCCGGCGAAAATCTTCATGGGCGATGCCGGGAGCGGATTCATTGGTTTCATGCTTGCCGCGCTGGCCGTACTGACCTGGGCGGATGCGGGGCTCTCGATCTGGGCGTGGCTGATTCTGCTGGGCGTGTTCATCGTCGATGCGACCATCACGCTGGTTCGGCGGGCGGTGCGGGGTGAGAAATTCTACGAAGCGCACCGCAGCCATGCGTACCAGCATGCATCGCGATATTACAATCGCCACCTCCCGGTGACGATTGCCATTGGTGTGATTAATCTCCTCTGGCTGACACCGCTGGCGTTCACTGCTGCTTATCTGCCGGAGTGGGGGATCGTGCTGCTGCTGCTGGCATGGACGCCACTTTTGCTGGGCTGTCTTCGCTACCGTGCCGGGCTACCAGATTAAAAGCCTGCTGGCTAAGACATGAACCGCATCGCCAAAGTGGTAACCTCCGTCATGCAGCAGGCAACGACCTCTTAGTTCCTAACCCGGTCATTGCCAGGAGGGCTTAATGGCTTCTTACAGGATGTTCTCAAAGCTTGTAGGCCTGAAACGCCCGTACAAGCAGGCCATCATGCTGGTGGCGGACTTCCTGCTGATGGCCATTGTGGTTTGGGCGGCGTTCGCTTTGCGGTTAGGGGACGGGCTCTCCAGTCAGTTTACGGGGCACTGGTATTTGGCCCTGCTACTGCCCGCCGTTAGTCTACCGATCTTCTATCTGGTCGGGCTCTATAACGCCATGGTTCGATTCATGGGACCGGTGGAGGTGTGGGCCGTCATCCGCGGAGTGACCGCCTCGACGCTGGTGTTTGTCGGCATGTACCTGGCGCTGGGCCCCCAGGCGATACCGCGCACCACCATCACCATCTATTGGCTGATAGGCCTGCTGCTTATCGGCGGATCGCGGTTCCTGGTGCGCGCCCGCTACCAGGCCTATATCAAGCAATATTCCCCGCGTGAGCCGGTGGCGATATACGGCGCCGGCGCCGCCGGCCGGCAACTGGCCCTGTCCCTGCTCTCCACCCGCGAGTACGAGCCGGTCGCCTTTCTTGATGACAATCACGGCCTGATTGGCACCGTCATCCAGGGGGTCGAGGTCTGCTCGCCCGAAACACTCCCCGAACTGATCCGCGACGAGCACCTCAAGCACGTCCTGCTGGCCATGCCCTCGGCCACCCGCGCCCGGCGCCGGGCCATCGTCGAGTCCCTCGAAAACCAACCCGTGCATGTGCGCTCCATCCCCGCCATGGGGGCACTGGTGGGCGGCACCGCCCGCATCGAGGACATCCGCGAGGTGGATATCGAGGACATCCTCGGCCGAGACCCCGTCACACCGGATGACCGCCTGTTGCGCCGCTGCATCACCGATCGATCCGTGATGGTGACGGGCGCTGGCGGCTCCATCGGCGCCGAACTCTGCCGCCAGATCATCGCCCTCCAGCCCCGCCGACTCATCCTCTTCGAGCGCTCGGAACCCGCGCTCTATCACATCGAACGCGAACTCCGGGGCCTGCTGGCGGCGAACGAGAACGCAGACGTAGAGCTCATCGCCTGCATGGGGTCGGTGAGTCATCAGAGTCGCCTCGAAGCCGTGATGCGGGACTACGCGGTGCACACCGTCTACCACGCCGCCGCTTACAAGCATGTCCCGCTCGTCGAAGCCAATCCCCTCGAAGGCCTGCGCAACAACAGCTTCGGCACCTGGCGGGCCGCGCTGGCCGCCCGTGCCACCGGCGTCGAGCACTTCGTGCTGGTCTCCACCGACAAGGCCGTTCGCCCTACCAACGTCATGGGCGCGACCAAGCGCCTCGCCGAACTCCTGCTCCAGGCCCTCGCCGCGGCGGATGCGCAGGCGCTGGCCAACCGGCTGCCGCCCGCCAACGGCCAGACGACGTTTTCGATGGTGCGCTTTGGCAATGTGCTTAATTCCTCGGGGTCGGTGGTGCCGCTGTTCCGCCAGCAGATCCGCGCCGGCGGGCCGGTGACGGTGACCCATTCGGAGGTGACGCGGTATTTCATGACGATCCCCGAGGCGGCGAGCCTCGTCATTCAGGCCGGTTCCATGGCCGAGGGCGGCGAGGTGTTCGTGCTGGATATGGGCGAGCCGGTGCGGATTACGGACCTGGCCCGCCGCCTGATCCAGCTGAGCGGCTACAGCGTGCGCGATCACCGCAACCCCGACGGCGATATCGCCATCGAGTACATCGGCCTGCGCCCCGGCGAGAAGCTCTACGAGGAACTGCTGCTCGGCGAGAACTGCGCGGGCACCCATCACCCGATGATCCAGCAGGCCCGCGAAGAGTTTCTGGCGTTCCCGGCGATGATGGCGCGCCTCGACGAGCTGGATGACGCCAGTCGCGCGCAGGATGCCCCGCGGGCGGAACAGATCCTGACGCAGTGCGTGGCGGGGTTCGAGCGGCCGGGGGGCGAGGCGAGCACTGCGCTTGTCGAGACTGACGATGGCCCGGCGGCGGTGCCGGAACTGCGCGTCGTCCCCGATCCGCCACGATCCACCCACTGAATCCATTCAACGGAATCCACTACTGATATGAACTTGCCCACCGACCCTCGCATCGCCGTCATCGGCCTTGGCTACGTCGGCCTGCCCCTGGCGGCGGCCTTCGCCGAGGCCTACGCCGTCACCGGCTTCGATATCGACACCCGCCGCATCGCCGAGCTCGAGGCCGGGCACGATCGCACCGATGAGCTGAGCGCGGCCGAGCTGGCGACGGCCGCCACCCACGGCATCCGCTATGCCAGTGACCCATCGGCCCTCGCCGACTGCGATGTCCTGATCGTCACCGTGCCCACGCCCATCGACGCCTACCGCCGGCCCGACCTGGGGCCCCTGCTCAAGGCGAGCGAGACCGTCGGCCAGGCGATTAAGCCCGGTGCCG
The DNA here is from genome assembly GCF_004217415.1 of Spiribacter vilamensis. NCBI lineage: Bacteria > Pseudomonadati > Pseudomonadota > Gammaproteobacteria > Chromatiales > Ectothiorhodospiraceae > Spiribacter > Spiribacter vilamensis. Next base: position 1,902,035 of record NZ_SHLI01000001.1, read on the forward strand.
TGGTGATCTTCGAGTCCACGGTCTACCCCGGCGCCACGGAGGAAGACTGCATTCCGGTGATCGAGCGGGCCTCGGGCCTGACCTATGGCGAGGGCTTTTTCGCCGGCTACAGCCCCGAGCGCATCAACCCCGGGGACAAAGCCCATCGCGTCACCGATATCGTCAAGGTCACCAGCGGCTCGACCGCCGAGGTGGCGGAGTTCGTGGACGGGCTCTACGCCCGGGTCATCACCGCCGGCACCCACAAGGCGCCAAGCATCGCCGTCGCCGAGGCGGCGAAGGTCATCGAGAACACCCAGCGCGACGTCAATATCGCGCTGGTCAACGAGCTGGCGCTGCTGTTCAACCGGCTCGAGCTCGATACCCAGGCCGTTCTGGAAGCGGCCGGGACCAAGTGGAATTTCCTGCCGTTCCGCCCCGGCCTGGTCGGCGGGCACTGTATTGGCGTCGATCCCTACTACCTCACCCACAAGGCTCAGGCGGTGGGGCACCACCCCGAGATGATCCTCGCTGGCCGGCGGCTCAACGACGGCATGGGCGCGCATGTCGCCCACGAGGTGGTGAAGGGCCTGATCAAGCGCGGTACCTGCATCCCCCAGGCCCGCGTGCTGGTGCTGGGCCTGGCGTTCAAGGAAAACACCCCCGACCTGCGCAACACCCGCGTCATCGATATCGTCCATGAGCTGCAGGACTACGGCGCCACCGTCGAGGTCCACGACCCGGTGGTGGATGCCGAGGAGGCGCGGGATGAGTTCGGGGTGGCGCTGCTGGGCGCGGAGGCGCTGGAGGGCGAGGGCGGCCAGGCCTTCGATGCCGCCATCCTCGCCGTCGCCCACCGGCCGTTTCTCGAGGCCGGCCCGGCCGGGATTCGGGGCTGGTTGAAACCGGATGGTTATCTGTACGACGTGAAGTACGCCTTTGGTGCCGATGAGGTGGATGGGCGGTTGTAACGTCTGCGCGCAACGCGGATGACCGTGTAAGGGCTGGCGGCTTCGGTTGCCGGCCCCTTTTGTTTTTGGCGGTGGTGGGGGCCGCCAGGGCCGGCGAAGCGCAGTGGGTGACGCGCCGGGGGGGGGAGCCCCGGGATATCCAGCTCTGATGTTTCTGCTCGTAATCCGTTTACCGGCGATTAGCGTATTGGTCGTCCGCGCCTTCTGTTAGTTGTTGGCGGACCCTTGCACACGGTGAGTGTGTATTGATCGATACGTATTGCCCGTGTGCACGGCCTGGCGAAGACCTGCTACATCTGACATCCCGATCGGTGCTCTCTGGAATAGCGCCTTGCTCCGCTCGCTTATACTTTCTATTCTGTACTGGAGTACCGTACAACTCGAGGTAATGCGATGGCGACCGTGAGCGTGAATCAGTTTCGCGACAATCTGAAGGCCTTTGTCGAGCGCTGCCTGAGCGAGCACGAACCGCTGCGGGTTACCCGCCGTTCCGGCGAGGACTTCGTGGTCATGAGCGCGGAGGACTGGGAGCGGGAGCAGGAGACGCTCTACGTCTTGCAAAACAGTCGTTTGATGGAGCAGATCGCCGAGTCGATCAGGACACACGGCGAGCGCGGGGGCTACCGCCCGACGGCCGACGAGTTTGAGGAAATTAACGCTGAATGAGGGCGGTGGTTTTCGAGGGTCGAACCCGGGACGCCTACGAGGAGATTCGCCGGCGCGATCGTAAGCTTCATGAGGCAACACGCCGGGTGATTCGCGAACTCATTCGGTGTGATGACCCCGCCATCGGTACGGGAAAGCCGGAGCCACTGCGACACAGCCTTTCGGGCCTCTGGTCGCGGCGGCTTTCCGCCCGGGATCGCATTATCTACCGCTTTGACGAGACCGCGATCTACATCTACGCGCTCGGTGGGCACTACGAGGGATGATGTCGGCCGTTTCGACCGATGTCAGTTGTTTGCAACCGCGTGCACACGCACGCAAGACCTTGTGATCCTCCTCAATTCGAATAGGCTGCATTGTCGATAATGCGGCAAGAAGGGATGCACTCGACATGGCTGGATGGCGACAGCGCAGGATCCGAGTGTGGGCTGTCGAGCTGCTTGCCATCCTTGTGGGGCTGCTAAGCATGCCTGCGGCCGCGGACCTGGCGAATCCGGCGCCGGGCGTTCTGGATTTACGCCACTGGCAGCCCTCCGATACCCCAATTGCACTGGATGGCGACTGGCTGATTGCCTGGGCGGACCGTGATGAGGTTGAGCCTTATGTCATGCCGGGCGTATGGAATGGTCGTGTGATTGCCGGCGTTCGCCGCGATGGCGAGGGGAATGCGACGCTCCGCGCACGGCTATTATTACCCCGAACGGATACGCCGCTCGCACTCCGAATCAACAACATCAAGTCCGCATCACAGGTGTTCCTCGATGGCGAGAAGGTGGCTGAGCGAGGCAGGCCGGGGACGGACAGCGCCTCCGAGCAAGCGGACCTCAGCGGGATGCTCGTGCCCCTTCCCGACCGCGGCACGGCGGAACTGCGTATTCAGCTCTCCAATCACTTTCACTTCGAAGGTGGTATTGATCGATCGGTCTATATCGGCGATCAACGTGCCATGGAGAGTAAGGCGCGGATCGACGATACCTGGAGCCTGCTTGGCATTGGCGGGATGGGCGGCCTCGCTGTTTACCTCCTGGCCCTTGGTGCATGGCGACAGATTTCACTACCAGGCGCGCTGTTTGTCGCGCTGCTGCTGATTGCCGCCACGCGATTTGCCGCGGTAAGCGGTGTGCTCTACGAGCTGCCGTGGCTGACACCGGGAATGATCATCCGTGCAGATTACCTGCCGGCATTCCTGCTGCCGGGTGCTTATGCACTGTTGCTCGGCAGCCTGTTTCCGGACGATCTTTGGCGGCCCGTAAGATGGGGCATTGTAGGGGTGTCTACGCTGCTTGGTGCCACCGTCTTAATGCCGCCTAGCGTGTTTACTTCGCTACGTGACCCGACTGCGGTATTTGTCATCGCGACGGTGCTTTTTCTAGCGTTGTCGCTTCTGCGCGCTGTCCGTAACAGACGACCGGGTGCGCGGCTGGTCCTTGCCGGCGCCGCGCTGTTAAGTGCTACCGCGGTCAACGACGCCCTGGTTGCTGTCCGACTGCTCGAATCAAGCAATCTGATCGTGCCGGGCACGCTGGGATTCCTCGCCATGCATGGCGTTGCTGTCGGCGGCCGGGTATTCGACACGATGGAGGAAAACCGTCGGCTATCGGACTCGCTACGACACCTCACCCACTCGCTGGAAACCCAGGTAACAGACCGCACGGCAGCGCTGCACCAGAAATCCGCGTTGCTTGATGGTGCGCTCGAAAGCATGGCGCCTGCCGTACTTGCAACAACGAGTCATGGCGATCCGCAGGCGTGGAATACCGCGTTCGCGGCCCTCTTCCGTGTGGAAGACGCCGTGTTGAACAGCCGTCGCCGCGACGTCCTGATCGCAGGTTTAAGGGACAGTCTGGGATCGGTTGCCTCTTTGAACGGCGTCATTCCGTTCGACGGCTTCGCCGGTGCCCATGCGCAACGGGTGACATTGCCCGGGGGCGAAGTTGTCGAGGTGAGCGCCCATCGCCGCAATGATGGTGGCTGGGTGTGTACGTTCATCGATGTCACTGCGCGTCGTCTTTCCGAAACCGGACCGCAGGGCGGTGCGGTTGGCACCTGGGAGTGGGACTTGATCAGACGCCGATTCCAGGGTTCGGCGCGCTACTGGTACTCGCTCGGTTACGATCCGCGACGCATGCGCCGATCGCACATCGATAGTGTCAACGACATCATCGATCTCGCACACCCCGAGGATCGAGGCACGGCTAGGGGAGCTCTGAATGAAGTCTTCCGCAGCCCGGGCCGGGTCGTCGCGAGAGAGCTGCGCGTGCGTCAGCGCAGTGGTGAATGGCTGTGGATACTGGTCAGAGCCTGCCTGGTTCGGGATCGTAACGGGGAGCCCATCCGTCTTGTGGCGGCACAGAGCGACATACAGGCCCTCGTGGAGGCGCGGCAGTCGCTTGAGCGAGCACGTGATGAGGCCCGGCACGACGCTGTTGAAAAAGGCCGGCTACTGGCGGTTCTCAGCCACGAAATCCGCACGCCGTTGCACGGTATGCTTGGCCAGCTCGATTTGCTGCAGCGCGAGCCCGAGATGCCGACGGCGGCCGAGCCCCGTCTCGCCCTCGCCCGGCGCACCGGGCACGAGACGGTCACTCTGCTGGAGGACATCGTCGCGATGTCCGGCGTTGAAGCGGGTCGACAGCTTGTGCGCCAGGAGCCCTTCTCGCCGCGAGAGTTGCTGGCGCATGTCGTCGAGCTCGTGCAGCCACGCGTCGAGTCCTCGCAGTTAGCCATAACCGGACGTGTATGTGAGAGCGTGCCCGATGAGTTGCTCGGCGATGCGCCCAAACTGCGTCAGATTCTCCTGAATCTCCTCGATAACGCGATCAAGTTTACGGACGCTGGCGAGATTGCCCTGACAATGGAGCGAACAGGGGACGGGTGGTACCGACTCGTCGCGACGGATCCGGGCCGAGGCATGGCGGAGGATGAAACCGAGCGGATATTTGATGCGTTCTATCATTCAACCGATGTGCCCGGAGCCGGTCTCGGGCTCTATATTGTGGGTCGTCTGACGCGCCTGCTGGGTGGACAGGTACAGGCGGAATCCGCACCGGGAAGCGGATCGCGGATTTTCCTTGATCTGCCCCTCGACGCCGCTAAGCCGTGCAATACTGCCGAAATACCGTCAGTACCTCGTACTCTTGGAGTCCGGGTCTTGCTGGTGGAGGACGAACCAGCTAACCGCGCCGCGGTACAGGAGATCCTTCAGGCCGAGGGGCAGAAAGTTACCGCCGTGGCGACGGCGGCCGAGACACTGGAGTTGATCGCTGCCGGCAACGAGTTCGATATGATCCTGCTGGATCTGCGCTTGCCGGGCATGGACGGTGTGAGCGTCATGGAGCAGCTTGCAGTGCGGCGACAAGGTCGCAAAATACCCGTGGTAGCCTTCACCGCAGATGACACGGCCGAACGACGCAGTGCGTTTCTGCAAGCCGGTGGTAGCGCTGTGCTAACCAAACCGTTGGAACTGGATGCCTTTTATCGGCTGCTAGCGGGTGTCAGTGTCACCGAACGGTCACCTGGAGCGGTTGATGACCGCTGGAGCGAACTGGCGGATCGCGTCGGCACCGCTACGCTGGCGCGTCTCCTCGACATACTCCGGGACAGTCTCTGCGACATGCGTGCGGAACTCGAAACGGCAGTGACGAGGAGCGATGCTGCCCGCTGTCGGGAGATCGCGCACCGGATCCAGGGAAGCGCCGCCAATTACGCGTTGCATAAGATTGAAGCACAGGCGAGCGTCGTGAACCATCACGACGACAGCGAATCAATCAATTTGGCTTCCGAGCTTGTCACCACTGTTAATGCCGAACTGATAGCACTCGATCGGCGGTTATCCGAACCATCCAGTTAAGAAAAGAGGGGCCTTTTTGCACCACGGGGAAACAGTGATTGTGGTTGACGATGCGCGTGAGAACCGTGAGTTGATCGCCACCTATCTGGAGCGCGAGGGTTATGGGGTATTGCGGGCGGAAAGTGGGGAGGCGTACCGGGAACTGCTTGCGAACGCCGCACCGGCTCTCGTTTTGCTGGATATCGGCCTGCCGGATGTGGACGGCTTGACGCTGGCGCTTGAGACACGGGAGCGCTGCAGTGCGGGCATCATTTTCGTGACTGTGCGCAATAGCCAGTTCGATCGGGTTGCGGCACTGGAGCTTGGCGGCGATGACTACCTCATCAAGCCGGTTGATCTGCGAGAGCTGCTGGCGCGAGTGCGCAGTGTGCTCAGGCGCCGCTATACCCCCGAGGCGCATCAGGGAAGCTCGGTGTTCGAGTTCGCCGGATATCGTCTGGATCTGATCCGCCGAAGCCTTATTGACGCCGGCGGCCAGCCAGTACAGTTGACCACGGGCGAGTTCAGTCTCCTGGCTGCATTGCTGGATGCTGACGGTGAACCGGTCGGCCGTGACGCGCTGCTGAGCGTTATCAGCAATCGTGACATCGAAGATATCAGTGAGCGCACGGTCGATACGCTGGTACGACGCCTGCGGCGTAAAACGGAAGACGACCCCGCCCGCCCCTTTCGCATCCAGACTGTCCACGGCGTTGGCTATCGCATCAACCGCCACTAATGGCCGATTGAAATGTGACTCGCTGTTAACACTGCGTTAACTCCTGTCGCTTGGACAGCCCACCCCCGCGGTATAGCGTCAACTCTGGAGATAACACTCGGAGTACCGCCAATGTCGGCGGAGCCTCCAATACAGGACGCCCAATGCAGAAGACGACACGGCTTGCCGGAACGGCAAGTCATACTGATGTGACTGGCTTTCCCCTTGATCGGCCGACCATTGCCATACTCGCGGCCATGAGTGCATGCGGTTATGCCACTCGAGCAACGGCCGAACAGCTCCAGACCAACCTCGAGATTGATGGGCGTACCGCCACAACAGTTACCACCGATGCCGGTCGGACGTCGGTTACGACGAATACGACCCAGGGCAACAGCGCATTCAATTCCTTTAAGCACTTCCGAGTCGTTACCGGCGACACCGTCGATCTGCATTTACCCAACGGCACCAGCAATCTCGTCAACCTGGTGCACGATTCAAAGGCGGTTATCGATGGCACGGTCAATAGCCTGATCGAGGGAGCGGTGGGTGGTCACGTTGTTTTCGCCGACCCTCACGGCATTGTTGTTGGCGCCTCCGGCACCTTGAATGTGGGCAGCCTGTTGCTGACCACGCCAACCGCATCATTCATGGATGACCTGATCGATCCGGGTAATCACGCGATCAACGCGAATGCGGTTCAGCGTCTGCTCGACGGTCAGGCTCCGCAGAACCCCACGGCAAGTGTTCTGGTGGGAGGACGGATTAACACCAGTGCCGATATTCACCTTGAGGGCGTGAATATCGAGGTCTCCGGCGAAATGCACGCGGCTACTCCAGGCGCACAGGCGGCGCTTTTTGAAGCGAGCGTTAACACGGATGGCCTTGAGGCCGCGGATTTCGCATCGGCTGACGGTGGCGACATCGTTATCGGTGCCCGCCATGAGCTTGGTGCGGACACCAGCGTCAATATCGCTGATACCGGTAGCGTGCACGCAGATGGCGATATCGTGGTAAGCGCCCGCACCTCCCACCATTTGGCCGTGGGTGTTGCCGGCGGCAGCAGCGACGTCACCGTGGGCGGTGCGATCACGGGTGACGATGTTCGGCTGGTTGCCGAGACCAACGTTGTCGCCGATCTGGAGAGCGGACCTGATGAGCTTGCCGACAGCACGGTGGCTGAACGATTCAGTGGGGTCACCGCTTTCATGGAGGATCTGGCTACCCAGCGTCCCGGAGAGCTTTTGCTGGATGGCGCCATTGAGTTGTTCGGCTCCGCCGCCGTGACCGATGGCGACGCCCGCGTTGAACTGGTGCAGGGCGCCGATGTGACGGCCAGCGGTGATGTGGATGTAGATGCCAACGCAACGCGTACCATCAATCGGCCCCGTACCGGGAGCGCCGTGGAGCAGCTCGGCCTTGGCATCGCTGCGGCTGTCCAGCTTGGCGAGACCAGCGTTATTGTTCGTGACGGTGCCAGTATCGACGCTAGCGGCGATGTCGCCGTGCGTGCGGCAAGTGAGAATAGCCTGCTCAATGCGGCGGAGCCCAAGCCCGAAGATGGCGATCAAAACGCCGCTGTGGCGGGCATCGCTGTCAGTTATGCCGATGTCACCACGGAAGCGGTGATCGAAAGCGGCGCGAGTATTACCGCCCGGGACGTGGCGGTAGAGGCCGACAATCAGAATGCGTTTACCACCACCTCCAAAGTCGAGGTGGATGGTGATGAGGGCGTCGCGGGTGTGAGTTTCGCGCTTTCTCTGGTGAATACCGAGGCGAACGCGAGCCTTGGCACCGGTCTGACGGGTGTCCGCGATATCAGTGTGCTGGCGAACACCGAAACGACTGCCAACACCACGACGGCTAGCGGCACGATCAAGGACCAGCCCGGCACCTGGGACAAAATCAAGGAAAAGGTCTCTGATAACGCCAAGGAGGCGGTGACCGATCAGGCCGCTTCCCTCGGTACGACGCTGGCGTCGAAGATTCCCGGTCTTGGTGACAGCATCACCACTTCCAGCAACACGGGAGAACCCGAACAGAACAGACAGGATACGGAGAGCGTCGCCAGCCAGATTGCCGATAAGTTCCGTCTGAGCGGGGCGCTTTCGATCGCTGACACCAGCCAGGACAGCCACGCCAGTATCGCCAATGGCACCGAAATCCGCGCCGATGGCGACGTTACCGTGCTGGCACGCGTCTCCGACAGCGGCATTCGTAACAGCGCGCAGAGCGCTGTGGCGGCTGCTACCGAGGACGGCAATGCGAGTGTTACGACCAGTGCCGCGGTGAACTGGGCCGATCACCACCACGGCGCCACCGCAACGGTTGGCGACAACGGCTTTATCCGCGCGGAACGTCTCGGAGTGGGGAGCGAGGTCGATATCCCCCTCAACCTCAGTGATGAGCTGCAGAACGTTGTTGATGCGGAGAACGTATTCACCTCGATGGACAGTTTCTGGGATGTCACTGATGTCTTTTCGTGGTTCAAGGACCTCAACGAATCCCGCGATCTGGCCGGACATCTATTCAATAGCACGGCGAACAGCACGGGTAGTGCTGAGAAGGTCGGGCTTGCCGGGTCAGTGAACGTATTCAATGCCGATCAGACCAGCACTGCCTGGATCGGTGATGGCGCCGACATCAAGGTCGCGGCAGCCGATGCAACCTGGACGACCGACCTTGGTGAGGATCAGCAATGGAGCTGGTCCGGGCCACTCGCCGTGGATGCACGCAAGCGCGTTATCAGTATCAATGTCGCCGGGAATTTCGGCTGGCTGGATTTCTTCGGCACCGGAGATACCGATGATGAGGACGGCACGGCTCTCGGCGGTGCCTTCAACTGGACCCAGTACACCGGCGATACCATTGCCGGTATCGGTGATGGGGCTCTTATCGAGGCAGAGGCTATCAGCGTTGAGGCCGAGGCGTTCCACCAGATCGTCTCGCTCGCCCCGAGCGCCGGCAAGGCCGACCAGGCCGCGCTCAATGGCACCTTTGCTATCTCGCGAATGGATACGGGCACTCGAGCGTCGATGGCTGCGTCCGCCGACGTCACGGCCGATCGGCTGACCATTGATGCTGACGAGACGATCTCTGTCTGGACCGCTGCTGGCGCGGTAGCGGTGAGCGAGAACATCGGTATCGGTGCCGGTGTGGCCGTTAACGACATCGCCACGCAAAGTCTGGCATACGTTGGCGATAACCGTCGTGACAGCCCGTTCCTCGCAGATCCGGACAGTCTGACCGTCGCGGGTGCGCCTGCGGGTGGTTATTTGCGCGTGAATGAGCTCACCGTCGAGGCCATCACCGCCGGTCAGGCCGGCGTCTTTGCCGTGGCGGGTGCCGCCGCGGTGGATAGCGATGATGACAGCAGCAATAACGATGCCAGTGGCGGCGGTGGAAGCGACAACGCCAGCCTCATGCAACAGGGCAAGGGCGCTATCACGTCTCGTGTTGGCCAGGTTCGTGACAAGGCGGGCGATCTGGCAGAAAACATCCCGCTTTTGAACGCCGCTACCGACGAAATCCGTGGCAAGCAGGACGCCAACAGGGAAACCCCTGCGGAGGGCAACGAAATCAACGGCAGCGCGTCGGCCGGTTCGACGGACACCTCCAGTACGGCCGGTAATCAGAGCAAGGGCTCAAGCCCTGATATCGCCGCGTCCGGCAGCGTGGGTGTCAATCTCACCCGTCAGGAAACTCGTGCCAGCGTTGAAGGCGGCACGATTGCGGCGCGAGACGAGGACGTGGCCGTAGCCACCGATATCCAGGCGGTCAACGACACGCTTATGCTGGGGACAGCCGGCGCCGGATCGGTGATCAAGGCTGGTGGTGACGATTCCTCGTTCCAGACCGCGCTTGCCGGCGCAGTGTCACTGAACATCCTGCAGAACGAGACGGTCGCGACCCTTGATGACGTGATGCTCCAGGACGCCGGCGATACCCGTGTCGAGTCCATGAGTGCAGGCGATCAGGTCGCCCTTGGTCTGGGACTGGCGATGAACCTCTCTGGGGGAGACACCTCGGATACGAGCTTTTCTGCCGCTGGCTCCGCCTCCGTCAACTGGACCGCTAACAGTACTGAGGCGTCGGTGCGCGACAGTGATATTGCTCAGGCGGGTGATGTCGATGGCAACGACGCTGCCATGAGCGTGCTCGCCTACGACCGCACGCGCATTGCCACGGGTGGTGGTTCATTGGTCTCCGGTGGCTCTGCCGGCGTGGGTGCGGCGTTCACTTTGTCGAATATCGGTAACACCACGGACGCGACCGTCGCGGGTGTGGACGTTGATATGGGTGCACTGGGTGTGCGTGCGCTCACGCGTAATCGCATTCTTGGCGCTGGCGCGGTGGGTGCATTCTCGGATCAGGAGGATTCGGTCAGCCTCGCCGGCACGCTGGTCTTTAATCTCATCAACAATACCGTGGACGCTTCCATCGAGAGCAGTGACGGACGTGACAGCTCGGTGATTACCACCGGCGAGGTGCGTGTCACGGCGGCCGATCTGGATGAAGATGTTGAGGAGGGGTTGGCGCACCTCAACGATCTTAACGCCAGTCCTGATGAGGATGACGTCGACTTTGCCCTCAACGGGCTTGATGTAGCCATTCCGGATGGCGGCGATGCCGACCCTAGCGATGATAATTTCAAGCCCGATTACGAGTACGAATTACCTCAAAACGCGGCTGACGTCGCCAGCAGTGGCAGTGCCATTGTCGGGATAGCTGGCACGCTTCAGGCCGGTCGCTCCGATAATGTCGGCGCCTCAATCGCCCTGAATACGATCTCCAACGAGTACACAGCGCGCATCGATCAGGCCGACGTGGACGCCGGTGGTGATGTGAGCGTCGATGCTCGCGACACCGGCGCTATCCTGGGCGTCAGCATCGGCGCCGCGGTGACCAGCGGTGACTATGCCGGTATGGGTTCGCTTAGCGGCAACGTCATTGCCGGACGTACCGAGGCGGCGCTTGAGGGTGGCACGCTCGGGGCCGACAACCTGCGCGTCAGTGGTGTGAGCAGCGCCAACATCCTCTCCTTCGCAGGCAACATCTCCGGCTCCGCCAAGGCGGCGGGGGGCGCCGCGGCGGCGATCAATCATACCGGGGGGCTCGGTGACGAAGATCAGGTTAGCGACGCGCTAGCGTCGCAGACGATCGCTCGAGTTGATAATGCCGACGTCATGCTGACCGGCGGCGCCGCCGTGCGTGGTGCGCGCCAGAGTCGGATTCTGTCTGCTTCCATCAGTGGCGAGGGCGCGGGCAAGGTTTCCCTCGGCGGCTCGCTCAACCTCAACACCCACGTCGATCGCACCCGCGCCGAGCTCGTCGATAGCACGCTGAACGCTAGCAGCCTGACGGTGGAAACGGGGGATGACGCACTCAATGCTGGCGAAATCTTTGCCGGCTCGGGCCAGTTCGGTGGCGCCGGTAAGGCGGCCATCGGCGGATCATTCACCATCAGCACCATTGAATCTCAGCGCGATGCCCTGGTGCGTGACAGCGACATTACCGTGGCCAACAGTGCGCAGGTGGGCTCTGTCTACGATGCCGACATCATCAATATGGCGGTCGGTGGCGGCGGCGCGGGTACGGTAGCGGTTGGCGGTTCGCTGGTTACCGCAACGATCGCCGGCCACAGTCGATCTCGTATTCAAGGCGGCACGATTACCGCCGGAGGGGTTGATGTCACCGCCGCTGGTGACAGCCTCCGAATCATCTCCGCCGCCGGTAATGCCCAGGGGGCGGGCACCGCAGCGGTGGGTGGCGCACTGACGGTCAACACATTTGCGACGGATCGCCAGGCCGGCCTGGATGGCGTCACGGTGATGGCGAATAACGACATCAATGTCCTCGCCGGTGCCGACACCGAGATTAATACCGGTTCGGGCGCCGGCGGTGGTGCCGGTACTGCGGCCGTGTTGGGGTCAGCGACCATCAACACGGTGGTGGGGAGCGAAACCGCCAGCATCACTGGTAATAGCGACATCACCTCCACGGCGGGCGATCTGTCGGTGCGCGCCAACGATGGCAAGCGCATTATTCGCAGTATCTCCGGCAATGTGGGTGGTGCGGGGACGGCGGCCGTCGGTGGCGCGAACGTTACCAATACCCTCTCTGGCGTGCGGGAAGCGCTGGTGCACGGTGGATCCCTGGACATCGCCGGGAGCGTCAGCCTTGCCTCGGGCGGGACGGCCACGATCGACTCCATTGCCGCCTCTGCTGCCGGTGCAGGTACGGCCGCCGTCACCGGATCGCTCGCACTGTCCACTATCGACGGGGCCGAGGATGTCATCCTCCAAGATGCCGCGGTCTCTGCAGCCTCGGTGAAACTGAGCAATACGGGTGACATGGCTATCCGCACGGCGTCGGGTAACGCCAGCTTCGCCGGTACGGCGGCCGTCGGCGGGGCATCAAGCGTCAATGTCATGCTCAACCGACGCCAGGCCCTGGTGACCGGTAGTGACCTGACGCTGAGCGGTGATCTGGACGTGCTAACCGCGAACAATGGCAGCATTCAGACCCTCGCAACCAGTGGCGGTGCCGCCGGCACAGCAGCTGTGGGCGGTGCGCTGACGGTCAACGTGCTCGAATCGCAGCTAAGTGCCGGTCTGCGCGCTTCGCACATCAACACCGACGTTTCCGACTGGGCGACCACGCGCAATATCACCGTGCAGGCGCAGGAGAACGGCAGTATCGACTCGGTTGCCGGTCAGGTGCAGGTAGCGGAGACCGCCGCCGTTGGCGGTACCGGTGCCGTTAACTATCTGGGTAATAGCGTTGACGCCTTCGTCGAGGGCGGCGACAGTGCGAACTACCGAAGCACTAATATGCTGGTGGACGCTCAGAGCAACGCGGCCATTCAGACCGTGGCGCTGGGTGCCTCGGGTGCCAATCGTGCCGCCCTGGCCGGCTCGGCGGCGGTCAATATCATGCGCACCGAGACCACCGCGCGGATCGGCCGCCATGGTCATGACGCTGCCGGCGATCCCGATGTAGAAGCCCGCAACAATGTCGGTGTGACTGCCACCAGCAATGACATTGTGCGCGTTGCGGCTGGTGCTGCTTCTTTTGCCACTCAGGGCGGGGCGGGTAGTGCCGGCGCGATCGTCAACCTCGTCAACAGCCGCACGCATGCCGGAATCGATGGCGGCACTACGCGGGTTAACGCCCTGGCCCTCGATCCCAATGACACGCTCGAGGTTAGCGCGGGCAACCTCGAGGGCGATCCGCAGATCGGTCCTGGCGATGACGAGGAGCTGGCCGATAACCCCGACGGCTTTTTCACCGGCAGCGATGACGAGGCGTCGGCTTTCGCTGGACTCGGAGATCTCGAGTTCAATCCGGCGGCTGACCTCGCCGAAGAGACTGAGGAAGTGACCGGTCTGGCGGTACACGCGAGCTCCACACAGCAGGTCGGTACCGTGTCATCGGCGCTGGCCGCGGCCATTCCCGATATCTCTACCTTTGGTATTGCCGGCTTCGCCGGTGCTGTGCTGGCGGGCACAAACGTGGTGGATGGCCGTACAAGCGCAGTCGTGGACGGGGCGACGATCAACGATAACGACGCCGGTAATCGTGCGGCGCAAGACGTTAGTGTCGGTGCCTCCAGCCATAGCCTCACCGTGGACTACGCGCTTTCCGGTGCTGCCTCGACCTTCGCCGGGGCGGGCGTGCTTGCCGCATCGGTCATCTCCCGTGACACCCAGGCCGGTCTTTATAACGCGAATATAGGCAACGCCAATAATCTGGATATCTTTGCCAATGCCACGCAGGAGGGAACCAGCGTTTCGCTGGCAGCCGCGCTGGGTGGTGTCGGTGCGGGAGGGACCTTTGCCGCCGTGACCCTGCTCGGCGAGACGAGTGCCGGCGTTCGCAATGTCACCGCAGACGTTAACGCCATCAACGTGGATGCCCGCAATGACCGCGCCGTCAATCTACACTCCGGGGCCATCTCCATCGGCGCCGTTGGGTTAAGTGGCTCGTTCACGTTCAGCCTGGTGGATGGCGCTGTGGACGCCTTTATCGAGGGTGACGGCAACGGCAGTACCGACATCGATACGAACGGCGGTGATGTGCGCGTTAACGCCGAGACGGATACCACGCTGTTCAACAATGTTCTTGGCGCTGGTGCGGGCGCCGGTGCCATCTCGGGTGCGGCCGCGCTGAATGTCGTCAATAACGCCACCCGTGCGCGGGTTCAGGGGGCGAATCTCGGTGATCAGGACAGCCGCATCGGATCGCTCGCGATCGACGCCTCTGAAACCGTCGGCGCAAGCACCATCGCTGGGTCCGCCTCGGCCGGCCTCATTGCGGGCGCCGGTTCAGTCAATGTGCTGGTGATGCAGAGTAATCTCAGCGCTGAACTCGCCGATTCTGATGTTATTGCGAACGGCGATGTCGGCGTGGCGGCCCGGCGCGGGGTACGCGCACGGCAGATCGCCGCCGCGGGCGCCGTTGGCGATACGGCGCTGACCGGCGGCCTGGCGTTAGCGGTCCTGGGTAGCGGTAATACGGTCTATGTCGACGAGGACGGGAACACCTATGACCCCGGCGAAGATCTCGATTACGGGGATGACGGCACCCTGAGTCTGTTCGACGATGTTCTCTCCGCCGATACCCTCGCCAGCGACGACAGCGACGAGAAAGATGCCAGTCATCGTTTCCAGTTTGATATCACCGATTCGGAAACCGGTGATACCGAACGCGTTGATCTTTTCGGCGACGTGGCGGGCCAGGGTGACCCCATCCTTGATGAGTCCGAGCAACAGGGACTGAATGGCCAGACCAATCAGAGCTCCAGCGCTGACCTTGATAATGGCGGCGGCCACAAAACCACCGCCCGTATTCGCAGCAGTCGTGTCGATACCTTCGGTGATGTGGCCGTAAAGGCCGACGAGCGCCTGCACACGGCGCAGTTCACCGGCGCCGTCGCTGTCGCCAATACGGCGGCGGTTGGCGGCGCCGCCGGCATGCTTTTCTCCTATGCCAACGTTGGTGCGAGTATCGACGGCCAGTCGACGGTGAACGCCGGCGATGCGGTGGCTGTTGACGCCGCCACCGGCTCGTTCGAGAACGAAAATGACAGTGTCGAGCAGGAAGTCCTGACCGGTCAGGGGGCCGTCGGCCTCGGCCTGGGTGCCGCCGTTGCCGTTGCCCAGCTGAATAACCAGGTCGCCGCCCAGATTAACGGTGATATCACCGCTGCGGATGCGATTGATCTTGGCGCCCGTGACCTTTCCAGTCTGTCCGTGGAAGCGGACGGTGTGACGATTGGTGGCCTCGGTGCGGCAGGCGTCGTAGTCGGCTATGGCGGTCGTAACACCGATGTTATTTCTGCCGTCGGCGGTGGTTCGATGTTGCAGGCACGCGCAGTCAATATTGATGCGCTCAGTGGCGGCGGAGTGGGTGTAGACGGTCTCGCCGCCGCCGGCGGTATCGTTGGTTCGGGTGTCGGTGTGGGTGTCGTTGCCGAGGATCAAGGCACGGTCAACGCACGCATTGGCGCAGGCAGTGATGTTACCGCCGACGATACTATTGCCGTGGATGCGGTATCTGATACCGAGGTGTCGACGAAAGCCGAAGGGATAGCCGTCGCGGGTGGCGTGGGTATCGGTGTTTCGGTGGCCTCGGCGACACTTGGCGCCGACGTCATCAGTGAAATCGGTGACAGCGCCGATATCACCACCTACGGTGATCTCGATGTCACGGCGCGCCTGGGTGCCCAGCGCGACAGCCGCGGCGACAGTCCCAACGTACGCGCCGAGTCCATTGCCGCTGGTGGCGGCATTATTGCGGGCGCGAATGCCACGGTAGCAACGGTTAATACCAATGCCGACGTGACGGCAAGCATAGGCGACGGCGTGTTGCTCCCGGACGGCGACGTCACCGTAGACGCTACGCGGTCAAGTGCTCAGGAAGTCGGGGTCACCGGAGTTAGCGCCGGTATCGTTGCGGCTGGCGCCAACCTGGCCTATGCGCAATCCGGTGGTGCAACTGTTGCCGAGCTGGGCCGGAACGCCTGGACAAACGCAGACCGTACGGGCGATGTCACCGTGCGTGCCGATGGTCAGGACGTGAACGTCACGGATGTGCTGGCGGGCAGTGGGGGTGTCGCCTCTGCCCAGGCCGCTACCAGCGAGATTACGACAGGTACAACCACCCGGGCCACACTCGGTAGCGGTCAGGGCGGTCAGCAGCCGCGGCTTGATGCCGGTGATGTGCGGGTTTTAGCCAAACATGAAGATCGCTTTGCCGCCTCCGTAGATGCCTTCCAGGCGGCCGTGGCCGGTATGAGCGGAGCAGCCGCAACCACGCGTCTGGGCAGCTCGGTGGAATCCGGGCTCGGGGATGGCGTTCAGATTCAAGCCAATAACCTGACCATGGATGCGCACAACGTTATCCAGCAAATCGGCGACGGCAATAGTGTGCAGGCGGGCTCCGGGGGCGTGGCCGCAGGTTCCGCCGTGTCCCACGGGCTCGCGATTACCGGCAGTGACGGTCTTGGCAGCAGTAACACCCGAGTGCGGGTTGGTGACGGCGTTGCAGTGCTGGCCGAGGCGGGCGGCGAGGATGGTAGCGGCCAGGTAGAGCTGAATGCCCACAACGCCGTCACCATCCGGGATGATGTCCTGCTTGATACCGGCGGCGGTATCAGCGGTGCGTCGGCGGAAACCGTGCTGGTCGGCCAGATGGCAACGGACGTCACGGTTGGCGACGGCACCACATGGCACGCAGACGATCGTATCGAGGCGGCCGCGTGGGGTCGGTATCTGACACGCATGCGCTCGCAGGCGAAGACCTACGGCGGCGTAAGTATCGTCGGTGGTACGAGCAACGTTTACATGATGGTGGACGAGGCGATCGCTCTCGGCCGTGACACCAGCATGAGTTCCTTCGGGGTCATTAACCTGACCACCGGCGAGAGCCCGCAGGGTCGGCAGGACAGCCGCTTCGAGCTCAACTCCCGAACCAACGTCTATAACTACAATGCGCTGCCGCTTGACACCAGCGCCAACGCGTTGGCCCGGCTTAAACATAGCGGCGCTGTCAACATCGGTCAGGGCAGCGACCTGACCAGCGCCCGTGACGTGCGACTGGCAGCCTACGATGGCGCGCGCCGGGTGACCGCTTCAGGCCGCGCCCACAACCCCTACCTGGATGCGCTAAGCATTGTTAGCGGCAATTCCAGTACCGATGTTAACGGTGATACCAGCGTCACCCTCTCCGGCAATGTGGAGGCGGGATTCCTTGCGAAGCGCAGCCTCGACATCAGTGCAAGCGGCGATGTCAGCGCGAGTGATGACGGCTTGATATTCCGTGATTACCGGTTTGTGCCCTCGGATATCATCGAATCGGAAGAAGGCTCGAAGCTCGCCAGTGACGAGGAGACCGACGGGCTCCAGATCATGCCCATTTTCGCGGCGGCCGGCAGCGTGATTGTCCACGGCGACCAGATCGGCATCGACGGGAGCGCTGATCTCACTGCGCGTGGCGGACCCGAGGTTCGTGTTAGCAACGCCTCGGAGCAGAGCATCGTTATCGAGGGCATTGAGATCGCTGACCGTACCGGAGGTGATGTCCGCGCTACGGGGCGGGGCAACCTGGATGGTCTTAGTGGCCTCGACGTCAACGCTATCGATGCCGGGGTGGAGCCGCAAGTGGTGCTGGAGAACACGTTTGATGCCTCCGCGCCAGGAGCGGGCGACGCTTCGCCTGACATCGTTGTTACCGGGGCTATCTCCAATCCCCTGGGACGGGTGGATATCACCAACGTGTCGGGTGACTACATCCAGGGAGCGGATGTAACGGCCCGGGAGATCAGCGCCAACGTTCCGCAGGGCTCATTCATCATCTCTGAGCTCGGCGGGACGTGGCAGTCGCAGGGCTCGCCCGCGGCGATCTGGCGGTCCGAGGAATACCTGCCGAGCGGGGAGAGGTATGCCGTCTACCTGTTGGCGAGTACTCAATACAACATCAGCGGCGATAATTCAGAGCTGCGCAGTCAGAATGGCACCTATGGCGCCGGCCGTTCCGTTCACTTCTTCAACCTCAGCAACGACTACAACCCGAACGAGTACAGCGAGGAAGAGGCCACCACAAACCATTTCAGCGACGGGCATTACCAGATGCTGCATGACGGGGGGAGTTACCTGCGTGTGCGGCGCGTCAACAGTCGCCCGACTTACAGCAGTAGAAGTGGCGATGTTGCCAATGCCAACGCCGACCCAATCGCGGCGGGCGGCTCCATTTTTGTCGAGGCTGAATACATTGACGTCAACGGCCGCATTGTCAGTGGTGAGCGGCGGGATCAGCTCGGGATCCACCTCACCGAGGATAATGTTGCGACCCTGCGCGGCCTGAACCCCAACGAAACGGCTGTCTTCGCCGGGGGGCGTATTCTCGATAAGAATAATCTGGATGCAGAACTGGAGAGCGTCTCCGGCCCGGATGGTCGCAGGCCGATGCTCGCGCAGTACGACGCTGCTGACGACGAGATCACCCTCTACAACGTCTCGCGGCCGAGCGGTGCCAACGTGGTCCTCAAGGGCCGGATTATGAGCACCAGCACCCACGGAGCCATCGAGGTGAATAACGGCTACCTCGATGTGGACGTCCGCAATGATTCAGATGCGAATCTGGTGATCAACAATATCGATACAGGCGATGATCAGGTCGCCAACATCCGTATCGAGGATCGGCAAAGGAACCAGACGACCTGGTATCGCTACGAGCTTGGTGGCGATGTGGAGGTGCGTCGCGGGTATGGAACGGGTGGCGAGTGGGACAGCGCAAACCTTGTTACGACTGGCTCTCGGGACGATCACTGGGGCTACAACCCGGAAAACGGCATGCGCTATGAATGGAAACGCAGGGCCCGGGTTGAGCGGAGTGTTATCAGCGGGGATAGCTGGTGGGATTACGGGGTCACCAACTGGCGATTCGTGGACAGCAACGGCAACACGGAGCAGGACAACCCGTGGTCGGTTATCTCCGAGCGCGTGACTACCGGCAACAGTAGCAATACGCCCAGATTCGAACAGAGGGTGACTGGTAGCGGAATAAGCCGTAAAAACCTCAATGTCAGCCATGGACGTGACTACGGTCAGGGCGAGGACAGTGATGGTGATGCCCTTAACTGGCAGTACCGAGTCATTCGTGGCGGGACGCTTACCTCCACCAGCAGCGTCAGCGCCGATAACCCGATCGATATCCAGTTCTCGGGTAACGATGCGGGCAACATTCGGATCGAATCCGCGGGCGATGTGCGCCTGGCCGGCAGCCTGCGCAACATCAGCGGCGAAACCCGGCTGGAGGTTGGCGGTGGCATCACCCGGGCGGAGCAGGCGTCCATTCGTACTCGTGACCTCACACTCCTGGCCGATAGCGATATTGGCTCCGAAGCGCGCGGTATCAATGCCACGCTGGAGGGCGGCGGCATTGTGGAAATGGCGTCGCAAAGCGGTGATATCCGCGCTGATCTGCAGGGCGCCGATGTCGAGCTGAAACGGCTCCATGCCGGACAGGGGCGCGATGTCGACCTCAGTGCGGCGGGGGCGATCGTCGCCATCGATGGTGCGGGCACCGGTCCGGTTGTCCGCGGCCGGTCAATTTCGCTGGAAAGCACCAGCGGCAGGGTTGGTGATGCCGATCAGCGACTGGCGGTACAGCTCGATGGCGCCACAACCACGGCAACGCCGGGCGAGCGCGGTCACCTGGATGTCTCCGCGGCCGATGATGTTCACGTGTCCGCTCCTGATGGTGATCTTTTCATCGGTCGGATCAATGCCGGCGGCGATGTCACTCTGGAGGCCGATGGCATTTATAACGCCTCTACCGAGGAGCTGGCTGCCAGTGTAGACAGCGACGAACTTGAGGCGTTGTGGGAGTCCATTGGCCTGTTCGGCGACGGCGCACAGGCATCGGCCGATCGGACCGTGCAGGCGTATGAGACCAGGGTGGAGCGCTGGTACAACGAGTACTTCCAGCTCGTCCAGCTCGCTGGCGATGCCACTGATCTGGATAACCTGACGCTCGATGAGGCAGGCAGGGCCGTTCTTCGTCAGCGTGCCGGTGACTTCTGGCTGACCCAGCAGATGGCAGTCGAGAACGGCCGCGTCGCCTATACGCAGGCTCAGCAGGCCACCATCGAGCAGCGCGCATCGGAAGTGGCGGGAGTAGGTATTACCGACGCCGGGGTGGATGCCTATGCGGCTTTCCGCATTCAGGACATCACTGCTCGGCTGGGTGATGCAGACGGCGTGGATGCCGATACTCTGCTGACCAATGACTTCGAGAGCGGTTGGGGCTATACCGCCACGGAGGCCGAGCGTGACCATCTCACGGCGGGTGCTGACGGCTGGTCGGAACAGCGGTTGCGCAACGCGATCAATGCCTCGGCACTGGTGTCTGCGCCCGAGGTAACCCTGCGCGATGATCCCAATATCAACGGACGCAGCGTGAGCCTGACGGCCGGAAATGAAATCGGCCAGAACATCGAGAGCCGCCGGATTGCGCTTGGCGGTAATCTCAATGACGACGAACGGGCATTACTGATTACTGCCGGGCCTGGCGATGTGAAGGAAGTCCTCGACGCAGGGGGCGCCATTGAGGCGCTGGACGTGAGTCGTCGCGACCTCCTGCAGGTCAATGTACTGGAATCTTTCGATGCGATGGCACAGGGTAATGTCTACATTGGTGCCGATGGCGATTTGCCCATTCATGAAGTCCGATCGCATGAAAGAGATGTGCGCCTGCTAACGAATAGCAGTCTGCTGGGTAATAGCGACGAAGCCACGGTACGCGCCGGTAGAGATATTTTCCTTTCCGCTGGCTCCGGTCGAATCGCTGGTGCGCAGAATGGTGCCCTGGGCGTAGACGCTCGCCACGGCGCCGTGAGGCTCGCCTCGGCAGGTGGCGATGTCCTGCTTGAAGATACGTCGGACGAAGGCTTGAGCATTGGACAGATTAATGCCGGCGGCCTGACTCGTCTTATTAGCGATCATGGCGTGAATGCTGTGGATAATGCGGCTGGCGGGCTGGATGAATTCGATATCAACACCGGCTCTCTGGATTTCGTCGTTAAGGGCGACGCAGACGGTGGCGGTCGAGCACTTCGGTTGCAGATGGGCGACAACGGTACGCTAACCGGGGGTGTTACAGGCGACGTCAGTTTGAAGGCGACCAGTGGCGGCATTCGGTTTGGGGAGCTAACCGTCGGTGGTGCTCTGAGCGCCGATTCCGATCTCGGTGGCATTCGCTTCACGGCCGCCACGAATGTTTCGAATGACATCAATGTCACTGCTAATGGTGAAGTGAGTTTTGGCAATGACGGTGCCTTAAAGGCCGAAGATGGAAACATCAACCTCCTGAGTTCTTTCCTGCTCATGGACCGTGGCGCTGTCATCGACGCCAGCCGTGCGGTGAGTCTGGTGACAACCGGCGATATGGTGATCGCCGACGTAATTGGCTCGCGTGACGATGTCACTGATCCGGCTATCACGGCGACCGCTGGAGGCAACATTCACGCCGCGGCCAACAACAGCCGTTTGCGCTCTGACAACGCTACCGTTGTCCTGGGGGCAGAGAAGGGTATCGGCGCTGCCGATCAAGCCGTGCGGGTGGACGCTGAGCGCATTGATGCCGGTGCTGACGACGGCGCTATCTACCTGCAACTGCTCCGCGCCGGCGAGGGTGGTGATGTGAGGGCCAATAATGGCGCGGTTGACCTCACGGATGCCGGTGCTGGTATTCGACTTGATGGCATCATCGCTACCGGCGATATCAACATGAATGCGGGCGGTGATGCAGACCTGGGGGTTGTAACGTCCACGCAAGGGGGCGGTTATCTGAATTCGGCCGCCACTCTCGATCTAAACCGACTTGATATCACTGACACTGCCACTCTGAACGCACGGTCACTCAGTCTTGAGAACGGCTTGGTAGGCGGCGATCTTATCGCTGCCACCACCGGTGACCAGGTCTATGGGACTGTGCACACCGAAGGCGACATCGATCTCAGGACCACCGGTGGCGGGGACGTGACCTATACCCAGCTCACCGGGAATGGTGGGTTGGCTATGGACGTGGCCGGCACGGTCACTGCCGATGTTGTTGATGCAACTGCCCCGGTTACCCGGGGCACTCTGGCCTTCGACAAAGCCATCACCCTCGACGCCGGCGAAGACATGCTACTCGGCGATGTTATTAGCGCTGATTCGAACGTGGTCGTGACTGACGCCGATAATGTAGCGATAGAGGATCTTGATGCGGGCGCTAACGCTACTCTGAACGCTCAGACACTTAGTCTTGAGAACGGCCTGGTAGGTGGCAATCTTATCGCCACCACAACCGGTGATCAGGTCTATGGAATGGTGCAAACCGAAGGCGACATGGATCTCACGACCACCAGTGACGGGGACGTGACCTATACCCGGCTCACTGGCGATAGCCGGTTGTCCATGGATGCTAACGGAAAGGTCACGGCCGAGCTCATTGATGCTCAGGCCGGTGTTACCCGCGGCACTCTAGCCTTCGACAGAGCCATCGATATCAATACCGGCGTAGATATGTTGTTGGGCGCTATTAGTAGCGCCAGTGAGGATGTCAGGTTGACCGCCGGCAAGCATGCCGGCATAGAGCGCCTCAATGCCGCGGCTGGTGCGAGTCTGAACGCACGGTCACTCAGTCTCGAGCAGGGCATGGTAGGTGACGATCTTATCGCCACTACTACGAGCGATCAGGTATACGGCAGCGTGCATACCAACGGTCAGATGGAGCTTGAGACCACCGGCACCGGCGATGTGACCTATACTGAGCTCACTGGGAATGGTGAGTTGGCTACGGACGTGGCCGGCACGCTCACTGCCGATGTTGTTGATGCAACTGCCCCGGTTACCCGCGGCACCCTGGCCTTTGGTGAATCCATCGCTATTGACGTCGGTCTCGA
This sequence comes from Spiribacter vilamensis, assembly GCF_004217415.1. Taxonomy (NCBI): domain Bacteria; kingdom Pseudomonadati; phylum Pseudomonadota; class Gammaproteobacteria; order Chromatiales; family Ectothiorhodospiraceae; genus Spiribacter; species Spiribacter vilamensis. The sequence continues at coordinate 1,925,149 of NZ_SHLI01000001.1, forward strand.
TACCAATCTCGGCACCATCCGCAGTGATGAAGAAAATGTGATCGTGACCGCCGGCGATCGTGCCGGCATAGAACTTCTCGATGCGGCGGCTGATACCACTTTGGACGCACGGTCACTTAGTGTTGAGGAGGGCACAGTAGGCGGCGATCTTACTGCTACAACCGCGGCTGATCAGGTCTACGGCAGCGTTCACACCAACGGTCAGATGGAGCTCGAGACCACCGATACCGGTACCGTGGCCTATAACCAGCTCACTGGCGATGACGTGCTGAGCATGGAGGTCGCAGGCTCGGTCCGCGCGAACGTGGTGAAGCCGAATGATGAGGTTACTCGCGGCCTTCTTGAGTTCGATAAAGCTATCACCCTCGAAGCCGGGGAAGACATCCTGCTTGGTGATGTCACTAGCACTGATTCGAACGTGGTCGTGACTGACGCCGATAATGTAGCGATAGAGGATCTTGATGCGGGCGCTAACGCCACTCTGACCGCACAGACACTCAGTCTCGAGAACGGCTTGGTAGGCGGCGATCTTACCGCTATTACCTCGGGTAATCAGCTCTACGGCAGCGTTCACACCGATGGCCGGATGGAGCTTGAGACCACTGGCACCGGCGATGTGCTCTACACGAAGCTCACTGGGAATGGTGAGTTGGCTATGGACGTGGCCGGTGCGATTACTGCCAATGTTGTCGATGCAAATGCTCCGGTTACCCGCGGCACCCTAAACTTCGACAAAGCCATCGACATCAACACCGGCGTAGATATGTTGCTGGGCTCCGTTAGCAGCGCCAGCGAGGGCGTCAGTATGACCGCCGGCAATCATGCCGGCATAGAGCGGCTCGATGCCGCGGCAGGTGCGAATCTGAACGCATGGTCACTCAGTCTCGAGCAGGGCACGGTAGGTCACGATCTTATCGCTACCACCACGAGCGATCAGCTCTACGGCAGCGTGCACACCAACGGTCAGATGGAGCTCGAGACGACCGCCACCGGCGATATTACCTACAGGAAGCTCACTGGGAATGGCGAGTTGGCTATGGGTGTGGCCGGCACGGTGACCGCCGATGTCGTTGATGCAAATGCCGCGGTCACCCGCGGCGCGCTGACCTTCGACAAAGCGGTCGCTATTGATGCCGGTGTAGACACAGATCTGGGTACCGTCAGCAGCACCACCGCCGACGTCACTGTGATCGCCGACAATCACGCCGCGATGGAACGGGTTCGAGCGCTGCAGGGCAGCCTCGATGTGCTCGCCAATGGCGCTTCTGTGGGGGATGGCAAGGTCCGGGGTCGTCTACGGATCGACACCACTGTTGATCCGACGAATACACAGTCGCGGGATCCGGATACCTGGGCGGACCACAACGGGGCCACCATCGGATTCGATCAACTCGTCAGCATGACGGATAGCGTGCACGTATTCTCGGGTTGGAATGTTCGTGGTGGATCCGCGGAAGCGGAAGTCGATGTCGTCCTTCTGGGGCAAGATGTGGTGTTTGACCGTGTAGAGGCTCGGACTCGCGACGTCGAGCTCCAGGCCGTTGAAGACGTTACTGGTCAGCGCGCCGTTTCCAAGCGAGATATCACTGTGGCGGCTGGTGGTTCCCTGCTGCTGGAATCCACCGACTTCGGTGGCGAGCTCTCCATGAAAGCCGGCCGAAACATCTTCGTGCGGACCGGTGACGATCTCGACCTGGAGCGGATTGTCGCGGGCAATAACGCTGAACTCTTCTCGGGGGGCGTTATTGATCTGACCTCTGTGAAAGCAGGCGGTATTGTCACGCTCGAAGCTGATGAGTCCATCACCATCGAGGAGGATATTGAGGCGGGTGGCCGCGTCAATGCCGTGTCCGGCGGCATGATGACCTTCGGCGGGAATATCACCGCAGGCGAGGGCATATCTCTTGATGCTGGGGGTTCTCTTGCCGGGCGCAACGTGACGGCGGGTGGTGACAGTTACCTTGCCGCGACTGGGACGCTTGATCTGGAAGACATCAACGTGGCCAGCGACGTCGGTCTGGATGCGCTTGATGACATCCATGTGGTCAACGTGGTCGCCGTCGGCAATCAGCTCATCGAAACCCGCGGCGCGTTGGACTTTACGGCCCTGAATGCCGGCGACAGCATCGATGCGCGTGCCACCGATGACATCAATGGTACAGAAATCACCGCAGGCGACGCTCTCACACTGTTTGCCGGTCTATCGAATTCTTCACGCACCCTTGTCGGCGCAGATGTGCGTGTGGACGAGGTGAGGGCAAACACCGCAGACCTGCGTGCTGGAGAAGACCTCCTGAACAACGATGACGGAGCGATTCTCATCGATGTCGAGGCCGAGATTCGGTTTACGGGCCGTGACATATTCGCCGATATCAATCAGAGCGGTGCCGACATCATGGTTTTCAACGTGGTCGGGCCTAACAATACGCTGGCTCGGGACGTCGACCTGGGCATCAACAGTGACGCGAGACTGGTAGGCGACCAGTTCCGTGCCAAGCGCGCAAGCGTTGATACCGCTAGTAGATACCTTCAGTTCGATCGAGGCCGAATCGGCGAAACCCTCGAGATTGAGACGGCCGAAATGGCTTTGATGATGAATAACGTCTCGCCGCGGATCCAGCCGGTCGATGTGCAACTCTACGAGCCGGGCAACGATTTCCGCCTCGTGGTCTCTGACTCCTGGGCCTTCACGGATGCTTACGTGAACTACTTCCGTCCCGGATTTGCGGTTACTTCGCCCAATCTTAGCGATAACCGTGCCGTTAACCGTAACGTGGATGGCCGCAGCGTCGAGAGCGATGCCAATCGCGATATCAGTCGCATGCTAGGCGCTGTGATAACCGACGAGGTGATCTCTACTGGCATGGTGCCCACGGTGGCTACGGCGGATGCGGTTCAGGCTGAAGACCCGAACACGACCGCTCTGAATATGGGCGATTTGAGGACTGTTTCGGATAACAACGGTCTACGCCGGAGTGGTGCTGGCGAGACAGCGGATACCTCGTCGATCGATCTCGACTTCTCCGACGCGGGGCAGGTTGTGGGCGGGAATTAATGGATCTTCCCGTGCAATGGAGGCATCTACGGACCTCTCTGGTTACCTCGCTTGGGATCCTGGCTGTTGTAATCGGTGTTGCTGCACCGGTTTTCGCTCAACAGAATCCCTCTCCGCCTGATGCTGGTTTTCTCCAGGAAGGCCTGCAACAAGAGCTGAATCGACGCGATGAACAGCGGCTTGAGCGTGAGCGCCTGGAGGATGGTCCGGTAATCGACGGGGCCGATCCAAGCGGCGATGGCAAGCTGCCGGAGACGAACGATTTTTTCGTGCTGAATGCCATCGAATTCAATGATTCCTATTTTCTCTCCGAGGAGCGCTTACAGCGCATCGCCAGTACATATGTTGATCGGCGGGTGAGTTTCGCCGCTCTCAATCGGATGATTGGGAGAGTAAACGACCTCTATGCCACCGAGGGAATCGTTACCGCCCGTGCCATTATTCCGCCTCAGCGTATCCAGGACGGTGTTCTTCGCGTCCAACTCGTAGAGGGTCGAGTCGGTGAGGTGGAGATATCTGGCCAGCAGCACGTCAGCGGGGAGTACGTGCGCAGCCGTATTACTTCGTTGGAGGGTGGGGAGGTCCTCGACGTGATCGCCTTACGTGAGTCCATCACCCGACTCAACCGCACTGAAGAGCTCCGCGCCGGCGCATCGTTGAGGGCAGGTGAAGAGCCGGGAGAGACTGATATTCGCCTGCAGGTGCAGGAGCCTCCCCGTTACACAGCTTCAGTATTCGCTGATAACCATGGCTCGGGGAGCACGGGCGATCAGCGTGTCGGTGTCAATTTAGGGATGTTCAGCCCGTTCGGTTTTGGCGATCGCCTCACGCTCTTGGCTCTTAGCTCTGGAGGTGCTCGTAACGCCTCGATCGCTTATCAATTCCCAGTCAACCGCCGCGCCGGACGACTGGAAGTCCGACAGACCCAGGGGAGTATAGAGATCATCGAGGGGCCTTTCAGCGATCTGAGTGTCGAAGGCGAATCCAGCACCTCGCAGGTGAAGTTCGATCAGCCTTTGTTGCGAACCGATTCTTTATGGCGCGATTTCACCTTGAGCGCGAGCCGCAGTGATTCCGAAACCACGATAGTGGGGCAGTCGCTGAGCGAGTTCACGACTGACCGCATTAGCGCCGGATTACGTTTCACTGGCTTCTTGCCAGACAAACAGTGGACGTTTCGCCAAGGCTTTGAGTACGCGCAGATCGAAGACGTATTGGGTACCGGGCGTAACTACTGGTTTCTCGAAGGTGCAGGCAGCTTCAACGCTATAACCACCGAAGACATCCTGCTAACGCTACGTGGTTCCTGGCAGTGGAGTCGCGATGACGCGGTGCCCTCGCCGCTGCTGTTTCAGGCAGGTGGGCCTAGCAGTGTGCGCGGCTATTCGCAGGGTGCACTCGCTGGCGCCCGGGGTTACTACGCGAATATAGAGGCCCGTTACCAGGGTCTCCAACGACTGGTTCCGCTCGCATTCTTCGACTACGGCTATATCAACGACACCAGCCCTGACAGCGAGTCTGCATTTAGTCTTGGGGTTGGCATGGGCTGGCAAGGCCCGTCCTGGTTGAGCGCTGAAGTCGCGATAGGCGTTCCGCTACGCGATGTCGAGGCCGATCAGGACGCCTATCTAATCCAGGCCACTATCTCCGCGAACTGGAGTGGTGGATGACAAGCAATTAAAATACCAAGAGGTCTTCATGCTGTTGTACAACCAGATTATCCCCCTGAATAAAGACAAACATCGTCGTCTACGCCTTAATTCGGCGGATGGCGATACCGCCTTTGCCGCCAAAACCCATTACGTGCCGGTGGCCGCAACTGAGTTCTTTCAGGCGAGTCGCGATTATCCGCTGATCTTCGCTGGTGACACGGACGGTGGCCCTGTGGCGCTGCTCGGGCTGCGGGAGAATGAGAATCTGTTCAGTGGCAAGAATGGCGACTGGGCTGCCAACACCTATGTGCCGGCGTTTGTGCGTCGTTATCCGTTTGTGCTCGCTAAAGGTGACGAGGGTGACAACTTTACCGTCTGCTTCGACGAGAGTTATCCCGCTTTCAATAGTAACGAAGGCGAGGCTCTGTTTGAGGAAAACGGTAAATACACCGTATTCCTCAACCGTATTATCGACTTTTTGCAGCAATACCGCGCTGAAATGCTGCAGACAACAGCGCTTGTTGAGCGTTTGAACGCGCTTGATCTGCTTATTCAGCGAGACCTTGAGATCACCACCCGCAACGGGGAACGCTTCTCCCTGCGAGGTTTCCGCGTAGTGGATGAAGAGCGGCTTCGTACCCTCGCCGATGGCAAGGTCGGTGAGCTCGTGCGAGAGGGCTACATGGGGTGGATCTATGCTCACCTTGTTTCGCTTAACAACCTTGCCCGCCTCGGCGAACGCTTACCCGCTAGCGTAGACGTTGATAACACTCGTCCGGATGGCGAGGGCGCTAATACGGAAACGGAACCGGAAGTGACGGACGAAGTGCAATCGTAACGAAAAGAGGCGATGGCGGACTGTTCGTGCGTTACTTTCAATTACCGCCTACGAGCGATCATGTTCAGATGGCATTTCCGTCCGTTTTTCTCGATGCCATGGACGAACACGAACTCTCCCTCGAGCTGCGGGTTCGTGATTGGATGCGAACCGCGTCGGCTGAGTCTGTCGCTGGTCTAAGGGCCTATCCGTCGCCTGGGTGCGGTTGAACACCGCTTTCGGATAACTTGATGACATCGGTGATCGTCTGGCCGTCCCAATGATAGCCGTAGTGCTGCGTCTGGATCGCCGGCGGGACGAGACACCGGGGACGGAATACTGCCGCACAGACGCCCTCGGGATCCCGCACGCTCGGGTAACGGATTCCATCCTCGCCGCTCTGACGGGCCTCGAGACCGAAGGCCTGGGCGGCCGTATAGCTGTGGGGGTCGCACAGCGCCGCAACATCCGGTGCGCCCTCGATATCAATCAGATCAGCGATGAGTTCCGCCTCGTACAGACGCATCTCGAGCATCTGCGGCGGTTCGTCGGACCGTCTCATGAAGCGCTCGCGGTGGTAGACCGTCTCACGGATCGCCGTGGCGGTGGACGTGGCGCAGTAGTAAACGCCGAATGACCCGTCCGTGAATCGCGATCCATCGGCCGGCCGGTGCGTGAACGCCGCCATAATTGGCGTACTCCCGTGTCCGACGACACGCTCGCTCTGTGGCACAAGCGTGATGTCGCCGATCTCGTCGCGTAGCCGAGGGTTCGTTAGCCCCTCGAGATCCTGCACGGCCTCAAGATCCGCGGGGTCGGTCACCCGGTCGAAAAGCGTGACCGGCGGGAACCGCGAGGAGACCACGCGATAGGCCGGCGTCCAGTGTTCATGCCGCTGCGGCGCATCCTCCAGCCGCACCAGCTAGCCGCCCCGCTCAGCGTCAAGGTAACTGCGCACGACGAACAGGTCGCTGACCTGGCCGCCTTTCATTCGCTGGATCGGGGGTTCGCCAGCAAATAACGGATGCTGGTTCGTGCGATTCACCCAGCTGTCTGCCGCATCTTGACGAGGGAGGAGGATCTGCAACGCCTTGTAGATCCCGAGGATGAGACTGAGGCGCTCGAGCTGGCTGGCATCCATGTTCGGTTTGTCGTTCTTGCGCCACCGGCGATACGTGCTCGGGTAGGTACCGAGCAGTCGTGCCGCATCGGCCCCGGAAAGATTCCAGGCTTTTGCGATATTGATATATGTCCTCAGCCCGGCGCCGGCCATATCGTTACGCCGGTCCTGCGTTAAGGCGCTAAGCGTATTCATCTCGTTCTCCGGCTACGCATGTACAGCGAAAGTACTTCATATGCGCGACATAATCAATTTTTCGCCCATATGATCGGCTACTTCATGTGCTCTGGTGCGTGTGAGATGGCCTCGATCGTTTGTAACCTCGGGCACACGGCGAGTGTTTGTTAACCGATAGGTCATTTGTGGAAATGTTGCTACGATTTAGCTACGGGGCGATATCGGAAGGTCTGAAGCATGAAGATAACAAGGCTCTCAAGTCGTGAACTGGACTAGGATGTGAGTCGCGCGAAAAAAGCCGCGGAACTCGGTCCGGTTTTTATCACCGACCGCGGTAAGCCGGCGCATGTGCTGTTGAGTATGGAGGAATACCAGCGATTGACGGGCGGTAAACGCAATATCGCGGATGCGCTCGCCATGCCGGGAGTCGCCGACATCGAGTTCGACCCGCCGCGCATCAACCTTGAACCCCGGACTGCTGATCTGTCGTGATGGTTATCCTCGACACCAACGTGGTGTCGGAGCTGCGCAAGGTCCGAGCCGGCAAAGCGGATCCGAACGTCGCCGCATGGGCGGCGAGCGTCGACGCAACTACCTTGTACCTCTCGGCGATCACTCTGATGGAGATTGAGCTCGGAGTAACAGCGGCCGAGCGCCGTGATGAGGCGCAGGGCTCGATGTTACGGATCTGGCTCGAGTCGCATGTGCTACCCGAATTCGCCGACCGGGTATTACCCGTGGACACTGCCGTCGCTCTTCGCCGCGCCCGGTTGCATGTGCCTGATCGACGCAGCGAGTGCGACGCGCTGATTGCGGCAACGGCGCTCGTGCACGGTATGAGCGTCGTGACGCGTAATGTGGTTGACTTCGAGCCGACTGGCGTTGCGTTGATCAACCCGTGGTTGGATGGCGATGAACCGTGATTTATCTGCTCTACGGGCAGGCATGTCGATCACATTAGAGGTGCTGTTATGGCTGCGGGTACACAAGAGGAGCTTATGAAGTGACAGAGCGAGCGACGCGCATCAATGCGAGCCGCGAGGCGAACTACGCCAGGCGGCGCATCGGTACAAGGAATTGGTTCATGCCGATCCGGAACTGTGCCGGCTGCATATGACGGATTTTCAGGGCTGACTTTTGTTAGGGGTTCGCGACCCTTTGCACACGGCGAATGTGTATTGGTCGATACGTATTGCCCGTGTGCACGCGCTTCCGAACACCCATCACATTCTCCACGCTTGCCACCGCACCCGACTCGCGCTCGACTCGCGCCCGGCCCGTGCCCGGCCCGCGCCACTCAAACCTGCGCCAGCAACCGATCGATCAGCGACTCCGCTTCCCGCGCATACGGCCCGCCAAAGAGGTTGGCGTGGTTGAGTACGTGATAGAGCTGGTAGAGATCGCGGCGCACGGGATAGCCGGCATCCAGCGGATAGGCGGCATTGTAGGCGTCGTAGGCCGCCGTCGGGAGTCGTCCGAAGAGCTCGGACATGGCGATGTCGCTCTCCCGGTCGCCGAAGTACACCGCCGGGTCGTAGAGCACCGGCTGGCCACGCCCGTCGAACGCGACGTTGCCACCCCACAGATCGCCGTGCAGTAGCGACGGGACCGGGGTGTAACCCTCGAAAAACCCTGCCATCCGATCGGCCAGCGCCTCGCCGCGGCTTTGTAGCCGATCGCCCAGGCCGTTCCGCCGCGCCAGGGCAAGCTGGAATCGCAGCCGCTGATCGCGGTAGAAGCGTACCCAGTCGTGATCCGGCGGGTTGAGCTGATCGGTGGCGCCGATGGTGTTGTCGCGATGCCAGCCGTGGCGCTCGGCGGTCGTGCCGTGCAGCCCCGCCAGCTGCGCCCCCAGCGCCGCGGCGTCGCCGCGTGACTGCAGCTCGATCCACTCCATCACCAGGTAACTGCGCTCACCGGCAACGCCCCAGGTGAGCGGCGAGGGCACCCGCGGGCCGTCCGCCGCCGCCATCGCCTGCAATCCCTCGGCCTCCGCCTCGAACATGGCCAGCCGATCGACCCGGTTGAGCTTGACGAACCACGCCGCCGCGCCACCCTCCAGTCGATAGGCGGCATTGATATCGCCGCCGCCGATCGGCGTCCATTGCAGGGCGACGGGCGTCGATCCCAATGCATTGGCGATGCCCTGCTCAATGTCGGTCCGGCAGGCGTTGTCCATGATCGATCCTTTCAGGGGTGCGTAACTTTTCCGGAACAAGGGTATTATCGAAAGCATGATGACCGACACCCAAAAGAGAACTCCTATTGATGCGGCAAGGCTGCGTGCGTTGACTGATCAAATGCCGGTGGCCGATGAGGATGCGGGTTTGTTGATGCGTCGGGCGCGAAAGACCGAGCGCTACTGAAAACACTGAAAGCTCGGTGTGATTGTGTGTCGCCCGTTTTGCTAGAGTTTCAGCGATGAAAATACTTGTGACCGGCGGTGCCGGCTTTATTGGTTCGGCGCTGATCCGGCAACTGCGCGCCGGACAGCGCGCCGAGATCGTCAACGTCGATGCCCTGACCTATGCCGGCAACCCGGAATCCCTCCCCGGGCTGGACGACGATCCGGGGTATCGCTTCGAGCGGGTCGATATCCGTGATCGAGACGCGCTTGAGCGGGTCTTCCGCGACCACCGCCCCGATGCCGTGATGCACCTCGCCGCCGAAAGCCATGTCGACCGCTCGATCCTGGGTCCGGGGGTGTTCGTTGACACCAACGTGGTGGGCACGCAGGTCCTGCTCGACGTGGCCCGCGACTTCTGGGAAGGCCTCGACGACCGGCCCGACTCGAGTGGGCTCAGCGCGCGCGAGCGCTTTCGCTTCCATCACATCTCCACCGACGAGGTGTTCGGCGACCTGCCGCTGGACGCCCCCGCGTTCAACGAGTCGACGCCCTACGCGCCCAGCTCACCCTATGCCGCCAGCAAGGCCGCCAGCGACCACCTGGTGCGCGCCTGGCATCGCACCTACGGTCTGCCCGTGGTGATCACCAACTGCTCGAACAACTACGGTCCCTACCAGTTCCCCGAAAAGCTGATCCCGCTGATGATCCTGAACGCCTTGGCCGGCAAGCCCCTGCCGGTCTACGGCGATGGCGGCCAGATCCGCGACTGGCTGCATGTCGATGACCACGCCGAGGCGCTCTGGGCCGTTTTGCAGCGCGGTGAGATCGGCGGTACCTACGCGATCGGCGGCGATGCCGAGCGCACCAACCTGCAGGTCGTCGAAGCCCTTTGCGATGCCCTGGCGGCGCTGCGCCCGAATGGTCCCGGTGGCGGCGGGAACGGCTATCGCGACCTGATCCGGTTCGTCACCGACCGCCCGGGCCATGATCGCCGCTACGCCATCGACAGCCGCCGCATTCAGCACGAGCTCGGCTGGCGGCCGGCGCATAGCTTCGAGGCCGGGCTGCGCGAGACCATTCAGTGGTACATCGACCATCCCGAGTGGGTGCAGCGCGTCCAGAGCGGCGCCTACCGCGAGTGGATCGAGGCCAACTACGCGGATCGCGAACTTCGCGATTAATGTTCGAGACGGCTTAGATAGTCTGCCGGATCGGCCGAGAACTGGGCGAAGTGCTCAGGCGTGACGATGATCGGGGTGGCGTTGGGAACCTGCGCGCAAAACGCATCCAGCCCTTTCCGGGATTTCCGCGGCCCTGACTTGACTTCGATCGCGTACAGCTTGCCTCGATGCTGGTAGATAAAGTCCACCTCCGCATTGCCTTCACGCCAGTAGAAAAGCTTGCCGGGCAGGCGAGCAAGCTCGGCACCAACCGCCAGTTCGAATACGCGTCCGCGCTCCTCGGCGTTGTCGATGGCGGGCTGGCCCGCATTCATCCGGTACAACGCCGGGCAGCCTGGCAGGATTTTCGGGCTGGAGCCGCGTCGGCGCCAGGCCTTGGCAGAGTATTTCTCGAGGGCGTTGAGCATGAAAGCGCTCTCGTAGAGCGCGATGTAGTGCTTGATCAGATCGGTATTACCCTGGTCCTGGAGCTGTCCGAGCAGTTTGGTGTAACTGATCTCCTGCGCGGGGTAGTGACACAGGATCTCGAAGGCCTGGCGGAACAGGGCAGGCTTGCCTATCCGATGGAACTGGAGGATATCGCGGCCAATCACCGTCTCGACAATCGACTCCTTCAGGTACGCATACCAGCGATCGGGATCATGCTCGAGGGCGACGGCGCCCGGATAACCGCCGAATGCCAGGTAACGATCAAGATCGTAGTCGAATGCCTGCTGGAGTTCGTGAAAGCCCCAGTGATGAATCCGGGTCAACTCGAAGCGGCCCGCCAGGCTCTCGGTCACGCCGTCCTGGATCTGCAGCGCGCTCGACCCGAGCAGGATGACGCGCAGACGATCATCCGGGGACCGACTCGCCTGGCGGTCCCAGAGACCTTTGATCGTCTCCGGCCAGTTGGGCACCTTCTGGATTTCATCGATGACGAGGATGGCCCGTTGTCCTAGCAACAGCGCCTGCTGCCACTGTTCGAGCAGCCAGGTACGGTCGCTGGTGAGTACATCGTCGGCGCTCGCATAGTGGGTCGGCGAGTCGCGTTGCGCGATCAGTTGCTTGACGCCGGTTGTCTTCCCAACCTGTCTTGGCCCGACGAGCACCTGTATGAGCGGTGCCTCTTCGTCGAGCCGCTTGTCGAGGAAGGGAACAAAGGCGCGTTGGAAATCTGTTTTCATGGCTTGGTATTTTACTAGCTCTATCTATTATTTTTACTAGATTGATCTAGCAAAAGCAAAAAGCCCTTACTGTAAAACCCGTCAACCTTGCCGCCCCGTTTTCAACACCGCATCGATCGCCAGGGACTGAACCCTCAAGTACATTATCGCGTACAGACCAGGAGGGAATATGGACGCCATCAGTTATACAAAAGCACGGGCGAACCTGGCGGGCACGATGGAGCAGGTATGCGAGGACCACGCGCCCGTGACGATCACGCGGGGTCGTTCATCGTCGGTGGTCATGATGTCGCTGGAAGACTACGAATCACTGCAGGAAACGGCGTGGCTATTGCGCTCGCCCGCCAATGCCCGGCGGCTGCTCGAATCGGTCGCTGAGCTCGAAGCGTGGGGTGGTGAAGAGCATCCGCTCGCTGAATGAGTGTTTGTTTTTCAAGCAACGCCCGGGACGACTACCTGTTCTGGCAGAAAACGGACCGTCGGACGCTGAAGCGGGTCGATCAGCTAATCAAGGCGACGCTGCGAGAGCCCTTTGATGGGCCGGCAAAACCCGAGCCGCTGCGACACGGGCTTGCAGGCTACTGGTCGAGGCGAATCGATTACGAACACCGCATGGTCTACAAGATTGTCGATGGCACGCTGGTGATCGCACAGCTGCGGTATCACTATTAAACAAGGCACCCGTACCAAGGACTTCACCATGAAACCCGTCACCCTTGCCGCCCTGTTGATAACACTGATTCTGGGAGGGTCCGCGATGGCCGCTACCGCCTCCGCCAATGACTGGCTCGACCACGACATGCGACGCCTGCACTCGAGCGAGACGGTCAACATCAAGGCGCTCGCCGCCGACGCCCCGGCGGTGCTGCTGGTCAATACCGCCAGTCATTGCGGTTTCACCGGGCAGTTCGAGGGACTGGAGACGCTGCATCAGGCCTATGCCGATCGCGGCCTGAAGGTTATCGGATTCTCGTCCGATTCCTTCAACCAGGAGGCCGACGACGAGGCGGCCGCCGCGGAGACCTGTTTCGTCAACTTCGGAGTCAGCTTCGACATGATGGCGACGGTGCCGGTGCGCGGCGGCAACGCCCATCCCATCTTTGCCGAGCTCGCCCGCCAGTCCCGTGCGCCGCGCTGGAACTTCAACAAGTACCTGGTGAGCCCCGAGGGCGAGGTGGTCGAGGCGTTCGGTGCAATGACCCGACCGGGCTCGGCTAAGCTCAAACGCGCGATCGAACAGTTGTTGTAGCGGCGGAGAAAGGGCGGGCTGGAGCAGCCTGTCACTGAAGCTCCGCATTTCGCACAATTAGCAACTGCTTGATATCATATGACGTCATCAGAAGACGAATGGCCACCAGGAGGCGAAGCATGCGCACCATCATTGATTTGCCGGATGCTCAAATCGTGGCCTTGCGCGAGCTCGGTGAGCGTGAGCAGGCGTCTCGTGCCGAGCTCATTCGTCGCGCCGTTGCCGCCTATGTCGACGCCCATCAGCCGGCAATCGGCGATGATGCCGCTTTTGGACTATGGCGCGATCGTCCGCAGGCCAACACCGGCGGCCTCGCTTATCAGCGGGAGATGCGCGCGGAGTGGGATGAGCGGTGAAGGCGCTTTTCGATACCAATGTCCTAATTGACTATTTATCGGGGGTCGATGGGGCGCGCGACGAAATCGCCCGCCATGATGTGGCATTGATCAGTGCCATCACCTGGATGGAGGTCATGGCTGGCGCCAAACCGGCCGAAGAGGACACGCTGCGCGCCTTTCTCAGGCAATTTCGAGTGGTGGCGGTGGATGAGGCCGTGATGGAGACGACCGTGGCCATTCGGCGTGAGCACGGGATCAAACTGTCCAGTGCCATCATTTGGGCGACTGCCCGGCGTGAATATGCCTTGCTGGTCACCCGCGACCAGAGGGCTTTCCCGGCGGAGTTGCCGGATGTCCGCGTGCCTTACCAAGTGCATGATCGAGGCTGAGCCGCATGTTCTTTCTCACCAAACTCGCCGGCGCGCTGTTAAAGCCTCTTAGCCTGATCATCGCCGCCCTGCTGCTGGGGCTTTTGCTGACGGCGGTGACGCGTTGTCGGCGCAGCGGGCTAACGGTGATCGCACTCGCGACGCTCGGGCTGGGGGCCATCAGTCTCTGGCCGGTGGCCAACACGCTGATCGCGCCGCTCGAGCGTCAGTACCCGCCCGTGGCGACGCTCGACCAGGAGCCGGGGGCGATCGTGGTGCTCGGCGGTGGCGCCGTGGATGATCCCGCGTTGCCACTCACCGCGCAGGTGTCCGCGACGTCGCTGCAGCGCCTGATCGAGGGGATCCGGCTGTGGCGGGAGCATCCGGAAGCACTACTGGTTACCAGTGGGGCGTTGTCGCGGGGTCGGTCACAGGCGGCCATCGCCGCCGATCTCGCGATCGACTTGGGCGTGCCGGCGGACCGCATCCGTCGGCTGTCCGAGGCCCGTAATACCGAGGAGGAGGCCGCTGCCTATGCCCGGGACGTGGCAGCGGCGGGTGAGCGGCCGGGACTGGATGCGCCCGTTGTCGTCAGCTCGGCGAGCCATCTGCCCCGGGCAATCCGCTATTTCCGCGGCGAGGGGCTGGATCCGTTGCCCGCCCCCACGGCGCATCGTGCCCATCCGCGCTACTTTGACCTGCCCACCGACCTCGCACCCAGCGCCGATGACCTGCGCACCACCGAAGCCGCCTGGCACGAGTATCTCGGGCGACTGTGGGCGTGGATGCGCGGGCGGTAGCTTATTTGCGGAACCACCAGATGATCAGCGAGACGACGACGCTGACGATGATTGAGGTGGCGAGCGGGAAGTAGAAGGTAAAGCCTTCCCGGCGAATGAGGATGTCGCCCGGCAGTCGGCCCAGGCCTAGCTTGCTGATCACCGGCCAGAGCAGGCCGATGACCAGGATCACGATGCCGATGGTGACCAGGCCTTTTTGCATGGATGCTCAGCCCTCGTGCGTCACCGTCTGGTTCAGGCGGCGGTGAACCGCTGCACGCCCGTATCCGTGCCCACCAGCAGCTCATCGGCGGGCCGCACCGCGAACAACCCGTTGGTGACCACGCCGGCGATATTGTTCAGCCGGCGCTCCAGGGCGATGGGCTCGGAGCAGTCGAGGCTGCGGACATCGAGGATGACGTTGCCGTTATCCGTGGTGAAGTGCTCGCGAAGCTCGGGCCGGCCGCCCAGCTTGAGGAGCTCGCGGCCGACGTAGGACCGCGCCATGGGAATGACCTCCACGGGCAGCGGGAAGTCGCCGAGTGCGGTCACCCACTTGCTCTCGTCGACGATGCAGACAAAGCGGCGCGCGATGGCGGCGATGACCTTCTCGCGGGTCAGTGCGCCGCCACCGCCCTTGATCATCTGCAGGTGGCGGGTGATCTCGTCGGCGCCATCCACGTAGACCGCCAGCTCGCCGGCGCCGTTGGCATCGCGGACCTCAATGCCGTGATGTCGGAGGCGTTCGGCGGTGGCCTCCGAGGCGGGGACGGCGGCCTCGATCTCGACATCGGAGGCGGCGAGCGCATCGACGAAGCAATCAACGGTGGAACCACTGCCGACGCCGATGACGCTGCCGGACTGGATTTTGGCGATGGCCGCCTCGGCGGCGGCCTGTTTCTGGGCCTGGGCGCTCATGAATGGGTGTCTCCTGTACACTAATGCCCTTTGGGGCAAATTCCCGGTTGGGCATGCAATCCTATCTACAACGCATTCTGACAGCGAGCGTCTACGATGTCGCTGACCAGACGCCGCTGACCCGTGCCACTAACCTCTCGCGCCGCCTCGATAACGAGATCCTGTTAAAGCGCGAGGACATGCAGCCGGTGTTCTCGTTCAAGATCCGCGGGGCGTACAACAAGATCGCGAATCTCACCCAGGCGCAGCGCGACAAGGGCGTGATCTGCTCGTCCGCCGGCAACCACGCCCAGGGCGTGGCGATCTCGGCGCGCAAGCTGGGCATCAAGGCAACCATCGTGATGCCGCGGACGACACCGAGCATCAAGGTGGATGCGGTGCGCAACTTCGGCGGTCGGGTGGTGCTCCACGGCGATAACTACGACGCCGCGAAGGCGCATGCCGCCAAGCTCATCGAGGAACGCGGGCTTACCTTTATCCCGCCCTATGACGATCCGGATGTGATCGCCGGGCAGGGCACGGTGGGTATGGAGATCCTCAGCCAGCACCCGCGTCCCATCGACGCGGTGTTCGTCCCGGTCGGCGGCGGTGGACTGATCGCCGGCATCGCGGCGTACATCAAGCAGCTGCGCCCGGATATCCGCATCATCGCCGTCGAGCCCGAGGACGCGCCGACGCTGGAGCGGGCCATGGCCGCCGGCGAGCGGGTGACGCTGGACGAGGTGGGGATCTTTGCTGATGGGGTCGCCGTTCGCCAGATCGGTGAGGAGCCGTTCCGGATCGCTCGCGAGCTGGTGGACGAGTGCATGCTGGTGAGCACGGACGAGATCTGTGCCGGCATCAAGGATATCTTCGAGGACACCCGCACGGTAATGGAGCCCGCCGGCGCGCTGGCGGTGGCGGGGATCAAGAAGTATGTCGAGCGGACCGGCGCCACCGGCGAGACGCTGATCGGTATCAACTGCGGCGCCAACATGAATTTCTCCCGCCTGGGCCATGTTGCCGAGCGGGCGGAGCTGGGCGAGCATCGCGAGGCGGTGCTGGCAGTGACCATCCCGGAGCGGCCAGGGAGTTTCCGCGAGTTCTGCGAGACCATCGGTAACCGGGCGATCACCGAGTTCAACTACCGGTTCGCCCATGCCGACGAGGCGCATGTGTTCGCCGGGATCGGTCTGAATGACGGCCTGGCGGAGCGTGACGAGGTGGTCGAGGCGCTCTCGGCGAAGGGCTATCCGGTGCTTGATCTCACCGATGACGAGATGTCGAAGGTGCATGTCCGCCACATGGTGGGCGGCCGCGGGCATAACGTGGATCACGAGGTGCTCTACCAGGTGCGCTTCCCCGAGCGTCCCGGTGCGCTGCTGAATTTCCTCAAGCGGTTGGGTCGGCGCTGGAATATCTCGTTGTTCCACTACCGCAACCATGGTGCGGATTACGGTCGGGTGCTGGTGGGCATTCAGGTGCCGCCGGATCAGCGGGCGAAGTTCGAGGAGAGCCTGGACAAGCTCGGTTATCCGTATCGGAACGAGTCGGATAACCCGGCGTATGCGCTGTTCCTGAGCTAAGCGGTATTGCCGAGAGTCCGGGTCGGTGTCGGTGTCGGTGTCGGTGTCGGGGCTGGGGCCGTGCCAGTGACGGCCCATCGGGTGCCTGGCGGGGCTTGATCGTGCGTTATTGCTCGGCGCAGTCGATGCAGAGCGTGGCGGCCGGGTCGACCTCGAGCCGTCGCGGATTGATCAGTTCGCCGCAGCGCAGGCATTCGCCGTAGCTGCCATCGTCGCAGCGCTTTAGCGCCGAGGTGATGCGCGTGAGCGTGAGCTGGGCGCGCTGGTTGGTGGCCTGCGCCATGGCCTGCTGCTGGAGCGCATCCATTCGCGAGAGCCGCCCGACCCGGGTCTGGTCAAGCTCCACGGTTGCCCGCGCGTCATCGCGGGATTGGGTCTGTCCCTCGATCTCGGCCCGCAGTTCGTGCAGCCGCTGGCGAAAGTGGGGGATATCGATTTCGTCGTCGTTCATAGCCAAGAACGGTATCACGGACGGCGTGGCGACGAGACCGATTTGCCTGGTGGGGTTTTTTTGCGGCCAGTGCCCGTGTCGTTGCCTCTTCCCGACTCCTTGCACACCCCTTATACACATCCACCGGTGTGTATTCGCAGTGTGTGAGGAGTTGGAAAACGCTGACAGCGCTTTGTCTGGTGAGGCTTTTCGCGACCAGCGCCAATGTTGTTGCCTCTTCCCGACCCCTTGCACATCCTCTATACACATCCATCAATGTGTATCCGCAGTGTGCGCAGGGTAGGACAGAGCTGACAGCGCTCTGCCTGGCGGGGCTTTTCGCGGCCAGTGCCGGTGTTGTTTCCTCTTCCCGACCCCTTGCACATCCTCTATACACATCCATCAATATGTATCCGCAGTGTGCGAAGGGTAGGACAGAGCTGACAGCGCTCTGCCTGGCGGGGCTCTTCGCGGCCAGTGCCGGTGTTGTTGCCTCTTCCCGACCCCTTGCACATCCTCTATACATATCCATCAATGTGTATCCGCAGTGTGCGCAGGGTAGGACAGAGCTGACGGCGCTCTGCCTGGCGGGGCTCTTCGCGGCCAGTGCCGGTGTTGTTTCCTCTTCCCGACCCCTTGCACATCCTCTATACACATCCATCAATGTGTATCCGCAGTGTGCGAGGGGTAGGACAGAGCTGACAGCGCTCTGCCCGGCGAGGCCCCCCGCGACCCGCGACCAGCGTCCCGCCGGTGCCACCCTTTCCGTCCCGCATCGCCCCAAGTTGTCCTTTAACTTGCGTTTCTGGTAAAACCTCCCCACAACATCTAGTGGAGCAAGCATGAGCGCATCATCACCCTGCATCAGCATCTGCGAGGTCGAGGACGGCCGTTGCATCGGCTGTGGACGTACCGAAACCGAAATTGTCGAGTGGCGGGATTACCCCGAGGACAAGCGTATCGCCATCATGGATCGCCTCGATCGCGAAGCCGCCAATGGCGGCTGGCTGGCCGCGGATGCATTCAGCGACCCGGCCACCGATGCTTGATATCATGCGACGGCAGGAAAACTGAGGAGACGCTATCCGTGACCGCCATGATGAACGAGGATCGAGACGCCGCCGTGGCCCAAGTCGAGGGCCTGATCCGGGACATTCCCGACTTCCCCAAGCCGGGGATTATCTTCAAGGACATCACCCCGCTGCTGGGGGACGCCGCCGGCTTCCGGACCGCGGTAGATCTGCTTGCGGACAGCATCGAGGGCCCGATGCCGGATTACATCGTCGGCACCGAATCGCGCGGCTTCATCTTTGGCGCGGCGCTGGCCTACCACATCGGTGCCGGCTTCATTCCCGTGCGCAAGCCGGGCAAACTGCCTTCCGACGTCTATGCCTGTGAGTACAAGCTCGAATACGGCACCGACGCGCTGGAAGTCCACCGCGACGCCCTGAGCCAGGGCGCCCGCACGCTGATCGTCGACGACCTGCTCGCGACCGGCGGGACCGCCCGCGCCACCGGCGATCTGCTGCGGCGGCTCGGCGCGGAAATGCTCGGCTACAGCTTCGTTATCGAGCTGAGTTTCCTCAACGCCCGCGAGCATATGATCGACGCCCCGGTAAACGCCATCGTCCGCGTCTGATACCAGAACACCCCCTAACGGATCAGTCGCTTCCTCGCCAGGGCGGCGCTGATCCAGTAGGTGCCGACGGCATAGACGAGGATCACCGCCAGATGCAGCACCGGCGCGTCGACGGCGGTGCCGGTCATCAGCGGTCGGACCAGCATCACCACGTGCGCGAGCGGCAGGAACTGGGCGCCGATGCCCACCGCATCCGGTAGCCCGGAGAGCGGGAAAAACACGCCCGAGAGCAGCAGCATCGGCGTCATCACCAGCGTGAAGTAGTACAGGAAGAAGTCGTAGCTCGGCGAGATCGCGGTGACGATCATGGCGAGGCCGGCGAACGCGAACCCCGCCAGCAGAATCACCGGCAGCACCAGCAACGCCTCGGGGCCGGCGACCAGCCCCAGCACCGCCGCCACCAGCACGATGGCACTGGCGTTGATGAGCGCCTTGGTGGCCGCCCAGGCGATCTCGCCCAGCACCACGTCGTCGACGTTCATGGGCGCGGCGAGCATGGCCGCCCAGGTCTGCTGCTGGGTAAGCCGCGTGAAGGCCGAATACAGGGCCTCGAACGTGGCGCCGGTCATCGCCGCCGAGCAGACGATGCCACTCGCCAGGAACACCATGTAGCGCATGCCCTCGACCTCGCCCACGAACTGGCCGAGGCCGTACCCGAGTGCGAGCAGGTACAGCACCGGCTCGCCGAAGTTGCCGAGCAGCGAGGGCAGCATGAGCTTGCGCCAGACCCGCAGGTTGCGCAGCCACACGGCGATGAACCGCAGGCTGAGCTGCGGCGCGGTTTTCAGGTGATCGGAAACACTTGCCGTCATCAGTCGCGCAGCTCCCGTCCGGTCAGGCGCAAAAAGACATCCTCGAGGCTCGCCGGCCGGTACAGGTAGCCCGGACCGACCAGGGCCTCCACCTGCCGGATCAGCGCCTCGCGATCCTGGCCGTAGATCAGCACCGTCTCGCCCACCGGCTCGATGCGGAAGCCGGCGTCGGCCAGCGGCGCCAGCGGCCCGCCAACGTGACTCTCGACATCCGCCCTGACATCGGGATCGATATCCCCCGCATCGTTCAACCGGCCCATCCAGCGCATGGCCAGGTCGCCGCGCAACTCCACCACGTGGGGCTCGATATGCGCGGCGATCAGGGCCGCGGGGCTGTCGCAGGCAACGATCCGGCCGTGATCGATGATCGCCGCCCGGTCGCAGAGGCGCTCGGCCTCCTCCATGTAATGTGTGGTCAGCAGCAATGTCCGGCCCTGGCGGCGCAGCGTGTGCATACGCTCCCAGATGTGCTGACGGGCCTGGGGATCGAGCCCCGTACTGGGCTCATCGAGCGCCAGCAGCTCGGGATCGTTCACCAGCGCCCGGGCCAGGGTCAGGCGCCGCTTCATGCCGCCGGACAGGCCCGTGATCGGGTCATCGGCACGATCGGTGAGCTCGGCGAAGGCGAGTAGCGAGTCCATGCGCGCCTCCACCTGTTTCCGCCGCGCCCCGTAGTAGGCGCCGTAGGTGATCAGGTTCTCGCGCACGCTGAAATCCGGGTCGAGGTTGTCGAACTGCGGCACGATCCCGGCCCGCTCGCGCATCGCCCGGGCCCGGCGCGGAATGGGCTCGCCGAGGACGGTGATCTCGCCGCTGCTCGGCGGCGTCAGCCCCAGCAGCATGCGCAGCGTCGTGGTCTTGCCGGCGCCGTTCGGCCCCAGCAGGGCGAAGCACTCGCCCGCCTCGACGGTCAGGTCGATCCCGTCCACCACCGTCGTGTCGCCATAGATCCGCGTCAGCCCGCGGGCCGTTACCGCTGCATCCGCCATTATGCCGTCACCTCGTCGGACCGGCCGGCGTTATGGTCCCGCGCCAGCAGCAGATAGAACGCCGGCAGCACGAACAGGGTAAAGACCGTGCCGATGCCAAGCCCCGTCGCGATGGTCAGACCGATATGGAAGCGGCTGACCGCGCCCGGCCCGGTGGCGATGAGCAGCGGCACCATGGCCATGATCAGCGCCAGCGAGGTCATGATGATCGGCCGCAGCCGGATGGCGGACGCCTCCTCGACGGCGGCGCGCTTGCCCAGTCCCTTGTGGATCTGCAGGTTGTTGGCGAACTCCACGATCAGGATGCCGTTCTTGGCCACCACGCCGATCAGCGTGATCAGCCCCACCTGGGTGTAGATGTTCACCGTCGCGAAGCCGAGGGTGATGAACGCGAGCGCCCCGGCGATACTCAGCGGCACCGAGACGAGGATGATCGCCGGATCACGCCAGCTCTCGAACTGCGCGGCGAGCACCAAGTAGATCACCACGATCGACAGGAAGAAGGTCAGCACCAGTGCGCCGCCCTGGCCGGCGAACTGCCGCGACTGGCCGGTGTAGTCGATGTTGTAGTTGGCCGGCAGAACCTGATCGGCGGTGGTCTCCAGGTATCCCAGCGCGTCGCCCAGGGGCACGCCCGGCGCCGGAATGCCCTCCAGGGTGACGGAGTTGAGCTGCTGGAACTGGTTGCGCGAGCTCGGCACCACGGACTCCTCCAGCGTCACCAGGCTCGACAGCGGGACGGACTCGCCCTCGGGCGTCTCGATGTAATAGTCCTTGAGCTTCTCCGCGGTGGCGCGGAACGGCCGGTCGACCTGGGGAATGACCTTGTAGCTGCGGCCATCGAGGTTGAAGCGGTTGACGTAGCCCCCGCCCAGCATCCCCGACAGGCTGCTGCCGAGGTTGGCCATGCTGATGCCCATGTCCGCCGCCTTGTCGCGATCGACCCGGACCGTGGTCAGGGGGCGGTCGAACTCGACGGACTTTTTCAGGAACAGGAAATTGCCGCTGCCCATGGCCTGGCCGATGAGGTCGTCGGCCACGCTGTCGAGCGCCTCGTAGCTGGCCGAGGTGTTGAGCACGAACTGGACCGGCAGACCGCCCCCGGACCCGGGCAGGCTGGGCAGCGGGAATACCGCGGTATCGAGTCCCGGGTTGGGGGTGAACTTGGCGGTGACCTCCTGCTGGATGGCGTCCTGGCCGCGCTCCCGCTCGCTGGTGGGGACGACCTTGACGCCGCCGAACACGGTATCCGGTGACAGGCCACCGAGGATCATGAACGTCTCGCTGTACTCGGGGATGCTCTCGGCCTGGGTCTGGTAGCGCTCCGCGAACTCGGCGAGGTAATCGTAGGTCGCCGTGCGCGGTGCCGTACCCTGGAAGAACAGGATGCCCTGGTCCTCGGTGGGGGCGAGCTCGTTCTGGCTCATGGTGAACATGAAGTAGTTCGAGCCGAGCACGATCACGCCGAAGACGATCAGCACGCTCTTGGTATCGAGCAGGCTGTGCAGGCTGCGCTTATAGGCCGCGGACAGGCCGTTGAAGGCCCGCTCGACGAAGGCCTCGAACCGGCCCGACTGGCCGCCCGGCTTGAGCACGGCGGCGGAGATCATCGGCGAGAACGTCAGCGCCACGATGCCCGAGATCAGCACCGCACCGGCCAGCGTGAAGGCGAACTCGGTGAACAGCGTGCCCACCAGGCCGCCCATGAAGCCGATGGGCGCGTAGACGGCGAGCAGCGTGGTGGTCATCGCGATAATGGGCACCGCCAGTTCGCGGGCCCCCGTGATGGCCGCATCGAAGTTGGAATAGCCCTCCTCGATATGCCGGTGGATGTTCTCCACCACGATGATGGCGTCGTCCACCACGAGGCCGATGGCCAGCACCAGCGATAGCAGCGTGAGCAGGTTCAGCGAGTAGCCGAGGGCGATCATGATGGTCGCGGCCCCCACCAGCGACAGCGGCACGGCGAGCGAGGGCACGATCGCCGCGCGGATCGAGCCAATGGTCAGGAAGATCACCAGCAGCACGATCAGCACCGCCTCTGCGATGGTCTTGAAGACCTCGTCGATGGAGCTCTGGATGAACTCGCTGGCGTCGTAGGGCAGTGCCAGCTGGATGCCCTGCGGGAGCTGATCGCGCAGGTTGGGCATTTCGCTGCGGACGGCACCGGCGACATCCAGCGGGTTGGAACCGGGGGCCTGCTCGACGGCGATGAACACGCCGGGCTGGCCCTTGTACCAGGCCGCCGAGGAATAGGTCTCGGAGCCGAAGTCGGTCGCGGCGACGTCCTCGATCCGCACCACCGTGCCGTCCTGCTCGCGGACGACGAGCCGGTCGAAGGCACGCGGATCGCTGATATCGGTGTCCACCGAGAGGTTGATGCGCGTATACGGGCCCTTGGTGTTGCCGATGCCGGCCTGGTAGTTGTTGGCCTGCAGGACCTCGCGGACCTCGCTGGCCGTGACGTTCAGCGCCGCCATCCGCTCCGGATCGAGCCAGATTCGCATCGCCGGCGAGCGACCGAACACGCGCGCCTTCGCCACGCCCTCGAGCGCCTGGACCTGGGGCTGGATGACGCGATTCACGAAGTCGGTGATCTCGGGGATTTTCACCGACTCGCTGTAGATGGCGAGGTACATCAGCGCCGTCTGATCGCCGGTGCTCGACTCGATCACCGGGTCCTGGGCGTCCGCTGGCAGGACGTTGCGCTGGCTCGCCACCTTGGCCTGGATCTCCGAGACGGCGGCATTGGCGTCGTAGTTGAGCGCCATGTTCACTTCAATGGTGGACTGGCCCTGCCGGCTCTCGGAGGTGATGTAGTCGATGCCGTTGGCCTCGGCGATGGCCTGCTGCAGCGGCTGGGTGATAAAGCCCTGCACCAGTTCGCTGTCGGCGCCGGGGAAGGCGGTGGTCACCGTCACCACCGTGTTCTCGGTGGAGGGATACTGGCGGACCTCCAGCAGATCCAGCGAGCGCAGGCCGGCCAGCAGGATCAGCAGGCTCACCACCGTCGCGAGGACCGGCCGGTTGATGAAGATGTCGGTGAATTTCATCGGCCGCTCACCTCGGCCGGATCCAGGCCCACGGTCTCATCGATCGTCACCGGCTGGCCGGGCCGCACCTTGACCAGGCCGGCGGCGACCAAACGCTCACCCTCGGCGAGGCCGTCGGTGACCTCGATGCGGCCGTCCCGGACCTCGCCGGTCTCGATCTGCACCCGCTCGGAGACCAGGCCATTGTCGGTCTCGTTAATGCGCAGCACGAAATCGCCGTAGGTATTGAAGCTCACCGCGGTGCGCGGGATCGTCAGCACGGATCGCTCGAGCGGCTCGAGCACGGTGACCCGCGCGAACATGCCGGGCCGCAGCCGGCCGTCGGGGTTGTCCAGAGTCGCGCGAAGCGATACCGACCGGGTGTTCTCGGTAATGGCGCTGTCGATGGCGGTGATCTCGCCGCGGAAGACCTCGTCGAGTGCGCTGGTGCGCATTTCGATGGTCTGGCCCCGCTCGACGTCGGTCAGAAACCGCTCCGGCAGGGTGAAATCGGCATAGATCGGATCGAGCCGCTGGAGCTCGACGATATCGCTGCCCGGCGCCAGGTACTGACCGACGCTGACCTGGCGCAGGCCGAGGACGCCGGTGAACGGGGCGCGGATGGTCTTCTGGTCGAGTCGCGCCTGCTGGGTGTTGACCGCGGCATTGGCGCTGTCGAGCCGGGCCCGTGCCTCGTCGAACTGCGACTGCGAGATGGCGCGCTGGGGCAGCAGGTCCTGGGCGCGGTTGAACTCGATCCGGGCGAGCTCCGCCTCGGCCTCGAGCCCGCGGAGCTCCGCCTGATCGACATCGGTATCGAGCCCGGCGAGCCGATCCCCGATCTCGACCTGGTCGCCGGAGTCGAAATCGAGCGTGTCGATGGTCCCGGCGACCTCGGTGCTGACCGCTACGCGATCCACGGCGGTGAGGCTGCCGACGCTCTCGCGCTTGCCCTGCCACTGCTCCGACGCGACCGCGGTGGCGGTGATGTTGGCGGGGCGGGGGCCACCACCGGGGCCACCGGCCTGCATCTGTACGAAATACTTATAGCCGAAAATACCGCCGAAGATCCCGCCCAGCAGGAGCAGGGCGATCAGAAGGCGAATGAATACTTTCATGGGTCGAGTTCCGTTCCTGGCAATCGGGAAGCGCGTGGCAGCGGGTTTCGCTGTCGGACAGTCCCGTGACGATAAAGTTGTTACTGTATCAGTGACCGTTATTGAGGGAGAGGGGTCATGATTCGCTCAATCCTGCTTTATCTGCACAAGGACGGCCACGAGGCCGATCACGTCGCCGCCGCGGCCGATCTGGCGACCGCCCACGGCGCGCATCTCACCGGGCTGGCCGTGGCCGAGCCGCTGGCCGCGCATGCCGAGTATCTGCCCCCGGAGGCGCTGGACCGCTATCGCGATGCCTGGCAGATCCACAATGCCGGGCTCGAGACCGTGTTCAACGAGGGCGTATCGCACTATGCGCTTCGCACCGAGTGGCGATCGGTGGAGGATCTGCGCGTCGATCGCAGCACGCTGGATGTCATCGCCCAGCAGGCCCGCTATTCCGATCTGTTGATGGTCGGCCAGATCGATCCCGACCGCCCCGCCGACCTGGTGCCCTCGGATCTGCCCGGACAGGCGGCGGTGCTCGCCGGCCGGCCGGTGCTGGCGATCCCCTACGCGTGGAAGCGCCGGGCCATCGGCCACCGGGTAATCATCGCCTGGGACGGCGGCCGGGAGTCGGCCCGGGCCGTCAGCGATGCCCTGCCCCTGCTGCGCCGCGCCGACGAGGTGCAGATCGCCGTGATCGGCACCGGTCCGCGCGGGCTGACCGGTCCCCATGGCGATCTGCCGGGGGCGGACATCGCGGCCCACCTGGCCCGTCATGACATCCGCGTCACCGCGACCCACCAGGGCAGTGTCGACATCCCGGTGGCGGACGCGCTGCTCTCGGCGGCGGCGGATGCCGATGCCGATCTGCTGGTGATGGGGGCCTACGGCCGTTCGCGCTTTCGCGAGATGGTGATGGGCGGCACGACCCGGCGGATCCTCAGCGAGATGACGCTGCCGGTGCTGCTCTCGCACTGAACCGCGCGGGCGTGCCTAGCCGATGACGGTGGCGGCGGTGCTGAGGGCGAGGAACACCAGCACCGCGCCGGTCAGGCGTTCGATCCAGACCCGCCGGCGCCGCAGCCAGGCGGCACCGCCGCTCGCTGCGAGGCCGGTGGCGACCAGTGCATACCAGGCGGCGTCCACCGTGGCCGCGGTCCCGGCGAGGATCGCCACCGTCCCGGCATCGGCATCGGCGGAAACGAACTGGCTGAACAGCGCCAGGAAGAACACCGCGATCTTGGGGTTGAGCAGCGCCATGGCGAGCCCGTCGCGGATCGCCGCCCGGCTGCCATGCCCCTCATTACCGGCGGCGGGTTCGGCCGACTCGGCGGGGTCCGAAGGCGTTTCGAGCCCATCTGGCGACGCCGCGCGCATCGCACTGGCACCCAGCCACAGCAGATAGCCCGCCCCCGCCAGCGTGATCGTGGTGAAGAGTGCCTGCTGCGCGGCAATGATCGCGGCCAGCCCCAGCGCCGTCGCCAGGGCGTAGATCCCGACGCCAACGCCGTGGCTGATCGCGGTGACGAGCCCGGCGGCCCGGCCGTGGTTGACGGTGTTGCGCATCACCAGCGCCAGGCTGGGGCCGGGCGACATGGCCCCGAGCAGACAAACCGCGGTCAGTGACAGCCAGGTGGTGAGTGTCATGGCGGCGGAGAGCCGGTCCGGCCGCTACCCGCGGCTTGCGGCCATGGTCAGCGAGACCGAGTCGGCAAAGCGCAGGGCGTGGGGCTTGTCGACCTCGACCTCGGTGTGCTGTACGGCGCCATGGGCCATGACCAGCTCCACCAGGTCGTTGACCAGTTTCTCGAGCAGCAGAAACCGGTTGTCCTCGACATGGGCGATGACCTGCTTGGTGATGGTCTTGTAATCCAGCGCCTCGTCCACCGCGTCACCGCGGGCGGCGGACAGGGCGTCATAGTCGATGTGGATGTTGACGACCACGTCCTGGCGCTTACGCTGCTCCTCGTCGTTGAAGCCGACGAACGTGCGCAGTCGCAGATCCTTGACGCGGATACGCGACAGCGGGCGCTGCGTGCCGGTCCCGCTCATGCCGGCCGCCGGCGGATGAGCTGGAGGAATTCGTTGCGCGACGAGACCGACTCGCGGAATGTGCCGAGCATGACCGACGAGCTCATCTCGGCGTTCTGCTTGCTGACGCCGCGCATCATCATGCACATGTGCCGGGCATCCATCTGCACGGCGACACCCCTGGCGTCGGTGACGTGCTGTATGGCCTCGGCCACCTCGCGGGCGAGGTTCTCCTGGATCTGCAGGCGGCGCGCGTACATATCGACGATGCGGGCGATCTTCGACAGGCCGATGACCCGGCCATTGGGGATGTAGCCCACCTGGGCATGGCCGAAGAAGGGCAGGACGTGGTGTTCACACAGGGAGTAGAATTCCACGTCTCGGACAATGACCATTTCGTCGTTGTCGGATTCGAACATCGCGCCGTTGACCAGTTCTTCGAGGGACTGATGATATCCCTGGGTGAGGTATTCCATGGCCCGGGCGGCGCGGTAGGGCGTTTTCTCGAGGCCACCACGGCGGGTGTCTTCACCCAGGCCAGTGATGATTTGTTCGAAATGATGGTCCAGATCGGGATTCATCAGCGATCTCCGTTCGACTGAAAGGTTGGGGTTACGCACCGCAGGTCGGACAGAACTTTTACACAGTTGTTTCAGGATTTCGACCGAAGGGGCACGCAACGATGCGATGGATGGCAATGATGCGCTGGCTGCCCTGGCGCTGGGTGGTGCGTCGGGCGGCCCGTTCCCAGGGCTTTATGGACCCGCTCGCGGTGATGGCGCGGCTGCGTCGGTTCGGCCAGCCCTCGGAGGTGGCCGAGCCCATCGAGCTGCTGCGCGCCGGCATGATCTTCCATGCCCGGGGCCTGATCAACACCCGCGTTATCCAGCACAACCTCGACTGGATCTGGCCCTACTGGATCGAGCAGCAGTTCGATCCGGAGAGTCCGGCGTTTCTGCCGCGGGCGTTCAGCATCACCCACGTCAACCTCACCCATCGCAACTGGACCGCGGTGGGCCGGCCCGACTGCGCGGCCCTGCCGATCGTCGATCCGCGCGGACTGGTGACACCGCTCACCGACAGTGGCTCGGTGGATGCCTGGGTGCGGGGCAGCGACGGCACTTCGCTCATCCCCTCGCGCCTGGCGACGGTCGATCAGCGCCTCGAGCTGGCGGACGACGATCTCTGCGTGGTGACCGACGCCGAGTCCGAGGGTCTTCGGCTGACCGGTCGCGCCCGGGTGATCGGCATCGGCGACGGCCATCGGCTCGAGTGCCGCTACACCGCCAGCGCCCCCGATGGCGGCCGCCTCGCCGTGGCCCTGCGGCCCTACAATCCCGAGGGCATCAGTTTTATCCACCGGCTCGACCAGATGCCCGGCGAAGGCGCGGGCGACGGCGCACCGGCCTGGCACTGGCGGATGTACGACGAGCAGCATGTCGCCCACCCCGCGGCGCTGGATTTCGATACCCGGCCCGATCGCATCGACCAGTCCGATTACGAGACCGGCGATGTCGCCAATCGACTGGCCGCGCCGGGCGAGGCGGTGGCCGCCCGGCGCACCGACTGTGACACCGGGTTGATTACCGCGGCGGCGCAGTTCGACCTGGCCCCGGGTGAATCCCGCACCGTGACGCTGTCCGTGCCGCTGCCGGCGCCGAGCGAGACGCCCCCGGCGGCCTCGTGGGCGGAGGCACTGGCACCGGCGGCGCAGCTGGATGTGCCCGACAGCGCCTATCAGCGCCTCTACGACCAGGCCCTTCGCACGCTGCTGATGCACTCGGTGGAGGACATCTACCCGGGGCCCTATACCTACAAGCGCTTCTGGTTCCGGGATGCCGCGTTCATTATCCACGGGCTGTTCAACGCCGGGCTGATCGAGCGGGGACGTCGCGCGCTGGCGCGGTTCCCGAGCCGTCAGACCCGCGCCACGGGCTATTTCCATAGCCAGGAGGGCGAGTGGGACTCCAACGGTCAGGCGCTGTGGATTATCGCCCGGCATTACGCGCTGACCGGCGAATGGCCGCCCGGCGCCGATCGCGACGAGTGGCAGCGGGTGATCCGTCGCGGTGTCCAGTGGGTGGCGCGCAAGCGCCTGCCGACGCACAGCGACCGGCCCGAGGCGGGGCTGTTGCCGGCCGGCTTTAGCGCCGAGCACCTCGGCCCCAATGACTATTACTACTGGGACGATCAGTGGGCCTTCGGCGGGCTGCGGGCCGCGACAGCGCTGATGCGAGCCGAGGGTGAGGCGACCCTCGCCGAGTGGATCGATCGCGAGGCCGATGATCTCGGCGGCAGTCTCGAGCGCGCGTATGCCGCCGACCGGTCGCGCCTCGGCGGCGCCATGATGCCGGCCTCGCCCCGGCGGCGGATGGATGCCGGGGCGATCGGTTCCATCGCCGCGGGCTTCCCGCTGCAGACGATGGCCGCCGATGACAAGCGGCTGCTGGGGACGGTGCGCTACCTGCTCGGTGCGCATCGGGTGAACGGCGGCTTTTTCCAGGAAATGATCCACTCCGGCGTCAATGCCTATCTCACCCTGCACCTGGCGCAGGTGCTGCTGCGGGCGGGAGACGACGACGGCCTGGCACTGATCGACGCGGTGGCGCACCTCGCCAGTCCCACCGGCCAGTGGCCGGAGGCCATCCACCCGCGCACCGGCGGCGGCTGCATGGGCGACGGCCAGCACGTCTGGGCGGCGGCCGAGTGGGTGTCGATGATGCGCAATGCCTTCTGCCGCGAGGAGGGCGACGGGCTGGTGCTCGGCGCCGGTGTCCAGCCGCGCTGGCTGGCGGCGCGGACCGGCTTCGGCTTCGGTCCCACGCCCACGATATTCGGTGCGGTGAGCGTGCGATTCGAGCCGATGGACGGGGGCGGACACCGGGTCCGCTGGACGATCGAGGGGGATGGCGCCGGGCCGGCGTGGATCCGGCTCGCGGTGCCGGGCCAGCCGACGGTGGACTGCGCGCTCGAGACCGGCGAGGCCGTGCTGCCGGAGGCCGACGCGTGAACATCGTTATGATGACCAACACCTACACCCCGCATGTCGGCGGGGTGGCGCGATCCGTGTCGGCCATGACCGAGGGCCTGCGCGACCGCGGTCACCGGGTACTGGTCGTGGCCCCGGTCTTTCCGGACATGCCGGCGGATGAGCCCGACGTGGTGCGCATCCCGGCGATCCAGAACTTCAACGGCAGCGATTTCTCGGTGGTGCTGCCGGTCCCGGGGCAGCTCGATGAGGCGCTGGACGCCTTCGAGCCCGATGTCATCCATGCCCATCACCCGTTCCTGATCGGCTCCACCGCCCTGCGCGTGGCCGCCCGACGCGGGTGCCCGCTGGTCTTTACCCACCACACCCTCTACGAGGCCTACACCCACTATGTGCCGGGAGATTCCACGGCGCTCAAGCGCTTCGTGGTGGCGCTGTCCACCAGCTATGCCAACAGCGCCGACCAGGTCTTCGCCCCCAGCGAGAGCATCGCCGAGCTCCTCCACGAGCGCGGCGTGGTCTCGCCGACGGCCGTCGTCCCCACGGGGATCGATCGGGCGGCCTTCGGTGGCGGTGACGGTGCCGCCGCCCGGCAGTGGCTGGGGATTGATGCCGGGGCGCGGGTGATGGGACATGTCGGCCGGCTGGCCGAGGAGAAGAACCTCGGCTATCTCGCCGGGGCGCTGGTGGCGGCGGCGCGGCAGGATCCCGCCGTGGTCTGCCTGGTGGTGGGCGACGGCCCGGCGGGCGAGGCCATCGACACCGCCTTTGCCGAGGCGGGTCTGGCCGATCGACTGGTCCGTCCCGGCGCGCTGGCGCTGCCCGCGCTGGCGGATGCCTACGCCGCCATGGATGTATTCGCCTTCGCGTCGTTTACTGAAACCCAGGGCCTGGTGCTCGCCGAGGCCATGACCGCCGGGGTGCCCGTGGTGGCGCTGGATGCCGCGGGTGCACGGGAGGTGGTGAACGGTGATAATGGCGCGTTGTTGGCCGCGGATACCGATCAGGCGGCCTTTGCCCGGGCGCTGCTCGACTGGGCGACGCTGACCGGCGCGGCCCGCGATCGGCTGCGACAGGCGCTGGCGGAGACGGCCGCGGCGTACTCGCTCTTGAACTGTGTTGACCGGGCGCTGGCGCTCTACGCGGCGCGCTGCGCCGAGCGCCACGGCCGGCCGGCGCCGGTTCGGGAGGCGGCGCGCGAGGCCTGGCAGCGCAATCTGCGCGGCGTACAGGCGGAATGGGCGGTGCTCCGCGGCATGGCGCGGGCCGCCGGCAAGGCGCTGGGGCCGGACACCGGCTCCGACGGGTTTCTTTGAACAACGCAGTGAGAACGGCAGATGGGATTGCTAATCGACGGGGTCTGGCACGACCAGTGGTATGACACCGAGTCCACCGGCGGGCGCTTCGAGCGTCCGGAGACCGTGTTCCGGAACTGGATCACCCCCGATGGCGATCACCCGCCGGTCTCCGGGCGCTATCACCTCTACGTCTCGCTGGCCTGTCCCTGGGCGCACCGGGCGCTGATCGTCCGGCGCCTGAAGGGGCTCGAGGCGCATATCGGCGTCTCGGTGGTGCACCCCTACATGGGCAGTGGCGGCTGGCATTTCGATGCCAGCTACCCCGGTGCCACGGCGGACGACCTGTTCGGGCTCGACTACCTGCATGCGGTCTACCAGCGCGCCGATCCCCACTACACCGGCCGGGTGACGGTCCCCGCGCTGTGGGACAAGGTCCGCGGTACGCTGGTGAGCAACGAGTCGGCCGACCTGGTGCGCATGTTCAATGTTGCGTTCGATGATCTGCCGGGTGTCGACACCCGGCTCGATCTCTACCCTGCCGATCGCGCGGCGAGCATCGATGCGTTGAACGAGCGGATCTATCACGCCGTCAACAACGGCGTTTACAAGGCCGGTTTCGCCACTGCCCAGGCCGCCTACGAGGAGGCCGTCGGCGAGCTCTTCACCGCGCTCGACGAGCTGGAGGCACGGCTCGGCGATCATCGCTATCTCACCGGTGACGCCATTACCGAGGCCGACTGGCGGCTTTTTACCACGCTGGTGCGCTTCGATCCGGTCTATGTCGGCCATTTCAAGTGCAACCTGCGCCGGATCGCCGACTATCCCAACCTCGGCGGCTATCTGCGTGATCTCTATCAACAGCCCGGCATCGCCGAAACGGTGAGCATCGATCACATCAAGCGTCACTATTACACCAGTCACCCGATGATCAATCCGACCGGCGTGATCCCCGCCGGCCCGGTCCTCGAACTGACCGCTCCGCACGGCCGCGGCATCTGATTCAGCCGAGTTATTCCATGACCGATTCGCCCCTCGATAATCCGTCCATCGCCCGCGAGACCGGCCAGGCCCGGCTGCCCACGCGCTGGGGGACCTTCCGCATTCACGGCTTCGAGGCCGATAACGGCGGCGAGCATGTCGCCCTGGTCATGGGTGATCCGGCCGCCGCCGATGCCCCGCTGGTGCGGGTGCACTCGGAGTGCCTGACCGGGGATGCCCTGTTCAGCCAGCGCTGCGACTGCGGCCCCCAGCTTGAGGCGGCCATGAAGCGGATTGGCGAGACCGGCGAGGGGATCATCGTCTACCTGCGCCAGGAAGGGCGCGGCATCGGCCTGCTCAACAAGATCCGCGCCTACGGGCTGCAGGACGAGGAAGGCGCCGACACCGTCGAGGCCAACGAGGCGCTGGGGTTCGCCGCCGACGGTCGTGACTACGGCGTGGCCGCCTCGATGCTGGGATCGCTCGGGGTCTCGCGGGTGCGCCTGATGACCAATAATCCGGCCAAGGTCGACGGCCTGGAGGCCACCGGCGTGCGCGTGGTGGAGCGCCTGTCGCTGCTGGCCGGGCGCAATCATCACAACCACGCCTATCTCGAGACCAAGGCGGCGAAATTCGGGCACCATCTGGACGCGCCCGACGGTGGGACTGACGAGGCGTGAACCTTAAATCCTATCTCATCGCCCTGTCCGTGGCGCTGGTGCTGGTGGCGTGGATGCTGAGTGGCCGGCTGGATAGCGATGATGCCCGGCCAGGGGAGGACCAGTCACCCGCCCAACCGGTCGTCATGGATGTCGAGGTGACCACGCTCGAGGCGGAGTCGGTGGAGCGATTCCTGGAGAGCCAGGGCGAAACCGAGGCCGAGCGCGATATCGAGTTGCGCGCCGAGACATCGGGCCAGGTGGTGGCGGTGCAGGCCGCTGAGGGCGATGCCGTGGCGGCGGGGGATCCGATCCTGCGGATCGCGATGGGGGATCGCGAGGCGCGCCGTGCCGAGGCCCGGGCCCGGGTGAGCCAGCGCGAGGCGGATTTCAGCGCCGCCCGACGTCTTTCCGGCGACGGTTTCCAGTCGGAGATCGCCTTGCGCGAGGCCCGCGCCGCGCTGGAAGCGGCCCGGGCGCAGCTCGCGACCATCGAAGAAGAGATCGCCAACACGACCATTACCGCGCCCATAGCCGGTCGGGTTGAGACCCTCTCCGTGGACAAGGGAGACTACCTCGCCGCCGGCGAGCGTGTGGCGCGGATACTCGACATCGATCCGCTCATCGCCACCGCCCACGTCGCCCAGCAGGAGATCCGCCGTATCGAGACCGGCCGCGAGGCGCGCGTGAGTCTTGCCACCGGCGACACACTGACCGGCACGGTGCGCAATATCGGCGGTGCGGCGGAGCCGGGATCGCGGACGTTTCGCGTCGAGGTGGCGGCCGCCAATCCCGATGCACTGCCGGTGGGTGTCAGCGCCACCATCCGCATTCCCCTCGACCCCGCCCGGGCCCACTTCCTGAGTCCCGCCTGGCTGGCGCTGGCGGAATCCGGCGAGGTCGGTGTCAAGACGGTGGATGCGGACAATCGTGTGGTCTTTGAGCCGGTGGACATCGTTCGCACTCAGCGTGATGGCGTGTGGGTCACCGGACTGGCCGACCCGGTTCGGCTGATCACGGTGGGACAGGGCTTTGTCCGCGCGGGCGACACGGTGAATCCGGTGCCGGTCGACGCCTCCGTCAGCGACGGTTGACCCCGTGCGTGCGCTGATCGACGCCGTTTTCAGCCGCAGCCGTTCCGTGACGCTGGTGCTGGTGCTGATCCTCATTATGGGATCTGTGGCCTATCAGAACATCCCCAAGGAGGCGGAGCCCGACGTCAATATCCCGGTGATCTATGTCTCCATGGGCTACGAGGGAATCTCGCCGGAGGACGCCGAGCGCCTGCTCGTCCGGCCCATGGAGCGCGAGCTCTCGAGCATTGAGGGCCTGAACGAGATCAAGGGCACTGCCACCGAGGGTTTCGCCTCGGTGTTGCTCGAGTTCGACGCCGGATTCGATGCCGACCAGGCGCTGGATGATGTGCGCGAGGGGGTGGATATCGCCCGCTCGGAACTGCCCCGGGGCGCCGAAGAGCCACGGGTGAACGAGGTCAACGTGGCGCTCTTCCCGGTGCTCACCGTGGCCCTGTCAGGTGCTGTGCCGGAGCGCACGCTGATCGACACCGCGAGGCGGTTGCAGGATGAGGCCGAAGCCCTGCCCGGCGTGCTCGAGGCGGATATCGGCGGTAATCGCGAGGAGCTGCTCGAGGTCATCGTCGATGACCGGGTCATGCAGACCTACGATATCTCCTACGCCGATCTGTTCAATCGGGTTGACCGCAACAATCGCCTGATCGCCGCCGGGGCGCTGGATACCGGTGCGGGGCGCTTGTCGGTCAAGGTCCCCGGCGTTATCGAAGACATGAACGATGTCCTCGGTCTGCCGGTGAAGGTTGTCGACGACCGGGTGGTCACCTTCGGTGATGTCGCCGACGTACGCCGTACGTTCAAGGACGCCAGCGAGTTCGCCCGGGTCAATGGCGAGCCGGCGGTGACGCTGGAGATCTCCAAGCGCGTCGGCGCCAACATCATCGAGGTCAACAACCAGGTCCGCCGGATCGTGGAGGCCAGCCGTGCGGAGTGGCCGGCCTCCCTCGATGTGACCTATCTCCAGGACCGCTCCGAGGACATCCGGACCATGCTTCGGGACCTGCAGAACAACGTTCTGACCGCGGTGGTGCTGGTCATGATCGTGGTGGTAGCGGCCATGGGCTGGCGTCCGGCGCTGCTGGTGGGGCTCGCCATTCCGGGCTCGTTCCTGGCCGGGATTCTCGCCATCCACGCGATGGGCTACACGATGAATATCGTCGTGCTGTTCAGTCTTATCCTGGTGGTGGGCATGCTTGTCGACGCCGCCATCGTGGTGGTTGAACTCGCCGAGCGTCGCCTCACGGACGGCGAGTCGGCCCTCGAGGCCTATCGCTATGGCGCCTGGCGCATGAGCTGGCCGATCATCGCGGCCACCATCACCACGCTATCGGTCTTCGTGCCGCTGCTGTTCTGGGGCGGCGTGGTCGGCCAGTTCATGAAGTACCTGCCGATCACGGTGATCGTCACGCTGACGGCCTCGCTCGCCATGGCGCTGGTGTTCATACCGGTGCTGGGCGGTCGTTTCGGCCGTCGGGAGCGTGCCCGCGGCAGCCACCATCGCCGCGTGCGCATCGCCGAGGATGGCGACCTGGAGACCCTTGATGGATTCAGTGGTGGCTATGTACGGCTGCTGCGCGGCGCGCTGCGGATGCCCGGCACGGTGCTGGTGGTGGTCGTGGCCACGGTGGTGGCGACCTACATGCTCTATGCCCGCTTCGGGGCAGGGGTGGAGTTCTTCCCCTCCACCGAGCCCGATTACGCCCGGGTCCAGGTCCAGGCACGGGGTGATCTGTCCATTCACGAGAAAGACACGCTGGTCCGGGCGGTGGAATCCCGCCTCGAGGGCTTCGACGAAGTTGATTTCGCCTATGCCCGGACCTTCGCCGATCCGACCCGCACTGGTGGGCAGTCGCTGGCCCGGGATGCCATCGGCGTGGTGCAGCTCGATTTCGTCGACTGGACGCAGCGTCGGCAGGCGGCGGTGATCATCGAGGATATCCGTGCCGCTCTGGCGGATATCCCCGGCATCCGGATCCAGATTGCCGAGCAGAGCCAGGGACCGGGACAGGCCAAACCGGTCGAGCTCCGGGTCTCCGGGCAGCCGGATCGCCTGGCAACGGGGGTCGAGGTCCTGCGCTCACGGATGGACCGGCTGGGCGGCTTCGCCGATGTCGAGGACAACCGGCCACTGCCGGGCATCGAGTGGGCGCTGCAGGTGGACCGGGAAAAGGCGGCCCGTTACGACGCCGATGTCCAGGGCGTGGGCAATGCCGTCCAGCTTGTCACGACCGGCGTGCTGATCGCCGATTACCGGCCGGATAGCGCCGATGACGAGGTGGATATCCGGGTGCGCTATCCGCTGGCGGATCGCAGTCTCGATCGCCTGGGCCAACTGCGGGTCCCGACCCGTCACGGGCAGGTGCCGGTGAGTCATTTCGTCGCCTTCGAGCCGTCGCCGAAGACCGGGACGCTGGAGCGGGTCAACGGCGAGCGGGTGCTGACCATCAACGCCGATGTCGAGTCCGGTCGGCTGGTGGACGAGCGGGTGCAGGCGTTGCGGGAATCGATCGCCGACGATCCCCTGCCCGAGGGCGTGAGCGTCCAGTTCAAGGGTGAGGACGAGGATCAGCGCGAAGCGCAGTCGTTCCTGACCCTGGCCTTCGGGGTGGCGATTGCCCTGATGTGTATTATCCTGCTGACGCAGTTCAACAGCGTCTGGCAGACATTGCTGGTGCTCTCCGCCATCGTGCTGTCCACCGGCGGCGTGCTGCTCGGGCTCATGATCACGCAGCGACCGTTCAGCATTGTCATGGGCGGGGTTGGCATGATCGCGCTGGCGGGCATCGTGGTGAATAACAACATCGTGCTGATCGACACCTATAACGGCCTGCGTGCCGAGGGCCAGCCGATCGCCGAGGCGATTCTGCGGACCGCCGCCCAGCGCCTGCGCCCGGTGCTGCTTACGTCGGTAACCACGGTGCTGGGGCTAATGCCCATGGTGCTCAAGCTGAATGTTGATCTGCTGGGCCGAAGCGTCGAGTTCAATGCACCCTCCACCCAGTGGTGGGCGCAGCTTTCGGCGACCATCGCCGGCGGCCTTGGCTTTGCGACGGTGCTCACGCTGGTGCTCACGCCCTGTCTGCTGATGCTCGGGCATAATATGCACCAGGCGCTGACGCGCCGGAAAACGGGGGGAACAGGGGCATGAAGCTTTTCACATCGCCAACGTCGCCTTATGCGCGCCTGGTACGGGTCACGCTGATCGAAAAGCATCTCCAGGATCGCGTCGATTATCGCTTCGTCGATCCGTGGGCGTCGCCGGCGGAACTGCTTGCGGTCAACACCAACTGCCGGGTGCCGACGCTGGTCATGCCGAGCGGCCAGGTGCTGACCGAGGCCGGCGTCATCGTGCTTTTCCTGGAGCGGCGCTATCCGGAACCGCGGCTGATGCCGCGCGATGCCGTCGAACGAGTGCATGCGCGGCTCGGACAGGCCCTCGGCTGTGTCGATGCCGGGGTCGGCGTGATCACCGAGCGTCGCTATGGCGACCCCGATACGCCGCTCGCCCGGCGGCGCTTCGAGGCGCTCCGGCGTGCCACCGACAGCGTGGCCGATGACGTCGATCCGGGTGCCTCGGCGCAGGACCCGGACCTCGGTGACCTGGCCGCGGCACTGGCCCTCGACTGGGTGCGGTTCCGCTTCGGCGCGGAGGTCCCGTGGCGTGATCGGCAGCCAGCGGTGGGCGACTGGCTCGATCAGCTCCTCGGGCGGATGTCGTTCGCGGCGACGACGCCGCCGGACGCCTGACCCGTCCGTCCCGTGGAATCCGCCCGCCGACAGGCGTTTGCCGATGGCCTGAAGGCCGTCGGGCCCATGGTCGCCGCGATTGTGCCATTCGGTATGACCGCCGGGGTGGCGGGGCTCGACGCCGGGCTTGGCGCGGCGTTGACGATGGGGATGTCGCTGATCGTCTTCGCCGGTGCCTCGCAGATCGCGAGCATCCAGCTCATCGATGCCGGTGCCGCGGTGCCGCTGGTGGTGATTACGGCGCTGATCATCAACCTGCGCATGCTCATGTACAGCGCCCACCTGGCACCGCATTTCCATCACCTGACCCTGGGCTGGCGCTCGTTGATGGCCTATATCCTCACCGACCAGGCTTATGCCCTGACCATTTCGCGGGTGATGAGCGAGGGCGGTGAGCGCTACAGTCACTGGTTCTACCTCGGCGTGGCGCTGCCCCTCTGGGGCGTCTGGCAGCTGGCGACCGCGTTCGGCTACTGGGCCGGCACCGCGATGCCGCCGTCCTGGGAGCTGGGGTTCATTGTCCCGCTGATCTTTCTGTCGCTGCTGATGATGTCGATCAACAGCCGCCCCGGCGTCATCGCGGCGCTGGTGGCCGGGTCGCTGTCGGTGCTGGGCCGTGATCTGCCCGCCGGGCTGGGGCTGATCCTGGCCTCGCTGGTCGGGATCGCCGCGGGTGTCATCGTGGAGGAGTGGCGGCGTGATTGATCCGCTCTGGGGCATTACCGTGGTGATCGGTGCGGGCACATTCGCCTGGCGCGGGGCGTTTCTGGTGTTCGGTCACGGCCTGCAGATGCCCGATCTGGTACGCCGTGGCCTCAACTACGTCCCGCCGGCGGTTTTTGCCGCCCTGGTATTGCCCGGGCTTGTCCAGTGGCAGGCGGACGGGACGGTGGACGCGGCCCGGCTGCTGGCCGGTGCGCTGGCCGGCTGGGTGGCCTGGCGAACGCGGTCGATCCTGCCGACGATGATTATCGGCATGATCGCGCTCTGGGGCCTGCGGGCGCTCCTCCCCGCCTGATGGACGCGAAGCCGATGGCAATGGCATATCATGGAGACAGCAACGGGTAGGTGAGCGCATGGATCAGGCGGCGGAAATGCAGATGTTCGTCCGGGCGGTGGACCGCGGGAGCTTCTCCTCGGCCGCCCGCGATCTCGATCTCACGCCTTCGGCGGTCAGTAAACAGATCCGCCGGCTCGAGGATCGGCTCGGGGTGCGTCTTTTCAACCGAACGACCCGGCGCGTGAGCCTGACCGAGGTCGGATCGGCCTATTACGAGCGCTGCTCGCGGATCATCCAGGAGATCCAGGAGGCCGAGGAGGCGGTCACCGCGCTCAATGAAAACCCCCGTGGCACGCTGCGCGTGGCGGCGACGGTGGCATTCGGCCGGGTCGAGGTGCTGCCGCGGATCCAGGAATTCCTCGAGCGTTATCCCGAGCTCAATATCGAGTTCGAGCTCACCGACCGCCAGGTGGATCTGATCGAGGAGGGGATCGATGTCGCCATCCAGTGGCGCGAGCAGATGGACGATCCCTCGCTCGTCGCCCGGCGGCTGTGCGTCAATCGGCGGATCATCTGTGCCTCACCGGATTACATCGCCCGTCACGGGGCCCCCGCGACCCCCGAGGAGCTCCTCTCGCACAACTGCCTCACGCTCTACGAGGTCTCCCAGTTCAACGACTGGGCGTTCGAGGATCCGGCGCAGGGGCATCGCACACTCCATGTCAAAGGCAACTTCCGGGCCAATACCGCCGACGCGCTCTACGAGGCCGCCCTGGCAGGTGTCGGGCTGGCGCGGCTGTCCACCTGGCTGGTGATGCCGGCGATCCGGCGTGGCGACCTGGTGCCGGTGCTGCCTCAGTATCCCCACGAGCGCTCGGCGTACTTCCTGCTCTACCCCCATCGCCGTCACCTGTCGCGCAAGGTCCGGGCGTTCGTGGACTTTCTCGTCGAGGTGTTCACCCCGGTCCCGCCCTGGGAGCGGGAAGGGGTCGAGTTTACCGAGGCCGAGTGGCGGGAGCGGATCGAGCGGGGCTGATCAGGCCGGCGGCGCCGGCCCGTTGAGCAGGATAATGGCGATGTTCAGGTAGCCGGCATAGCTCACCCAGACCAGGTAAGGAGCGAGCAGCCACGCGGCCGGCGGATGGACGCGTCGGAACCGCAGCATGGTCAGCGCGATGAGCGCCCACAGCACCACCAGGTCCACCAGCGCCAGATCGGGGCGGTGCCACTGGAAAAACAGAATACTCCACAGGCCGTTGGCGCCGAGCTGGGCGATGAAGGGCACGAGCACCGCCAGTCCGGCGACCAGGCCGATACGCCGCCACACCTGCCAGGCCGCGGCGATCATCAGGACGTAGAGCGCCGTCCAGGCAATCGGGAAGAGCAGATCCGGCGGGGTCAGCGGCGGCTTCTCGAGCGCCGCGTACCAGTCGCCGGGCGGGCTGAGGACACCGCCCATGGCGGCGATCACCACCAGCAGTGTCCAGCCGGCCAGTCCCCATCGGTCGCGACGCCGGTTATCCATGGGCCGGTCGCCACCGGCGGCCATTACCAGCTCCCCGTGTTGGCCATCGACGCCCAGGGTTCCTGTGCGGGGAGCGGATCGCCGGATTGCAGCAGCTCGACGGAGATACCGTCCGGCGACTTGACGAAGGCCATGTGGCCGTCCCGCGGGGGGCGGTTGATGGTGACGCCGTTGTCCATCAGGTGCTGGCAGAGGCCGTAGATATCGTCGACGCGATAGGCCAGGTGCCCGAAGTTGCGGCCGCCGTTATAGGTCTCCGGGTCCCAGTTGTAGGTCAGCTCGAGCATCGGTGCGCGATCGCTCGACCGGGCCCGGTCGCCGTCCGCCGGCGCGGCCAGGAAGATCAGCGTGAACCGGCCCTTCTCGCTGTCGTGGCGGTTGATCTCCTCCATGCCCAGCAAACCGCAGTAGAACTTGAGGGATTCATCGATATCACTGATTCGAACCATCGTGTGCAGGTACTGCATTCAGCCTCCGGGGAATTCGTGTGTCACTGCGATCATAGCGTTTTCAGTGCCCGTTGGTCAGGGTCCGGCGGACGGCGTCGTGCCAGCCCTCGACGATATGCTCCCGCGACTGATGGGTGATCGTCGGCTTGAAGCGGGCATCCAGCGACCATTGCGATTCGAGGCTCTCCAGCGATTCGTAGAGCCCGTGCTGCAGTCCGGCCAGGTAGGCCGCGCCCAGGGCGGTGGTCTCGATAATCCGGGGCCGCTCGACGTCGAGCCCGGTCAGATCGGCGAGCCGCTGCAACAGCCAGCTGTTGGCCACCATGCCGCCATCGACCCGTAGCGTTGCCTGCTGGGTCCGGGAGTCATCGGCCATGGCCTCGAGCAGGTCACCGGTCTGCAGGCAGACCGAATCCAGCGCCGCGTGGACGAATTCGGCCACGCCCGTGTTGCGCGTCAGCCCGAAGATCGCCCCGCGGGCGTTGGGGTCCCACCACGGGGCGCCGAGGCCGGTGAACGCCGGGACCATGTAGAGGCCTTCGGCGTCGGCATCGTTGGCAAGCCCCTCACTCTGCGAGGCGTGGGCGATGATCCCCAGCTCGTCGCGCAGCCACTGGATGGCCGCGCCGGCGATGAAGATCGCTCCCTCCAGCGCGTAAGTCGGTTGGCCATTGATGCGGTAGGCCGTGGTGGTGAGCATGCGGTTTTTGGAGGGCACCGCCTGATCGCCGGTGTTCATCAGCGCGAAACAGCCGGTGCCGTAAGTGCTCTTGATCATGCCGGGTCGGAAGCAGCACTGGCCGACAACGGCGGCGTGCTGGTCGCCGGCGATGCCCTCGATGGGCAGCTCGGTACCGAGGATGTCCGCCTCGGTCGTGCCGAAATCGTCGGCACTGTCGAGGACCTCGGGGAGGATCCCGGCCGGGATGTTGAAGAGCTTCAGCAGATCGTCATCCCAGGCCTGGCGATGGATGTTGAACAGCAGGGTGCGGCTGGCGTTGGTGGCGTCGGTGGCATGGCTGCGTCCGCCGGTGAGCTTCCACAGCAACCAGGTGTCGACGGTGCCGAAGGCGAGTTCGCCCTTCCGGGCCCGCTCGCGGGTGCCGCGGACATTGTCGAGGATCCAGGCGATCTTGGTGGCGGCGAAATACGGGTCGAGCAGCAGACCGGTGCGCTCGGCCACCATCGCCTCGTGGCCGGCGGACTTGAGCGCGGCGCAGCGCTCCGCGGTGCGACGATCCTGCCAGACGATGGCGTTGTGGACGGGTTCGCCGGTGCGCCGGTCCCAGACAATGGTGGTCTCGCGCTGGTTGGTGATGCCGATGGTGCGGGCGTGGACACCGGCCGCCTTGGCGGCCTTGATGGCACGCCGGGCGGTGTCGACCGTGGTGTGGAAGAGGTCCTGGGGCTCGTGCTCCACCCAGCCGCTGTGGGGGTAATGCTGGGGGAACTCCTCCTGCGCGGTGGCGACGATGTTGCCTTCGAGATCGAAGACGATCGCCCGGGAGCTCGTCGTCCCCTGATCGATGGCCAGGATGCCTTTGTTATCCGCCATGCTGCTGCTCTCCTCCGGTGTGATTGCGCCCTTGTTGTATGTCGGTATGATCGAAGCCAAACGAAAAATGTCAAGTTCGGTGCTCACAACCGAACGCAGGAGGAGTGGCGTGTTCGAGTCGCAGGATCGGCCGACCGGGCTTAATCGTCGCCAGCAGGCGATGCTCGATCTGGTCCAGGCACAGGGGTTTGTCTCGGTGGAGGCGCTGGCGCAGCATTTCGCCGTGACCAGCCAGACCATTCGGCGCGATATCAATGCCCTGTGCGGTGCGGGGCTGCTGCGACGCTACCATGGCGGCGCCGGCCTGCCCTCCAGCGTCGAGAACGTGAACTACCAGGCGCGACGCATCCTCCTGCCCGAAGCCAAGGCGCGGATCGGCAAGGCGATGGCCGCGCGCATCCCCGATAAGGCCTCGGTGTTCATTACCCTCGGCACGACCACCGAGGCGGTGGCGATGGCGCTGCGCGAGCACGAGGGGCTGCGGGTCATTACCAACAATCTCAACGTCGCCACCGTTCTGGCCGACAGCCCCGGCTGCGAGGTCATCGTGGCCGGTGGCGTGGTTCGTCAGCGAGATCGCGGCATCACCGGCGAGGCGACGATCGATTTCGTCAATCAGTTCAAGGTCGACTATGCGGTTCTGGGCATTTCCGGGATCGAGGCCGATGGCACCCTGCTCGATTTCGATTACCACGAGGTCCGGGTCATACAGGCCATCCTGCGTAATGCACGCTCGACGCTGCTCGGTGCCGATCACAGCAAGTTCGGCCGCAACGCGATGGTGCGTGTGGCGGACATCAGCGCCATTAACGAGCTCTACACCGATGCCGAACCGCCCGCTTTTGTGCGCCGCGCCATGGCGGAGAACGGTGGCCGGCTGGTTGTGACCAACGCCGATAGTCATGCAGCCGGCGCACTTGACGCCTCCGGACGCGGTGGTATGTTTGAAAGCGAACATTAGAAGGCGGCAGTATAGCCGCCGACATTGGAAATGGAGGAGAGGGGCCTGTGGCTTCTGTAGATCAGCAGACTGATCGCTACGACCTGGTGGTCGTCGGCGGCGGCATCAACGGGGCAGGCATCGCCCGCGACGCAGCAGGTCGCGGACTGCGCACGCTGCTCGTCGAGCAGGGCGATCTCGCCAACTACACATCTTCCGCCAGCACCAAGCTTGTCCACGGCGGGCTCCGCTACCTTGAACAGTACGAATTCAAGCTGGTCCGCAAAGCGCTCAAGGAGCGCGAAGTGCTGATGGGCATCGCCCCGCACATTATCTGGCCGCTCAACTTCGTCATGCCGCATGTGAAAGAGCTTCGGCCCGCGTGGATGATCCGCATGGGCCTGTTCCTCTACGACAACCTTGGCGGCCGCAAGAAGTTGCCCGGCTCCAAGGGCCTCGACCTGCAGACGCATTACGCCGGCGCGCCGCTGAAGGACGGCCTCAAGAAAGGCTTCATGTACTCGGACTGCTGGGTGCAGGACTCCCGGCTCGTGGTGCTGAACTGCATGGATGTCGAGCAGCGCGGCGGCAAGGTGATGCCGCGGACCCGCTGCACCGGTGCCGAGCGCGGTAATGACGAGTGGAGCGTGCAGCTCACCGACACGGTGAGCGGTAATGTTCACAATGTTCGTTCGCGTTCGGTTGTGAACGCCGCCGGACCCTGGGTGGCGAAGTTCCTGGGCAGTGCGACCGAGGTCGATAACAAGAAGGATGTGCACCTGGTCAAGGGCAGCCACATCGTCGTGCCGAAGATGTTCGATCACGAAGACTCCTACCTCTTTCAGAACACCGACGGCCGCGTCATCTTCGCCATCCCCTACGAGCAGGATTTCACCCTGATCGGGACCACCGATGTCGCCTACGAGGGCAATCCGGCCGAGGCCACTGCGAGCCACGACGAGATCCAGTATCTCTGCGACGCCGTGAATCGCTATTTCGAGCAGGAAACCACCCCGAAGGACGTGGTTTGGACCTACTCTGGGGTTCGGGCGCTGTACGACGAATCGGACGAGTCCGACGTCTCCGCGGTCAGCCGTGACTACAGCCTCGATCTCGACGACAAGGCGGCACCGCTGCTGTCCGTGTTCGGCGGCAAGATCACCACCTATCGCACCCTCGCCCGCCAGGCGGTCGATCAGATCGCGCCGCTGCTCGGTGCTAGTATTGCCGACTGGACGGGTAACGAGGCGCTGCCGGGCGGCGACATTCCCGACGGCGACTTCGAGAG
The DNA here is from genome assembly GCF_004217415.1 of Spiribacter vilamensis. Classification (NCBI taxonomy): domain Bacteria; kingdom Pseudomonadati; phylum Pseudomonadota; class Gammaproteobacteria; order Chromatiales; family Ectothiorhodospiraceae; genus Spiribacter; species Spiribacter vilamensis. The sequence goes on from NZ_SHLI01000001.1 coordinate 1,969,436, forward strand.
CTATCTGGCGCAGCTGCGCCGCGAGCGGCCCTGGCTGCCGGAGGCGATGGCCTGGCGGCTGGTGCGCAACTACGGCACGCGGATCGAGACCATGCTGGGGGGCGCCCGGTCGCTCGACGACCTGGGCGAGCATTTCGGATCCGATTGTTATGAAGCCGAGCTCCGCTACCTGGCGGAGCATGAGTGGGCGATGACCGCCGACGATGCCATCTGGCGGCGCAGCAAGCTGGGCCTGATGCTGGATGCCGAGCAGCGCGAGCGGGTGAACGCCTGGTATACGGGACAAGAGAAAAAGAGGGCAACCGCGTAATGAGTCTCGTCCTGGAGGGGGTTAATCGCACCGTTGGCAACGAGGCGCATCTGCAGGATGTGAACCTCACTTTCCAGCGCGGCGAATTCAACGTACTGCTCGGCCTCACCGAGGCCGGCAAAACAACAATGATGCGGATCATGGCGGGGCTCGATCGTCCGAATACCGGCCGCGTCATGGAGGATGGCCAGAACATGACCCGGGTGCCGGTGCGCAAGCGCTCCGTGGGCATGGTCTACCAGCAGTTCATCAACTATCCGTCACTGACGGTCTACGACAACATCGCCTCGCCGCTGAAGCTGGCCAAGCTCTCCGACCAGGAAATCGAGCGGCGCGTGCGGACCGAGGCCGAGCGGCTGGGTATCGATCATCTCATCGACCGGCTGCCCTCCGAGCTGTCCGGGGGGCAGCAGCAGCGCTGCGCCATGGCGCGGGCGCTGGTGCGCGACGCCAAGCTGGTACTGCTCGACGAGCCGCTGGTCAACCTCGATTACAAGCTTCGCGAGGGGCTGCGTTCGGAGTTGCGCAATCTCTTTGCCGACCGCGACACGGTGGTGGTCTATGCGACCACCGAGCCGGAAGAGGCGCTGGTGCTCGGCGGCAAGACCACCGTGCTCCATGAAGGGCGGATTATCCAGCATGGTCCGACTGCGCAGTGCTACCGGCATCCGGCCACTACCACCGTCACCCAGGTGTTTGCTGACCCGCCGATGAACCTCATGCCGGTGCGAATCGACGATGGCCGGATCAAGGTCGAGGGGCTGTTCGATCAGCCGCTGCCCGTGCATATGACCGACCTGGCCCCCGCCGAATACACCATGGGCATTCGCCCGCACCATCTGTTCGTGACACCCGCCGATGATCGGGTGGTGATCCACGGAACGGTCGAGGTGGCCGAGGTGGCCGGCTCGGTGACCTATATCCATCTCGAGGTCAACGGCCACGACTGGGTCGTGGATGAGCGGGGAGTGCACACGGTTCATCCCGGCGAGAGTTTCGATATCCACGCCGACCTCAACCGGGCCTATGTATTCGACAGCGCGGACCAGTTGGTGGCCGCGCCAAAGCAGTAACGCGGATAAAAACAATGGCGCGAATAGAACTCAATAACCTGGCGCATCAGTACGCACCCGGGGGGGAGTACGCCCTGCAGCCCATGCAGCATGTCTGGGAGGACGGCGGCGCCTACGCGCTCCTCGGCCCCTCCGGCTGCGGCAAGACAACGCTGCTGAACATCATCTCCGGACTGGTCCAGCCCTCCGAGGGCAAGGTCATGTTCGGCGAGCAGGATGTGACGACTCTCTCCCCCGAGCGCCGCAATATCGGCCAGGTTTTCCAGTTTCCGGTGATCTACGACACGATGACCGTCTACGATAACCTCGCCTTCCCGCTGCGCAATCGCGGCATGGACGAGACCTATATCCACGGTCGGGTGAACCATATCGCCGGGATGCTGGGGCTGGAGGACGTGCTCAAGCGGCGCGCCAACAACCTCACCGCCGATGCCAAGCAGAAGATCTCGCTCGGGCGCGGCCTGGTGCGCGAAGACGTCGGCGCGGTGCTTTTCGACGAGCCGCTGACCGTGATCGACCCGCATCTGAAATGGCAGCTGCGACGCAAGCTGCGGGAAATCCACGAGCAGCTCAACCTTACCCTGGTCTATGTCACCCATGACCAGACCGAGGCGCTGACCTTCGCCGACAAGGTGGTGGTCATGCTCGCCGGCCAGGTGTTGCAGGTGGGGACACCCCAGGCGCTCTTCGAGCGTCCCGAGCACACCTTCGTGGGCTATTTCATCGGCAGCCCCGGCATGAACTTCTTCGACTGCGAAGTGGATGGCAACGAAGCCCTCGTGGGCGAAGAACGCGTCCAGGTTGATCCGGCCATGGCCGAGGCGGCTCGCAACGCCGGCGGTCGACTGCAGCTCGGCATCCGGCCGGGGCTCATCCGGCCCGCCGGCGCGGACGAGACCGGGCACCGGGTCAAGGTCGACAAGATCGAGGACCTGGGTGACTACGAGCTGGTGACCGGGCATTTCGGCGGCCATGAAGTCCATGTGCGGCTGGATGAAACCACAAAAATCGATAGCGACGGTCTGCGGGTGGTGTTCCCCGTCGATAACGTGCTGCTGTATTCCGACGACAGGCTCGTCGGCTAAGGGGAGGAAACGTGGAAAAGCGTGAATACCAATGGGCATGGCTGATGGTCCTGCCAGTGGTGCTGGTGGTCGCGTTCAGCGCCATCATGCCGCTCATGACCGTCGTCAACTACTCGCTGCAGGACATCTTCGGCCCGAATTCCCGTTTCTTCGTGGGGACCGACTGGTTTACCGAGGTGCTGCGAGACCCGGCGCTGCAGGGGGCGCTGGTCCGGCAATTCATATTCTCGACCGCGGTGCTGCTCATCCAGATCCCGCTGGGCGTGGGCCTGGCGCTCTGCATGCCCAAAAAGGGACCCTGGGTGTCGGTGTCGCTGGTGCTCCTGGCGCTCCCGCTGCTGGTGCCGTGGAACGTGGTGGGTACGATCTGGCAGGTGTTTGCCCGGCCCGACGTCGGCTTCGCCGGCGTGCTGCTCAACAGCATCGGCTTCGACTATAACTATACCGGCGATTCGCTGGACGCCTGGCTGACGGTGCTGGTCATGGACGTCTGGCACTGGACGTCGCTGGTGATCCTGCTCTGCTATGCAGGCCTGCAAGCGATCCCGGACGCGTTCTACCAGGCGGCGCGCATCGACGGGGCATCGCGCTGGGCGGTATTCCGCTTCATCGAGTTGCCGAAGCTCAAGGGCGTGCTCCTGATCGCGGTGCTGCTGCGCTTCATCTTCAGCTTCCGGATCTACGCCGAGCCGTTCGTGTTGACGGGGGGCGGACCGGGTAACTCCACCACGTTCCTGAGTCAGAGCCTCGCCACGATGGCGGTGGGTCAGTTCGACCTGGGACCGGCGGCAGCGTTCTCCCTGGTCTACTTCCTGATCATTCTGCTGTTCAGCTACGTGTTCTATCTGACCATCCTCAACATGGACCGGGAGGGCTGAGCCGTGGGTTCGAAACGACGCTATATCTTCCTGGCCGCCTGGCTGGTCTTCCTGATGCTGCCGATCTACTGGCTGCTGATGATGTCGCTGAAGACCAACCAGGAGATCCTGTCGACCTTCAACCTCTGGCCCGACAATCTGACGGTGGCGAACTACGTCAAGATCTTCACCGATCCGAGCTGGTATTCGGGGTACATCAACTCCACGCTCTACGTGGCGATGAACGTGGTTATCTCGCTGACAGTGGCGCTGCCCGCCGCCTATGCGTTCAGCCGCTACAATTTCCTGGGTGACAAGCACCTGTTCTTCTGGCTGCTGACCAACATCATGGCACCGCCGGCGGTGTTCCTGCTGCCGTTCTTCGAGCTCTACCAGAGCGTTGGGCTTTATGACACGCCCATCGCCGTGGCGCTGGCGCATACGCTGTTCACGGTGCCGCTGGCGGTCTGGATCCTCGAGGGGTTCATGTCCGGCGTCCCGAAGGAAATCGACGAGACCGCCTACCTCGACGGCTATAGCTGGCCGCGGTTCTTCATCACGATCTTCCTGCCACTCATCCGCTCCGGTGTCGGCGTGACCGCATTCTTCTGCTTCATGTTCTCGTGGGTCGAGCTGCTGTTCGCCCGGACCCTGACCGCCACCGAGGCCAAGCCGATCGCCGTCACCATGACGCGAACGGTGAGCGCCTCGGGCCTGGACTGGGGCCTGCTGGCGACCGCCGGTATTCTGACGCTGGTGCCGGGTGCGCTGGTGATCTGGTTCGTACGCAAGCACATCGCGCGTGGATTCGCGCTCGGCCGCGTCTAGATTTGGAGTGACAACGATATGATGAGCGAAGAATCGGGTTTCAGTCTGGCGTGGATGGCCTGGACACAGCCGGTCGCCATTTTCTTCATCGCTATCGCGTTGATGCTGGTGGTGTTTGGCGTGCTGCAGTTCGTGATGCCGACTTATGAGCGGCGGGGCTTTCTGCCCGTGCCGACCACCCGCGGCGACCGGCTGTTCATGAGCCTGCTGGGTTCCGCCTTTATCCATCTCATCTGGCTGGCGTTTTCGGACGCGAGCCTTTTGTTCGCCTCAGGCATCTCGGTTGTTTATGCAGCGGTGATGCTACGCTGGGGCTAAAGCGCCACCGCCCCGACAGGGGCGTGGCGCACGAAGCGGACAAGCACGGGATAGTCCTGTGCCAATGTCCTTGAGTAACAGGGGAATCAATCCCTTCCAGGAGGAGAAAAGCATGACAGAGCAGAAAAACGCCATGCGGCCTTTGACTGCGCTGGCGGTAGCTGCTGCCCTCGGTGTCGGCGGTCTGGGCAGTGCCCAGGCGGCCACCGATGAGCAGATGGCCGTCGCCGAGCAGTACCTTGACGAGTTCCAGCCGTCGACACTGACCCGCGAGGAGCAGCTCGAGCAGCTCGAGTGGTTCATCGACGCGGCGGAACCCTTCCGGGGCATGGACGTCGACGTGGTCTCGGAGACCATCGCCACCCATGAGTACGAGTCGAACGTTCTGGCCGAGGCCTTTTCCGAGATTACGGGCATCAACTTGAACCACAACCTGATCGGTGAGGGTGACGTGATCGAGGCGCTGCAGACCGAAATGCAGTCCGGCGAGAGCATCTACGATGGCTATATCAATGACGCCGATCTGATCGGTACGCACTATCGGTACGGCCAGGTCATCCCGCTGTCGGATTACATGGAGGGTGAGGGCAGCGACGTGACGTCGCCCTATCTCGACCTCGATGATTTCATCGGTCTCGATGCGGTCACTGCCCCCGATGGCAAGATGTACCAGCTGCCGGACCAGCAGTTCGCCAACGTCTACTGGTTCCGCTATGACTGGTTCCAGCGCGAGGATCTCCAGGCGCAGTTCGAGGACATCTACGGCTACGAGCTGGGTGTGCCGGTGAACTGGTCGGCCTACGAGGACATCGCCGAGTTCTTTACCGAGAACGTCGACGAGCTGGATGGCCGCGAGGTCTATGGTCACATGGACTACGGCAAGAAGGATCCGTCCCTCGGCTGGCGCTTCACTGACGCCTGGCTGTCCATGGCAGGTGCCGGTGACAAGGGACTGCCCAACGGCCTGCCGGTCGACGAGTGGGGCATTCGTGTCGAGGACTGCCACCCGGTGGGCTCCGACGTGACCCGCGGTGGTGCCGTCAACGGCCCGGCCGCCGTCTATGCATTGACCAAGTACATCGACTGGCTGGGTGACTATGCACCGCCGTCCGCGTCCGGCATGACCTTCTCCGAAGCGGGTCCCGTCCCGGCGCAGGGTCAGATCGCGCAGCAGATCTTCTGGTACACCGCCTTTACCGCCTCCATGGTCGAGGACGGCCTGCCGGTGGTGAACGAGGACGGTACGCCGAAGTGGCGCATGGCACCTTCGCCCCATGGCCCGTACTGGGAAGAGGGCATGAAGGTCGGTTACCAGGACATCGGTTCCTGGACGTTCTTCGAGCATGCCGACCCCGAGCGCCGCAAGGCCGCATGGCTGTATGCCCAGTTCGTGACCTCCAAGGTCGTGTCGCTGAAAAAGACCCACGAGGGTCTGACGCCGATCCGCGATTCGGACATCATGCATGAGTCGATGACGGAGCGGGCGCCGGAGCTCGGCGGTCTCGTCGAGTTCTATCGCAGCCCCGAGCGTGAGCTCTGGACGGATACGGGGACGAACGTGCCCGACTATCCGCGCCTGGCGCAGCTGTGGTGGTCCAACGTAGCCGCGGCGGTAACGGGTGAGACGACGCCGCAGGGCGCCATGGACAACCTCGCTTCCGAGCAGGATCGGGTCATGGAGCGCCTCGAGCGGGCCGGTGTGCAGGATCGCTGCGGACCGCGCCTGAACGAGGAGCGGAGCGCCGAGTACTGGTTCGACCAGCCGGGTGCGCCGAAGCCCCCGCTGGACAACGAGAAGCCGCAGGGCGAGACCGTGCCCTACGACGACCTCGTCGCCAGCTGGCGTGAGAGTATGTAAGTCCGCTCGACACCGAGTCGGATGACGTAAAAGGGGCCTTCGGGCCCCTTTTTTTTGGTTAGTGCTATGGGATGCGCCCGGCTTATCGATTTGACCGCCCCCCTAGGGGGAGGGGTACTCTCGAGTTATTCAAGCTGATCAACCGAGGTTCCCATGACCGCACAGGCATTCGATTTCGAAGTGACCGGGCTGAACTGCGGGGCCTGTGTTAACCGGGCCGAGCGGGCCATCCAGTCGGTGACCGGGGTGCAGACCGCGAGCGTCAACCTGTCGACGGCGAAGGCACAGGTGACCTTCGATGAGGGCAGTGATCCGGCGGCGGGGCTGACGCAGATCGGCAGCCAGCTCGATGATGCCGGTTATCCGCCGCGACATGAGGAGCTCACACTGGCACTCAGCGGGGTGACCTGCGGGGGCTGTATCCGCAATATCGAAAACGCCCTCAACGCCCTGCCGGGGGTTCGCGAGGCCACCGCCAACCTGAGCATGAGTACCGCGCAGGTGGACTATCTGCCGGGCGCGGTGTCGGCGAGTGACATGATCGCCGCCGTGGAGGCGGCGGGCTATGGTGCCGAGACGGTGGATGACGGCGCCGCTGCCGCGGACGACGGTAATGATGCCGCCACTCGTGAACAGGCGAAGCTGCGCCGGCGGGTGGGCATCGCCGCGGCGTTCGCGCTGCCCCTGGTGGTGATCGCCATGGGCCGACATGTACCCGGCGGCGCCGCCTGGTTCGGGCAGTGGCTGCCGGAGCGTGCCTGGATCGCCGTGGAGTGGCTGCTCGCCACCCCCATCGTGTTCTGGGCCGGGCTGGATTTCTTTCGCAAGGGCGTAAAGGAAATGCGCCATCGTGCGCCGGCGATGAGCAGCCTCGTGATGATCGGGGCGGGTTCCGCCTACGGCTATTCGTTGCTGGCACTGTTCGTGCCGGGGATCTTCCCGGCGGGCACGGCGGGTAGCTACTTCGAGGCGGCCGGTGTAATCGTCACCCTGATCCTGCTCGGCCGCTATCTCGAGCAGATCGCCCGCGGCCGGACCTCGATGGCCATCAAGCGCCTGCTCGGCATGCAGGCCCGTACCGCCCGTGTCCTCCGTGACGGGGGCGCCGTCGAGGTCGATATCGACCGCGTCGAGTGGGGCGAGACGGTGATGGTCCGTCCGGGCGAGCGCATTCCGGTGGACGCCACCATCACCGAGGGCCAGTCCCGGGTGGACGAGTCGATGATCACCGGCGAGCCGGTCCCGGTAGCCAAGGCGGCGGGGGATCGGCTCGTGGCCGGGACGGTCAACGGCCAGGGCTCGCTGACCGCCAGCGTGACCGAGGTGGGCGGTGATACGGTCCTCGCGCAGATCATCGGCATGGTCGAGAAGGCGCAGGCCGAGAAACCGCCGATCCAGCAGATGGCGGATCGCATCGCCGGCGTGTTCGTCCCGGTGGTGCTCGTCATTGCCCTGCTGACCGCTGCTATCTGGCTGACGGTCGGGCCTGAGCCGGTGCTCTCCTACGCCTTCGTCGCCACGGTGAGTGTCCTGCTGATCGCCTGCCCCTGCGCGATGGGGCTCGCGACGCCCACGGCGGTGATGGTCGCGACCGGCAAGGGGGCCGAAAACGGCCTGTTGCTGCGCCGCGGCGCCGCCCTGGAGTCGCTGGCCCAGGCCGACACCATCGTGCTGGACAAGACCGGTACCCTCACCCTGGGCAGCCCGCAGCTCACCGACCTCGTGGTGCCGACCGGTGGCGAGGACGAGGCACTGGCGCTGATGGCCGCGGTGGAGGCCCACAGCGAGCATCCGCTGGGGCAGGCCCTGGTCGCGGCCGCCGAGTCACGCGGGCTTGCCGTGCCGACGGCCACCGACTTCGAGGCGGTCACCGGGTATGGTGTTCACGCCATGGTCGATGGGCGTTACGTCCACATCGGTGCCGCCCATTACATGGAGTGGCTGGGTGTTGCGACCGGCCCCGTGCAGGCCGAGGCGGCGCAGTTGATGCAGGCGGCGAAAACGCCGATCTTTGCTGCCGTCGACGGCCAGCTGCTGGGTGTGGCGGCGGTTGCCGATCCGCCGCGCCCGGAGAGCCGGGCCGTGATCGCGGCACTCCGCGGTCAGGGCCTGCGCGTGGCCATGGTGACCGGTGACGAGGCCGCGACCGCCAATGCGCTGGCGAAACAGCTGGGCATCGACGAGGTGATGGCCGGGGTGCTCCCGGATGGCAAGGCCCGCGAGGTCGAGCGCCTGCAGGGCGAGGGCCGTCGAGTGGCGTTTGTTGGTGATGGCATCAACGATGCCCCCGCCCTGGCCCGGGCGGATGTGGGCATGGCCATCGGTACCGGCACCGACGTGGCCATCGAGGCCGGCGATGTGGTGCTGATGCGTGCCGACCTCAATGGCCTGCTCAACGCGGTGGCGCTGGCGCGCCGGACCCATCGCACGATCAAGGGCAACTTTATCTGGGCCTATGGCTACAACGTGCTGCTGATCCCGGTGGCGGCGGGGCTGTTGTTCCCGCTGACCGGCTGGCTGCTCAACCCCATGGCGGCGGCCGCGGCGATGAGCCTGTCGAGCCTGTTCGTACTGACCAATTCACTGCGCCTGCGGCGGTTCCAGCCATCGCCAGCGGTAACGGAGACCGGATTATGAGCGACTCCACCGAAGACTGCCATCTTGCCCTGGACCCGGCGGTCCGCGATGCGGCCCGCCAGCGACTGGCCTCGATCCGTGGCCACGTGGAGGGAATCGTGCGCATGCTCGAGCGCGAGGATGTCTACTGCGTGGACGTGCTACGGCAGCTGAAGGCGGTCGACGGCGCGCTGGAGAAGGTGGGCGATACAGTCCTGCGCAGCCACCTCCACCATCACGTCACCAGCGCCCGCGAGCGCGGTGATGCCGACGTCATCGTCGATGAGCTCATGGAGATCATGAAGTACCGCTAACGGCGCCGGATTGAAGCGGCAGGGTGACCCGCATGATGTCGCGATCGTCGGCATCGGTGTGCTGACTGAAGCCCAGGTTTTTGCAGAGCGTGAGCATGGCCTGGTTCTCGCGCAGGACATCGCCCTCGATCTCGCCAATGCCGCGATCGCGGGCATAGTCGATGACATGCTCCATCAACAGCCGGCCGAGGCCCTGGCGGGTCAGGTCATGGCGCACGATGATGGAGTACTCCGCCTTCTCGTCGTCCGGATCGGCGTGGATGTGCACCGCGCCGTAGAGCTCCGCTTCGCCCGGCACCTTGTCGGAGTCGGTGATGATCAGCGCCATCTCGCGGTTGTAGTCGATCTGCGTGAACCGGGCCGCGGCCATGTGGCTCATCTGCTTCATCGGCGCGAAAAACCGCAGCCGGATCTGCTCCGGGGTGAGATGGGCGAAGGCGCGGTGCAGTGCCGGCTCGTCCTCGGGAACGATCGGCCGGAGCAGGTACTCGACGCCATCATCGGCGACCACCGTTTTCTCCAGCTTGCGCGGATAGGGCCGGATGGCCAGCCGCCGGGTCCCGGTGCCGTTCTCGCCGATCCGGATCCGTGCATCAAGGGCCACGACGCCATCCGCGGAGGCCAGCAGCGGATTGATGTCGAGTTCCTTGATCCGCGAGATGTCCGCGGCGATCTGCGCGATGCGGGTCAGGGTCAGGGCGATTGCCTCCATATCCGCGGGCTTGCGGTCGCGATAGCCCTGGAGCTGGCGATAGACCCGGGTGCGGGTGATCATGTCGCTGGCGAGCTTCATGTTGAGCGGCGGCAGGGCGAGGGACTGGTCCTGGATCACCTCGACGGCGGTGCCCCCCTGACCGAACAGCACCACCGGCCCGAACTGGGCATCCTCGGTAAACCCGGCGATCAGCTCCCAGGCCCCGGCCCGCTTGACCATGGGCTGGACGCTGAAACCCTGTAGATCGGCGTTGGGATAGGTCTCCGCGACCCGGCGCTGCATGGCCTCCGCGGCGCGGTGAACCGCGTCGGCATCGTCGAGATCGAGCGCCACGCCACCGACATCGCTCTTGTGCGTGATGTCCCTGGAGAGGATCTTGATCGCCGCCGGATAACCCAGTCGATCGGCGGCGGCCGCCGCCGCTGCCGGCGACTCGGCGACCTCGGTGGAGACGATCTCGATGCCGAACGCGGCGAGCAGCTGCTTGGCCTCCGGCTCACTCAGTATCTCGCGGTCTTCCGCGGCCGCCTGTTCAACCAGGCGATTGGCGGTCTCGTAATCCGGTGTGAACAGCTCCGGCACCGAGGGTGGCGTCTGCAGCAGCTGATCCTGGTTACGCCGGTACTCGACCATGTGCATGAACGCGCGCACGGCCGCCTCGGGGGTGTTGTAGCTGGGAATCGCCGCCTCCGAGAAACGCCGCCGGGCATGCTGCGCGGTATGCTCACCGACCCAGCAGGTGAGCAGTTTTGGCTGCTTGTCCCGGCGGCTCCGGCGTGTCTGTTGCCGGTCCTGCTCGGCGATGACGGCCTCGGCGGCGTCGATGCTGTCGGAGATGGCGGTGGGGCAGTTCAGCACGAGGACGGCATCGGCCGCATCGCTGTCCGCCATGATCGACAGGGCATCGGCATAGCGCTTGCCGGGGGCGTCGCCGATGATGTCCACTGGGTTGCCGTGCGACCAGGTCGGCGGCAGTATCTCGTTGAGGGCTTGTACCGTCTCGTCCGACAGGGTTGCCAGTTCGCCGCCGTGACCGATCAGGGCATCGGTGGCGAGCACGCCGATCCCGCCACCGTTGGTGAGGATCGCAAGCCGGTCGCCATTCGGGGTGCCGGTGGTGGCGAGTGTCTCCACCGCCGCGAACAACTCGCCGAGGGTGTCCACCCGCAGCATGCCGGCACGCCGGAAGGCGGCATCGTAGACCTTGTCCGAACCCGCGAGGGCACCGGTGTGCGAGGCCGCGGCCTGGGCGCTCGCCGCGTGACGGCCCGACTTAACCACGATCACGGGTTTCATGCGCGCCGCCGCCCGGGCCGCCGACATGAACTTGCGGGCATCGGTAATGGCCTCCGCGTAGAGCAGGATGGCCTTGGTGTCGGGATCGTTCGCGAGGTAGTCGATGGTATCGCCAAAGTCGACATCGGCCATGTCGCCGAGCGAGATCATGTGCGAAAAGCCGATCCCGCGGCGCTCCGCCCAGTCGAGCACGGAGGTGACAATGGCGCCGGACTGGGTGACGAAGGCGAGCCGCCCCTTGGGCGGTGCCAGGTGGGCGAAGCTCGCGTTGAGGCCGAAGCCGGGCACCAGGATGCCCAGGCAGTTGGGGCCGATAATGCGCGTCAGGTATGGCCGCGCCGCATCCAGCGCCTGCTGTCGCAGTTCCATGCCCTCGGCGTCATCGCCCTCGCCAAAGCCCGCGGTGATCACCACGACGCCACGGGTTCCGCGCTCGGCGAGCTGGCGGACCACGTCCGGCACCGTCTTGGGCGGCGTGCAGACCACCGCCAGGTCCGGCGTCACGGGCAGATCGGCAATGTCCTTGTAGCTGAGCACGCCCTCGATGGACTGGTGCTTGGGATTGACCGGCATGATCGGCCCGTCGAAGCCCCCGTTGAACAGGTTGCGTGCCAGCACCGCACCCACGGACCCGGGCCGTCGGCTGGCGCCGACAATGGCAATGGAGCGGGGCTTGAAGAGGGCGTCGAGGTTACGGACAGTCATCGGGTGATACTCCTGCTGCGATCATGTTGCACAGCAACATTGTAACGCAGGAAGACCGGACCGTTGTGACTGAGTGGACTACCCGATGTGGCCGACAGGCATGGCCGACCACTCGGGGACGTCGCAGTCAGCGCTGGTGCGTCTGCCAGTTCGCCGCCTCGTACCAGGGCTGGGGGTCGTACTCGCTGTCCCGGCCGCGGATACGGTCGGCGAGCTTCTCGGCGATCATGATCGTGGGCGCGTTCAGATTGCCGGTGGTGATCCGCGGCATGATCGATGCGTCGATCACCCGCAGGGCGGCAACCCCATGCACCCGGCCGTCACCGTCAACCACCGCCTCGGCGTCATCGCTTTTGCCCATGCGGCAGGTGCCGCTGGGGTGATAGGCGCTCTCGCCATGGGCGCGGACCCAGGCATCGATATCCGCATCGCTCTGTACCTCGGGACCGGGCGACAGCGGCCGGTCGCGGAACCGGTCCATGGGCGACTGCTCGATCACCTCGCGGGTGAGGCGAACGGCATCGCGCATCTCGCGGCGATCCCGCTCGGTGGCCATGTAGTTGAACACGATCCGCGGAGCGGCGGTCGGATCGGCGCTGTCCAGGGTGACACGGCCGCGGCTTTCCGGGCGCATGGGGCCGACATGGGCCTGGAAGCCGTGGCAGTCGGCGGAGACGCTCCCGTCATAGCTGAGCGCGATGGGCATGAAGTGGTACTGCAGGTTGGGGTAGGGGATGCCCGCCTCGCTGCGGATGAAGCCGCCCGATTCGAAATGGTTGGTGGCGCCCAGTCCGCCGCGCGTGGTCAGCCACTGTATGCCGATCCGCGCCTGGTTCCAGGGCTTGAGGGCACTGAACAGGGTGATCGGCTCGCGACAGGCATACTGCACGTAGACCTCGAGGTGGTCCTGGAGGTTGTCGCCCACGCCAGGCAGATCCTGCCGGACGTCGAGGCCCAGCTCCTGCAGCGTCGTGGCGGGACCGATCCCCGAGCGCATCAGGATCTGCGGTGAATTGATCGCCCCCGCGCAGAGCAGGACCTCCTGATCGGTGCGGGCCTCGCGCGTCTCGCCGCGATAGCGGTAGCGCACGCCGGTGGCGCGATCACCGTCCAGCAACAGGATCTCGGTCAGTGCCCGGGTGCGCACGGTCAGGTTGGCGCGCCGCATGGCGGGGCGCAGATAGGCGTTGGCCGTCGACCAGCGCACACCATTGTGCGTGGTCATGAACATGGGTCCGAAGCCTTCCTGCTGGTAGCCGTTCATGTCCTCGGTCTCGGGGTAGCCCGCCGCCACGCCGGCATCCACGAAGGCCCGGTAGAGCGGGTTGCGCATGGCCCCGGTGGTGACGTGCAGTGGTCCGTCGCCGCCGTGATAGGCGTTACCGCCCTGGTCGAACGCCTCGGCGCGGCGGAAGTAGGGCAGTACCTTCGAGTAGCGCCATTCCTCGAGACCGAAATCATCGGCCCAGCCCTCGTAGTCCAGCGCGTTGCCGCGCACGTAGGCCATGCCGTTGATGGACGACGAGCCCCCGAGGACATGGCCGCGCGGGCAGTCCATGCGGCGGTTGTCCATGCTCGGTTCGGGCTCGGTGGCATAGCCCCAGTTGTAGCGCTTGCTGCCCATGGGCTTGTCGAAGGCCGATGGCATGTGGATCCACAGGCTGTAATCCATGGGTCCGGCCTCGAGCAGCAGGACCCGGCAGTCGGGATCCTCCGTAAGGCGGCTGGCGAGCACGGCGCCGGCCGATCCGGCACCGATGATGATGTAGTCGAAGGTTTCGGTCTGCATACGCGGTTTCCGTTCTCAGTAGGGGGCATCGACGCCGGTGGTGGCGACGAACACGCTTTTCAGCTGGCTGTAGTGATCGAGGGCGTGGCGGCTGTTCTCGCGGCCGATCCCCGACTGGCGCATGCCGCCGAACGGCATCTCGATGGGGGTCAGGTTGTAGTGGTTAACCCAGATGACCCCCGCCTTCACCGCCGCGGCGACCCGGTGGGCACGCCGCAGATCGTTGGTGAACACGCCGCCGGCGAGGCCGTAGGGTGTGTCGTTGGCGCGGCGGATGACCTCGGCCTCGTCGTCGAATGGCAGGATGGTCATCACCGGGCCGAAGATCTCCTCGCGGGCGATGACGCAGTCGTCGTCCTCCACCCGGAACACCGCCGGTGACAGGAACGTGCCGCCGTCGCAGCCATCAACCGCGACCGGCTCGCCGCCGATCAGTCGCTGCGCGCCGGCGGCCTCGCCGCGGCGGATGAAATCGAGCACATGATCGCGGTGCGCCGGCGAGATCAGCGCCCCGATGTCGGTGGCGGGGTCGGCCGGGTCGCCGATCCGCAGTCGCCGCGTGCGGGCCAGGACCCGCTCGATGAAGGCGTCGATGACCGACGTATGGACATAGACCCGGGTGCCGTTGGTGCAGATCTCGCCCTGGGTGTAGAAGTTGCCAAGCAGCGCGCCGGAGACGGCATCGTCGAGTGCGGCATCATCGAACACGATCAGCGGCGACTTGCCGCCTAGCTCCATCGTGACGGCCTTGAGGGTCTCGGCGGCATCGCGCATCACCGCCCTGCCGGTGCCCACCTCGCCGGTCAGCGATATCTTGTCGATATCCGGATGCCGGGTCAGTGCCTGGCCGGTCTCCGCCGCGCCCTGGACGACGTTGAAAAGCCCCGGTGGCAGACCCGCCTCGGCGAGAATCTCTGCGAGTCGTAGCGCCGACAGCGGAGTCAGCTCGGCGGGCTTGAAGACCATGGCGTTGCCGGCTGCGAGTGCCGGTGCGGTCTTCCAGGCGGCGATCTGCAGCGGGTAATTCCAGGCGCCGATGCCGCCGCAGACCCCTAGCGGCTCGGGGCGGGTATAGAAAAAACCGCCCTCCACCGTCTGGTATTCCCCCTGCAGGCTGGCCGCCTGTCCGGCGAAGTACTCGAGGCAGTCCGCCGCCGAGTCGACATCCGCCTCCGGGGTTTCGGCGATGGGTTTGCCGCCGTCGAGGCACTCCAGCCGGGCAAGCTCGTCGCGGTGCTCGCGCACGGCGGCGGCGGCCCGTGACAGGATCCGGCCGCGCTCGACGCCGGGGCGCGCGGCCCACTCCACCTGCGCCGCGCGGGCGCTGCGAACGGCATCGTCGACGTCACTGGCATCGGCCTCGGCGACCCGTGCCAGGACCGCGCCGGTCGCCGGGTTGAGGGTCTCGAAGCGTTGCTGGCGGTGGCTGTCGACGGCGGTGTTGTCGATCCACAGCAGCCGGTCAGGCGGATTGTTGGGCATGTTGGTCTCCGGTCAGTGCATGGAGTTCGGAATCGAGGTAGCGGTGCGCCTGGGCGCGGGCGGCATCGACATCGAGGCCACCGGTACGCAGGCTTGCCCGCAGCCACAGGCCGTCGATCATCACCCCCAGGCCTTCGGCGAGCTCGATCGCGTCGCGGCGGGGCAGAAAGGCCGCCAGGTTGTGCGTGAGATTGCTCTGCAACCGGCGGGTGACGACGTTCTGGATACGCGCAAGGGCGGGCACATGGTTGACCTGCGCCCAGAACGACAGCCACGAGCTGACGATGACCTTGCCGGACTGGCTGGCGGCGAAATTGGCGTCGATGATGGCCCTGACGCGGGGCAGGCCGATCGCCGTGCCGGCGCGGGCGCTGCCGTACTCGCGCCCCAGCGAGCGAACCAGCGACAGGTACGTCGCGGCAAGCAACTGGCGCTTGTCGCCGAAGTAGTGGGCCACCAGTCCGGGCGATATCCCCGCCTGCTGGCCGACGCGGCCCAGCGTGGTCGCCTGCAGTCCCTGATCGTGGATTACCTGCAGCGTCGCCTCGATCAGTTGCCGCCGGCGCACTGTCTCCATCCCTTTTCGCGCCATGAGCCGTTTCCTCTGGTTGGTGGACGCCAGTCTAGGCGTTATTGATTGACCGCTCAATCAACATTGTGGTCAGCTTGAGCGTGCTCAATTCGAGTCCGAAATCTTCTGGAGCTTTTATGAAAACCCCAATGATCACGACCCTGGCCGGGGCCGCGCTGGTCTCGCTGACCGCCATGAACGCCACCGCGAGCGAGCCCGAGAGCTGCCAGTCGGTGGGCCTGGCCAACGTTAACTGGACCGGTGTGACCATCAAGTCCGAGATGATGGGATACCTCCTCGACACGCTCGGTTACGAGACCAACCTGACGACCGCGTCCGTGCCGATCGCGTTCCAGTCCGTCGCCGACGGCCAGCGTGACGCGTTCCTGGGGCTATGGCTGCCGACCCAGAAGAGCATGATCGCCTCCTATCTCGAGGACGGTGAGATCGATCAGCTGAGCGCCAACCTCGAGGGGGCCAAGTACACCCTCGCAGTACCGGAGTACGTCTGGGAGGCCGGTGTTCGCGACTTCTCCGATCTCGACGATCACAAGGAGCGCTTCGAGGGCCGGATCTACGGCATCGAGGCGGGTAATGACGGCAACGCCGCCATCCAGTCGATGATTGATGATGATGCCTTCGGACTGGGCGACTGGGAGCTTATGTCCTCTTCTGAAGCCGGCATGCTCACCCAGGTGCAGCGCTCCGTGCCGCGCGAGGAGTGGGTAACGTTCCTCGGCTGGGCGCCGCATCCGATGAACATCAACATCGACATGCGCTACCTCACCGGCGGTGCCGAGTACTTCGGTCCCGACCAGGGCGGGGCGACGGTCTACACCATCACCACCGCCGGCTACACCGACCGCTGCACCAATGTCGGCCGACTGCTCGAGCAGTATGCCTATACCGTCGAGGAGCAGAGCAAGGCCGGCGGACATGTCATCAACGACGACATGTCACCGCTCGAGGCCGCGCAGTCGGTGGTCTCGGATAACCCGGCGCTGCTCGATCGCTGGCTGGACGGCGTTACCACCGCCTCGGGCGATGGCGACGCGGTCGAGGTGATCCGCGACGACCTGGGGCTTTAATCCGCCCCCGGGGCTTCATCGCTGTCGCTCGCCACGAGGCCGGACAGCTGGACCCCGAGCAGGCGCACCGCGCGATGCAGCCGGTGCGCGAACAGGCACTGGTGGACGAGCGCCGCCAGTGTCTCCATCTCGTCCGTCGGCCCGGACAGGCTCCGCGACCGGGTGTGCGTGGTGAAGTCCCGATAGCGCAGCTTGACGGTCACCGTTCGGGCGCCCAGATGCCGCGCCCTTAGCCGTTCACAGACCTCCTCCAGCATGGCCCGGGCCTCGTGATCGAGGCGTCCGCTACTGCGGCAGTCCGCCTGAAAGGTCCGCTCGCGACCGATGGACTTGCGCACGCGCTCGGTCTGCACGGGTCGCTCATCAATGCCCTGCGCCGATTCCATCAGTGACTGCGCGTGGCGCGGACTGAACTCGGCGGTGAGCTGTTCCGGGCTTAGCGCGGCGAGATCGCCGACGCTCTCCACCCCCAGGTCGGCGAGGCGTTCCGCGGTTCGCGGGCCGACGCCGTGCAGGGTCCGCACCGGCAGCGGCCAGACCCGTTCGGGTACGTCACCGCGGCGCAGCCAGGTGAGCCCGTCGGGCTTTTCCAGGTCCGAGGCGATTTTCGCCAGCAATCGATTGGGGCCGATACCCACCGAGGCGACCAGCTCGGTGGCGGCGTGGATCGTTGCCTTTAGCTGGCGACCGATAACGAGCGGGTCATCATCCCGTGCGCTGATATCGAGATAGGCCTCATCGAGGCCGACGGGCTGGAGATATTCACTGACCTCGGCGAGGCAGTCGAAGACCCGGGCCGAGGCCTCGTGATACGCGGGGAAGTCCACGGGCAGAAACACCGCATCGGGGCACAGCCGGGCGGCGGTGCGCAGGGGCATGCCCGAGTGGATGCCGAATACCCGTGCCTCGTAGGTGGCCGTGGAGACCACGCCGCGCCGGTTCGGGTCGCCGCGCCCGCCCACGATCACCGGCTGTCCCCGGAGCGCGGGCTGGCGTTTCAGCTCCACCGAGGCAAAGAACGCATCCATGTCTACGTGCATGATGATGCGTGTCGCGCTGGCGGAGTTCGGGTCAGTCGCGCTCGCCGCCAAGATCATCGAGAAGTCGCTGTTCCCAGCTGCCGATGTCGCACTCGCGCAGCACCGTCATCATGCGTTGGTAGCGGCGGCGGCGCTCGGGCAGCGGCATGGCCAGCGCCTGGTTGAGCCCGGCGGCAATGGCATCGGTGTCGTAGGGGTTGACCTGGATCGCGTCGGTCAGCTCGGCGGCGGCACCGGCCAGCTCGGACAGCACCAGGACACCGGGGTTGTCGGGATCCTGGCTGGCGACGAACTCCTTGGCGACGAGGTTCATACCGTCGCGCAGCGGCGTAACCACCCCGACCCCGGCCGCTCGGTAGAGCCCCATCACCGCGCCGCGTTCGAAGGTGCGGTTGAGATAGTGGATCGGCGCCCAGTCGAGGTCGCCGTAGGCGCCGTTGATATGCCCGCTCAGGCCCTCCAGGCGCTGGCGCAGCTCGGCGTATTCGGCGATATCGCCGCGCGAGGGACTGGCAATCTGCATGAGCACCGTGTGACCGCGACGGTGCGGATAGTCCTCGAGCAGCGACTCGAACGCCCGGAAACGCTGCTCGAGGCCCTTCGAGTAGTCGAGCCGGTCGACACCGATCACCAGATCGCGCTCGCCGAGACCGTCGAGCAGCCGCTGGACGGCCGGGGTCGTGAGTGTCCGGGCAGACAGGTCGGCGAGTTCGTCGACTGCGACCCCGACTGGGTAGACACCGGTGTGCAGATCGCGGTTGCGATGGCGCAGGCGGCCGGAGGATCGCACCAGCGCGCCGATGGCGCGGGTCGCGGATTCCTCGAAGGAATGCCGGTCGTTGTCGGTCTGGAACCCGAGCAGATCGAACCGGCACAGGTCCTCGAGCAGCCCACGGTGGCCGGGCATGGCGCGGAGCACGTCGTAGTCGGGGAACGGGATGTGGAGGAAAAAGCCGATGCGGTTGCGCAGGCCGCGTTCGCGCAGCTCGCGTGCCAGCGGCATCAGGTGGTAGTCGTGAATCCAGATCGTGTCGTCGGGGTCGACCAGGGGCGCGAGGAGGTCGGCGAAGCGGGCGTTGACCCGGGCATAGCCGTGGGAATACCGACGCTGGTAGTCCATCGCCCCGAGATTGAAGTGGAACACCGGCCAGATAACGGCGTTGGCGTAACCGAGATAGAAATCGTCGTAGTCGGCGCGGGTGAGCGGGATCGTCGCGTAGTCGATCCCGTCGTGATGCAGATGGTCGGGGCCGGAGGCGGGATAGTCGGTGAGCTGGCCCGACCAGCCGAACCAGAGCCCGCCGCGCCGGGACAGGGCATCGGAGAGGACCACGGCGAGCCCGCCTGCCTGGGGCTGATCCGGTTGGGGCAGCGGAACGCGGTTGGAAACGACGATCAGTCGACTCAAAGGCTCTCCTCCCAGCTGTGACTCAGGTGCATCGCCGAGTTGATCAGCCCGACCATACTGTAGGTCTGCGGGAAATTCCCCCACAACTCGCCGCGTTCCGGATCGAGATCCTCGGAGAGCAGGCCGAGGCGGGTGCGGTGACTGAGCATGTTCTCGAACAGACGCCGCGCCTCGTCGCCGCGACCGATCGCCTGCAGCGCATCGATGAACCAGAAGGTGCAGATGTTGAAGGCGTTCTCCGGACGGCCGAAATCATCCGCCGCGGCATAGCGGAACAGGTGATCGCCGCGCCGGAGCTGCTGCTCGATGGCTTCCACCGTGCCGATGAACCGCGGGTCGTCGGCGGCGAGGAATCCCAGCTCGTGCATCAGCAGCAGACTGGCGTCGAGGCTGTCACCGCCGAAGCTCTCGACAAAGGCCGTGTGGGTCTCGCTCCAGGCCTCGCGGCAGATGGTGGCATGGATGGTGGCGGCGTGTTCGGCCCAGTACGCGGCATCGGCATCCAGTCCGAGCCGCCCGGCGATGCGACGCAACCGGTCGCAGGCCGCCCAGCACATCATTGCCGAGTAGGTGTGAACGCGGGCCCGGCCGCGGTATTCCCAGATCCCGGCGTCGGGTTGATCGTAGTGCCGGACGGCCTCCTCGCCGAGGGCGCAGAGTCGCTGGTAGAGCGATTGATCGCCCGGCCGCTCGAGGCGCTCGTCGAAAAACGCCTGGGTAGCGGCGAGGATGACGGTGCCGTAGACGTCGTGCTGGACCTGGTGATAAGCCGCGTTGCCGACGCGGACCGGGCCCATGCCGCGGTAACCGCCGAGCGCATCGGCGCTGGTCTCCTCGATGCGGCGCTCGCCGCCGATGCCGTAGAGCGGTTGCAGGCGGTGATCGCCGCTGCCGGCGACAAGATTGATGATGTAGCGCAGGAACCCCTCCATGGTGCGGGTGGCACCCAGGCGATTGAGTGCGTGGACGGTGAAGTAGGCATCCCGCAGCCAGCAGTATCGATAGTCCCAGTTGCGGCCGCTGTTCGCCGCTTCGGGGATGGAGGTGGTGATAGCGGCGATCACGGCGCCGGTGTCCTCGTAGGCCGAGAGCTTGAGGGTGATTGCGGCCCGGATCACCGCCCGCTGCCATTCGAACGGGATGGCGAGCGAGCGGGTCCAGTCCCGCCAGTAGCCCTCGGTACACTCGAGGAACCGCCGCCCCATGGCCTCCACCGATTCCTGGACGCTTTCGTCGGGGCCGAGGACGAAGGTCATGGTCGCGTCGACGACAAACGGTGTCTCGTCGAGGACGTGGGTGAGCGGCGCATCGGTGGTGACGCGCAGGACCTGTTCGGTGCGGATAAAGCGCACGTGGTTGCTGCCCCGCGTCCTGGCGGGCGCGCTTCCGTCCCAACCGCTCAGCGGTCGCAGCCGGGTGCGGATCACCGGATGGCCGCGAACGGCCTCGAGGCGGCGGAGCATCATGACCGGGCGATAGGTGCGCCCGTACTGGCGGAATCGCGGGCAGAAATCAATGATCCGCAGCACGGCGCCGTAGCGATCGGTGAGCTCGGTGCACAGCACCGCCGTATTGTGATGATAGAACTGTGTGGCGGCGCACTGATCCCGGAGCTCGATGCTGAAGTGGCCGCGATCGGCATCGTCGATGAGCCGCGCAAAGGCGGGCTCGGCGTCGAACCGCGGCAGACAGGACCAGACCAGTCGGCCGAGCGGATCGATCAGCCCGGCGATCTGGCCGTTGCCGATAAGCCCCAGTTCCAGGTTCAGTGGCGCGGCTGGAGCTGCCGTGCCAGGCGATTCAGCCATTGGTAAGCCTCGTTAACGGATGCCAGTTCATAGCCGGCGGCGGTGGGCCGGTCAGTGCCTACGCGGATGGCGTGGCCGCCGAGCCGGTTGATAGCTGCGAAGGCGTCCTCGTCGGTGACATCGTCGCCGAGACAGACCGGCGTGCGGCCCTGGAACGGCGCCTCGGTCATGAAGGCCTCGATCACGGTTCCCTTGTCGTGCCCGGCGGGCCCGACCTCGAGGACCTGTTTGCCCGACTGCAGCCGGAACGCGTCGCCGAGAGACTCGCAATGGTGCTCGATCAGTGCCCGGGCGGCATGTTCGAGCGCCGGATCGCTGCGGTAATGGAGGGCGAGGGCACTGCCCTTGTCCTCCACGATCGCCCCCGGGTGCTGGCGGGCGAATGCGTGCATCGCCTTGCGCAGTCCGTCGAGCTGATCACCATGGTCCGGCGGGCGATGGATGCGGCCGTCCCGGCTTCGTCGCTCGAGCCCGTGCAGGCCGGCCAGGGCCGGCCGGGTCGATCCCAGTAGCGCGTCGAGTCCGTCGAGATGACGCCCCGAGATAATGGCGACCGCGCCCCCGAGCGCCTCGGTGAGCGCGCCGAGCAATGGGCGCAACCGGGCCGGGACGACAACCTGGTCCGGCCGCTCGGCGATTTCCACCAGCGTGCCGTCGAAATCGAGGAAAAGCGCCCAGTCGGCCCGTGGCTCGGGGAGTGTCGCTGTGATGGGCGGTGCCGCGCTCATGCCCGGCGCATCAGCCACGACCCGCGAGGAATGCCGCGAGCTCACCGTTCAGCAGTCGCTCCAGGGCCTCGCTGATCGCGGCATTGACCACCTCGGCATTCGCCTCGGCGTTGGGGGGCAGCGCGCGCTGCGCGGTCTTGGTGGTCTGGGCCTGGCTGGTAAAGCGCTCGCCACCGGCAAAGGCAACGGCGCTCAGCCTGATCCGGGTGGTGAGATCGTAGGGAACGCCCACGGCGACATCGTGGCGGAGGGTCTCGATGGCGATCTCGAGTCGCGGCTGCCGGTCTTCATCCCAGAGCCGCGGGGTGAATCCGTAACCGCGCAGCCCCTCGGCGGCGGCCAGCTGGACGGTGTAGGCCAGATCCTGGGACGGAACGAGCCGGACAATGCTGCGGTTCGGGTTCTCGAGGACACCCAGGTCGGACTGGCTGCGGCGATCGGTTACCTCCAGGCCGACATCCTGGTTGCCGCCGGCGATACTCTCGGTGGCCGGTGGTTCAGGTGAAAGGCGCAGGTTCTGGGTGCCCTGGCTGCAGGCGGCGAGCAGGGCGGTGGCGGTGATCAGCAGGAGAATGCGTGCGGTGCGCTTCATGGTTCGTTCCTCGCGAGTGGAAACCGGAGATTAACAGGCTGCACGATGCCCCGGGAAACGGGTTATAGTCCCGCCATGCAAACCACCATGCGCCTGCTGATGAGCCAGTACCCGCGAGCGGGACAACTCGACTGGATCGGGTTGCGGCCGGCGCGTCATGCACCGATCGAAAAGCCCGCGACGGCCGAGGTGAACGCCACCGGCCTGGTGGGTGATCGCTACGCGGGCCGCAGCGGGACGCGCGCGGTAACGCTCATCCAGGCCGAGCATCTGCCGGTGATCGCGGCGCTGGCGGGGCATTCGAGCATTGATCCGGCGATTACCCGGCGCAACCTGGTTGTCAGCGGCATCAATGTCTACGCCCTGCGCGGCGAGCGTTTCCGGGTGGGAGGCGTGCTGCTCGAGGGGACCGGCACCTGCGATCCCTGTTCGTTCATGGAGCAGTCGCTGGGCGTGGGTGGCTATAACGCCATGCGCGGTCATGGCGGGATCATCGCGCAGGTGCTCGAGCCCGGACATATCGCGCTCGGCGACCCGGTGGTGGCGGAACTGGAGGATGCGGCCCCGTGAGTGATCTGCCCCGACTGTTCCGGACGCTGGGCTGGGTGTTTCTGGCGATTGCCCTGAATATCGTGCTGATCGGCGTCGGCGCCCTGTGGATGAAGGTCGGCCCGGCGGCCATCGATCTGCTCCTCGACCCGGCCAACGCCGTTATCTGGTTGACCACCGCGCTGACCTTCGCGCCGGCGGTGGGCAGCTTCTATGCCGCCCGCCTGATGCGGCGTCGGCAATCATCCGGCTGACGGCGGGCGGCCGATGGGCGGGACGACCTTGCCGGGGTTGAGCCGGTCGTCGGGATCGAAGGCCGTTTTGAGCCGGCGCATCAGGTCCTGCTCCACCGGCGACTTCAACCGCGCCACTTCTCCCGGCTTGAGCTGACCCACCCCGTGTTCGGCCGCGAAGGATCCCGAGTAGGCCATGGCGATGTCGTGGACCCGGCGAGTCAGCGGGGCCCACTGTTCCAGAAAGGCCGCGTCGGTCATGGTCGTTGGCCGGGTCAGGTTGAAGTGGATGTTGCCGTCGCCGATATGGCCGAAGGGGCAGGGCCGGACCCCCGGGCAGGCCTCGATTACGGCGGCGCTCGCGGCCTCGATAAAGGCCGGGATATCGGCCACGGGCACGGAGACATCGTTCTTGATGCTGGCACCGGCGCCCTTCTGTGCGCCGGGGATGCTGTTACGCAGGCGCCAGAAATCCGCCGCCATCGTCGAATCGGTGGCAATGCGGTAATCCCCGATACCCTCCGCCGTCCCTGACAGGGCGTCTTCGAGGCGCCGATCCAGCGCCGCGTCGCGGGCACTGCTGGTGAGATCGATGAGCAGATACCAGGGATAGGATGTGGTCAGCGGCTCCGCGCAGCCCGTGCCATGGGCGATGGCGAGCGATAGCGGCTCGCGTCCCATCAGCTCGCAGCTGGTGATAGTGTCACCGCTGTCGGCGCGCAGTCGGCCGAATAGCGACACCGCCG
This sequence comes from Spiribacter vilamensis, assembly GCF_004217415.1. Lineage (NCBI taxonomy): Bacteria > Pseudomonadati > Pseudomonadota > Gammaproteobacteria > Chromatiales > Ectothiorhodospiraceae > Spiribacter > Spiribacter vilamensis. The sequence continues at coordinate 1,993,445 of NZ_SHLI01000001.1, forward strand.
CGGCGGCGCTGTTGAGACCGACGATTGCCGTGGCGCGCTCGCGGACCGGCGGGAAGAGCTTCAGGGTGGCGGCGGTGATGATCCCCAGTGTTCCCTCGGCACCGATGAACAGATCCTTCAGGTCATAGCCGCTGTTGTCTTTGCGCAGGCCTCGCAGCCCGTCCCAGATACGGCCGTCGGCAAGCACTACTTCCAGCCCCAGCGCCAGATCCCGGGCATTGCCGTAGCGCAGGACGTTCATCCCGCCGGCATTGGTGGCGAGGTTGCCGCCGATCTGGCAATCGTTCTCGGCCGCGTAGCTCAGCGGAAACAACCGCTCCGCCCCCGCGGCGGCGGCCTGGAGATCACTCAGCAGGCAGCCGGCCTCGGCGGTCAGGGTGAAGTTGTCGGCGTCCACGCGACGGATGCGATTGAGCCGCTCCAGCGAGAGCAGGATAACGTCGGCGTTATCGTCGGCCGCGGCACCGCCGCACAGGCCGGTGTTTCCGCCCCGGGGGACGACACCGACGCCATGCTCGGTCGCCATTTGCATAACGGTGGCGACCGCCTCGGTGTCGGCGGGGCGGACCACTGCCCGTGCACGATTGCCGGCGAACAGGCCGCGGCGTTCGGTGAGGTAGGGGTCCATGCCGGGGCCCGGCGTGATGACCGCTTCCTCGCCGAGTCGCTGTTGAATGGCGCTGATGATTTCCATGTCCCGATTATCCCACTCCGGCCGGCCGACGACCATCACGGGGCCATGCCCAGCAGGCACTGTCGGTGTATCATTTGACCCACAACAATCAAGCCGAGGAACGGAATCGATGATGATGCGCAACGCGACCCTGGGTGTGCTGATCGGAGTGGCGCTGACACTGCCGGCGGCCGCCGACACGATTGATGTCAACGTCAGCAGTGATGCCGCGCAGCTGGGTTACATCCGGACACTGCCGCCCGAGGGGCTGGAAGCCGGTGCGGCCTTTATGCATCACAATGACAACGGCGAAATCGCCGAGGCGGAGCTGCACCTCGTCGACCGCCCGCAGCCTGGCCGTGACGCGCTGGTACTGGGGATCGGCGGCAAGGCGACGATCATTAACGAGGACCCGCGTAACGCCACCGGGGCCGCCCTGGCACTGGGTGCGAAGGCGCGCTGGACGCTGCCGGTCTACAACCGTGCCGCCGTGGCGGGTGGACTTTATTTTGCCCCGTCCGCGACGTCGGTCAGCGACATCGATGGCTACCAGGAATACTCCCTGCGCGGTGAGTTCCAGGTGCTCGAGGACGCCAATGTCTACCTCGGTTATCGGAACATCGAGCTGAGCTACGACAACGCCGGTCCGGATCGGGATTTCGATGATGGCGTCTTTGCCGGTTTCAACCTGCAGTTCTGATCGGCCCCGTCGGCGTGCCGGAACCCGGCTGACGGCGCTGCTGGCGCTGGTGGTGGGGGTCGCTGGTGCGCCGGCGCCGGCGCTGGCGGCGGACCCCCCGGCCGCGGCGCCGGAGACCGTGGCATCGGTGCTGATGTACCACCGGGTCGGCAACTCGGACCATCCCGCCACCAATATCACCACGGCCCAGTTCCGGGCCCATCTCGATTACCTGCAGGCCAACGACTTCGAGGTCGTGCCACTGGCCCGCGTGGTCGAGGCCATGGAGCTTGGCGAGTCGCTGCCGCCACGCACCGTCGCCATTACCTTCGATGACGGCTATCGCAGCGTCGGTGACACCGCGCATGGGCTTTTGACCGAACGCGGCTGGCCTTACACGGTATTCGTTAATACCGGGCCGGTGGATGCCGGCATGGCCGGCCACATGGATTGGGATCGAATGCGCGAGCTGGCCGCTGACGGGGTACGCTTCGGCAACCACTCGCAATCCCACAATGCCCTGTTTTTCCGGCGCGAGGGCGAGACGCGGCCCCAGTGGCGCAATCGGATTCGAGCCGATCTGACCGCGGCTCAGGCCCGGTTGCGCGAAGAGCTCGGTGACGCGGTTCACCAGTCACCCCCGCTGCTGGCCTATCCCTATGGCGAGTACAGCCTCGAACTCATGGACCAGGTCGCCGAGCTCGGCTTCGTGGCGTTCGGCCAGCAGTCCGGGGCCATTGGCCTGCATGCCAATTACCTTGCGCTGCCGCGGTTCTCGTTCAACGAGCGCTACAGTGATCTCGACGGGTTCGCGGTCAAGGTCCGATCGCGGGCGATGCCGGTCACCGCGCAGACACCGCTGGATCCGGTCCGCATGGAGCGGGCGGCGCCTCGCCTGTCCCTGGCACTGGCGCCGAACACCGACATGCGAACGAGCCAGATGGCCTGCTACTACGAGGGCGAGCGCCTGACGCCGGAGCAACAGGGGGCCGACGGACGCTTCGTGGTGAAAGGCGAGGCCGATCTGCCGGTCGGTCGCAGTCGTTATAACTGCACGGCGCCGGATGCCGATGGACGCTTTTTCTGGTTCAGCCAGCTGTGGGTGGTCGGGGACGGCGGGACATGAGTGTCGCCCCGCTCAACGGCCCCCGGCTGCTGCAGATCACCGACACCCATCTCTACGCCGATCCCGACGCGGTCCATGCCGGCGTTGTACCGGAGCGGCGGTTCCGGGCGGTCCTGGCCGCCCTGTCGCCCTGGCTTGCCGATGCGCAGGCGATTCTGCACAGCGGCGACCTGGTCCATGACGGCACGCTCGCCGCGTACCAGCGGCTGCACTCGGCGCTGGGGGCGCTCGAGCGCCCGGGTCGGGTCATCCCCGGCAACCATGATGACCGCGAGGCGCTAGGGTCGGTGTTCGCGAGCGGTCCGATCAGTGCCGCGCGCACACTGGTGGTGGGGGACTGGACGCTGATCGGGCTCGACTCGCTCCAGCCCGGCCGGGTGACCGGGGCGCTCGCCGACGATGAGCTGGTCGCGCTGGACGCGGCGCTGGCGGCAATGACAACGCCCTGGTGCCTGATCGCCGTGCATCACCCGCCGGTCCCGGTGGGGACGCCCTGGCTCGACGCCCTTGGCCTCGAACAGCCCGAGCCGCTGTTGCAACGGATCGACGCGGATCCGCGCATTCGTGCGGTGCTTAGCGGGCACGTGCATACGGCGTCCAGCGCTCGCCGGCACGGGTGCCGCATGCTCACCACGCCCGCGACCGCCGCCCAGTTCCTCGCCGGTGCCGAACGCTTTACCACCGACCCCGGCGCGCCCGGGTTTCGCTGGCTGGATCTGCGCGCCGACGGCGGGATCGACACCAGTGTCGTGCGCGTCCCGATGGATTGATCGGTTGCACTTTCCAGTCCCCGGTACGGTCTTTACGCTTGCAGGGTTAAACAATACTTGATGGAGGTTAGCGCGATGGAATATCGCTCGTGGATGTGTGTGGTCTGTGGCTGGATCTACGAAGAGGAAGACGGACTGCCCGATGAGGGCATCGAGCCCGGTACGCGCTGGGAGGACATTCCCGATGACTTTGCCTGCCCGGAGTGCGGGGCCGGTAAGTCCGATTTCGAGATGATCGAGATCTGAGCATGACCCACTCTATCGCCGGGCTCTATGTCATCACCGACGCACGCCAGCCCCGGCCGGTGCCGCTGGAGACCGCGGTGGCGGCGACGCTGCGCGGCGGGGCACGGGTTATACAGTACCGTGACAAATCCGATGACGCCGCGCGCCGGCAGCGCGAGGCGGCGGGCGTTGCGGCGCAGTGCCGGGAGGTGGATGCCTGTTTCATCGTCAACGACGATGTCGAACTGGCGCGCGCCGTGGATGCCGACGGCGTCCACATGGGTCGGGACGACGGCGACGTGGCGGCGGTCCGTGCGGCGCTGGGTCCGGATCGGTGGGTGGGCGTGTCCTGCTACGGCGATCTGGACCGCGCCCGTGCGGCGATCGACGCCGGTGCCGACTACCTGGCCTTCGGCAGTATGTATCCCTCGCCGACCAAGCCCGAGGCGGCGGTGGTTCCGCTGTCGATCTTCGCCGCGGCGCGGGCGTTGACCGATCGGCCGTTGGTGGCCATCGGTGGCATCAATGCCGACAACATCGCCGAAGTGACGGCGGCCGGGGCGGACGCGGTCGCGGTGGTGAACGCCGTTTCCGGGGCGGCGGACATCGAGGCGGCGACCGCCGATCTGATTGCCCGGGGTTTTGGAGAACAGTCATGACGAGTCGATCCGAACCGCTTTTCGAACAGGCCAGCGAGTACCTTGTCGGCGGCGTCAACTCCGCGGTACGCGCGTTCCGGGCCGTGGGCGGTACGCCGGTTTTCATGCAGCGCGGCGAAGGCGCCTGGATCGAGGATGTCGATGGCAAGCAGTACGTGGATTACGTGCTCTCCTACGGGCCGCTCGCCATCGGCCATGCCCACCCGGATGTCGTGCGGGCCATCGCCGATACCGCGGCCCGGGGCACGAGCTTTGGCGCGCCCACCGAGCTGGAGACCGAGCTTGCCATGAAGGTCCGGGAGATCATGCCCGGTATCGAGCGCCTGCGCATGGTCAACTCCGGCACCGAGGCGTGCATGAGCGCGGTGCGCCTGGCGCGTGGCTATACCGGTCGCGATCGGGTGCTGAAATTCCGCGGCAACTACCACGGCCATGTCGATGCCCTGCTGGTCGAGGCCGGCTCCGGCGTGCTGACCCTGGGGATCCCCGGTTCCCCGGGCGTGCCGGCGGCGGTGACCGAGACCACGCTGACCGCCCCCTACAACGACATCGATGCCGTCCGCCAGATCTTCGCCGAGTACGGCGACAGCATTGCGGCGGTGCTGGTGGAGCCGGTCTCCGGCAACATGAACTGCGTGCCGGCGCTGCCCTCGTTCCTGCAGGGCCTGCGCGAGGTCTGTGACGAGAGCGGTGCCCTGCTGGTTTTCGACGAGGTGATGAGCGGCTTCCGGGCGGCCCTCGGCGGGGCGCAGGCGTGGTACGGCATTTATCCGGACCTCACCTGCCTGGGCAAGGTCATCGGTGGTGGCCTGCCGACGGCCGCCCTTGGCGGGCGCGCCGACGTCATGGACTGGCTCGCGCCCACCGGGCCGGTCTACCAGGCCGGGACCCTGTCGGGTAATCCGCTGGCGATGGCCAGTGGCCTGGCCACCCTCACGGCGCTCTCGAAGCCCGGGGTCCACGCCGATGCCGTGGCCTGGACTGAACGGCTGCTCGCCGGACTGCGCGAACGGGCGGCGAGTGCGGGGGTGCCGCTGCTCACGCACCAGGCCGGCACCATGTTCGGGCTGTTTTTCACCGACAGCGATTCGGTGGTCGGTTTCGAGGATGTCGCGGCCTGTGATGGTGATCGCTTCGTGCGATTCTTCCACGGCATGCTCGAGGCCGGCGTCTACCTGGCGCCCTCGGCGTTCGAGGCGGGGTTCGTGTCGACCGCCCATGATGAAACCGCTCTCCAGCACACGCTGGATGCGGCAGAGCGGGTGTTCGCCGATCTGTGAGCGGGCTCGAATCAGCGCTTGAGCCGCTCTTCGAGTGGCTCTCGGTCAACCCGGGCTGGACCGGGCTGATCATTGGCCTGATTGCGCTAACCGAGTCGCTGGCGCTGGTAGGGCTGATCGTCCCCGGCGCCATCCTGATGTTCCTGGCCGGCGCCGCCGTGGGTGGCAGCAACATCCCGATCCTGCCCATGCTGCTCTGGGCGATGGCCGGCGCGATTATCGGCGACAGCCTCAGCTACTGGCTGGGGCGCCACTATCGCGACCGGCTGCGCACCCTGCCGCTGATCCGCCGCTACCCGCAGGCGCTGGACCGCGCCGAACGGCTGTTTCGGCAGCATGGCGGCAAGAGCGTGGTTCTGGGGCGTTTCATCGGCCCCGTGCGCCCGGTGATTCCCGCCGTGGTCGGCATGCTGGGCATGCCGCCGGGGCGCTTCTTCTTCGCCAACGTGAGCTCGGCCCTGGGCTGGGCGCCCGCCTATCTGCTGCCCGGTATCGTGTTCGGCGCCTCGGTCGTCCTCGCCATGGAGGTCATGGGCCGGCTGGTCGCCTGGCTGGTGCTCGGCTTCGGTGGCTTTCTGCTGCTGCGCTGGCTTATCCCGCGCGTCGATCGGCCGCTGCGCCTCGCCGGTAACCGACTGGCGCGGGCCATTGGTCGGCACCCGCCGCCGGGGCAGTGGCAGCGTTGGTTGTTGCCGCTTCATGCCGCCGTTCGTGCGCTCCGTCACCGGCAGGGGTGGCTCTGGTGGCTGGCGCTCGTGGCGGGCCTGACAACGCTCAGCCGCGCGGTGATTGTATCTGCACCGTCGGGCTGGGAGCGCGGACTGGTCGCCCTGTTCAATGCCCAGCGTACCGAGGCGCTACAGACGATCGGGTGGACGCTGACACAGGCGGGCGGGCTGTTGCCGGTCACCGCCGCGGTGCTCACCCTGTTCGCCGTCCTCCGGCACCGCGGTGAGGAGCGGCGCGCACGTTACGCCCTGCTGAGCGTCTCGCTCGCGGTGATCACCGGGCTGGCGCTGAAGGGGCTGATCGGACTGCCCCGTCCGTCGGGACTGGCGACGACCGGCGACTGGGGGTCGGCCTTCCCCAGCGTCCACAGCGCGGCGATCGCGGCACTGGTAACGGCGTGGATAACACTGCTGCCCTGGCGGGCCCTGATTGCCCGGCGCGTGACCCTGGCGCTGGGCGGTGTGCTGGTGGGAGCGGTATCGATATCCCGCCTGCTGCTCGGGGTGCACTGGCCGCTCGATATCGTCGCCGGCCTGGGGCTGGGTATCGTTTTCGGTGCGCTGCCGGCGCTTGTCGATGGCGGTGCTCGGCAGCCGGTGCGCTTTCCGGCGGCGGTGAGCCTCTCCGCCGGGGTGCTGCTGGCGGTCACGGCCGCTGTCACCGTGCTCGACTGGCCGGATACCCGCGCGCATTACCCCTCGCGCGCGGATTTGCCGGCACCGAGCAGCGAACGGCTTGGCCTGGCGGGTCCGGGAGCGCCGTTCGTCGCGGCGGCCACCGCCGACGGGCACGGCGTCGTCGCCGACGACGGGGCGTGGAACGCGCCGCCGCCGTGGCGCTGGAACACGCTGCTGCGCTGGATCAGCCCGCGGCCGGATGCCGCCAGGCTGCCGGTGCTGCCGCGCTGGCATGAGGGCCGGCTGCCCGACCGCGTGTTCATTCGCTGGGATGTCGATCCGCGTCAGCGGTGGGTGTTGCGGATCTGGCGGGCGGAAACGCCGGCGGGTGAAACGCGTTCGTTGATCCACCTCGAGCGTGAAGTAATCCGCCCCGGTGTCCTTTTGCCGAGGCTGCGCCGCCACCGCCCGGAGCCGGCGGCGATCGAATCACTGGGGATCGGCGAGGCGCGCCAGTAGCCGGTCGTGGATGCCCCCGAAGGCGCCGTTGCTCATGATCACCACGGTATCGCCGCGGCGGGCGGCGCTCGCGACCTGCCCGATCAGGGTCTCGATGTCGGCGGCGGTCCGGCCCCGTGCACCGAGCGGTGCGAGGGCGTCGGCGACATCCCAGCCGAGATCCGGCGGCGCGAGCACGAACGACTGGTCGGCCGTGGCCAGCGCCTGGCCCAGCCGGTCACGATGGACGCCCTGGCGCATGGTATTGGAGCGCGGCTCGACCACCGCGATCAGTTGGCCATCGCCGCCTTCGGCGGCCAGTGCCTCGAGGGTGGCGGCGATCGCGGTGGGGTGATGGGCAAAGTCGTCGAGCACCTGCACACCCCCTGCCTCACCGCGCCATTGCAGACGGCGACGGACCCCCTTGAACCGGGACAGCGCGTCCAGGCCTGCGTCCATGGTGATGCCGGCATGCCGGGCGGCGAGCAGGGCCGCTGCGGTGTTCATGGCGTTGTGACGGCCGGGCAGCGGCGGAGTCCACTGCCAGTCACCGAGCTGCCAGTCGTTGCCATCGGGCGTCAGTCGATGAGCGGCGTCGGCCGCGGTCCCGAAGCCGATCCGCTCGCTCCAGCAGCCGGCGTCGAGGACCCGGGCGAGGGCCGGGTCGTCGGTGTTGACGACGATCCCGCCATTGCCGGGGACGGTGCGCACCAGGTGCTGGAACTGGCGCTCGATGGCCGCCAGATCGGGAAAGATGTCGGCATGATCGAACTCGAGATTGTTCAGCACCAGGGTCCGGGGCCGGAAGTGCACGAACTTCGAGCGCTTGTCGAAAAACGCGGTGTCGTACTCATCCGCCTCGATCACGAAAAAGGGTGCCTGTCCCAAACGCGCCGGGGTGTCGAAGTTCTCGGGCACGCCACCGATCAGAAACCCGGGCTCGAGGCCGGCCGACTCGAGGAGCCAGGCCACGAGGCTCGCGGTGGTGGTCTTGCCATGGGTGCCGGCGACGGCGATGACCCAGCGCTCGTGGAGGATGTGCCGCGCCAGCCAGTCCGGTCCGGAGTGGTAGTCGAGTCCGCGATCGAGCACCGCCTCCACGGCCGGGTTGCCCCGCGACAGGGCGTTGCCGATGACGACCTGGTCGACGCGGTCGGCATGGACCAGTCGCTCATAGCCCTCGTGGACCTCGACGCCGGCGGCCGCGAGGACATCGCTCATGGGCGGATAGAGCGGGCCGTCCTGTCCACTGACCCGGTAGCCCGCCTCGCGGGCGAGCAGCGCCAGCCCGGCCATGAATGTCCCGCCAATGCCGAGGACGTGAACATGCCTCATGCGCCGGACGCCATGCGTACGAAGGCACTGCCGCCGAAGACATAGGCGAGGGTGATGCCGATGCTGAGCGGACCGGTCATCGCCAGGGCAGCCTTGAGGATGTGATTGACGACGGCGATATTCCAGACGAGCAGCGCCAGAAACGCCAGCGCACCGATGGCCGTGGCCTCGTCGGGTCTGCCGATCAGTAGCAGGATCGGCAGACCCACCACCGATATGAAGGCATCGGTGGCGAACAGCGCGGTGGCGCTCTGGACGAACCGCGGCGCGTATCCCCGCAGCCACAGGGCAATCGCCAGAAAGACCAGGTTGTAGCCGGCGAGCAGCCCGATCTGCAGGAGCGGATTGGTGTCGGGCGTAAAGCGCTGGATGACGGGGACGTTGATCGCCGCGGTCAGGGCGATCGCGGCGCCCATGAGACCGGTGGAAAAGGGCAGATCCTGCGGGCCGGCACGAAGCGTGACGAGCCCCAGAACCGGCTGGATGACGCGATTTGCGGACATTGTGTCGACTGCCTGCGGTTACCTGGAGGTGCCGCCGATGGTACCTGCTCGCGCGGGCGGCGTCGCGAGCGGGCCGCCGCGCCGACGAGTTGGTAGACTCGCGGATCTGATCAGGACAGAGGGGGAGTTCACATGCATGCCAGAAACGCCTTTTACGCCCAGTCCGGCGGCGTCACCGCGGTCATCAACGCCAGTGCCGCCGGGGTCATCGAGGCCGCACGCGAGCATCCCGAGGCGATCGGGACCGTCTATGCCGGGGCCAACGGCATTCTCGGTGCGCTCCACGAGGAGCTCATCGACACCGCTCGCGAGTCGGCGGAGACCATCGCCGCACTGCGCTACACGCCGGCGGGGGCCTTCGGCTCCGCGCGCTACAAGATGAAGGGGCTGGAGGAAAACCGCGCCGAGTACGAGCGCCTGATCGAGGTGTTCCGGGCCCACAACATCGGTTATTTCTTCTATAACGGCGGCGGTGATTCCCAGGACACCGCGCACAAGGTCTCGCAGCTGGGCGAAGCCATGGGCTACCCGATCACCTGCATCGGTGTTCCCAAGACCGTGGATAACGACCTGCCGGTGACCGATACCTGTCCCGGCTTCGGCTCGGTGGCCAAGTACATCGCGGTGTCGACGCGCGAGGCCGGGCTCGACGTCGCCTCCATGGCGGAGACATCGACCCGGGTGTTCATCCTCGAGACCATGGGGCGGCACGCCGGCTGGATCGCCGCCGCCTCGGCCCTGGCGCGGGACCGGGACGACGCCCCGCCGCATGTCATCCTGCTGCCCGAGGTGCCGCTCGACGAACAGCGCTTCCTGGCCCGGGTGCAGGCCTGTGTGGAGCGGATCGGCTACTGCGTGGTGGTGGTCTCCGAAGGGCTGCGAACCGCTAATGGCGAATTCGTCGCCGACCAGGGCACGCGCGATGCCTTCGGCCATGCCCAGCTCGGCGGTGTCGCGCCGGCGGTGGCGTCGATGGTGCGCGATCACCTGGGCTACAAGTATCACTATGCCATCGCCGACTATCTGCAGCGGGCCGCGCGCCACATCGCCTCCGCGACCGACGTGGAGCAGGCCCATGCGCTGGGGCGGGCCGCGGTGGAGCTGGCGCTCGCCGGGCATAACGCGGTCATGCCGACCGTCGTGCGCGACGCCGACAGCCCTTATCGCTGGCACGTGGGTCAGGTGCCGCTGGAGACGGTGGCCAATCGCGAGGCGAAGATGCCCCCCGAGTACATCGACGCCGATGGGCTGTTCGTCACCGAGGCCGCATTGCGCTACCTGCGCCCGCTCATCGCCGGCGAGGACTACCCGCCCTATCGCGACGGCCTGCCCGAGTACGCCCGCCTGCGCGGCGAGCGCGTGGCGCGCCGGTGTCCGCCGTTCGGGGACTGACCCGAACCCGACCGCGGCGTATACTCCACGGCATTCAGCACATCGACATCAGGAGGTTTTCATGGCCTACGAGGGCATCGACGCCGGCAAGAAGCTGCCGGACGACATCAATATCATCATCGAGATCCCGGCCAACGCCGATCCCGTCAAGTACGAGGTGGACAAGGACTCCGGCGCCATCATGGTCGACCGCTTCATGGGTACGTCGATGCGCTATCCGGCCAACTACGGCTATATCCCCGACACGCTCTGCGGTGATGGCGATCCGCTCGACGCGCTCGTGGTCACGCCGTTCCCGCTCGCGATCGGTTCGGTCATCCGCTGCCGCCCCGTGGGGGTGCTGGAGATGGCCGACGAGGGCGGTGAGGATGCCAAGCTGCTGTGCGTGCCGATCAGCAAGCTCACCCCGATCTACGACCGGGTCAACGGCCCGGATGACCTGCCGCCGCTGCTGCTCGAGCAGATCGGTCACTTCTTCGAGCGCTACAAGGATCTCGAGCCGGGCAAGTGGGTCAAGGTGAACGGCTGGAAGGGTTATGACGCCGCCGTGGCCGAGATCAACGACTCGATCAAGCGCTTCGGCGGCTGATCGACATGGTCAAGCTCACGCGCATCTACACGCGCACCGGCGATACCGGACAGACCGGGCTGGGCGACGGCAGCCGGGTCGCGAAGACCGATCCGCGGGTGACCGCCTACGGCACGGTCGACGAGCTCAATGCCCTGCTGGGGATCTGCCGCCTGCACGCGGGTGGAGACCTGGAGTCGGCGCTGACGCGCATCCAGAACGATCTGTTCGATGTCGGTGCCGATCTGTGCACGCCCGAGCAGGAAGACCCGCCGTTCGAGCCGCTGCGCGTGGTCGAAGGCCAGACTGAGTGGCTGGAGGCGGAAATCGACCGCGTCAATGCCCATCTCGAGACGCTGCGCTCGTTCGTGCTGCCGGCGGGCACGCCGGCGGCGACGCACCTCCACCACGCCCGCACCGTGGCCCGGCGGGCCGAACGCGATACCGCGGCACTGGCGGTCACAACGCCTATCAACGAGAACGTACTGCGTTATCTCAACCGACTCTCGGATTACCTCTTTGTCCTGGCCCGCGATGCCAACCGCGACGCCGGGGGCGATGTGCTCTGGCAGCCCGGCGAAAACCGCTGACCATGCCTGCTCACCAGGTTGCATTCGAGGTCGCGGCGTCCCGGGTGGACACCCTGGAGGCGGTGCTCGAGGCGGCCGGGGCCGAGGCGATTACCTGGGCCGAGGCGCCCGGCAGTGGCGCGGTCCTCGAGCCGCCGCCCGGCGAGACCCGGCTCTGGGACCGGATGCGCGTCGAGGCGCTGTTCCCGGCGGACTGGGACCACGACGCGATTCGGGCCGCCGTGACCGAGGCGCTCGACGGCGAGCCGCCGGACTGGCAAACCACCGAGATCGCCGATCAACCCTGGGAGCGGGCCTGGCTGGAGCATTTCCGGCCGCAGTGCTTCGGCGGCTCGCTCTGGGTCGTGCCGTGGGGCATGGATCCGCCCGATCCCGACGCGGTGAATATCCGCCTCGATCCCGGGCTCGCCTTCGGCACCGGCACCCATCCCAGTACCGCACTCTGCCTCGCGGCGCTGGCGGCAGAGCCACCGGTGGGCGAGACGGTGATCGACTACGGCTGCGGCTCGGGTCTGCTGGCGATCGCCGCGCTGCGCCTGGGGGCGGCCCGGGTACTGGCGGTGGACAACGACCCGCAGGCGCTTGTCGCGAGCCGCGACAACGCCGAGCGCAACGGTGTCGCCGATCGGCTCGAAGTGGCGGGCCCGGACGCGGTGTTGCCAGTCGCCGATCGCGTACTGGCGAATATCCTCGCGGGGATCCTGCAGGGGCTGGCGCCGAGGCTCACCAGCGCGCTCGCCGCTGGTGGCCGGCTGACCCTGGCCGGTCTTCTCGCGAGCCAGGCCGAGTCGGTGCAGGCGGCCTACGAACCCGCGTGCCGATTTGCGCCGCCGGTCGCCCTTGACGAGTGGGTCCGGCTCGATGCTCGACGCGCGCCGCTTTAACGGGCCGGGTGTTGCGTTTATGCTTTCCGCTTTTCCGCGAAGGATCCACCCCATGGAAGACGAGACTGCGCCGGAGAGCGCCAGCGTCGGCCCTATCCGCGCCTGTGTGTACGACACGGTGACCGCCTACTTCCAGCACCTCGACGGGCAGACCAGCCATGATCTCCACCGCATGGTGATCGAGCAGGCCGAGGCGCCGCTGCTGGAGGTCGTCATGCGCGAGTGTGGCGGCAATCAGACCCGGGCCGCCGACGCCCTGGGGATCAACCGCGGGACACTGCGCAAGAAACTGCGCCAGTACGGTCTCGAAGACTGAAAGCGACGGAGTCCATTCATGACGGCTGCTTCCACAATCCCGCCACTGCGACGGGCACTGATCAGTGTCTCCGACAAGACCGGGATCGAGACGCTCGCCCGCGCCCTCGCTGACCGGGGGGTCGAGATCCTCTCCACCGGCGGCACCGCCCGACTGCTCGCCGAGGCGGGTATAGCGGTGGTCGAGGTGAGCGAGCACACCGGTTTCCCCGAGATCATGGCGGGGCGGGTCAAAACCCTGCACCCGCGTATTCACGGCGGGTTGCTGGGTCGTCGAGGGCAGGACGACGCGGTCATGGCCGAGCAGGCCATCCCGCCCATCGATCTGCTCGTGGTCAATCTCTACCCCTTCGAACAGGCAGTGGCCCGGCCGGACTGCACCCTCGCCGACGCCATCGAGAATATCGATATCGGCGGGCCGGCGATGCTGCGGGCGGCGGCGAAGAACCTTGACGGTGTCGGCGTGGTGACCGCGCCCGATCAGTACCCGGCGGTGATCGATGCCGTCGTGGCCCATGGCGGTCTGGACGAGCGCCAGCGTTTCGACCTGGCGGTGGCGGCGTTCAACCATGTCGCGCGCTACGATGCGGCGATCAGCGACTATCTCTCGGCTCGCAACGCCGACGGTGAGGTTTCGACGTTCCCGGGTCAGCTCAACCGTCACTGGGAAAAGGCCGCGGAGCTTCGCTATGGCGAGAACCCGCACCAGGCGGCGGCGTTCTATCGCGACCCGCAGGCGGCGCCGGGCAGCTTCGCCCACTATTACCAGTGCCAGGGCAAGGCGCTTTCCTACAACAATCTGGCCGATGCCGACGCCGCCTGGGCCTGTGCCGGTGCCTTCGATGCCCCGGCCTGTGTCATCGTCAAGCATGCCAATCCCTGTGGCGTCGCCGTCGCCAACGATCTGTCAGCGGCCTACGACGCGGCCTTCGCCACCGACCCCACGTCCGCGTTCGGCGGGATTATCGCCTTTAACCGGCCGCTCGACGCCGATACCGCTCGGGCGATCGTCGAGCGGCAGTTCGTCGAGGTGATACTGGCGCCGTCGGTCAGCGACGACGCCCTCGCGGTGACCGCGGCCAAGGCCAATGTGCGGGTGCTGACCATCGCCGACGGGCCGGTCAGCCCTGCCGGGTGGCGGCTGCAACCACTGGGCGGCGGACTGCTGGTGCAGGATCAGGACAGCCCGCTGATCGGTGACCAGGGGGTGCGCTGCGTGACGCGCGAGCCGGTGAGCGATGCCCTGCGCGCGGAGCTGGACTTCGTCTGGCGGGTGGCGAAGTTCGTCAAGTCCAACGCCATTGTCTATGGTCGCGATGGCCGGACACTGGGTGTCGGTGCCGGCCAGATGAGCCGCGTCGACAGCGCCCGGATCGGCGTCAGCAAGGCGGAGGCCGCCGGCCTCGATCTGACCGGCTCGGTGCTTGCCTCGGACGCGTTCTTCCCGTTCCGCGACGGCATCGATCAGGCCGCGGCCGCCGGGGTGCGGGCAATCATCCAGCCCGGCGGCTCGCGGCGCGACGACGAGGTGATCGCCGCGGCGGACGAGCACGGCATCGCGATGCTGTTCACCGGCATGCGTCATTTCCGGCACTGAGCGAGCGACGGGGGGAGCGAGATGAAGATCCTGGTGGTGGGAAACGGCGGCCGTGAGCATGCCATGGCGTGGCGGCTGGCACGCTCGCCGCGCAGCGAGCATGTCTATGTCGCACCGGGCAATGCCGGTACCGCGCTCGAGGATGGGGTCAGCAATGTCGATACCGATGTCGGGGATATCCCCGGGCTGATCGAGCGCGCCCGGGCCCTGGCGGTGGATATGACCGTCATCGGCCCCGAGGCACCGCTTGCCGCGGGTATTGTCGACGCCTTCGAGGCCGCCGGCCTGGTCTGCCTGGGGCCGCATCGGGCGGCGGCGGAACTGGAGGCCTCGAAGGCCTTTGCCAAGGCATTCTTTGCCCGTCACGACATCCCCGGTGCCGACTCCCGGACCTTCGATGCGCTGGCGCCGGCGCAGGCGTATATCCGCGAGCGCGGCGCACCGCTGGTTATCAAGGCCGATGGCCTTGCAGCGGGGAAGGGGGTGACCATTGCCCATAGCGTCGAGGACGCGCTGGCCGCCGCGGCGGACATGCTCGACGGTGCGTTTGGTGCGGCCGGCGAGCGCATCGTGGTCGAGGATTTCCTGACCGGCGAGGAGGCGAGCTTTATTGCCTTGGTGGACGGCGAGACCGTGCTGCCGCTCGCCAGCTCACAGGATCACAAGGCCCGGGATGCCGGTGACGTGGGTCCCAATACCGGCGGCATGGGCGCCTATTCGCCGGCGCCGGTGGTCACGGACGCCGTCCACGAGCGCATCCTCGAGTCGGTGATTCGGCCCACGGTGCAGGGACTGGTGGCCGAGGGCCGTGGCTTTAAGGGGTTTCTCTACGCCGGGCTGATGATCGATGCCGAGGGCGAGCCTCGAGTGCTCGAGTTCAACGTCCGCCTGGGCGACCCGGAGACGCAGCCGATCTTCATGCGCCTCGCGAGCGATCCAGTCACGCTGTTCGAAGCGGCCCTGACGGGACGGCTCGATGAGCAGACGGTGGCCTGGGATCCGCGGCCCTGCCTCGGCGTGGTACTGGCCGCGGCGGGCTATCCGGGCGGTTACGAGCGCGGTCACGTGATCGAGGGGCTGATCGGCGCCGACACCGATGAGCGCAAGCTCTTCCATGCCGGTACGGCCACCGACTCCGAGGGGCGGCCGGTGACCGCCGGCGGCCGGGTACTCTGTGCCTGCGCCCTGGGGACGGACATCACTGCTGCCCAGAAGGCGGCCTACGACCTCGCGGACGGGGTGCGCTGGCCGGGGCGATTCATGCGCCCCGATATCGGTCATCGCGCGGTGGAGCTGCAACTGCACGGGGAGGAGTCATGACCATCGCCTACTGGTCCGTTCTGGCGGTTATCTTCATGCCGTTCGTGTTCGCCGGTCTGGCGAAGTCGCAGGGGCGGTTCGACAACGCCCGGCCGCGGGAATGGCTGGCCGGGCTCACCGGCTGGCGGCAGCGCGCACACTGGGCGCAGCTCAATACGTTCGAGGCCTTCCCGCCGTTTGCCGCGGCGGTACTCATCGCCCACCAGGTGGGTGGCGCCCAGGGATGGATCGACGCCCTGGCGGTCGCCTTCGTGCTGCTGCGGCTCGGTTACGGCGCGGCCTACATCGGCGACCGACCGACGCTGCGCAGCCTGCTCTGGACTGGTGCCTTCGCCTGCGTGGTCGGGCTTTTCTTTGTGGCGGCGCTGACTACGGCCTAGGGCCGTGCGGGCGGGTTGCCAGGAAGGTAACCACGCAGGCCAGCACCGCAGTCGCCGAGAGCCGGGCATAGAGCGGTTCGACACTGATCCACATCCATCCCCAGCTCAGTGCGATCAGCACCAGTGCGGTGATCTTGGCGCGTGGGCGGATCGCCCGGTGGTCACGCCAGTCGCGGAGAAGGGGCCCGAACCGGGGATGGCTGTAGAGCCAGGCATGCAGGGCCGGCGAGCTGCGCGACGCGCACATGGTGGCAAGCAGAAGGAACGGCGTCGTCGGTAGCAACGGCAGGACCACACCGATACTGCCCAGGCCGATAAAAAACAGCGCCAGTGCCAGCCAGGCGCGCCGCACCAGCCGTGCCCGCAGGCTGCTGGCCGCCGGCCGTTCCCGGTTGTCCTCCTGCTTCAATGCAACCCTCCGCTCACCCTGCATCGGGCTGACCTGGATCAATTCGCCCCATCGCCGAAGCGCTTATGATGCCATGAATCATCGCAGCTGGAGCGCCACGCCGATGGCCGACCGTCTTCTACTCGACCGGACACTGCTGCGTCGGTATGACGTGACGGGCCCGCGTTATACGTCCTATCCCACCGCCGCGCAGTTTACCGAAACCTTTGATGCGGAGCGTTATCGCGAACGGGTGGCCTGGAGTAACGACGATCCGATTCCGCGTCCGCTGTCGCTCTATGTCCATGTGCCTTTCTGCCGCACGGTGTGTTTCTACTGCGCGTGCAACAAGGTGATCACGGCGAATTACCGCCGGGCAACGGACTACCTCGCCCGCCTCATCGACGAGCTCGATCTGCAGGCGGCGCTATTTGCCGATGACCGGCCGGTAGAGCAGCTGCACCTCGGTGGCGGCACGCCGACCTATCTCACCGACGAGGATCTCGCGTCGCTCATTGACGCCATCGCGCGACGCTTTCCGATGGCGCCACCGGCCGAGCGCGAGTTCTCCATCGAGGTCGACCCGCGCACCGTCGATCGCGAGCGCATCCGCCATCTCGCCGCACTGGGCTTTAATCGCCTGAGCCTGGGCGTGCAGGACTTCGACGCCGATGTGCAAAAGGCGATCAACCGTATGCAGGGCGTGGAGGCTACCGCGGATATCGTCGAGGAGGCGCGGCGCCAGGGGTTTCGGTCGATCAATCTCGACCTGATGTATGGGCTGCCGCTGCAGACCCCCGAACGGCTGTCCCGGACCCTGGACGCAGTGATGACGATGCGGCCGGATCGGATTGCGCTCTACAACTATGCGCATATGCCGCAGATGTTCCGCATCCAGCGCCAGATTCCTGATGCCAGTCTGCCCGAGGCGGAGACGAAGCTGACGCTGCTGGTGGAGGCCATGGAGCGGCTCTCGCGCGAAGGATATCGGTACATCGGCATGGATCATTTCGCCCTGCCGGGCGACGAGCTCGCCGAGGCCGCCGACAACGGGACGCTACACCGCAATTTCCAGGGCTATGCCACGCGGCCCGATCTCGACCTGATCGGACTCGGTGCCTCGTCCATCGGCCAGATCGGGGATTCATTCAGCCAGAATGTGCGCGACCCCGAGGGCCACGCCGCCGCGGTCCGTGCCGGCGAGCTGCCGGTCTGGCGCGGTGTGGAGCTGACCGCGGACGACCGCCTGCGGCGCGACGTCATCCAGGCGGTGATGTGCCGGGGACAGGTCGACTACGCGGCCATCGAGGCGCGTCACACGATCGATTTTGTCGATTACTTCCGCGATGCGCTGGCCGAGCTCGAGCCGCTGGTGGCCGATGGCCTGCTGACCATGGGTCGCGCCTCGCTGCAGGTCACGGAAAAAGGCCGGTTTTTCCTGCGCAACGTGGCGATGCCGTTCGACGCCTACCTGGCAGCAAGCCGCGCCGAACGGCGGTACTCGCGGGTGATCTAGTCGACACCCATCGCGGTGGGGGCGAGGACCTGCACCTCGACCGCAAGCTCGCCGCCATCCTCCGTTTCGAGTCGGATCGTGAAGCGCTCGCCCTCGGTGAGCGCCGTCTCGATGCCCATCAACATGACGTGGCGGCCACCCGGCTCGAAAATAACCTCGGACTCTGCCGGGATTGCCACCCGCGGCGTATGCACCATGCGACTGTTGCCGCCCTCTTCGATGGTCCGGTGAAGTTCGGCGCGGGGGGCCCGTTCAGTACTGACGCCCACGAGTGCATTGCTGCGCGGGCTATCGTTGGTGAGCTCGAAATAGACGGCGCCCTTGTCGAAGCCGGGCGGCGTGGCACGGGCCCAGACGTCTTCGATGACGATCTCGGCATGGGCGGCACCGGCGAGACCGGCCAACAGGAGGCCGGTGACGATCCGGCGGCGTATGGATATGGCGTGGCGCTGCATCCTGGGGTTTCCTTCTTTACTGGAGTGGCTCGGGCGTGTCGCCCTTGCGGAGTGTCAGTGTCGGCCATCCACGCTCCCGGGCCGCCGCGGCCAGCGTCGGATCGGGATCAATGGCGACGGGCCGGTCCACGTGCTCGAGCAGTGGCAGGTCGTTTTGCGAGTCGCTATAGAAATGGACGGTCTCGAAGATGGTCTCCTGCGCGTCCAGCCAGGCCTGCAGGGCGGTGATCTTGCCCTCGCGGAAGGTGGGGACACCCTGGGCGCGGCCGGTGAACCCCGATGCATCGCGCTCCGGCTCGGTAGCGAGCAGCATCGGGATATCGAACAGCTCGGCGATGGGTGACGTGACAAAACGGTTGGTGGCGGTAATGATCATCAGTGCATGGCCACGTCGGCGATGATCTTCGACCAGGGCGCGGGCGGCGGGGAGGATGCGTGGCCGGATATGGCGGTCGATGAACGCCCGCCGCCATTCGAGCAACATCGGCTCGGGCGTCTCGGCGAGTGGCTTGAGGGCGAAGCGCAGGAAGGCGTCAATGTCGAGTCGCCCGGCCTCGTAATCGCGCATGAAGCGCTGGTTATCCTCCTCGAACCGGGCCCGCGGCACGGCACCCTGTTCCATCAGATGCTGCCCCCAGAGGTAGTCGCTGTCGCCGGCCAGCAGGGTGTTGTCGAGGTCGAAAATCGCCAGCTGCACGCTTCATTCCCGCTTCCGCATTGCCGGCTGATTCTCCTCTGTGGAAGAATAACCCGCAACAGGATTCTTTATTTGGTGAAGTAAGTGATTGATTCAAAAGGGTTTCGTCCAAATGTCGGGATGATCCTGGCCAACGACGCCGGCGAGCTGCTCTGGGCGCGCCGTGTCGGTCAGAACGCCTGGCAGTTCCCCCAGGGCGGGATCCAGCGTAACGAGAGCCCGGAGGCGGCGCTCTACCGGGAACTCAACGAGGAAGTAGGGCTGGGGCCATCAGATGTGGCCGTACTCGGGTCCACGCGGGGCTGGCTGCACTACCGACTGCCGCGGCATCTGATCCGCCGTCGGCAACGCCCCACCTGCATCGGTCAAAAGCAGGTCTGGTTTCTGCTCCGACTGCGCACGGCGGATACCCGGGTGCGGCTCGACGCGACGGCCGAGCCGGAATTCGATACCTGGAGTTGGGTGCCGTACTGGTATCCGCTCGAGGAGATCGTGTCGTTCAAGCGCGATGTCTACGCGCAGGCGCTGGACGAGCTCGCCCCGGTGCTGTTCCCCGAAGGACCGCCGCAGCGGCCGGTCCTGTCGGGTCCGGGCCGGTCGCCCGCCATTCCCCAACCCGGCCAGGGGCGCTAGCCGCCGTGCTGGAGACGCTCCACCGCATTGTCCAGTCGGTCAATGCCGCGAGCGACTTCCGCGAGGCGCTGGAGATCATCGTCGATCGGGTGGCCGAGGCCACCGATGGCGATGTCTGCTCGGTCTATCTGCTCGAAGGCGATGGTGCACACCTGCAGCTGATGGCAACGCGGGGGCTCAACGCCGATGCGGTGGGGCGGGTGCGGCTGCCGCTCGACGAGGGGCTGGTGGGGCTGGTTGCGCAGCGCGAGGAGTCCATCAACCTCAATGACGCCGATCGCCACCCGCGCTTTCGCTACTTCCCGGAAACGGGCGAGGAGCGCTTTCATTCGTTTCTCGGCGTGCCGATCATTCACTACCAGTCGCGCCTGGGCGTGCTGGTGGTGCAGCGCCAGGCGCGGGACCGCTTTACCGATGCCGAGGTCGCGTTCCTGGTCACCATGGCCGCGCAGCTCGCCGGCGTCATGGCGCATGCCCGCGTCCGCGGCGAGCTGACCGACGGCGCCGGGGCGGCGGAGAACGGGCCGCTGGGACTCGACGGCATTGGCGGCTCCAGTGGTCTCGCGATCGGCGAGGGGTACGTGATGACCGGTGCCGCCAGTCTCGAGAGCATCTCCGACCGCCGGGTCCGCGATATCGCCGCCGAGGAGGCCGCCTTTGCATCGGCGCTGGAGGCGGCCCGTGACGATCTCCGCGCCCTCGCCGCACGGATGGAAGGGCAGGTGCCGGCCGCCGAGCAACAGCTCTTCGATGTCTACCTGCAGATGCTCGACGGTGACAGCCTTCGCCAGCGCGTCCACGCGCACATTCGCGATGGTCACTGGGCGCCGTTCGCGGTGCGACTCACCATCGCCGAACACGCCCGCCGGTTCGAGGCCATGGACGATGCCTATTTGCGCGAGCGGGCCAGCGACCTGCGCGATGTCGGCCGCCGATTGCTGACTCGGTTGCTGGCGCTCGAGGAAGCGGACCAGCCGCTCCCCGAGCAGACGATCCTGGTGGGTGAGGAGGTGAGTGCCTCGCAGCTGGTGGAGATCCCGACCGAGCGGCTGGCCGGCGTGGTGAGTGCCGGTGGTTCGGCGAACTCGCACATCGCCATCCTCGCCCGCGCGCTGGGTGTGCCGGCGGTGATGGGGGTGCGCGAACTGCCGGTCCACGGCCTCCATGGCCGGGCCTTGATCGTCGATGGCTATCGGGGTCGGGTGGAGGTGGATCCGGCGCCGGGGCTGCGCGACGAGTATCAGCGTCTAGTCCGCGAGGAGGAGGAATTGACCGCCGAGCTGGCGGAGATCGCCGGCGAACCGGCACAGACCCCCGACGGCCACTGCATCAACCTCTACGTCAACACGGGGCTGGCCGCCGAGATCGAGCGCGCCCTGGAGATCGGCTGTGCCGGCGTCGGGCTGCACCGCACCGAGTTTCCGTTCATGGTGAGTACGCGCTTTCCCGGCGAGAGCGAGCAGGCCGATGACTATCGCCAGGTCCTCGAGGCCTTCGCGCCCCTTCCGGTGACGCTGCGGACCCTGGACGTCGGTGGTGACAAGCCGCTGCCGTACTTCCCCACCCACGACGAGAATCCATTCCTTGGCTGGCGCGGTGTGCGCATGACGCTGGATCACCCGGAGATATTCCTCACCCAGCTACGTGCCATGCTGCGGGCCTCCGCCGGGCTGGAGAATCTGCGGATCATGTTTCCGATGATCACGCGGGTGGAGGAGGCCGACCAGGCCGCGGCCCTGGTCCGTCGCGCCCGCGACGAGCTGGCCGACGAAGGGATCGACACCGCCATGCCGGCGTTGGGCGCGATGGTCGAGGTGCCGGCGGCGGTCTACCAGGCGGAGAGCCTGGCGCGCCGGCTGGATTTCCTGTCCATCGGCAGTAATGACCTGGCCCAGTATCTGCTGGCCGTGGACCGCAACAACAGCCGCGTCGCCTCGATCTATGACGAGCTGCATCCGGCGGTGTTGCGGGCAGTGGCGGAGGTCGCGGCGACCGGGCAGCGGCTCGGTACGCCGGTGACCATCTGCGGGAGCATGGCCGGCGAGCCGGCGGTGGCGCCGCTGTTGCTGGCCATGGGCATGGAGGGGCTGTCGATGAGCAGTGGACGACTGCTTCGGGTCAAGCGGGTGCTACGAACTATCCCCTATTCAGCGGCCCGGTCGCTCCTCGATTCGGTGCTGGTCTGCGAGACGCCCGGCGAGGTTCGCCAGCGGGTCAATGCCGAGATGGATCGCCACGGGCTGGGCGGCCTGATCCGGGCAGGACGTTAACGGCTCAGCTCGGGCGGCGAACGCGCACGATGACGTCGACACCCTCGATGGTCTTGCCGGGGGGCGGTGTCGGCAGGCCATCGACAGCCACGCCATGATGCGGGATATCTTCCATTTCACCCGTTTCCTCGTCGAGGAAGTGGTGATGGGGGTCGACCTTGGTGTCGAAGTAGATCCGTCGCGGGTCGGCGAGGATCTCCCGCAGCAGGCCGGCCTCGGTGAACTGGTGCAGGGTGTTGTACACCGTCGTCTGTGACAGCCGCATGCCGCTGTCGATCGCCTCGGCATAGAGGTCTTCAGCGGTAATGTGACGCTCGCCCTGTCCGAAGATCAGTCCGGCGAGCCCCATCCGCTGACGGGTCGCACGAAGCCCTGCGCCCTGTAGAAGCTGGCGTACATAGTCATCGTGTTGAGGGGAGAAAAGCACGGGCGTCATATCACCAACCATTGTGGACTTTTTCGGTACTCATTACATTACCACGGAAATTCGCGTTCACCACGGAATTCGCACGGCTGCAGCCTCATGCCCAGGGTTTGAGCTCGACAAGCAGCACCACGGCGATCAATACCAGCACCGGCAGCTCGTTGAAAACCCGATACCACCGATGGCTGTGCGTGTTGCGGTCCTCTGCAAAGGCTCGGAGCAGACGTCCACAGTACAGGTGGTAGGCGACCAGCCCAACCACCAGCAGGGTCTTGACGTGCAACCAGCCCTGCTCGAGCCAGAACGGCTGAATAATCACCAGCACGATACCCAGACCCACTGCGACGACCGCGCTCGGATTCATGATGCCGCGGTAGAGCTTGCGCTCCATGATCTTCAGGCGCTCGCGCCCGGTCTCGTCCTCGTCCCCGGTCATCGCGTGATAGACGAACAGCCGCGGCAGATAGAAGATCGCCGCAAACCAGGTGATCACGCTGATGATGTGGAATGACTTGATCCAGAGTGCCGTCATGCCGACTGCCCCTCCGCGAGCATCGGCTCGAGCTGGCGGCGCAGGCCGTCGAAGTCGATCGGGCCGATACGCTGCCAGACCACGCCACCCTCGGGGTCGATGAGCACGGTTGTCGGCGTCAGCCGGACGTCGTTGAACGCCGTGGCGATGGTGCCACCATTGTCCAGCACAATTTCGTAGGGCAGCTGCCGCCGCTCTACCAGTGCCTCTACCTGTTCCCGCGGATCATAGTCCATGGCTACACCGACGATGTTCAGGCCATCGTCGGCGAGATCATTGTGCAATGCCACGACCTCGGGCATCTCTGCAACGCAGGTCGGGCAGGTGGTGGCCCAGAACACCAGCATTACCGGTTCGCCCCGGTACTCGCCGAGTTCCGCCTGCCCGCCATTGAGCATGTCGAGCCTGACGTTCGGTGCCGGTTCGCGCGCCGGTGGCGCGAACCAGACGTAGCCCACGAGCGCTACAATCACTAGTGCCAAGGCACCGGCCAGCCATTCTTTTCGCACGCTAGAAACCCTCGGTTTATCCGTAAAAGGATTATATCAACTGTCCATCGCGCTGACTCAGCCCAGGTACGCACGATAGATCGATGCGCGGGTGACCACGCCACGCCATTCGCGCGCGCCGTTGCCGATCGGGCGGGTCACCAGGAGTGCCGCTTCCCCGGCCTCGCGGAGCTGTTCAACGGCCTCGCGCAGGCTCGCCTTCTCATCAATGGCGAGCAGCGGGATGGATCCGTCTGAAGGCGGGCGTCCCGCGTGATGGTTGTCGAGCAGCGTGTCGGGATCGCCGATTCGTGTCGGCAGACCCTCTTCCCCCGCCGCATGGAGGATCCAGTTCGGTGGATCGGTGAGCAGCGTTTCGATGGTTTCGACATCGCCGGGTGCGGCCAGTTGCCGGCAGTGGGGGTCGACCAGCTGCAGGATGCCCAGTCGGCTCGCGGCCTGCAGCAGCGGGTTGCGGCGCGGATCGAGGCCGCGCTCCCCCAGCGCCAGGTGATAGACCGAGTCGGTCCGGAAGATCTCGCGAGCGCTCAGGGTCGCGGCGGCGATGGTCAGCATGCCCGGCATGATGATCCCGGGGTTGGCAGTGAGCTCGAGCATGGCTGTCAGCGCCGCCAGCGGGGCTCGCAGGGTGGCTCCCATCATCGCCCCCATGCCCAGCAGCGCATAAAGCGCCGGTCCGCCCAGGGGTGCGGCGATCATCGATTCCGCGACCAGGCCCATGGCACCGCCCGCCGCGGCCCCCATGACCAGTGTCGGGCCGATGATCCCGCCGGGTACACCAAGGCCGATGATGGCCGCCGTTGCCAGCAGCTTGGCGATGACGATCGCAACGAGCAGCAGCACGCCAAGCTCGCCGGCGAGTGTGGCGGCAACGGTGTCATAACCGATCCCCATCACCTCGGGGACGAACAGGCCGATCGTGCCGACGATCGACCCGCCGATCAGCGTTCGTGTCACCACGGGCCAGTGGATAAGTACCTGTCCCATTATCCGTAACAGGCGGATAAAGGCCGCCGCGAGGCCGCCCAGCAGCAGGCCGAGGACCAGGACCAATGGCAGTTCGTGCAGTCCTTCGATGCTCAGTGCCGGTATGGAGAAGACGATACCGCTGCCGAATACCACCCGTGCGAGGGCGGTAGCGGTGACACCGGCGATGATGACGGGCAGAAAACCGGCGATGGTGTATTCCATGACCACCACCTCCATCGCAAAGGCCACGCCCGCGAGGGGCGTGTCGAAAGAGGCCCCGATGGCGGCCGCCGTGCCGCAGGCCACCAGTGTGCGAAGACTGTTGTGGGGGAGACCGAGCCACTGACCGACCTGGCTGCCCGCGGTGGCACCCAGGTGAACGCTGGGGCCCTCGCGCCCCACGGAGTGACCACTGACAATGGCGATGGTGGCAACGACGAGCTGATTAATGGCATTGCGTAGCGGTAGCAGCGCCTCGTAATAGGTGGTGCGTTCGATCACGAAGCCGATACCGGTGCGTGGGTCGCCCCGCGCGGCATACCGCATGTAGACACCGATCAGTCCCGCGCCCGCGATCGGCAGCAGTAGTCGTTGCCAGGCGGTCAGTGCCTCGTAGTTGCCGAGGACGCCGCCCGGTAGCAGGGCCGACTGGCCGGATTCGTAGAGCAGCCGGAAACAGATGACGACCAGGGCCGTCAGGGCACCCACGGCCACGCCGAGCCCGGCCATTAAGACCGGTGCCCGGCCGATGGACAGGCGATACTGTTGCGACTGGCTGGGTGTTGTTCTCACTGTCGGGTTCACCGTCGGCGCCCGGATGACGTCTCTGGCATCATACAGGGGAATGGAATCAGCTCAGGGGGCAGATGATGACGATAAAGGTCGGGATCGTGGGTGGCACGGGTTACACCGGCGTCGAGTTGCTGCGGCTGCTGGCAGGCCATCCGCAGGTCGAACTGCGGGTCATTACCTCCCGCGCCCAGGCGGGGCAGCCAGTGAGCGCGATCTACCCGAACCTGCGCGGTCATGTCGATCTCGCCTTCTCCGAGCCCGATCCCGAGACGCTGGCCGGGTGTGATTTGGTGTTTTTCGCCACGCCCAACGGGACGGCGATGGAGATGGCGCCAGCGCTGATCGAGCGCGGTGTCCGCGTCATCGATCTGGGAGCGGATTTCCGGATCCGCGACCTGGCGGTGTGGTCACACTGGTACGGCATGACCCACAGCTGCCCGGCGCTCGCCGCGGAAGCCGTCTACGGGCTGCCGGAGCAGGGTCGAGAGGCCATTCGCGAGGCGCGGCTGGTGGCCAATCCCGGTTGCTATCCCACCGCCGTGCAGCTCGGGTTTCTGCCACTGCTGGAGGCCGGGCTGGTGGATACCGGCCAACTCGTGGCCGACGCCAAATCCGGTGCCAGTGGCGCCGGGCGCCAGCCGCGGCAGCACACGCTACTGTGCGAGGCCGGCGAGAATTTCCATGCCTACGGCGCATCCGGGCACCGCCATCTGCCCGAGATCCGCCAGGGCCTGGAGATGGCGGCAGGTCACGGAGTGGGGCTCACCTTCGTGCCGCATCTGATCCCCATGATTCGCGGTATTCATGCGACCTTGTACGCTCGACTTCTCGATCCATCGGTCGATTTGCAGGCGGTGTACGCGGAGCGTTTCGCCGACGAACCGTTCGTCGATGTCCTGCCCCCCGGGAGCCATCCCGAGACGCGCAGCGTGCGCGGTAGCAACATGGTTCGCATTGCGGTGCATCGGCCCGAGGGCGGAGACATGGCACTGGTGCTGGCGGTGGAGGATAACCTGGTCAAGGGCGCGGCCGGCCAGGCGTTGCAGAATCTCAACCTGATGTTCGACCTGCCCGAGACGCTGGGGCTGCAGGGTATCCCGGTGTTGCCGTGACGGTGATTGACGTTGCTCGGGCCGGGCAGGAGAATCGAATGACAGAGAACCACCCGGAGATAAGGCAATGAGTGAAGTAGCGGAGCAGGAAGACCTGCTGGTTTTTACCGACAATGCGGCCACCAAGGTGCGCCAGCTGCTCGACGAGGAGCAGAACGACGCCCTCAAGCTCCGCGTTTACATTACGGGTGGGGGCTGCTCGGGCTTCCAGTACGGCTTCATGTTCGATGAAAGCGAAGAGGCCGGCGACGCCATGGTGGAGAATGCCGGCGTCAAACTGCTCGTGGACCCGATGAGCAGTGCCTACCTCGAGGGGGCGGAAATCGACTATGTCGAGGGGATCGAGGGTGCCCAGTTCGTGATCCGCAATCCCAACGCCAGTACCACCTGCGGCTGCGGGTCGTCGTTCGGCGTCTGATCGGGATCAGGCCGGGTAAACCCCGCCCAGAATCACGGGGCGCCGGGCCCCGGTAATCGATCTCAGATCGAGCCGGTCTCCGCGCAGCGTCGCCCGGCCCAGCCAGGCGAATCCGGTCGCCTCGACCAGCGTTGCCGGGATCCCCTCGTCTTCCCCGGTCAGTAGGGGTCGGGGCGTCAGCCGGGCGGCAATGGCCCGACGCAGTTCGGTATTCAGTGCACCGCCGCCGGTAATGACCACGTCCTCGGGGGCTTTCCCCCATTCATCGATCGCATCGACGATGCTTACGGCGGTTAGCGCCAGCAGCGTTGCCTGGATGTCCGCCGGCCGCTGCGGCGCCCCGGAATGCTTTTCCAGCCAGGCAAGATCAAAGGTCCGTATATCGATACTCTTCGGTGGCGGGCGTCGGAAATAGGGGTCGGCGAGCAGGCGCTCGAGGAACGGCGTATCCACCATGCCCGATGCGGCCCAGCGACCGTCCCGGTCGAACGGCAGATCAAGATGACGGCGCGCCCATGCATCCATGAGCGTGTTGCCGGGCCCTGCATCGAAACCGCTGAGTGGCTGTCCACCGGCGTCGAGTACCGAGATATTGGCGACCCCACCGATATTCACAACGCAGCGCCGATGATCGCACCCGAAAAGCGCGGCATGAAAAAGCGGCGCCAGGGGAGCGCCCTCACCCCCTGCGGCCAGATCACGCTGGCGGAAGTCGGCGATGACGGGGATGCCAGTGGTCTCGGCCAGGCGGCTCGGATCGCCGATCTGGCAGGTAACCGGCGGACTGGCACCGGGGGCATGCCAGAGGGTCTGTCCATGCAGGGCGATGCCATCAATATCCTGTCGCGCCGTGCCGGTCGCTGAACGTAGCGCTTCGACGGCGCTGGCGTAGAATCCGGCGAGCCAGGCATCAAGCATCAGTACGGTGCGTAGCGGGCTGTCGCCGTCGATGGTGCGCAGCTGCGCCGCGAGTTCGGCGGGATAGTCGTGGTGGATCTGTCCGGCCAGCGTTGGCCGGCCGCGGGCATCGAAGTCGACCAGCGCCGCATCGACACCATCCAGACTGGTGCCCGACATCAGGCCGATCATGCGCATCGGGTGGGCCCTATTCGCCGGCCTGGGCAACGCGGGTCGGGCTTATTCCGTCGAGACGGGCAAGCAGGTCGGATGTCTCGCGTTCGAAATCATCGCGGTATTGCTCGGCGATCGGCTCCGCCTCGGGCAGATCGACGGTACGCGGGTTCCGATGTGTGCCATCGACCCGGAATTCGTAGTGCAGGTGTGGGCCGGTGGAAACGCCGGTGCTGCCGACATAGCCGATGATCTCGCCCTGTTGAACACGGTCGCCCACGGAATGGCCGTTGGCGAATCCGCGCATGTGTCCGTAGAGCGTCGTGTATCGCGTGCCATGCTTGAGGACGACCGTGTTGCCATAGCCGCCCTTGCGTCCCCGTTCGATGATCTTTCCATCGCCGGCCGCCTTGATCGGCGTGCCGGGGGGGGCGGCGTAGTCCGTTCCCCGGTGCGGGCGTTTGGTGCCGTAGACCGGGTGGACCCGGTCAGGGTTGAAGTCCGAGCTCACGCGCGTGAAGTCGGTGGGAGTGCGCAGGAAGGCCTTGCGCATGCTGCGCCCGTCGGGCGTGTAGTAGTTGCTCTCGCCCGCCGGTGTTTCGTAGCGTAGCGCCCGGAAGCGCTCGCCCCGGTTGACGAACTCGGCGGCAAGGATGTCGCCGTTGCGTACCTTCTGGCCGTCCCGATGCAGGGTTTCGTAGATGACCACGAAGGAGTCGTTGTTTCGCAGGTCCAGTGCGAAATCAATGTCCCAGCCGAAAATACCCGCCAGCTCCATGATCAGGGCGTCGCTAAGGCCCGCTTCGATGCCGGCATTGTAGAGCGAGCTCTCGATCCGGCCCTCGGCCTGCGCGTTGCGGCGCTCGAGCTCGACGGTTTTGACAAAGGGCTTCCAGTCGCCGTCCGCGTCGCGGCGCAGATGCAGGGTGCGGCTCGGGCTCATTGCATAGCGCAGTCCCAGTAGACGATTGTCCGCGCTTTTCTGCAGATAGACCTCGTCCCCCGGAAACACGCGGGTCAGCTGACCGGCCGGGTCGCCCGCGTTGACTACGTCGTAGACGTCGCGGGCACTCAGGCCGGCGCGTTTGAAAACCGTTGCCAGGTTGTCCCCGCTACGAACGGTCTGGACC